>DATAYZ010000001.1:0-3420 GCA_036272295.1 Steroidobacteraceae bacterium
GCGGCGCCGAGGTCGACCCCGCTACTGCGACAACCCGAACGGGCTTGCGACAACCCGAACGGGCTTGCGCCGCTACAGGGTCATGTGCGCGGCACAGCGATCGGCCCACGGCAGCTCGTCGAGCGCGGCGGCGCCAATGTCGATGCTGCAGACGTCGCATCGGCCGTAGCGATCATCGCCGGCATCGAGCAGCTTGCGCCGCGCCTCGACCTGATCGAGCGCCCGCCGCAACACCTCCTCGGGCCGCGCGCCCGGCTTGCCATCGAGCAGCGCCGCGAGCGCCGGTGGCTGCTTGCCGGCGAGCACCTCGGACAGCAACGTGGACAAGCTCTGGCCGCGCCGCATCATCTCGCGCCGCCATCGCGCCAACTGCTCCGGTGTGAAACGCATGACCGCACAGTAGGCTGAAACCGGGCGCCGCGCCGGCGGGGCAGCACAGAGCGGCGAGCGCAGCGGCGAGGGGTGCCGCTTCGAGCCGGTGCGGTGCGGACGGCTCGTGCGGGGATGTAGCTTGGGCGGGGACGTAGCTCGAGCGGGGACGTAGCTCGAGCGGGGACGTAGCTCGTAGGCGGTGCCGTCCAGGGCGGCGGCTGCGGTGATCAGCGACAATTACTTTTGCCGGCCAGCTGACTGGGAAGGTCTGCAGTCGGCATATTGCGCCATCTTTCCGGGTGTGACGAAGATTGACGTAGAGCGAGTTCGCCTCTCAGACAGTCGATCCAAGTTCGTACTTCGCATTTGCGAAGAAGGCGCTGACGAATGGATCCCGCAAGAGCACATGTCTTCGGGCATGGTACGCACGCTCGCGCACATGATCGAGTTGACCGTGGCGCCGCCCGGCGCGGTCATCGTCATCGACGAGTTCGAGAACAGCCTTGGCATCAACTGCATGCCTCCGCTCGTCGACTTCCTCCTCGCGCGGGCGCCCGATTTCCAATACATCCTCACAAGTCACCACCCCTATATCATCAACAACCTCCCGACCGACACGTGGAAGCTCGTCATGCGCAAGGGCTCCGTGGTGCGCGTCGCCAGCGCGCGCGACATCCCTGCGCTCCGCGGCGCCTCCCACCACCAAGCGTTCACGCGCCTCATCAACCTACCGGAATATGTCGCGGACGTGCCGTGAATTTATACTTCCTCGTCGAGGGTGACCGCACGGAGACGATGCTCTATCGCCGCTGGCTCCGCCACGCGCTACCGCAGCTCTCGGAAGTTGGCCTCGTCGCCGATCTCACCGGCGATCGCTTCTACATCATCTCCGGCGGTGGCTATCCAAGCTACGTCGAGCGCATCCGCGATTCGCTCCTCGACCTCAAGGAGCACCCTCCGTCGATCATTTCTTCATTTGCATCGACTCGGAGGAGTTGTCGTACGAGGAGAAACTGGTCGAGATCACCGAGGAGCTCGGTCGCGCCGAGCGCGACATCCGAGTGCGCGATGACAATCCGCACTTTCGCTCGCACGTGATCGTGCAGCACTGCTGCGCCGAGACGTGGTTCCTCGGCCATCGCGCCATGATGACGCGCAACCCTACGTCGTCTGACCTACTCCGCTTCCAGCGCTTCTTCGACGTCCGCACTGCCGATCCGGAAGGCATGGGGCGTCCGCCGGGCTACGTTACGCGCGCCTCCTTCCACCTCGCGTACCTGAAGCAATGCTGACCGAGAAGAGTCCCAAGCTCCACTACACAAAGCGGAATCCGGGAGAAGTTTTGCAATTACACTATTTCGACGCACTGCGCGAGCGCTGCCTCGGAGGGGACCTTGCCAGTCTGCGCGTGCTCCTGGACACCTGGGACACGCTCACCCTTCCGCAACCCTCGCCGTGAAATGCTGCACCGCGCTGACAGGGCTTCTCGGAAGCTTTGCTCCCATGTTATGTCGCCGAGTATGGGACCTGGACTCCTGCGCGCGGCCGTCGCCATCGCCATCGCCGCGGTGTGCTTTGCCGCCGGGCTCGTGCACGTGGTGCGCGGACACAAGGTCCGGATCTGGCCCGGCATTGCAATATGCAACAAGCGACAATGGACGCTCCGCAACACGTTCATCAACACAGATGATTACGTTAACCAGCCGAAGCTCGTGGCAGAGCTTGACGATAACGTCATCCTCGCGCTCGGCGACTGCGGCTTGTTCTACCGGGCGCCGGAGATTCATCCCGAGGATGAGGATCCCGACTCCACCCGGATCTGACCCATCCGCGCAGTCCAAGTCCGACGGGCTGACCACGGACGTGCCCGACAGGTAGGTGAGCAACTCGGAGCCAAGCACGCGATCATCGGCGCAGCCGTCGATCAGCAGCCGTCGATCAGCATCGCGGATCACCCACGGGCGCGCGGCCCGATCTCGGCGGCCGAGCCGCTCAATCGCCGGCCAGCACGCTGCGCTCGCGCCGCACCGCGGATTGTCATCCGCGGTTGACGGCAGCAGCCCCATCCACACAGGCAACGGGAGCCGCCACCCCTTCGCCCAATGTTCTCGCAGAGATCCGCATGGCATCGGCGCTGCACAAGAGGCCGAGCATGATGATGCAAACGCTCGAGTCCATCTCCACCATCAACCTCGAGACCGTCGTCGGCGGTGCGGCTGCCGCGACGAAAGCCAGCACGAAGCCGGCCGCACCGGCCACGACACCGCAGCAGTCGAACATCCCGGGCGACCTGATCAGCGGCTGCTTGACCGGCGCTGGCGGAGGCATCATGGGTGGCGTGCACGGCGCGGCGCTGGGCTGCGCCGTCGGGGCCGGCCAGGCCCTGATCAAGGACCTCGGCTCGTCGTTCGGGCTCAACCTGGGCGCTTCGTCGAAGTAAGCGCGTATCGACCTCGTCCCACCATCTCGCTCACGCTCGCTCACGCTCGCTCGTTGCTCATTCGACCGAAACGACGAAGGGCCTCGCACCGTTGCGAGACCCTTCGTTGACCTGGTGGAGCCAAGGGGGATCGAACCCCTGACCTCTAGAGTGCGATTCTAGCGCTCTCCCAGCTGAGCTATGACCCCAGGCAGGCGGTATGGGTATCAGCGAGGGCTTGGCCTGTCAAGGCGCCGGCCGGAAGACCCGTCGATCGCGCCCAGCGTCTCCCCGACTCGGCTATGCATGCGGGCGGTTACGGCCGCATGTGGCGATGGGTACGGGGGCGCGCGGCAGATGGGTGCGAGGCGCACGAAGCGATAGGTGTGCGCGCGGCAGATGGGTGCGAGGCGCACGAAGCGATAGGTGTGCGCGCGGGCGATGGTCGCGGGGCGTCGAGGCGATGGGTGCGGCAGGTCGCGGGGCGTCGAGGCGATGGGTGCGGCAGGTCGCGGGGCGATGTGGTGCGCGCGCGGGCGCGAGGCGATGGGCACGTGGGCAGCGAGTGATGGGTTGCGGCGGGGCGCAGGGCGATGGGGGCGGCGGGGTTCGAGGTGAGCGCCTGCGGT
>DATAYZ010000002.1:0-17841 GCA_036272295.1 Steroidobacteraceae bacterium
GTAAAGAACCACCAAGTGGCTGTCCTTCTTGATCGGATTGTCGAGCGGGCGAACGATGTCCTGGCCGCTCGCATATGGCGCAACGTCCGCGAGGTTCTCCGCCAGCGTCGCGCCGGTCACGGTCGCGCAATCGCCGTGCAGCAATCCCCGCTCCAGGAGCATCTTCATCAGCGGCTGGATCCCGCCGATGGCCACCAATTCCGACATTTGATAGCGCCCGCTCGGACGTAAATCGGCAAGAACGGGCACTCGCCTGCCGATTCGTGTGAAATCGTCCAGGTGAAGCTTGACGTTCGCCGACGAGGCGATGGCCATGAGGTGGAGCACCGCATTGGTCGAGCCGCCGAGGGCGATGACCACCGTAATGGCGTTCTCGAACGCACGCCGCGTCATGATCTGCCGCGGGGTGGCTCCGCGCCGGATCAGGTCGACGACCGCGGCGCCGGCCCGGGTGGAATCGTCGCGCTTCTGCGTGGACACGGCGTCCTGGGCCGAGCTGTTGGGCAGACTCATGCCGAGCGCCTCGATGGCCGAGGCCATGGTATTCGCGGTGTACATGCCGGCACACGAGCCCGGACCCGGGATGGCCGTGCGCTCGACGAACTTGAGCTGCTGTTCGGTCACCGTGCCCTTGGCGTAGCCGCCCACCGCCTCGAACACCGACACGATGTCGCGCCGGTCCGCTCCCGGGCGGATGGTCCCGCCATAGACGAACACCGCCGGGCGGTCGAGCCGCGCCAGCGCCATCATGCAGCCCGGCATGTTCTTGTCGCACCCGCCGATGGCGACGACGCCGTCGAACCCCTGCGCACCGACCACGGTCTCGATCGAGTCCGCGATCACCTCCCGCGACACCAGCGAGTAGCGCATCCCGGGGGTGCCCATGGAGATCCCGTCCGACACCGTGATGGTATTGAACGTGACCGGCTTGGCGCCCGCCGCTTCCACGCCGGCGGCGGCCAGCCGCGCCAGCTCGTCGATGTGCATATTGCAGGGCGTCAGATTGCTCCAGGTGGAGGCGATGCCGACCTGCGGCTTGTCGAAATCCGCATCATTGAACCCGACCGCCCGGAGCATGGCGCGGCTCGGCGTCTGCTTGACGCCGTCGACCACCAGCCTGGAGTGGCGGCGCGTATCGATGGCGGCGGATCTTTTCGGCATGAGCGGTGACGGCGCGTTGCGGGGGCCGAAGCATAAACAGCCGGATCGCTCCGGCGCAATGGGCGCGTGCGCCGGCGGCGGCGCTACGGTGCGCCGAAGCGGCGCACGAGATACCGAAACACGGCGCGCAGTCCCTGCGCTTCCGCGCCGACTCCGCGGCCCGGGCGATCCCTGGGATTCCAGGCGTACAGATCGATGTGCATCCAGGGCGTGGCGTCCGCGACGAAGCGCTTCAGGAACAGCGCGCCGAATATGGCGCCCGCGAATGCCGACGCGGACACGTTGTTGAGGTCGGCGATCCTGCTCGACAGCTCCTCATCATAGGGAGCCCAGAGCGGCATCGGCCACAGCGGGTCGTGCTCCTCGGCGGCGATTCGCGCGAGGTCCCGCACCATGCCCTCGTCGCTGCCGAACAGCGCCGGCAGGTCGGGCCCGAGCGCCACGCGGGCGGCGCCCGTGAGCGTCGCGAAATCGATGATCAGATGCGGGTGCTCCTCGTCGGCGAGCGCCAGCGCATCGCAGAGGACGAGGCGTCCCTCCGCGTCGGTGTTGCCGACCTCCACCGTCAGGCCCTTGTGTGTCGCGAGCACGTCGCCCGGGCGGTAGGCATCGCCCGAGATGGCGTTCTCCACGGCGGGAATCAGCAGGCGCAGATCCACCCGGGCCTGCGCGCTCATCAGCATGTGCGCGAGCGCGAGCGCGACCGCGGCGCCGCCCATGTCCTTTTTCATGAGCGCCATTCCCGAGCTCGGCTTGATGTCGAGGCCGCCGCTGTCGAAGCAGACGCCCTTGCCGACGAGCGTCAGCCGCGGGAGGTCCGCGCCGTCCGGCGGGGACCAGCGCAGCTCGATCAGCCGGGGCGCGTCCGCGGATGCGCGGCCGACCGCATGGATCGCGGGAAGGTTCGCGGCGAGGAGCTCCTCGCCGACCCATTCGCGGCAAACGGCCCCGTGCCGCTCCGCGACCTGACGCACCGCCGCGGTCAGCTCCGGCGGCCCGAAGTCCGCCGTCGGCGTGTTGATCCAGTCGCGCGCCATGCGCGAGCCCTCCGCCGCGAGCGCCACGTGGCGCGCATCGGCCTCGAGCGGCGCCTCGAGCGTCGCCGTCTCGCTCTTCGCCGGACGATAGCGGTCGAAGCGATAAGCCGCGTGCGCGAATCCCAGACAGATCTGCGTCGCTTCCGCTTCGGTAAATCTCTGCGCGAGCCGGAAGCGGCGCGCCGGCAGGCGTTCCGCGATTCCCGCCGCGTGCCAGAGCGACAGCGGGCCTTGCCGTCGTCCGAGGCCCGCGACCGCGCCCGCCACCGCGCCGCCCTCGCCGGCGAGCGCGACGACCCGATGACGCTCGCCTTTGAAGCCCTGCTGCCCGAGCCATTGCGCGACGGCCGGCGGCTGAGCCGCGCACCAGCCGCCGACCTCGTCCTCGTAAAGCAGCCAGAGCGGAATCGAGTCGCCTGCGGCGGTCATGTGCGTGTGCATCACTTGCATCATAGAAGATTCTGTGGTGCTATTTGGGGCTGAATTTACCAGGCGCCGCAAGCTCCAAGGGACCCCGCAAGCTCCAACGTCTTGGCGGGGTTTCGCGTTTTTTGAAGGCAGATTTTCGTAGACGGTATCGGCAAGGAGACTCCATGCGTTTGTACTCACAGAAAGACGTCGACAAGAAAGCTTTGCGCGGTGCGCGCATCGCGGTCTTGGGATATGGCAGCCAGGGACGCGCGCACGCGCTCAACCTGCACGACAGCGGCTATGACGTGGTGGTGGGCGTGCGCAAGGGCGACAGCTGGAACAAGGCCCGCAAGGATGGCCTCAAGGTCCTGGAGCCGATCGCGGCGGTCGAGGGCGCCGATCTCATCGCGATGCTCGTCCCCGACCTCACGCAAAAATCGTTGTACCGCGAGCTGAAGGGCCGCATCGCCAAGGGCGCGACGCTGCTGTTCGCGCATGGCTTCAACATCCACTTCAACCAGATCAAGCCGCGCAAGGACCTGGACGTGGTGCTGATCGCGCCGAAGGGTCCGGGAGATCTCGTCCGGCGCCAGTATCAGCAAGGCCGGGGCGTGCCGTGCCTGCTGGCCATCGCGCAGAACCCGTCCAAGAAGGCGAAAGCCAGGGCCCTCGCCTATGCCGACGGCATCGGCGGGACGCGCGGCGGCGTGCTGGAGACGACGTTCGCCGAGGAGACGGAGACGGATCTGTTCGGCGAGCAGGCCGTGCTCTGCGGCGGCGCCACCGAGCTCGTGGTCCGCGGCTACGAGACGCTGGTCGAGGCCGGCTATCAACCCGCGGTTGCGTATTACGAGTGCCTGCACGAGCTCAAGCTCATCGTCGACCTGCTGCACGAGGGCGGCATCACCAAGATGCACCGCTACATCAGCGAGACCGCCAAGTACGGCGATCTGACCCGCGGACCGCGCATCGTCAACAAGGCCACCAAGAAGGAGATGCGCAAGATTCTTGCGGAGATCCAGCAGGGCAAATTCGCGCGCCAGTGGATAGCCGAGAACAAGAACGGCCGGCGCAAGTACTCGAAACTCCTCAAGGCGGATCTGACGCATTCCATCGAGAAGGTCGGCGCCCAGTTGCGGGCACGCATGCCGTGGCTGGAATCCACCAAGGCCTGATCTCGCCGGGGCCGTGAGCCGATGAGCGCAAGCACGCTGTTCGACAAGGTCTGGAGAGCGCACGAAGTGGTCGCGGAGACCGCCGCGGCGCCGGCGGTGCTGTACGTCGACCTGCACCTGATCCACGAGGTCACCTCCCCGCAGGCGTTCAGCCTGCTGAAGAGCCTGGGCCTGCCGGTGCGCAGGCCCGACCGCACGCTCGCGACGATGGATCATTCGATCCCGACCGCGACCGAGCAGGTGTTCGGCGGCGTGCCGATCAAGGTCGACGCCGCAGCCCGGCAGGTGGCGACGCTCGAGAGGAACGCGGCGGAATTCGGCGTGGAGCTGTTCGCGATGCGGGACGCGCGGCGCGGCATCGTGCACGTCATCAGCCCGGAGCTCGGCGCCACCCAGCCGGGCATGACCATCGTCTGCGGCGACAGCCACACGAGCACGCACGGCGCCTTCGGCGCGCTGGCATTCGGCATCGGCTCGACCGAGGTCGGACACGTGCTCGCCACGCAGGCGCTGCTGCAGCGCAAGCCCAAGACCCTGGCCGTCAACGTCGAAGGCGCGTTGCAGCCGGGCGTCACGGCCAAGGACCTGATCCTCGCCATCATCGGCCGCATCGGCGTCGCCGGCGGGACCGGTTACGTGATCGAATTCCGCGGCTCGACCATCCGCGCACTGTCCATGGACGAGCGCATGACCGTGTGCAACATGTCCATCGAAGCCGGCGCACGCGCCGGCATGATTGCGCCGGACGAAACGACGTTCGCCTACCTCGAGGGACGGCCCCGCGCGCCCAAGGGAGCGGCATGGGAGCGCGCCGTGGCGCACTGGCGCACGCTCACCACCGATCCGGGCGCGGCGTTCGACGCCGCGGCGAGCATCGACGCCGCCACCCTCGAGCCGATGATCACCTACGGCACGAACCCCGGCATGGTGCTGCCGATCGGCGCCGCGATCCCGGACAAGCGCGGCGATGAGATATTCGACAAGGCGCTTGCCTACATGGGCTTCCATGGCGGCGAGGCCATGCTCGGCAAGCGGGTCGACGTGGTGTTCATCGGCAGCTGCACCAACGGGCGGCTCGCCGACCTCGAGGCGGCGGCGCAGATTTTGAAGGGACGCAAGGTGGCGCCCGGCGTGCGGCTGCTCATCGTTCCCGGCTCGCAACAGGTGAAGCGCGAGGCCGAGGCGGCGGGCTATGCGGACATCTTCAAGGACGCGGGCGCCGACTGGCGCGAGTCGGGATGCTCGATGTGTCTCGGCATGAACGGCGACACGATCGCGGCCGGCCAGTACTCGGTCAGCACCAGCAACCGTAATTTCGAGGGCCGCCAGGGCGTCGGAGCACGCACGCTGCTCGCGAGCCCGTTCACCGCGGCCGCCAGCGCGGTACGCGGGCTGATCACCGATCCGCGGGACATGCTCCGATGACCCCGGTGCGCAGCATCCGCTCGAGGACCGTGGTGATCGCCTCGAGCAACATCGACACGGATCAGATCATTCCGGCGCGCTTCCTCACGACGACCACCAAGGACGGGCTCGGCCGCAACCTGTTCGCCGACTGGCGCTACCGCGAGGACGGCGCTCCGAATCCGGACTTCGTGCTGAATCGCGCCGAGTCCCACGGCGCCGCGATCCTGGTCGCAGGACCGAATTTCGGCTGCGGCTCGTCGCGCGAGCACGCGCCGTGGGCGCTCCTGGACCACGGAATTCGCGCGGTCATCAGCACCGAGATCGCCGACATCTTCCGCGGCAACTCCCTGAAGAACGGGCTCGTGCCGGTCATCGTGGACGCGGCCGCCGCGAAGTGGCTGATCGAGCACCCGGGCGTCGAGGTCACCATCGATGTCGGTGCAGGCCGCCTCGAGCTGCCGAACGGCAGCACGGCGCCGTTTCCGCTCGAGGCCTTCGCCCGTCATTGCCTGATGAACGGCGTCGACGAGCTCGGCTACCTGCGCAGCCAGCTCGGCGACATCGAGCGCTTCGAGGCCGCGCACGCCTGATGGCCGGGATCCCAGTGAAAGCGCGGATCGCGGTGCTCGCAGGCGACGGGATCGGGGCCGAGGTCACGGCCGAGGCCGTGCGCGTGCTCGAGCGGACCGCCGCCAAGTTCGGCCACCGTTTCGAGTTCGAGCCGGGGCTCATCGGCGGCGCCGCCATCGACGCCACCGGCGAGGCGCTGCCGGCGGCGACGCTCGCGATCGCCCGCGCCGCCGACGCGGTGCTGCTCGGCGCGGTCGGCGGCCCCAAGTGGTCCGCGGCCGCGGCCAAGGTGCGGCCCGAGCAGGGTCTGCTCGGCCTGCGCAAGGCCCTCGGCCTGTTCGCGAATCTCCGGCCGGTGGTGCCCCACCCGGCGGTGCTCGACGCCTCGCCGATCAAGGCCCATCTGCTGCAGGGCGTCGACATCATGGTGGTGCGCGAGCTCACGGGCGGCATCTATTTCGGCGAGAAGACGCGCACCGCGACCGAGGCCACCGACCTCTGCCGCTACAGCACCTTCGAGGTAGAGCGGATCGTGCGGCTCGCCGCCGGGCTCGCGCGCCTGCGCCGGCGCAAGCTGGTCTCCGTGGACAAGGCGAACGTGCTCGAGACCTCGCGGCTGTGGCGCTCGGTCGTCGATCGCCTCATGCCCGTCGAGTTCCCCGACATCGCGTTCGAGCACATGCTGGTGGATTCCGCCGCCATGCACCTCATCCGGCGTCCCGCGGATTTCGACGTGATCGTCACCGAGAACATGTTCGGCGACATCCTCACCGACGAGGCGTCCATGCTGGCCGGATCGATGGGACTGCTGCCCTCGGCTTCCCTGGGCGAGTCGGCGCGCGGCGGATTGTTCGAGCCCATCCACGGCTCGGCTCCCGACATCGCCGGACGGGGAATCGCCAATCCTTACGCCGCGATCCTGAGCGCCGCGATGTTGCTGCGCTACTCGCTCCGGCTCGAGATCGAGGCGCGTACGATCGAGGTCGCCGTCGGCCGCGCCGTCGCGGACGGCGTGCTCCCGGCCGACCTTGCGGCCATCGGTCGGGCGGTCACGACGCGCGACGCCGCAGACGCGGTGCTGGCAGGAATTTGACCGCGCGGTCGAGCCCGGCCGCCAGATCGGCAATGAGATCCGCGGGATCCTCGATCCCGACCGACACGCGCAGCAATCCCGGCCCGATGCCGGCCTTGAGCCGCGCCGCCTCCTCCATCCCCGCGTGAGTCATGCTGGCGGGGTGCGAGATCAAACTCTCGACGCCGCCAAGCGACTCCGCGAGCGTGAAGCACTCGAGCCCCGTGAGGAACGCCTCGACCGCCGCTTCCCCGCCGTCGAGCTCGAAGCTCAGCATGGCGCCGAAACCGCTCTGCTGCCGCCGCGCGATGTCATGGCCCGGATGATCCGCGAGTCCCGGATAATGGACCCGTTGAACGCAAGGATGCTGCACGAGGAACTCCACCACCGCGGCGGTGTTCTCCGCGTGCACGCGCATGCGCGCATGCAGGCTGCGCACGCCGCGCAGGGTCAGGAAACTGTCGAAGGGCGCCCCGGTCACGCCGATCGCATTGGCCCACCAGCAGAGACTTTCGTGCAGCTGCAGCGTCGCCGCGATCACCGCCCCGCCGACCACGTCGCTGTGCCCGTTCAGATACTTGGTGGTCGAATGCATCACCAGATCCGCGCCGAGCTCCAGCGGCCGCTGCCAGAGCGGCGACAGGAACGTATTGTCGACCACCGACAGAGCGCCTGCCGCCCGCGCCCGCTCCGTGATCGCCCGGATGTCCACCACCCGGAGCAGCGGGTTGCTCGGCGTCTCGATCCACACCAGCGCCGGACGCCGCGCCAGCGCATCGCCGAGCGCCTTCGGGTCCGCCTGATCGATGAAATCCACCGCGATGTGGCCCTGGCGCTGCCAGCCCGCGAGCAGCCGGTACGTGCCGCCATAGCAATCGAACGGAGCAACCACCCGGGCGCCCGCCGGCAACGTCGAGAGAATCAACGTGATGGCCGCGAGGCCCGTGCAGGTGATCACCGCCCCCGCGCCGCCCTCGAGGTCCGCGAGCGCGGTGCCGAGCTGATCGCGGGTCGGATTTCCCGAGCGCGTGTAGTCGTACTTGCGCGGCTTGCCGTACTTCTCGAAGGCAAAGTTCGACGAAAGATAGATCGGCGGCACCACCGAGCCATGGTGCGGATCGGACTCCAATCCGGCCCGAACCGACCGGGTGGTGATCTTCTTGCTAGGGTTCGGGATCGCCTTGCTGCTCATACATCTGCTCCGCCAGGGCCAATTTGATGATGGGGGTCAGGGCCGCGCGCTCCTTGAGGAAGGCGTCGTGCCCGAAGATGGAATTGATCTCGATGAGCTGGCGCGGCCCGCTCAAGCGAGCGGACAGCGCCTGCATGTCGGCGAACGGCACGAGCTGGTCCTCGCGCACGGCGATCAGGGTCGCCGGGGTGCGCACCTGCGTGGCATCCACCCGGTGCAGATCGATCGATTCGGACAAGACGAGGAACGACTCGGCGCGATACTTCTGCACGTAATCATCGCCCCGCGCGAACAGGTACTCCTCGATCGGAAAGCGGAAGCGGTCCTCGATGCGCACCGGCGGTCCGCCGAAGCGCAGCTGGAACTCCACCGAGCTGCGATAGGTCGCCATGGCGAGGGCGCGCGCGAGCTTCAGCCCCGCAGGGCCGTCGCCGCGGGCGATCGCCTCGCGCACGATCTGACGCTGAACGCTGCGCCACGCCGTGGACAGCGCCTGCGCGACGTCCGCCGCGCTCAGCACCACGATGTGCTGCACGGCATCGGGATAGCGCTCCGCGAAGCACAGGGCGACCATTCCGCCGTAGGACGCGCCGACGATGGCGTGCAGCGGCGGCAATCCGAGATGCCGCTGCACGGCACGCAGCGCGTGCGCCTGGTCGTAGGAGCTCAGGGGCGGAAAGCGCCCGCCCCGCTCCGGGGTCGAGCTCGACCCGCGGCCGCCGAGGTAGTCCATGCCGAGCACGCGATAATGGCGGGTATCCACGCCGAGGCCGGGCCCGACGATCTGGGGCCACCAGCCGTCGCTGCCGGACACCACGCGGTGGGCCGAGATGCCGCCGAGAACGGCAACCACGGGCGCGTCCGCAGGACCCGCCAGCCGGAACGCGATGCGCGCATCCGGCAGCGCATCGCCGTGGTGCAGCGTGTGCGGCTGCGGCAGTCGCAGCGTCGCATCGATGATTTCGGCAGGTTTGTCGGCCAATTCGAGCTCCGTGCATACAGGTTCGATAACCCCTGCAGCGTCAGCGCTCGCGGCCATTGCGTCGACTGACGCATGATCGGCGGCTCATCTATCGGAATCGAATGCCGATTCCGCAGGAGTTGGCACCGTTCCCTCGAGGACGTGCCTTTCGGGTGGTTGCCCCGGCTTCTAAGGGCCTTTCCCTCAGCCGGTCTAGATGGGCTCCGGAATTTTAGCAGGCGCGCCGGGCGGGTCAAGCCATTTTACCGAATATGGGCATTGCAGCGCGCTTTCCAATGCACTAATGTACTAGCACGTTAATACATCCATCGAAGCAGGGAATCCGTGAAAGCCCATCGATCGCTCACGCAGCGCCAGGAACAGCAGCACGAGCGTGCGCTCTGCGCGGCCATTCTCGCGCTGCGCAGCGTCGAGGAATGCCGCAGCTTCTTCCGTGACCTCTGCACACCGGCGGAGCTGCAGGCGATGGCCGACCGCTGGGCCGTGGTGGAGCTCCTGGAGCGCGGCCTGCCCTATCGCGAGATCCACCGTCTCACGGGGGTGAGCGTGACCACCATCGGGCGCGTGGCGCGCTATCTCACGTCGGGCAGCGGCGGATATCGCGCCGTCGCCGAGCGCCTGAGCGGGCGGCCGGCATGAGCCGCTTCCAGGACGCGCGCGCATGAGCGCCGGGCAGGATCTCACGCGCCTCAAGATCGCGATCCAGAAGAGCGGCCGGCTCACCGACGCATCGCTCGACCTGCTGTCCCGCTGCGGGCTCAAGTACAGCCGGGGCAAGGATCAGCTCATGTGCTACGGCGAGAACATGCCCCTCGACGTGCTGTTCGTGCGCGATGACGACATTCCGGACCTCGTGCAGGAGGACGTTTGCGATCTCGGCCTGGTGGGCCTGAACGTGGTCGAGGAGAAGCGCCTGGCCTTCACGGAGCGCGGCATCGCACCGCTGTTCGAGACGGTGCGCACGCTCGACTTCGGCCGCTGCAAGCTGTGCATCGCGGTGCCGGACGGATTCGCCTACGAAGGCGTCCGCTCGCTCGAGGGCCGGCGCATCGCAACCACCTACCCGCAGATCCTCAAGCGCTTCCTCGCCGACAACGGAGTCCGCGCCGAGGTGGTGGTGCTGTCCGGGTCGGTGGAGATCGCCCCGCGCTTGAAGCGCGCGGACCTCATTTGCGACCTGGTCTCGACCGGCTCGACGCTCGCGGCCAATCACCTGCGCGAGGCCCTGACCATCCTCGCGAGCCAGGCCGTGCTGATCCGTACTCCCGCAGCCCTGGCCGCCGAGAAACGCGAGTGGACCCGCCGCTTGCTGATGCGCATCGACGGCGTCGAGCAGGTCAAGGAGAGCAAGTACATCATGCTGCACGCGCCGCGCTCCGCGCTCGCCGCCATCGCCAGGCTCCTTCCGGGCAGCGAAGCCCCCACGGTCATCCCGCTGGAAGGGCGCGGCGACCGGGTGGCGGTGCACGCCGTGTGCCGCGAGAACGTGTTCTGGGAGACGCTCGAGGACCTGAAGAGCGCGGGCGCGAGCTCCGTGCTGGTGCTGCCGGTCGAGAAGATGCTGGACTAGCCCCATCGGCGCCGTGACCCGGAACGGCGCGCCCATCACCGGAATACACGATCGATGCAGATTCTCGACTGGAGCACTCTGACCGCCGCCGAACGCCTGCAGGCACTGGCACGCCCGGCGCAGCGCGATGCCGACGGAGTCCGCGCGCAGGCGCGCACCATCATCGACCGGGTGCGTCGCGGCGGCGACGCCGCGCTCGACGCCCTGACCCGCGAGCTCGACCGGGCGGCGCCCGCGACGCTGCGCGTGACCGCCGACGAGATGAGCGCCGCCGAGCGTGCGCTGACGCCCGAGCAGATCGCCTCGATGGAGCGCGCCATCGACAACGTGCGCCGCTTCCATGCGGCGCAGGCGCCGGGCGACATCCGTCTGGAGACGGCGCCCGGGGTGCTGTGCGAGCGTCTCACCGTGCCCGTGCGCGCGGTCGGCCTGTACGTTCCCGCCGGCTCCGCGCCGCTGCCCTCCACCGCGATCATGCTCGGCGTGCCCGCCGCCATCGCCGGGTGTCCGATCCGCGTGCTCTGCACGCCGCCGGCGGGCGACGGACGTGCCGATGCGGGCGTGCTGGTCGCGGCCCGGCGCTCGGGGATCGAGCACATCTTCAAGGTGGGCGGTGCCCAGGCGGTCGCGGCCATGGCCTACGGCACCGAATCCATCCCCAAGTGCGACAAGATCTTCGGACCGGGGAACGCCTGGGTCACGGCCGCGAAACTGCTGGTGTCGGAGGATCCGGCCGGCGCCGCCGCGGATCTGCCCGCGGGGGTGACCGAGGTGCTGGTGATCGCCGACGACAGCGCGGCGCCGAGCTTCGTCGCGGCCGACCTCCTCGCCCAGGCCGAGCACAGCCCCGAGGCCCAGTCCCTGCTGATCACCCCGAGCGCCGGACTCGCGGCGGCCGTCGCGCGCGAGCTCGAGCGGCAGAGTGCCGTGCTATCGCGCCGGCAGATACTCGCCGAATCGATGCAAAACATGCGGCTCATCGTCGTGCGGGACCTGAAGGAGGCGCTCGCGATCGCCAACGACCATGCTCCCGAGCACCTGTTGCTCGAGGTCAACGAGCCGCGCCGCTGGCTGGCCGAGGTCCGCGCCGCGGGGGCGGTATTCCTGGGACACTGGTCGCCGGAAACCATGGGCGACTATTGCAGCGGGCCGAATCACACCTTGCCGACCTACGGGTTCGCCCGGGCCTACAGCGGACTGTCGCTCGAGGACTTCCAAAAGCGCATCACCGTGCAGGAGCTGACGCCGGAGGGCCTGATCGAGCTCAGCTCGACCGCGCGCGTGCTCGCCGCGCTCGAGGGACTGGACGCGCACGCGGCCGCGGTCTCGGTGCGGCTCGCAGCCCTTCCGGGGGGTGCGCCGTGAACCCGGTGGTGGCGCTCGCACGTCCCGAGATCATCAAGCTCAAGCCTTATTCGCACGCGGCCTGGCTGCCGACGCACACCCGCCTGCACGCGAACGAGGCGCCGTGGCGGCCGTCCGGGGACGACACCGCGGCCGGCCTCAACCGCTACCCCGAGCCGCAGCCGCGCGCCCTCATCGACCGCCTCGCCTCGCTCTATGGCCAGCCCGCGAACCGCGTGCTGGCGACCCGCGGCAGCGACGAGGCCATCGACGCCCTGAGCCGCGTCTACCTGCGTCCCGGCCAGGATGCCATCCTGCAATGCTCGCCGAGCTTCGGCATGTACCAGCTCGCCGCGCGCATCCAGGGCGCGAGCGTGGTGGAGATCCCGCTCGACCGCACGCAGGGCTGGGCGCTCGACGTCGAGCGCGTGCTCGCCGCCTGGCGTCCCAACGTCAAGCTCATCTATGTGTGCTCGCCGAACAATCCCACCGCGAACCTGATGGACGAGTCGGCGCTCGACCGCCTGTGCGGCGAGCTCGACGGCCGGGCGATCATCGTGGTCGACGAGGCGTACATCGAATGGTCGCGATCCGCGGGCGTCTCGTCCTGGCTGGAGCGCTATTCGACCCTCGCCATCCTGCGCACCCTGTCCAAGGCACACGCGCTCGCGGGCGCCCGGATCGGCGCCCTGCTCGCGCAGCCCGAGCTGATCGAGCTCGCAAGGAAGGTGGTGCCGCCCTACTCCCTGGCCGAGCCCGCGGTCGCCGCGGCGCTGCGCGCCCTCGCACCGATCGCACAGTCGGCCGCCGAGGTCCGCATCGAGCAGCTGCTGGGGGAGCGCGAGTACCTCCGGCGCGGCCTCGCCGCAGTGCGCGGCGTGGAGAAGATCTGGCCGAGCGACGCCAACTTCCTGCTGATCGACTGCCGGGATCCGGATCGATTCCTGAACCTGTCGCTCGCCGGCGGATTTCTGGTGCGCGACATGCGCTCGCATCCCGCGCTGCCCTGCTCGCTGCGCGTCTCGATCGGCACCCGCGCCGAGAACGACGCCCTGCTGGCGAGCGTGAGCAAGCCATGAGCGCCGAGAGCGATACCGGCGCGGGTGCCGGGAGAGCACGCCGGGTGATCTTCCTCGACCGCGACGGCACCTTGAACGAGGAGACGCCCGACGAGCAGATCGACCGCCTCGACAAGGTCCGCCTCATGCCGGGCGTGGTGCCGGCGCTGCTCGCGCTGCGCGATGCCGGTTACGGCTTCGTCATGGTGACCAACCAGGACGGGCTCGGTACGGCGAGCTTCCCGCGCGAGAGCTTCGAGCTCGTGCAGCGCTTTCTGCTCGAGCTGCTCGAATCGCAGGGAATCTGTTTCGAGGCCGTCTGCATCTGTCCGCACTTCAAGCACGAGGACTGCGCCTGCCGCAAGCCGCGCATCGGGATGGTGCAGGAATACCTCGCGGCCGCCGCCATCGACCGGGACCGCAGCTTCATGATCGGCGACCGCGACACGGACATGGAATTCGCGGCCAATCTCGGCGTCACCGGGCTGCGCATACGCCTCGACGGGGCGCCCGAGGAGACCTGGCCGGCCGTCACCGAGCGCATCCTGGGCGGCGCCCGCCATGCCCGGGTGCGGCGCAAGACCCGCGAGACGGACATCACCGCCGAGGTCGACCTCGCGCGGACCGGTCCGACGCGGGTCGCGACGGGAATCGGATTCTTCGACCACATGCTGGAGCAGATCGCGCGCCACGGCGGCTTTGCCCTGGAGCTCTCCTGCACGGGCGATCTCGGGGTGGATGAGCACCACACCGTCGAGGATTGCGCCCTCGCGCTCGGCGCGGCGCTGCGCGAGGCGCTCGGCGACAAGCGCGGCATCGGACGCTACGGCTTCGTGCTCGCGATGGACGAGGCCGAGGCGCACGTGGCGCTCGACCTGTCCGGGCGCGCGTACTTCGTGTGGGAAGGAAGCTTCGGGCGCGAGCGCGTGGGCGAGCTTCCCACCGAGCTCGTGCCGCATTTCTTCCGCTCGCTCGCCGATGCGCTGGGCGCGGCCCTGCATCTGTCGGTGCGCGGAGAGAATTCCCACCACATGATCGAGTCGTGCTTCAAGGGCGTCGGACGCAGCCTGCGCCAGGCGATCCGCCGCGAGGGGACCGAGCTGCCGAGCACCAAGGGAACGCTGTGAGCGCGCGGGACGTGATCATCGTCGCGAGCGGCGGCGCCAACACCGCCTCGCTGCAGTTCGCGCTGCAAAGACTGGGCGCGCGAGCGGAGGTCTCCGCCGATCCCGTGCGCGTCGGTGCCGCGACCCACGTCATCCTGCCGGGCGTCGGTGCCGCGGGGGATGCCATGTCGCGGCTGCGCGAACGAAGCCTCGCCGCCCTCATTCCCACGCTCCCCCAACCGGTGCTCGGCATCTGTCTCGGGATGCAGCTGCTGCACGACGCCTCGGACGAGGGCGACACGCGCTGTCTCGCCGTATTGCCGGGCAGGGCCCGCCGGCTGCAAGCCGCGGAACGCCGGCCCGTACCCCACATGGGCTGGAACACGCTCGAGGGGCGGCGCGAATCGCCCCTGCTCGAGGGAATCGCGGAGGGGGCCTATGCCTACTTCGTGCACAGCTACGCGCTCGATCCCGGCGCGGCCACACTGGCGCGCACCTGCTACGGCACGGAGTTCAGCGCCTGCGTCGGCTGGCGAAACTTCTACGGGACGCAATTCCATCCGGAGCGCTCGGCCGGCGTCGGCGCGCGCCTGCTCGGCAATTTCCTGGCGCTCGCCTGACCGTGCGGCTGATACCCGCCATCGACTTGAAGGCCGGCCGCTGCGTGCGGCTGCTGCGCGGCGATTTCGCCCAGGAAACGCGCTACGACTTCGATCCGGGCGAGCTCGTGGCACGCTACGTCGGGCTCGGCGCGGACTGGATACACGTGGTCGATCTCGACGGCGCCGCCGACGGCACCCCGGCGAATCTTCCGCTCATCGCCACGCTGACCCGGCTCGGCGCCGCGCTGCAGGTGGGCGGCGGTCTGCGCGATGCCGCGGCCGTCGAGCGCATGCTCGATCTCGGCGCGGCACGGGTGGTGGTCGGCAGCGCCGCGGTCACCCAGGTGGAGCGCGTGCACGAGTGGATCGAGCGCTTCGGATCCGACCGGGTGGCGATCGCGTTCGACGTGCGCGTCGATCCGGCCGGCACGCCGCGGGTGGCGACGCACGGCTGGCGCCGGCAGTCGGAGCTGTCCCTGTGGGACGCCGTCTCGGCGTACGCGGAGACGGCGCTCGAGCACGTCCTCTGCACCGACGTGAATCGCGACGGCGCGCTCTCGGGCCCCAACCTCGCGCTCTACTCCGAGGCGGTGCGGCGCAGTCCGCGCATTCGCTGGCAGGCCTCCGGCGGGGTCCGCGACGCGCGCGACCTGAGCGCGCTCGAGCACACCGGCGCCGCGGGCGCGGTCAGCGGCAAGGCCCTGCTCGACGGACGACTCGACGCGAAGGACATGCAGCCATTCTTGCCAAACGCATAATTCCCTGTCTCGACGTGCGCGACGGCCAGGTGGTCAAGGGCGTGCGCTTTCGCGAGCACCGCGTGGTCGGCGACATCCTCGAGCTGGCCGCGCGCTATCGGGACGAGGGCGCGGACGAGATCGTGTTCTACGACATCTCCGCAAGCCCGGAGGGGCGCACCGTGGATCGATCGTGGGTCTCGCGCGTCGCCTGCCTGCTCGACATTCCGTTCTGCGTGGCCGGCGGCATCCGCTCGGTCGCGCAGGCCGAGGAGGTCCTGGCGGCGGGCGCGGAGAAGATCTCGGTGAACTCGCCCGCCCTGAGCGACCCGGGCCTGATCGATGCCCTCGCCAGGCGCTTCGGCTCGCAGTGCGTGGTGGTCGGCATCGACAGCGAGACCACGCCCGCCGGCTATCGCGTGCAACAGTTCACCGGCGCCGCCGAGCGGACCCGGGACACGGCGCGCGACACGCTCGAGTGGGCCCGGGAGGCTCAGCGGCGCGGCGCCGGGGAGATCGTGCTCAACTGCATGTCGAGCGACGGCGTGCGCCGCGGCTATGACGTTGCACAGCTCGGCGCCGTGCGCGCCGTGTGCAGCGTGCCGCTGGTGGCCTCGGGCGGCGCCGGCGAGATGCGGCACTTCACCGAGGTGTTCGCATGCGCGCAGGTCGATGCCGCGCTCGCGGCCAGCGTGTTCCACTCGGGCGAGATCGCGATCCCGGCGCTGAAGCGCGCGCTTCGCGAGCAGGGCGTGGAGGTGAGGCCATGACGGATCACGAGGTTCCCGAGCTCGACTGGGACAAGAGCGACGGGTTGGTGCCGGCGATCGTGCAGCACGCCGATTCCGGCGCCGTGCTCATGCTGGCCTACATGAACCGGCAGGCGCTCGAGCGGACCATCGAGAGCCGGCGCGTGACGTTCTGGAGCCGCAGCAAGCAGCGTCTCTGGACCAAGGGCGAGACCTCCGGCCACTTCCTCGAGCTCTGCAGCCTCGCGGCGGATTGCGATCGCGACACGATCCTCGTGCTCGCGCGGACCCAGGGTCCCGCCTGCCACCGCGGCACCCCGACCTGCTTCGGGGAAGCGCCGCCCGCCCCGGCGGGCATGCGGATCGGCTTCCTCACAGTGCTCGAGCGCCTGATCGCCGAGCGCCTCGAGACCCGGCCGGAAGGCAGCTACACCGCAAGGCTGGCCGCCGAGGGGCCGCGGCGCATCGCCCAGAAGGTCGGCGAGGAAGGCGTCGAGCTCGCCCTGGCGGGCGCCGGGCAAGGCGAGCGCGAGGTGGTCGGCGAGGCGGCCGATCTCATCTATCATCTGCTGCTGCTCTTGAAGGTGCGCGGACTCGCGTTGGCCGACGTCGCGGCCGAGCTCGAGGCCCGGCACGCGGCAGGATAGACCGGGAGAGGCGGCGGGGTAATATGGTGCCGTGCTCATCGCCGCTGCGGCGATGACCGTTCCGATCAGCGTCCCGAGGATTCATGCGATGTCCGATGATGCTTCCGCGTCCCCATCCGATGACGCCGGCGGGCCAGGCTATCCGGTCGATCACCTCAACCGCATCAAGCGGCTGCCGGACCGCGCGCATTACGACCAGGAGACGGTCCACGGCCTGCTCGACGCGGCCGCGCTCGCTCACGTCTCCTACGTCGTCGACGGCTGGCCGCTCTGCACGCCGACGCTCTACTGGCGTGAGGGCGCCCGCCTCTACTGGCACGGCAGCAACTCGAGCCGGATGCTGAAGAACCTCTCCGGCGGCGAGCGCGCCTGCCTCACGGTCACGCACTTCGACAGCCTCATTCTCGCGCGCTGCGGATTCAACCACTCGGCCGACTACCGCTCCGTGATGGCGTTCGGCCTGGCGCGCCTGGTCGATGATCCCGCCGAGAAACGCCGCGCCCTCATCATGATGGTGGACCGGTTCTTTCCGGACCGCACGGCGCAGCTGCGCCCCTCGACCGAGCAGGAGATCAACGCGACGACGGTGATCGCCATGGACATCGAGCGCGCTTCCGCGAAGGTTCGCGCCAAGGGTGTCGTCGACGACGAGGAGGATCATGCGTTCCCGATCTACGCCGAGCGGATCCCGGTGAGACTGGTCTGCGGCAATCCCGAGCCCTGCCCGCGCCTGATGCTCGGCGTCGACCGACCGCCCGGCCTCGCGGACTATCGCGACGGCAACCCGCTGGAAAACGCGGTGCTCGCCGCGCATCGCGCAACCTACGCCCAGCAGTGTCGGCGGTAGGAAGAAGGTCTCGTTTTCCGTCGGCAGCCGCTCCGGCGTACCGCCCCGTCTGGGTAAGAGCCAGGCGGGCACTGCTACCCGTAGGTGGGCCGCTAGGCCGCGGCTAGACCGCTGCTCATCAGTCGGCCCCAAGGTGGACGTCGGAACATATAACGGGTAGCAGTGCCCGCCTGG
>DATAYZ010000003.1:0-10074 GCA_036272295.1 Steroidobacteraceae bacterium
ATTTCACCTTGAAGCAGACGACGCCCCCGCCCGTGCAGATGCTGCGCGATGCAGGGGTTGCTCTCGCCGTGGCCTCCGACAGCAACCCGGGGAGCTCGCCTTGCACCTCGCTGTTGCTCGCGATGAACATGGCGTGCACGCTCTTCGGCCTGACGCCGGAGGAGGCGCTCGCCGGGACGACGCGCCAGGCGGCGCGCGCGCTCGGCGCCGCGGACGACATCGGTACGTTGGAGGTTGGCAAGCGCGCGGATTTCGTGATGTGGGGCATCGAGCATCCCGCGGAGCTGAGTTACGCTTTGGGAGCAAATCCGTGCGTGGGCGTGGTCTACGGCGGCACGCTTCGCGCGCCGCTGCACTGAGACGGCCTGCAGCGGAGCTGCGGAAACCATTCAGGAAGGAAGCTCAGGGAGGAAGTCATGACGGCAACTCGCCGGACTCTGACGGCTCTGGTCTTCGCGCTCGGCATCGGTATCGGCGGGGCGCGGCGGATCCGGCCGGTTTTCATCGCTGCCCTCCCGCGCCGATGTCCCAGCCTCCGCCGAGCGCCTTGTAGATCTTGACCACGTCGGTCGTCTGGATGGCGACCGCCTGCGCGAGCGTCTGGCGCGCCTGCACCGTCTGCAGCTGAGCCGTCAGAACGGTGACATAGGTGATGAGGCCATGCCGGTACGCATCGAGATCGATCTCCAGCGCGCGTTGATCGGCGGCCACGCTGTCTTGCAGCGCCGCCGTGCGCTCCGAGTCGTGATGCAGGCTCGCCAGGTCGTCTTCCACCTCCTGCAATGCCGTGAGGACGGTCTGGCGATAGCCGAGCGCCGCCTCCTCGGCTTGAGCACGCGACAACTTGACGTTCGCGACCAGCGCACCACCGTGAAAGATCGGAATGGAGATGGTCGGGCCGAAGGAATAGAAGCGGCTGGCCCAGTCGAACAGGTATCCGGTGCTGGAATTGCGCAAACCATAGGCTCCGGTGAGCGAAATATCGGGAAACATCGCGGCGATCGACACGCCGATCTCGGCCGTTGCCGCATGCAGCTGCGCTTCCGCCCGGCGTACGTCGGGGCGACGGCGCACCAGCCCGGAGGGCAACCCGACCGGGATGCTCTGCGGCAGCGGCGGCAGCTCGCCCTGCTGCACGAGCTGCCCGTCGAGGGCCTCCGGCGCCGCGCCCATGAGGACGGCGAGCCCATGTCGGGCACTGTCGGCCTGCTGCTCGTACGGCGGGAGCTCGGCTTCCAGCGCACGCAGTTGCCCACGGGCCGATTCGACTTCGGCTTCTCCCGCCAGGCCATGCTGCCGGCGGCTTTCGGTCAGCGCGGCGACGTCGCGCTGAGCCTGGATTTGCTCCCGCGCCACGCGGGCCAGCACCTGTGCGGCGCGCAACTGCAGATAGGTCTGCGCCACTTCGGCCTGGAGCGAGACCGCGAGATCGCGCCGCGCCTCCTCGGCGGCGACGCTTTGGGCGTCGGCTGCTTCCACGCCGCGGCGCACCTTGCCGAACAGGTCGAGCTCCCAGGAGGCATCGAAACCGAGCGAATACAAATTGATGGGGCTCTCGATGGCGCCGACGAGGCCGGAATCGGCGGACGGCACCTCGACATGCTGCGACTTCAGGATGCCGGCGAGACCCAATTGCTCGCGCGTGTACGAGGCCGAAGCATTCAGCGACGGCAGCTCCCCGGCGCGCGCGGCTTGCTGCCTGGCGCGGGCTTCGACGATCCTGAAGTACGCTGCCTTGAGGTCGAGATTGCCGCCGGCGGCGCTCTCCTCCAGGCGATCGAGCTCGGGGTCCTTGAATTCCTGCCACCAGAATCGCGCGGCTGGTGCCGCGGTCGATATCTGCGGTCCTGCGCCGGACGCCGGAACGGAAAAGTGCTCCGGCACCGCCGTCTGCGGCGCCTTGAAATCCGGCCCGAGCTTGCAGCCCGCGAGCGTGGCCGCGGCGAGCAGGCTCGCCGCGGCGAGAATGAGCGTCAGCCCTCGCATCAGTGCCCTCCCGGTCCGCCCGCTTTCTTGACGGGCGAGAACAGCAGGGTGAACGGCGCGAAGATGAAGGCGAGCACGGCAAAGAGCAAAAAGACATCCATATAGGCGAGAAGCCCCGCCTGCGCGATGAGCTCCCGGTACGCATAACCCGCGGCGCCCTGCGCCGCGTCTTGGAGCGTCGTGCCGAGATTGCGGATGGCCTGTGTGAACTGCGCCAGTGCCTGCTGGAAGGAGGCGCCGGCGGGGCTTTGGTGCTCGGAGAGGTAAGCCATGTGGATCTGCGTGCGTGACGTGATGAGCGCCGTCGACAGCGAGATCCCGGTCGAGCCGGCGACGTTGCGGAACATGGTGAAGAGCGCGGCCGCGTCCCCCGCCAGTTTCTGCGACACCGTTTGATACGCGAGGACGCTCGCGGGCACGAACAGGAGGCCGAGCGGCGCCGCCTGCGCGACGCGCATCATGACCAGATGTCGAAAATCGATGTCCGGCGCGACGTTGCGTGAATACATGAGGCCGGCGCCCATCAAGAGAAATCCGAGACAGAGGATGAAGCGCGTCTGCACGCGCGGCATGATGTACCCCACCACCGGGATCAGGACGATGACCGCCAATGCGCCGGGACTCAGCACCAAGCCCGCCAGGGTCGCCGTATACCCGAGATGTTGCTGCGCCAGTTGCGGCACCAGAACGGCGCTGCCGTACAGCACCATGGCGAACAGCGCAATCGCGCCGCAGCCCAGCGCAAAATTGCGATCCTTGAGCACGCGCAGATCGACGACGGGCTTGGCCGTGTACAGCAGCCAACCCACGGCCGTCGCGCAACCCACGGCCGCCACGGCAGCGAAGGTGCAGATGAAACCCGACGAGAACCAGTCATCGTCCTCACCGCGATCCAGCATGATCTGGAAGGCCGCGAAGGTGAGCGCGATCAGCCCGATGCCGATGTAGTCGACCGATAGTTTCGACTGCTTGCGCTGCCAGGGCGGATCATCCACCAGGCTCATGACCGCGAATATGGTCACCAGGCCGACCGGCACGTTGATGTAGAACACCCAGCGCCAGCTGAAGCTGTCGGTGATCCAGCCGCCCAACGCCGGTCCCAGCACCGGCGCCACCACCGTCGCGAAAGCGGTCAGTGAGAAGGCGCGGCCGCGCTGCTCCGGCGGGAAGGTGTCGAGGATGATCGATTGCTGATTCGGCTGCAGGCCGCCGCCAAAGAAGCCTTGCATGATGCGAAAGGCGACCAGCTGCGTCAGGTTGGTGGCTATCCCGCAGAGGAACGAGCAGGCCGTGAATGCGCCGATGCAGATGAGGAAATAGCGCTTGCGTCCCAGGACCCGGCCGAAAAAGGCGGAAATGGGCAGGACGATGCTGTTCGCCACGAGATAGGAGGTGAGCGCCCAGGTGGCCTCGTCGTAGCTCACCGACAGCGTGCCGGCGATGTGCGGCAGCGCCACGTTGACGATGGTGGTGTCGAGGATCTCCATGAAGGCAGCCATGGTCACGGCCACCGCGATCGCCCACGGGTTGCCCTTCGGCTTCCATCCGCGGCCGGCCTGCGCGTCCTCGCTCATTCGAAGTAGACGGTCGGCTGCACCGAGAGGCCGAGCGGCAGCGGGCGATTGGGGTCGAGGCCTCGATCGATGACGATCTTCACGGGCACTCGTTGCACGATCTTGACGAAATTGCCGGTGGCGTTCTCGGCCGGAAACGCGGAGAAGCGCGAACCGCTGCCCTGCTGGATGCTCTGCACGTGACCGGAGAGCTTCAGTCCCGAATAGGCGTCGATCTCAAGGTCCACGCGCTGCCCGGGACGCATGCGGCCGATCTGGGACTCCTTGAAATTGGCGGTGATCCATTCATCGCGGGTCACGAGGATGAACATCGTCTGGCCCGCGGTGGCGTAGGTGCCGAGCTGGACGTTGCGCTGGGTGACGAAGCCGTCCTGGGGCGCGCGCACCTCGGTATAGCTCACATCCAGATTCGCCTTGTCCAGCACGGCCTGCGCCTGCTGCACCTGGGCCTCGCGCTCGGCGACCGCATTGGCTGCCTGCTGGACCTGCTCGGGCACCAGCGAGGCGACCTCGGCCTGCGCCCGCGCGCTCTCGAGGTTGGCTTCCGCGCCGCGCCGTTGGCTCTCCGAAGCGTCGATGCTCTCCTGGGTGGTGGCGCGCCGGTCGACTTGATGCTGGCGGTCGTACTGCTGCCGCGCGAGGGCCAGCGCGGCCGCCGCAGCGCCCTGCTGCGCGCGAGCCGATGCATACTGCGCCGGAAACTGCACGCCGGCGATGCGCAACGCATCCCTGGCGGTCTTGAGCTGCGCCGTTGCCAGCATCAGCTGCGCCTGCGCCTGAGCCTGAGCGGCCGCGTAATCGCGCTTGTCGATCTCCACCAGGAGATCACCCTTGCGCACCGGCTGGTTGTCATCGACGTGGAGCCCCACCACGTAGCCGGATACCTTGGGCACCATTCCCACGGAATTGCCGTCCGTATAGGCGTCGTCCGTCGAGGTCTGATTCCGATGCATGAACCAGACGATGAAGGCGATCACCGCCAGCACCAGCACGACCACGCCGATGATGATCAGCGGCTTCTTGCTGTGGGGGCCCTTGTGCTGCTCGTCGCCCTCTTTGTCGTGTTCAGCCGCGTCCTGACTCTGAACGGACATGAGAGCCCCCGGTTTCGATCGACCGAAAGCTCGATTAAATACTCATCGGGGACGTGAGATGAGATGCGCTGCATCCCGGGTTCGTGTCCGAATTTTCCCACAGGGATCAGCGGGCGTGGTCCTCGAATCCCTGCAGAACGTTCACCACGTTGATTCCGATCGCATCGACCGCATAGCCGCCCTCGAGCACGAACAGGGTCGGCAGGCGGAGCGCTCCGATCATTCCGCCGTAGGTATGAAAGTCCTGCGATTTCAGGCGAAAGAAACTGATCGGGTCGTCCTCGAAGGTGTCGACGCCGAGCGAGACGATGAGCGCGTCCGGGCGAAACCCGGCGACCCGGCCGAGCCCGTGGCGCAGCGCTTCGCGCCAGGCGGCGAATCCGGTCTTCGGAGGCAGCGGCAGATTGAGATTGAAGCCGGCACCGGCCCCCGAGCCGGTCTCATCCGCGTAGCCCGAGAAGTAGGGAAACGCCTCGGCGGGGTCGCCGTGCAGGGAGACGTAGAGCACGTCGGCGCGCTCGTAGAAGATGTCCTGCGTACCGTTGCCGTGATGAAAATCGACGTCCAGGACGGCGACCCGGTCCGCTCCGCGGTCGCGCAGCCATTGCGCGGCGATCGCGGCGTTGTTGAGGAAGCAATATCCGCCATAGAGGTCACGCGCTGCGTGGTGACCCGGCGGACGGCACAGCGCGAACGCCGCGCGCTCGCCCTTCCGGAGGCGCGCGGCGCCCGTGAGCGCCACGTCGGCGGCCGCGCAAGCGGCCTCCCAGGTGCCGGCGCTGATCGAGGTCTCGCCGGCCATGGCGTAGTAGCCGAGCTTTCCGGTGATGCTCGAGGGCTTGCGCGGGGTCATCCGGCGGGACGGCCAGCAATCCGGAATGGCCTCGCCGCGATTTCCGGCGGCCGTCCACTCCTTCCAGGCACGGCTCAGGAACTCGACGTACTCGGCATCGTGCACGCGCAGGACCGGATCCAAGCCGAACCGCTCCGGCGCGATCACGTCGCCGAGCCTTTCGGTCCCGACGCGGTCGAGAACGATCTGGGCGCGCTCCGGCGATTCATGGGGACGAACCAGCTCGCCGCCGTAGAGCTCGGTGCGGGCGCTGCGCAAACGATGTTCCGCCGAGTACACAGTGATCATGAATGCTCCTTCAGCGCTTGCGCGATGGTCTACGATGGCGCGTTCCCGGTCCGTATTCCGAAGGCCACGGCCGCGGCGGCGATGATGAGCGCGAACGATACGACGTAATTCCAGGCCAGCCGCTCCTTGAGGAACAGGACGGCGAAGACCATGAACACGGTCAGGGTGACGGCCTCCTGGATGACCTTGAGCTGAAAGCCGCTGAACTGAACGAAACCGATCCGATTCGCCGGCACCGCCAGGCAATATTCGAGCAGGGCGATCAACCAGGACACGAGGATGGCTTTCCAGAGGGGCCAGTCGTGTCCGTACTTGAGGTGCCCATACCAGGCGAAGGTCATGAATACGTTGGAGCAAAACAAGAGAAGGACGGTGGTCATCGCTGCCTCGCCAGAGCGGCAAAAGGTGCATGATGGCAGCGAAGAGGGCGCGCGTAGGCGGCCATTTGATGCGGGCGATGCGGCTACGCGCCGGGCGTTTGGCCTGGCATTGCATTCATTTGCGTGTTGCAACGCAGCATTTACCTTGACACCCAGGGTGCCGGTTCCTAAAATCGCCGGCCTTTGTCCTGCGACCTCCATGCGGGACGGGACCGCGTTATCACGGTTTTTTGAGCTATCCAAGCCGCTTGAGCGTTCGAGCGGCTCCAAAGGTATTTATGGCGACGACGACCCAATTGATCCGCACCGGCCGCAACGAGCCCGCTTGGAAGTCCAAGGTGCCGGCGCTCGCGGCTTCGCCGCAGAAGCGCGGCGTGTGTACCCGCGTGTACACCACGACGCCGAAGAAGCCGAACTCGGCCTTGCGCAAAGTGTGCCGCGTGCGGCTCACCAATGGCTACGAGGTGTCGAGCTACATCGGCGGTGAAGGGCACAACCTGCAGGAGCACTCGGTGGTGCTGATCCGCGGCGGCCGCGTCAAGGATCTTCCGGGCGTCCGCTATCACACCATCCGCGGCGCCCTCGATTGCGCGGGCGTCACCGACCGTCGCCAGGGCCGCTCCAAGTACGGCGCCAAGCGCCCCAAGAAATAAAGGTTTCCCATGTCCCGTAGAGCAGCAGCCCCTCACCGCACCATTCTTCCCGACCCCAAGTTCGGGAACGACATGCTTGCCAAATTCATCAACATGGTGATGGAGCGCGGCAAGAAGTCCGCCGCAGAAAAAATCGTCTACGGCGCCATCGACCGGATCGGCGAGAAGAGCGGCCGCGCCGGAGGCGAGGCGATTGCGGTGCTGCAGCAGGCGCTGGACAACGTCAAGCCCGTGGTCGAGGTCAAGTCCCGCCGCGTCGGCGGCGCGACCTACCAAGTACCCGTCGAGGTACGCTCGAACCGCCGCCAGACTCTGGCGATGCGCTGGGTCATCGAGGCCGCCACGGCTCGCAGCGAGAAGTCCATGGCGCACCGCCTGGCGGCGGAGCTCCTCGAGGCTTCGGAGAACCGCGGTGCCGCCGTGCGCAAGCGCGAGGACACCCATCGCATGGCCGAAGCGAACAAGGCCTTCGCGCACTATCGCTGGTAGATCCTGCGTGGGGGTGCGCGGCGCTGGTTTTCCGCCTCCCCGGCCTCATATATCGTTCTCGGACGGGGTCGCTTCGACCCCGAAGAACCCAGCGCGGAGCGCTTAAACATGGCACGTAGTACGCCCATCGAGCGATACCGCAACATCGGTATTTCCGCTCACATCGACGCGGGTAAGACCACCGCGACCGAGCGTATTCTTTTTTATACCGGCGTTTCGCACAAGATCGGCGAGGTTCACGACGGCGCGGCCGTGATGGACTACATGGAGCAGGAGCAGGAGCGCGGCATCACCATCACCGCCGCGGCGACCACCTGCTTCTGGAAGGGAATGGACAAGAGCTTTCCCGAGCACCGCATCAACATCATCGACACGCCCGGCCACGTCGACTTCACCATCGAGGTCGAGCGCTCCTTGCGCGTGCTCGACTCGGCCATCGCCGTGTATTGCGCCGTGTCGGGCGTGCAGCCGCAGTCCGAGACGGTGTGGCGGCAGATGAACAAGTACCACGTGCCGCGCATTGCGTTCGTCAACAAGATGGACCGCGCCGGCGCGAACTTCCACCGCTGCGTGGATCAGATCCGCACCCGCCTGCGCGGCAACGCCGTGCCCATTCAGCTTCCCATCGGCGCCGAGGACGGCTTCGTCGGGGTGGTGGACCTGGTCAAGATGAAATCCATCTTCTGGGACGACGAGACCCAGGGCATGAAGTTCGAGTACCGCGACATCCCCGACGACATGCGCAAGGAGTGCGAGGCATGGCGCGCCAAGATGATCGAGGCGGCCGCAGAGGGGAACGATGCGCTCCTCAACAAATACCTCGAGACCGGCGAGCTGACCGATGCCGAGATCAAGCAGGGCCTGCGAGCGCGCGCGCTCAAGAACGAGGTGTGCCTGGTCACCTGCGGGTCCGCGTTCAAGAACAAGGGCGTGCAGGCCGTGCTCGACGCCATCGTCGAGTACATGCCTTCCCCGGTGGACGTGCCCCCGGTGAAGGGCCAGGGCGAGAACGGCGAGCCGTTGACCCGCACCGCGGATGACAGCGCGCCCTTCTCGGCGCTGGCCTTCAAGATCCTGAACGACCCGTTCGTCGGCAATCTGACCTTCTTCCGGGTGTATTCCGGCACGCTGAACTCGGGCGACCAGGTGTACGTGCCGAATCGATCGCGCACCGAGCGCATCGGGCGCCTGTTGCAGATGCACGCCAGCGAGCGCTCCGAGATCAAGGAGGTGCGCGCCGGCGACATCGCCGCGGCGGTCGGACTCAAGGATGTGACCACGGGCGACACGCTGTGCAATCCCGACAAGGTCATCATTCTGGAAAAGATGGAATTCCCCGAGCCGGTCATCTCGGTGGCCGTCGAGCCCAAGACCAAGGTCGACCAGGAGAAGATGGGCCTCGCTCTGCAGCGGCTCGCGAAGGAGGATCCCTCGTTCCGGGTGCATACCGATCAGGAATCCGGTCAGACCATCATCTCCGGCATGGGTGAGCTGCACCTCGAGATCATCGTCGACCGCATGAAGCGCGAGTTCAAGGTGGACGCCAACGTAGGCAAGCCCCAGGTGGCCTATCGGGAGACGATCCGCGGGACCGTGGAGTCCGAGGGCAAGTTCGTGCGCCAGTCCGGTGGACGCGGCCAGTACGGCCACGTGTGGCTGAAGCTCGAGCCGCTCGCGCCGGGCAAGGGCTACGAGTTCGTCAATGGCATCGTCGGCGGCGCGGTCCCGAAGGAGTTCATTCCGGCGGTCGACAAGGGCATCCGGGAGGCCGTGCAAACCGGCGTGCTGGCGGGCTATCCCATCGTCGACGTCAAGGTCACGGTGTTCGACGGCTCGTACCACGATGTCGATTCGAACGAGATGGCGTTCAAGATCGCGGGCTCGATGGGCTTCAAGGAGGGGTTTCGCAGAGCCAAGCCCGTGCTGCTCGAGCCGATCATGAAGGTCGAGGTGGTGACGCCCGAGGATTACTATGGCGACATCGTCGGCGACCTGAATCGCCGCCGCGGTCAGATCGTCGGCATGGAGGAATCGCCCTCGGGCAAGGTGGTCACCGCCGACGTGCCGCTCGCGGAGATGTTTCAGTATTCGACCGCCATGCGCTCGATGAGCCAGGGGCGGGCGAACTACACCATGGAGTTCGCGAAGTACATGGAAGTGCCCGCCAACGTGGCGGATGCGATCACCAAGCAGCCGACATAAGAATCCCGGCCCAATCATCTTCAATTCAAGAGGTACATGCCGTGTCGAAGGGGAAGTTTGAGCGAACGAAGCCGCACGTGAACGTGGGGACGATTGGGCATGTGGACCATGGCAAGACGACCTTGACGGCGGCCTTGACGAAGGTGATGGCGGAGAAGTTTGGTGGGGAGTTCAAGGCGTACGACCAGATTGACAAGGCGCCTGAGGAGCGAGCGCGTGGGATCACGATAGCGACGGCGCACGTGGAGTATCAGAGCGACAAGCGTCACTACGCGCACGTGGACTGTCCTGGGCACGCGGACTATGTGAAGAACATGATCACGGGTGCGGCGCAGATGGACGGGGCGATTTTGGTGGTATCTGCGGCGGACGGGCCGATGCCCCAGACGCGCGAGCACATTTTGTTGGCGCGCCAGGTGGGGGTGCCGTACATCGTGGTGTACCTGAACAAGGCGGACATGGTGGACGATGCGGAGCTTTTGGAGCTGGTGGAGCTGGAGGTGCGGGATTTGTTGTCGGTGTACAAGTTTCCCGGGGACAAGACTCCGATCGTGA
>DATAYZ010000004.1:0-1896 GCA_036272295.1 Steroidobacteraceae bacterium
GAAGCGCTACCTGGTGCGCGAGGTGTTCTCGCAGCTCGAGAAATCCGGCTTCATCAACCGCTTCCCAAACCGCGGCGTGGTGGTCGTCGAGCTCAATCCGACGCAGGTCGAGGAGATCTACGGCGTGCGCGAGCTGCTGGAAACGGGGGCCGCGAGAAAGACGCCGCTGCCGGCGCCGCCGGAGGTGATCGCCGAGCTCGAGCGGATCCAGGCCGACCACGAGGCGGCGGTGCGAACCGGAGACTTCCGCGAGGTCTTCTACCGCAACATCGATTTCCACCGGCTGCAATATTCGACCTGCCCCAATGCCCGGCTGCGCGACGCGATCGCCGAATACGCACGGCGCGCGCACATGGTGCGCACCATCCAGTACCACGACGTCGAGCACATGAAGCGGATCGTGGACCAGCACCGCACCATCATCGCCGCGCTGAAGGGGAGCTCGACGGACGCCTATGTGCGGAGCGTGGAGGAGCACTTCCCATCATCGCCGATGGAGTACCGCAAGTATTTCGAACGCAAATACGGACGGGCAGACGCTGCACCGGCGCTGCCGGCAGAGGCTTATTCCGCCGGTTGACGGCTGCGGGTCTGGAGGAACGCCGGGTCGAACACCAGGCGCGCGTCTTCCCGCTTCAGGCACCCGGAGCGCAGCATCTGCGCCTCGATCTTCCTGCCCTCCGCCTCGCCGCGCCCGGCATGATAAAGCATGCGTTTCAGGAACAGCGCCGGCGAGAACAGATTGCTCACCAGCCGCAGATTGGGCGTGCCGGTGGTGGCGCTGAAGGTTTTGACCGGGACGCGCCAGTCGCCGTAGTTTTCGGTGAGATAGCGGTCGGCGTCGGCCGGGCCCTGTACCGCTACGCCCGCCAGATGATAGCGCGCCATCGCGAACGGGGTGTTTTCCCAGCGGTGCAGGCTCGAGCCATGCCAGACCACGCCGCCCTCGCGGTGGTGGATAAACACATCGACGTTGATCCCGGTGCGGTGCACCAGCTTGACCAGCGCCGGGGCATGCCGGAGCGCGAACCTGCCGTCGGCGTCGCTCCCGATGCTGAGCTGCTGCACGTCGTTGCGGACGACGAAGGCGGGGCTTGCCGCAAGCCTCTGCAGCAGGGCCGCGACATCGATCGCTTCGGCATCGATGCCGACGTCGATGTCGACGTCATGTGCCAGAAATCCACCCTCCCGGACCAGCCCGAGGAACGTCCCTGAAATGACGTACCAGGGCCACTGCGCCAGCGGCAGCAGGTGGGCCAGATCATCGAGTGCGAGGGCACCGTCGGCCTGCGAGAAATTACTGAAGCATCTTCGGAGGCGGCGGCGCGAGTGGGGCCGCCTTTCCCGCGGCCGGTGTCTGCCGGAGCCTGCAGGGCCTCGTTCATCACCGCCTCGTATCGCGCCAGCGTTGCGGTAAACGCGTCCTCCAGGTTCGCCTCGAGTTCGAGATGACCCCGGCGGGCGAGCACGAAGGCCTCTTCGGCCAGTTGCCACGCGCGGCCTGCCGGATTCGGTCGGCGTGCGAGAAAGCCCGACAGCGCCGGCAGCTCCTCGCGCGTGAAACCCTCGGTGAAATCGAAAAACGGATCCTCGATCAACCGCACATGCAGCCAGCTGCGCGCGTAGAGCCATTGCGCGCGCCGCAGCGCGAGCTTGAAGTCATTGCCGGCGAAGTCGCGCCAATGCCGCCGTGCCAACACCGGCGCGACGGTCGCCAGCAGCGTCGTGAGGAACGCCGCCGCGCCGCAGACGGCTCGCATGGCCGGACCGTGCGAGGCGTTCAGGCTGCGGATCAGCCGGTAGTTCTTGGTGAGCTTCGCAGCCAAATCGGAACCCGCGTTCACCCCGAAGGATCAGAGTCCTGTCCGCACGGCGGCCAATATGTCGGTGGTGGAA
>DATAYZ010000005.1:0-3856 GCA_036272295.1 Steroidobacteraceae bacterium
TAAGAGCTATTCGGGCACTGCTACCCGTAAGGGGGTCTCGCGACCGGGCACAGGCCGGTCGTCGCGCAGCGGCCTTACATGTGCGTCGGACCCTATTACGGGTAGCAGCGCCCGAATAGCTCTTACCCGGACGGACCGGGAGGGGTGCTCCCGGGCGGGCCCCGTTGCTACTAAACGATCGATCAATTAGGCTTCGGGTCGTTCTTGGCCGCCCCGAGGATCTGACATGGCGCGCAATCCGCGCTTCGACATCCTGTTCGAGCCCGTCCGAATCGGTCCGGTCACCGCGCGCAATCGTTTCTATCAGGTTCCGCACGCCAGCGGCATGACCAATGCACTGCCGCACGTGCGCGCGAAGTTCCGTGAGACCAAGGCCGAGGGCGGCTGGGGCGTCGTGTGCACCGGCGCGTGCTCGATCCACCCGAGCTCCGACGACTCGCCGCTGCCGTTCGCGAGCTTGTGGGATGACAAGGACATCCGGGCGCACGCGCTCATGACCGAGGCGGTGCATCGGCAAGGATCCCTTGCCGGCGTCGAGCTCTGGCACGGCGGTGCCTGCACGTTGAATCGCACCAGCCGCATCGCCCCGCTGTCGCCCTCGGGCATGCCCTGGATGTCCACGCATCTCGGCTTCGTCGGCAATCTGCGTCCCCGCGCGATGGACGCCTCGGACCTCCGCGACCTCGTACGCTGGCAGGCGGCCGGCGCGCGGCGCGCGGTTCAGGCCGGCTTCGACATCGTCTACGTGTACGCCGGCATGGGCTATCTGCCCTACGAATTCCTGCTGCCCGAGTACAACCACCGCACCGACGCCTACGGCGGGTCCATCGAGAACCGCGTGCGCCTGGTGCGCGAGATGCTCGAGGCGACGCGCGAGGCGGTCGGCGGCAAAGCGGCGGTCGCGCTGCGCATCAGCATGGAGGAGCTGCGCGCCAAGCCCGGCCGGCACGCCGAATCCGAGGCACACGAGGTGGTATCGCTGCTCGGCGAGCTGCCCGACCTCTGGGACGTCAAGATGGACTCGAGCCCCACGGATTGCGCGCCGTCACGGTTCTCGCCCGAGGGCAGCCATGAGCCGGTCGTCAATTTCGTCAAGCAATTGACCAAGAGCCCGGTGGTCGGGGTCGGCCGCTTCACCTCTCCCGATGTCATGGTGTCGCAGGTGCGCCGCGGCATCCTCGATCTGATCGGAGGCGCGCGTCCCTCGATCGCCGACCCCTTCCTGCCAAACAAGATCGACGAGGGCCGCGAGGACCAGATCCGCGAGTGCATCGGCTGCAACATCTGCATCTCGAGCTGGCACGACGGCGTGCCGGTGCGCTGCACCCAGAATCCGACGGCGGGTGAGGAATGGCGCCGCGACTGGCATCCCGAGCGGTTCGCGGCGCCCGGGAGCGACGCCAGCGTGCTCATCGTCGGCGGAGGTCCTGCGGGCCTGGAATGCGCCACCACGCTGGCCCGGCGCGGCTACCCGGTCACGCTCGCGGATGCCGCGCCCGAGTTCGGGGGGCGGCTGCGCTTCGAGACGGCCCTGCCGGGCCTCAACACCTGGAATCGGGTCGCCATCTGGCGCCTGGGCCAGCTCCGCGAGCGGCCGAACGTCAATCTCTATCCCGGCAGCGCGTTGACCGCGGACGATGTGCTCGGCCTCGAGCATCGCCACGTCGTCATCGCCACCGGCGCCCGCTGGACCAAGATGCTGTTCTCGACCCTCGAGTTCCCGGTCGGCGAGCTCGACGCCCCCGGCGTGTATACGCCCGACGATCTCGCCGCGGGCGCCGTGCCGCAGGGTCCGGTGGTCGTGTTCGATTTCGACAACTACTATCTCGCCGGGGCGGTCGCGCTGCAGCTCGCCACGACGTCCGGGCAGGTATCCTACGTGACGACCGCGGGCAATGCGTCCGCATGGACCTTCATGACCAACGAGCTCCCGCTGGTGCACCGAGCACTCGACAAGGCCGGCATCGCGATCCACACGCTGAAGCGCGTCACCGGCTTCGATGGCGAGATGGTCGCGATCGCCGACGTCTATACGGGCGGCGAGATCCGGTTGCCGTGCAAATCGCTGGTGATCGTCGGCACGCGCAAGCCGAGGGATGACCTCTATCAGACGTTGAGCGACGACCCGCAGGCGCTCGAGACCGCGGGCATCGCCTCGGTCACGCGCATCGGGGACGCGCTCGCGCCGGGCGCGATCGTACATGCCGTGCACAGCGGCCACCGTTTCGCGCGCGAGCTCGATGCGGCGCCCACCCCGAACGCCGCGGATGCGGCGCCTTATGTGCGAGACTTCCCCGTATGAGCGCCGCCAGACTGGAAAAGACCCTGCCTTCGAGCTGGTATCGCAGTCCCGAGGTGTTCCGCGCCGAACGGGACCGCATCTTCTTTCGGGAATGGATTGCAGTGTGCCGGGCGGAGGAGCTGCCGAATCCCGGCGACTTCCGCGTGCTCGACGTGCTCGGCGAGAGCATCCTGATCGTGCGCAACAAGGAAGGCCGGGTGCGCGCGTTCTACAATGTGTGCCGCCATCGGGGCTCGCGCCTCTGCCGTACCCCCGAGGAGACCGCCGCGCTCGGCGTGTCGCTGCCGGGAGGCATCAGCGGAGCGCGCATCGTGTGCCCCTACCATCAATGGACCTACGATCTGAACGGCGCGCTGGTCGCGGCGCCCCACCTCACCTCGGCGGCCGGCTTCGACAAGCAGGCGTATCACCTGCACCCGGTCGGCGCCGAGTGCTGGGGCGGGTTCGTATTCTTGAATCTCACGCCGGGCGAGGCACCGCCGCTTTCCGCGCAGCTCTCCGGCATTCCGGAGCGGCTGCAACGCTATCCGCTGTCGGAGCTGCGCATCGGCAAGACCATCGAATACCAGGTCGCGGCGAACTGGAAGGTCCTGTGCGAGAACTACAACGAGTGCTATCACTGCGCGGGCGTGCACCCGGAGCTCTGTGCGGTGGTGCCTTCGTTCCGCGAGGGCGGCGGCGCCGATCTGGACTGGAATCGCGGGATCCCGCACCGGGAGGGCGCCTACACGTTCACGCACAGCGGCACCACATCGCGCCGTGCCTTCCCGGGATTGGACGAGGACGAGCAGGTTCGCCACAAGGGCGAGCTGGCTTATCCCAATCTCTGGATGAGCGTCGCCTGCGACCATGTCGCGGCGTTCATCCTCCGGCCCCGCGGGCCCGACCGCACCGACATCACCTGTCATTTCCTGTTCGAGCCCTTCGAGCTCGGCAAGGCCGGCTTCGATCCTTCCGATGCGGTCGACTTCTGGCATCTGGTCAACCGCCAGGACTGGGCGATCTGCGAAAGCGTACAGAAAGGTATTTCTTCCCGGGTTCATCCTTACGGATTCTTCGCGCCGATGGAGGACTGGAATCTCGACATCCGGCGCTACGTGACCGAGCGGATCGCCTCCTTCGTGACCGATAAAGACTGACGCCGGACCGCGAAGCCGCCGCGCCGCGGTCAAACATGCGTAACCGCGGCGCGGCGCGGTCCGCGGGCGATTGCGGTGCCCGAGCCCGCTGCGCCGCTCCCGGTACAGATGCGCCATCCTCGGGACACGAGCCGCCCTTCCCGCGCTTCGCCGGGCCGATCTCTTCCGCTTCGGTATAATCGCGCCGAAAGGAGACCAATGACCACGAAGCGGCACGTTCCCAAGTTCCATCGAGCAACTCCCGCAGTGCGCCGCGAGGCCCTGGTAGACGCAACGCTGCGATGTCTCAAGCAATACGGTCATGAAGGGGTCTCCGTCCGCCGCATCAGCGCCGCGGCCGGCGTCTCCATCGGTCTCATCAACCATCATTTCCCGAGCAAGTCCGGGCTCATCGCCGAGACGTACGAGACCATTG
>DATAYZ010000006.1:0-42397 GCA_036272295.1 Steroidobacteraceae bacterium
AGCCGCCGGCCGTCCGCGATAGCCGCCCTGCGCCGCGGGCTCGATCTCGGCATGACCCACGTCGACACCGCGGAGCTCTACGGCTCGGGCGCGGCCGAGGAGATCGTTGCGGAAGCCATCGCCGGACGCCGTGACGAGGTCTTCCTCGTGTCCAAGGTAATGCCCAACCACGCCTCGCGCAGTGGCACGGTCGCGGCGTGCGAAGCCTCGCTCAAACGCCTGAAGACCGACCGGCTCGACTGCTACCTGCTGCACTGGCGCGGCAGCTACCCCCTCGCGGACACGATTGCCGCGTTCGAGGAACTCGCCAAGGCGGGCAAGATTCGCTCGTGGGGGGTCAGCAACTTCGACGCCGACGATCTCGACGAGGCGCTGGAGCTCGCGGGCGAAGGCCGCATCGCCTGCAATCAGGTGCTCTACCATCTCGAGGAGCGCGCGGCCGAGCACGCCGTGCTGCCCTGGTGCCGCAGGCACGGCACGGCGCTGGTCGCGTATACGCCCTTCGGCCAGTCGTCCGCGCCATTCGATGCGCGCAACGCGGGCGGGAAGGTGCTGCACGAGATCGCCGCCGCCCACGGAGCCACGGCCCGCGCGGTGGCCCTGCGCTTCCTGTTGCGCAATCCGGAGTGCTTCGTGATTCCGAAGGCCGCCTCGGACCGGCACCTCGCGGACAACGCGGCCGCGCTTGCGCTGCGTCTCACCGACGCCGAGATCGCGCGCATCGATGCGGCGTTCCCGCTCGGCGCCAAGCCGCGGCACCTGCCCACGATCTGACACCGACGCGCCTCGCGCGGCGGTCACGCGCCTCGCGTCGCTGTCTCGCGCCTCGCGTCGCTGTCACGCGCCTCGCGTCGCTGTCACGGCCTCGGGCCGCTCTCGCGCGCCTCGCGCAGTTGTCGCGCGCCTCGCGCGGCCGTCCTTTCGGCGTCAGGCCAGCGCCACACCGGCCGGCACGATGGCCGCCAGCAGCATCGCCCCCAGCAGCACCGCCACCAGCGCAGTGACGGCGGCCGCCAGTGCGGTGGTCATGGTCAGTCGGTTCATGTCGCTCCTCGTACCGTTGCGCGGGGCTGCCGAATCGCGGCTCGCTGTCCCGAATAACACGGTTCGCGGGAAAAAGTTGCATGAACATCCGATTGCAAGGCCGCCTCCCGGCGCGGGCACGATCGAGCCCGTCACCGATGGCGCCTGCGATGGGGTCTGGCGCCGGCCGGCCGGGCCGTCACGGGGCGGGCGGCTCTCCGCGGCGGGCCATCCGCCACGTGAAGATCAGCGCGGTGATGCTCCCCAGGACCACGAGCGGCACGAGGTCGAGCAACAGTTGCGACGGCGTGTGCCCGGCGGCCTTGAGCGCGCCGCCGAGCTTCGGACCGACGATGGACCCGATGCGTCCGGCGGCGACCGTCGCGCCCATCCCCGCACCGCGGATCCTGGTGGGATAGACGAGCGCGCCGGCCGCATAGAAATAGCCCTGCAGCCCGACGATGGCGCCCCCGAGAGCGAACGTCACCCCCAGCATCGAGGCAAAATCGTGCGGGCCCTTGCCGAGCATGAATACCAGCGCCGGCGCTGCGACGAAGGCGATGAGCAGGCTCAGATTGCGATGGCGGCTCTCGAGCAGCTGCCCGAGGATGAGAGCCGCGATCCCCCCGCCGAGGTTGAATCCGATCTGTGCGCCGGCAGCCTGAGCCTTGCTGAACCCTTCCTCGGCGAGCAGCGTCGGCAACCAGCTCAGCAAAAGATAGAGAACGAGGAGCCCGAGGAAGCTGCTCATCCACAAGAGCGCGGTGAGCAGACCGCGGCCTCCGGTGAAGATGTCCCTCGAGCGGACTCGCGCGGTTCCGGCGACCCGGTCGGTTGCGGCGTCCAAGGTCGCCGCAGCGAAGGCCGCCGCTCCGGTCGACACCGCTGCCGCGGCGCTTGAGCCGGCCGGCACCACGGCGTCGCGCAGCGACTCGGCCGGCGCCACGGAATCGCGCAGCGCCGCCTGCATGAGCGGTGTCAGCACCAGCGGCAATATGCCGCCGACGGTAAATATCATGCGCCAGTCCGCGCGCGACGTGAGCATGACCAGCAAGCTGACCACGGCGCCCCCGAAGGGCATGGCGCTGTACGCCAGCGCCACGTTCGCCCGGCGGCGGTGCGCGGCGCTCCGCTCGTTCACCAGTGCGACCAGCGCCGGAAATGCGCCGCCCAGGCCGAGTCCGGTCAGGAGGCGCAGGACGATCAGCGATTGGACGCTCCAGGCGCGCCCGGTGGCGATCGAAAAGATCCCGAACAGCGCCACGGATGCGACGAGCAGCCGTTTGCGCCCGAAGGCGTCGGCGAGCCGCCCTCCGATCAGCGCGCCGATGAACAGTCCAAGGGTGCTGGCGCTGAAGAACGTTCCCATCTGGTTGGGCGCGGGATGGAATTCCGCGACGATGCCGCCCGCCGCGACACCCGCCGCCTGCAGGTCGAATCCTTCGCAGAGCGCGGCGAGCACGCAGGCGATGACCGTGACCGCGGCGCCGCGCGAGCGCGATATGCCTTCCATCGATCCCCCCCAAGGCCGCATGCGCGCCGGGACGGCGCCTGGGCCTCTTGGTCTCGTTATCGTTCCACCGCTTCCTGCGACCGGAGTATCTGCGGCCCCACGGCGCCGACGCCCGGCGTCCCGGTGAGCGCGAGCGTCACCGCAAGCTCCCCGCGCAGGATCTCGATCGCCCGCTTGACCCCCGCCTCGCCGCCCGCCGCGAGCGCATAGAGAAAGGAGCGGCCGATCAGTGCGCCGCGAGCGCCGAGCGCCATGGCCTTGGCGATATCCATGCCCGATCGGACGCCGCCGTCGAACAGCACCTCGCAGCGTCCGTCGATCACCTCGACGATCTCGCGCAGCACCGAGATCGAGGACGGCGCGCCGTCGAGCTGCCGTCCGCCATGATTCGAGACCACGATGGCATCCGCGCCCGACGCGGCGGCGAGGCGCGCGTCCTCGGCGTCGAGCACGCCTTTCAAGATGAGCTTGCCCGGCCAGCGGCTCCTCACCCACTCCACGTCGCGCCAGTTGGCGGACGCATCGAACTGCTTGGCGATCCACTCCGACAGCGTCGTCAGGTCGCCCGCGCCACCGAGGTGTCCGACCAGATTTCCGAACGTGCGGCGCTTCCCGGCCAGCACCTTGAGGGCCCAGGACGGCTTGGTCGCGATCTCCCAGGCGTTGCGGGCGGTGAGCCGCGGCGGAATGGCGAGGCCGTTGCGCTTGTCGCGCCGGCGCAGGGCGAGCACCTGCAGGTCCAGGGTCAGCATCAGGGCCGAGCACTGCGCGGCGGCCGCGCGCTCGATCAGGCTCTGGTTGAAGCCGCGGTCCTTCATGAGATATTGCTGGAACCAGAAGGGCTGCGAGCTCGCGCCACGCACGTCCTCGATCGAGCAGATCGACATGGTGCTCATGCAGTAAGGGATGCCGCAGGCCGCCGCGGCCCGGGCGGCAAGAATCTCGCCGTCCGCGTGAAAGAGTCCGGCGAGGCCGGTCGGCGCAATCGCGAGCGGCATCGACACCGGCGCACCCAGGAAGGTGGTCGCGAGCGAAACGTGCGACACGTCGATCATGACGCGCTGGCGCAGCGTGAGGGCGTCGAGATCCGCCGAGTTGCGGGCGAGCGTCCGCTCATCGTAGGCGCCGCCGTCCGCGTAATCGAAGATGGCCTTGGGGATTCGCCGCCGCGCCAGCTCGCGCAGGTCCCCGATGCATTGGATGATGGGCATCGCGCGCTATTCTAGACGCGCATCCGCCGGTTGTCCCGGTGAGGTCCTCGCGTCCGGCCTAGCGGCCCGGCGCGCGCTTTGCCCGATGCCGGCGCGGCCGCGCTCTGCCGAGGCGCTCCTTAAAGGTGCGCGGTGCCTTCGGCCGGGTGTCCGGCCTGCACGAATTCGATCAGATTTCCGGCATTGTCGCGGATGAAAATGTTCGCGCCGTGCTTCATCTCCTTCACCCAGACGATGTCGGCGCCCCGCCGCCGCAGCTCCTCGGCGAAGGGGCGGATGTCCGCCACCGCGAAAGAGACGTGCTTGTTGCCGTGGGTGTGCACGTCCGTGTCCGGCTCGCGCCGCTCCCCGGGCAACGGCCTCGCGCCCGGCACCTGGAAAAGCTCGATGCGCAGCGGGCCATGCTTGAGCATGGCCACTTCGGCCGGGATGGCCGGGATGGGAAAGCGGGCCTCCACCTCGAAGCCCAGCACGCGGCGCCACCAGTCGATGGCGGCGTCGAGATCGGGCACGCTGATCCCGCCGTGGTGATGCCAGAACTCGAGGCGCCCGCTCACGGCTCGGCCCCCCGCGACGGCACCCGAGGCAGCCTCGGCAGGCAGCCCGGCCCTGGCCTCGACCTCACCCTCACGACGACCTCCCGAACCAGATCCGCAGCAACACGGGCAGCCACGAGAACTTGACCATCTTGAGCAACCGTCTTGCCTGCGCCGGACGCAAGGTCGCGGCCAGCGGCAATGTACCGAACGCCTCGCCCTTCACCACCACCCCGTCGCCCTCGCGCTCGACCGACCGGATCACGAGCAGCTCCTCGTTCGCAGGTCCATAGAGCACGGCACGATCCCCGGCCGGAGCCGCGGCGTCCGCATGCCCGCCGCTGCCGAGGCTCACCCGCCGTCCGCCCGTGCCCTCCTCCGTGCCGAAGGTGCGGGCGAAATTCATGCCGAGCTGCTCGAACATGCGCATTGCCGTCGCGCGGCCCGCACCGTAGACGCCTCCGCCCGGATGCTGGAAGGGTCCGACGAGGTACAGGCGCTCGACGCCCGGCACCGTGTATTGCCCGAGGTCGGGCGTCGGCCGGTGCGCGCCGGTTTGGTAGAAATAGGGTGCGACGCCGTGCACGTCGCCGCCCACCATGCTGTTCGGCGAGTTGCGCGCGTGATCGAGCGGCGTCGCGATCGTGCGCTTGACGATGTTGTCGGCGGTCAGGTTCTTGACGAACCGGCGGTAGGCCGCGAGGCTCCGCTCGCCCATTTGCTCGGCGATCTCATCCCAGCGTGCCGGCCCGCCATCTTCCAACTCGTACGGCGCGAACGTGATGCCGTGGAACATGCCGCGGCCCGGGGGCACCCGGCTCGGATCGTTGATGCTCTCGTCACCGCCCGCGATCAGCACGCGCTCGGAGATGCGGCCGCGGCGCAGCGTGTCGAAGTCATCGAGCATCTCGCGCAGGGTGCTCGAGCTCATGAACTCGAGCATGATGGCGCGCCCGACTTCTTCGCCCGCGTAGAACTGCGCCCGCTCCTTGAGATCGTAGTGGCTCACCATCAGGCTGAAGGCGGCCAGGGTCGCGCGCTCGGCGCGCTCCAGCACGGGCTCCGGTACGCCGTCGACGAAGGCGCGCAAGCGGTGCGGGTGAATGGCGCCGATCACGGCGTCCCTGGCCATGATCTCCTCGCCCCCCGCGAGCCTCACGCCCGTCGCACGGCCGCCCGAGGCGAGGATGCGGGTCACCTCGCTGTTGCAGCGAACCTCCCCGCCGTAATGCTCGATGCAGCGGACCAGGGCCTCGGACAGCTTGCCGCTGCCGCCCTCGGGCTGCGACACGCCGTACCCGTGCATGAGGCCCGGCATGAGATAGAGGCCGAAGCCCGTGCCGAGCTCGTCGGGCATCTGCAGGTTCTCGGACACCAGGCGCAGCAGCCAGATCTTGACCTGCTCGCTTTCGAAAGCGAGATTGGCGAGGTCCAGCGAGCTGCGCTGCATGGCGTCCAGGACCTCGCGTCCCTCATCGCTTCCGTCCATCATGGCGTAGAACGCGCCCATCGGCGCGGGCGGCGCATACATCCCGGCGCCGAAGGCCGGCAGCATGGCGATCGCGCGCCGGGCGAAGCGCCGATAGGTCTCCGCGTCCTTGGCGGAGATCCGGGCGATTCCCTCGCAGGTGCGATCGAGATCCTGATGCGCGATCAGGCTGCTCTGATCGGGGAAGATCATCGCGTAGGGAGTGCCGTAGCGATATTTGAGCCCGAAGCGGCCCTGCAACCCGAGCTCGTCGTGCCGGATCATCGGATTGCCCTGGATCATGATGTGCACGCTCGAATGCTCGTCGTGCCAATAGCCCGGGGTGTTGATCTGCCGCGTCACCACGCCGCCGCCCGGCCACGCCTTGCGCTCGAGCACCAGCACCTTCTTGCCGGCCTTGGCGAGATACGCCGCCGCCACCAGGCCGTTGTGCCCGGCGCCCATGGCGACCACGTCGAACCGCGAGCCGAGGCCGCTCATGGCGGAGCCCCGCCCCCGACGGGGCGCAGCGCGGCGACGGGTTTGCGCCACAGGAATCCTACGGCCGCCGCGACCACTGCGAATCCGATGAACGCCCAGCCCATCGCGATCAGCGTCGAGAGCAATCCGCCGAGCAGGTGGCTCAACCAGGTCACGACCATGCCGCTCAGGAACTGGCCGATGACGAAAGCGGCCTGCCACAGCCCGTTCACCAGGCCGCGAATCGAATAGGCGAGCCCGCGCGTCGCCCACACCAGCATGGTCGGGAGCATGAGACCGCACCCGAGCTGGTTGATGAAGGTCCGGAGCGAGTAGCTGTCCGCGTCGCCGGCGTGCCCCATGCACGCAAATCCGATGCCGACCAGCGCGAAGTCGACGCACAGCAGCCAGCCGATGGGCAGCCGCGACAGCGCCCAGAACACGAAGGTGCCGAGCGGCACGCCGATCGCGGCACGCATGGTGAGCCGCGCGATCTCGGCCGAATCGGTCACGCCGAGCGCGTTCAGCGCCTGTGCGTTCTTGGTGATCACGGTGTAGAACGCGATCGACGCGAGCACCGTGATTGCGCAGATACCCGCAAGCCGGGCCCAAGGAACGCTGCGGTAGCGCGCCCCCGCATCCTCCGCCGCGGCCTCCTCACCCGCGCTGCCCGCCGGCTCCCACACGGTCAGCCAGAGTCCGAGCGCCAGCGGCAGGCTGTAGGCGTACAGATAAAAGGGTCCGCGCCAGCCGTGCGCGGCGCCGAGCTGGCCGCCGAGATAGATGATGCCGAGCGCCGACAGGGAAGCCACCGCCGTCTGGCTCGCGAGCCACCGCTCGCGCGCAGGTCCTTTGAAGTAATCGCTGATCATGGTGGTCGAGACGGTCATGACGATGGATTCACAGATCCCGACCGCCACCCGTGAGGCGATGATGGCGTGCAGATCGTCGAGGAAGGCCGGCGCCACGCCGGCGAAGGCGTATACCACCATCGAGGCGACCAGCAGATTGCGCCGCCCGAGCCGGTCCGCGAGCCAGCCCGCGACCGGCGAGAACAGCAGCACCCATATCGCGGGCATGGTGATCACGCCGCCCATGACCAGGTACTCGTGCCCGGGGAACTGCTGCAGCAGCAGCGGGACGATGGGCGCGAGCACCGAGATGCCCATCACCGCCATGGTGATCGGCAGCAGCAGCATGATGCCCTGCAGGGCTCCGGGTGTGCGCACCGGCGCGGCCGTGATCTCTTGCATGCGTCAGGCGCTCATCATGCGCCGGAACTCCGCAAAGCCCGGGACGTGCGCGGCGGTGCCGCCGTCCACCACGAGATTGTGCGCGGTCAGGTAGCGCGCCTCCTCCGAGGCGAGGAACGCGACCGCGTGCGCGATGTCCTCGGGCGCGCCGAGATACGGCGTCAGGGTCTCGGACGCGACGATCTCGTGCAGCCGCGGCGGCAGGTGGTCGCGCGCGGCCGGCGTCATCACGAGCCCCGGCGACACCGTGTTGCAGCGGATGCCGTGCCGCCCGTGCGAGGTGGCGATGGAGCGCGTCAGTTGAATCACGGCCGCCTTCGAGGCCGCGTAGGCGGCCTGGCCCAGGTTGCCCTGCATGCCGAGATTCGACGCCGTGTTGACGATCGACCCGCCTCCGCCCGCGACCATGTGCGGCAGCACGTGCTTGCAGCAGAGCATGGTCCCGCGCAGGTTGACCGCGAAGGTCCGGTCCCAGATGGCGGTATCCATGCTCTCCACGTCGCGATCCCGGCCCGCCACCTCGGGCGACAGGTCCGCGGCATTGTTGTGCAGGATGTCGACCCGGCCGAAGCGCTGGATGACCGCACGCACCAGCGCCGCGACGCTGTCCTCGCTGCAGAGGTCCACCGCGAGCGCCAGCGCCGTGCCGCCGCGCGCGGCGATGGCGGCGGCCACGTGCTCGGCCGCCTCGAGGCGGATGTCCGCGAGCGCCACCTTCGCGCCGCGCGCCGCCAGCACCGCCGCGGTGGCGGAGCCGATGCCGCCGCCGGCGCCGGTGACGATTGCAACCTTGTTCTCGAGCGCGCGCATTCCGGTTCCGGGCTAGTTGAGCGGCCGCCCGCCGTCGACGGCGAGGACGCATCCGGTGGTGAAGGTGAGGTCGCGCACCGCCGCGATCACCGCGCCGGCGACCTCGTCCGGCGCCGCGAGGCGTCCGAGCGCGGTGCGCGCGGCTTGAGTGTCGCGCCAGCCGGGGTCGAGCGACTTGACGAAGTCGGTGTCCACGAGGCCGGGCGACACCGACACCACGCGCACGGCCGGCGCCAGAGCCCGCGCCAGGGACTGCGTCATGTTGTCGAGCGCGGCCTTCGAGGCGCAATACATCACGTTGCTGCCCATGGCGGTACGCGCGGCGATCGAGGAGATGTTCACCACCACCGCGCCGCCCGGCCACGCGATGCGCACGCAGTCCGCGATCTCGGCATCGCTCAGCCGGAAGCTCGGCGGCGACCAGCGATCGAAGCGCTGCGAATGCTCGCGCACGGCCGCGCCGCCGCGGGCCGCGATGTCGCCGAGGATGCCTTCGACGGTGCCGCGGATCTGGGCGCCGGTCTCGGCCCTGGCCTCGGCGCTCAGCCCGGCCTTGATCCGGCGGATCACGTCACCCGTCCCGCCCGCGCCGCGCGCGTCCGCCGTCACTGCTCATGGCGATGCCTCACGTATCGTTGATCGATGGCTCCAAAGATCGAGCGCCCGGCCGCGTCCAGCATCTCGATCCGCACGCGCTCGCCGAAGCGCAGGAACGGCGTCCGCGCGCCGCCGTCGTCCAGCGTCTCGATCGCACGCCGCTCGGCGATGCAGGCCGAGCCGGCGCCGCGGGAGGCGTTCGAGATCGTACCCGACCCGACGATGGTACCCGGGCGCAGCCTGCGGGAATACGCGATGTGCTCGATCAGGCGGAAGAAGTTGAAGGTCATCTCCTTGCCGTCGGGATGCCCGAACCACTCGCCGCCGCGCGACACGCGCAGCGGCAGCTCCACGCGGCCGTCGCGCCAGGCATCGCCCAGCTCGTCGGGCGTGACCGCGACCGGCGAGAAGCTGGTCGAGGGCTTGGCCTGGATCCATCCGAACCCCGTCTTCATCTCGCGCCCCGCGAGCGCCCGCAGGCTCACGTCGTTCACCAGCATGATGAGCTTGACGTGCGAGGCGGCCTCTTCCTGGGGCGTGCCCATGGGGACTTCGTCGACCACGACCGCGACCTCCCCCTCGAAGTCCATGTTGTCCGACTCGCTGGTCGATTCCACGTCGTCGCAGGGGCCGAGGAAGTCGTCGGACGCGCCCTGATAGACCAGAGGGTGCTTCACGTACTCGTTGGTGATGCCGAGGTCGAAGGCCCGCTCCATCAGCGCGCCGTGGTTCGCGAAGGTCGATCCGTCCAGCCACTGGTAGCAGCGCGGCAGCGGCGCCATGGCACGGGCGCTGTCGAACTCGAACGCGTCCGGGATGCGGCCGGCGTTCAGCTCGTGCGAGCGCGAGCGCAGCGCCGTCTCGACGGCGGGCCAGCGCTCGATCGCGTCGAGCAGCGTCGCGGCGATGCCGTCTGCGTAGGCGCCGCGCGCGAGATCGCGCGAAATGACCACGAGCCGCCCGTCGCGCGTGCCGTTCTTGATGGTGGCTAGTTTCATCGGTGATCCAGGGATGGGTGAGAGAGGGCGGAATTCCGGGCCGGGCCGGGCCGCCAGTGCGCCATCGGCAGACCCGCGACCGGCGAGCGGAAGTACGGAATGGTCGTGCCCATGAGGCTGCCGAGATACACCGTGCGCAGATCCGGTCCGCCGAAGGTCAGGCTCGCCATCCAGGGCGCGACCGTGCCCCGGGTCGCCGCCATGACCTCCGGGGTCATCGTGCCCGCGTAGAAGTGCCGGTCGTATTCGCGGCACACCTCGTCATCGCAGTCGTTCAGGAGCGTGAGCAGCTCGCCCTCGGGCGTGAGCGCCACCAGCCGGTCGGTCTGGACGATGGTGATCCAGAGGTTGCCGTACTCGTCGAACGCGAAGCCGTCCGGCGTTCCCCCGAGGTCCGCGGGGCCGAAGATCTCGCGGCCGCTCAGCGAGCCGTCCGGGTGCGCGCGCAGCCGGGAGATGTGCCGTGCGTTCGACTCCACGACGTACAGCCGCTCCTCCCGCGCATCAAAGCGGATCTCGTTGGTGCCGACGAAGCCGTCGGCGACGATGCGGATGCCCCGCTCGTCGATCAGCCCGACGTAGCCGTCCGCGGCCTTCTCGTTGATGGAACGGGTCCAAGGCACGAGCCGCGTCGTCACCGTGAACCAGATCCGGTCGCGCGAATCGGTCAGCACGAAATTGGCCTTGCCGAGCGGGACGCCGTCGACGTGCGTGTAGAGGATCCGCGAAGTGCCGTCGCGATGCATGATCTCGATCGCGTCGGTGCCGAAATTGGCGATCAGGAAGTCGCCGGCGCGGTTCATGGCGATGCCGTTCGGCAGTGTCGCGCCCCCGAGGATGAGCGATTTTGGGTCGGAGCGGTCGATGCCGGCATGGCCGGTCTGGGCGATCAGGCGCTGCGTGCCGTCCGGACGAATGCACATCACGCCGCCGCGCGCGTCCGCGCTCCAGAGCGTGCCGTCGCGCTCCGCGAGGATGCATTCCGGGCGCTGCAGATCCCTGCCGATGGTGCGGATGGCGGAGCGATCCACCGTCCAGCCGGCCAGCGGATTGCCGCTCATCGGTCGATCGGCGCGAGCGCGCGCCGCACCAGGGTGGGCAGATCGCCGTCGTGCCTGAATCCGGCCGACTCGGCGTCCGGCGTCGAGAGCGGCGGGTGGCGGCCGAAGTTGGCCTCGAGCCCGGCATTCGTGCCATAGGACACCCGCGCGGCCGCGTCCGTCGCGAACGCAACGCCGATCGCCTCGACCAGAAGCGCCATGGACGCGCGCAGCGCCGGCAGCGTCCACGTGCGCGATCCCGCGCACGCATCGGCCGGGAGCGTGGCGGCATGCAGGAGATTGTCCACGACGCAATGGATGGACATGAGCCAGGTGGTGCAATCGGCCGGGATCGGGCAGGCGAAGTCGCGGCCCTCCGCCAGCTCGCGGATGATGTCGCTCAGGAAGGCCGTGAGCTGTCCGGTCCGCTGCGGCGGCCGGGCCACCACGCCGGGGAGCCGGATGCAGCGCGCATCGACCCAGCCCCGCCGGCTGAAATCCGCCGCCAGGATCTCGCCGATGAGCTTGTGCGCGCCGTAGCTCAAGGTGGGCCGCGGCGGCGTCGCATCGTCGACGGCGGCGGGCAGCGGACCGCCGAGCACGGCGATGGAGCTCGCGAACACCCAGATGGGCGGCCTCGACCCCCCGAGCGTCTGCAGGCGCGCCGCCTCCAGGAGATTCTGCGTCGCCTCGACGTTCACCTGGCGCGCGAGCTCGTAGCGCTGCTCGGCCATGCCGCCCGGAATGCTGGCGAGGTGGAATACGATGTCCACGGGCGTGTCGAACGCGCGCGCCACCACCGCGGGGTCCGCGATGCTGCCGTGGAGCCGGCGCAGCTTCGGCGTCTCGGCACCGTCGAACCCGAGGTCGACGAGCGTGAGCCGTCCGATGCGCGGCAGCGGCGAAGCCGGCGATGCATCTTCGCGCACGAGACGTTGGGTGAGCGCCCTGCCGATGAAGCCGTCGGCGCCCGTGATCAGGATGTTCATGTTCCCCATTGAGAGACCGGCCGCCCGATATGATGGAGAGCGGGGAATGAGGGCGGAAATCGAACCTTTCGATGCCCGGCATCACGATCAGCCATGCGGAATACTGCGCGCCCGCGGCCGTGGCGTACAATCCCGGCGCGATGCGCTACAACAAGCTCGACCTGAACCTGCTCACCGCCCTGAAAGCGCTGCTCGCGGAGAAGAACGTGACGCGCGCGGGCGAGTCCGTGCACGTCACCCAATCGGCCATGAGCGGCATTCTCGCGAGGCTGCGCGACTACTTCGGCGACCCGCTGATCGTGCAGGTCGGGCGCAAGATGGAGCTCACCTCGCTCGCGGAGAGCCTGGTCGAGCCGGTCAACGACGTGCTGCTGCGCATCGACGCCACCATCGCGACGCGCCCGGAATTCGACCCGCTGACCACGCGGCGCCATTTCTCGCTGGTCGCGTCCGACTATTCCATCAGCGTGCTGCTGCTCGATGTCCTGCGCCGCGTGCATCACGACGCGCCGGGAATGTCGCTGGAGTTCCGCAATCCGAGCGAGAGCGCGGCCGCGGAGCTCGAGGCCGGCGAGGTCGACTTCATCGTCAACCCCGAGAGCCAGAACTCGCCGCTGCAGTCCGGGACGGTGCTGTTCGAGGACTCCTACGTCATCGTGGTGGACGCCGCCAACACCGAGGTCGGCGGCTCGATCGGCATCGAGCAATACCTCGCCCTGCGCCACGTCGCATTCAAGAGCGGCAGGTACGGCCTGCCGCACTTCGAGACCTGGATGGCGAACCGCTACGGCGACGAGCGCCGCATCGAGGTGGTGGCGCACAGCTTCTACCTGCTGCCGCGGCTCGTGATCGGCACGGCCCGGATCGCCACCATGCACACCCGGCTCGCCAAGCAGGTGGCGGGCGATCTTCCGATCCGGCTGGTCACGCCGGAATTCGAGATTCCACGGCTCATCGAAGTGCTCCAGTGGCACAAGTATCGCGATCTGGACCCGGGCAGCATGTGGCTGCGCGATATCATCGTGGAGCGCGCGCGCACGTTGCCGCCGTTGTCCGCGATCGATCTCTAGCGGTGGCCCTGCATGCTGCGCGGGGGCCGGCGCCCGCCGCGGCGCTGCGCCGCGCGGGAACGCCGGCGCGAATCTTCGCGCTCAGCGCAGCCGGTCCGCGATCCGCGCGATGCCGGCGAGGCCGCACTCCTCGTCCTTGGCGCTCGGCTCGGCGCCGCTCACGCCCACGGCTCCGATCACCTCTCCGTGCACGACCAGCGGCAGGCCGCCGGCGAAGCTCTCGAGGCGGGTGTCGGCCTCGATCTTCGCCGCGACCCTGGCGTCGGTGCGGGTCAATTCCCCGATACGGGAGGTCGGCATCTTGAACACGAGAGCCGTATAAGCCTTGCGAAATCCCATGTACGCGTGGGCGCCGTCCGTGCCGTCGGGAATGTAGTAGAGCTTCGGCGTTCCGGCCGCGTCGATCACGCTGACGCCGACGTGATGGCCGCGGCAGGCGCTCACGATCGCCTGCGCCGCCTCGAGCGCAAGATCGAGCGCCGGCGCGCGCGGCAGCGGACGTGGCGTCGGCGCAGGCGGCAGGGGGCCGGCCGGAAGCGGCAACCCGTCGAAGGGCCGGCCGAGGTCACCGGGAAATCCCACGGCCGCGGCGTGCGTCGCGCCCGCGGTCCGGCCCGCGATCACCCCCGCCGCGATCGCGGCCGCGAGGATCCATGCGCAGGCGATCAGCACTTTCATGGGGGTCGACGGCACGGCATCCGGCTCGAGGCGGCGTGCGTCGCCGCCTAGAATGCCGCCGTCAGCTCCACTCCGGCGTAACGCTCCGAGTCGCGCGCCGGCTGGCCGATGACCGCGTTGCTCGCCCACGGGCCGGTCCAGAAATCCTCCACGTCGGTGAAGTAATGATGGTTGGTGAGATTCTTCACGAACAGCCGCGCCGAGAATTTCTGGTCGCGCGTCTGAACGGCCGCGCTCAGATCGAGCAGCCCGAAGCCCCTCTGGATCGCGAAGGGATTCTGGTCCGGCAGCATCTGGGCGGAGGTGCGATAGGTGTAGGTGCCGCGGAATGCCAGCTCGTAGGCGGAGCCGCCGAGCGGCGCACGCTGCTCCGCGCTCAGGCTGCCTTTGAACTTGGGTGAATTCGGCATGGTGTCCCCCGACACGTTCTGCACGTCCTGAAGCTGGCCGTTCAGGGTGACCGGGTTGCAGCCCGCGGCCTGCAGCCCGTAGCACGGTGCATCCGAATAGGTGACGAACTTCGCGTCGATGTAGGCGCCCGAGAAGGAGACGCGTGTCAACGGAGCGGCGAGCCAGTCGACGTTGAGCTCGGCGCCGCGCGTCTGCGCCTTGCCCGCCGAGGCGAGCTCGAGCGGCGGCGTGATCGCGCCGGGCACGGCCGAGTAGCTCTGGATCTGGTAGTTCGTGTAGACGGTGTCGAAGATGTCCGCGTTCAAGGTCAGCGTGCGCTCGAGGAACGTGCCCTTGGTGCCGATCTCGTAGCTGTTGATGCTCTCCTTGCCGACCGGCTGCAGCGGCGCGTTGCTGAACAGCACCGCGGAGGTGTTGTAGGCCGCGGGTGAATAGCCGCGCGAGTAGCTCACGTAGCCCATGACGTTGTCGGTGAACTGCTGCTTGAGCGCGATGTCGCCGACCACGGTGTTCGAGGAGCTGCTGCCGCTGCTGTGATACGGCCCGACCACCTCGGTCGGGAACACCACCGCGTCGACGACCTCGTCGTAGTCGTAGCCGATCTCGTCGTGGTTGAAGCGCAGGCCCGCGACCACGGAGGTCGCCGGCGTGAATTTCAGGGTGGCGCGCGCGTAGGCGTCGGTGGTCTTGGTGTCCGGAACCACGTGATCGTCGATCTGCGCCGGGAGCAGGTCGCGGGTGTAGAGCTCGTCGACTCTCACGTCGGAATAGAAGATGCCGGCGAGGAAGCTCAGCGTCTGATCGGCCGGCGAGACGATCTTCAGCTCCTCGCTCTTGGAGGTCACGGTGGTCAGCTGGTGCTGCGTGTCGTTGAACGGCGGTGCGTGACCCTGGGTCAGCACGTTCCAGAAGTACTCGTTCACCGCGAACAGGTCCTGCACCTGATCCTGGTCCTCGTGCTGGTAGGCGGTGGTCGAGGTCACCACGTAGCCGCCCGGCAGGCGCCAGTCGATGATCAGCGAATAGTCCTTGTCGCGGTGGCTGCCGCCCGCGGTGGTCACCGGGCTCGAGTAGACCAGGTTGTTCGGGCTCGGCGTGATCCCGGGGAGCAGCACCGCCTGCGACAGCGGCGGCGCACCGAGCAGGCTCGCGCCCGGCGTGATGTAGCTGTAGACGAAATTGAAGCCGTGACCCTGCGTGTTCTCGTTGTGCGCCATCAAGGTCACGTCCAGATCATCCGTGACCTTGAACAGGAGCTTGGCGCGCGCGCCGGAGATGTCCTGCGTGGTCTTGTCGCCGGTCGCGAGGTTGGTGACCGGATAGGGCGTCGTGCTCTTCCACACCGACAAGCTGCCGTCCAGCCGGTCCAGAATCGGTCCCGAGACGAACGCCTCGACGCGATACTCGTTGTCGTCGGTCGCGGTGACCGTGGCGAAGCCCTGCGCCGTGTCCGTCGGGCCGCGCGTGGTCAGGTTGATGAGACCCGAAGCCGCGGTGCGGCCCCCGAGGGTGGACTGCGGGCCCAGCAGCACCTCGATGTTCTGGATGCCGCGCACGTTGTTCGCGTCGAAGGAGTCCGACGGCACCGGCACGCCGTCGATGTTGACGGCGACGCCCGACGAGATGCCGACGGTCTGCTCGTTCGAGACGCTGGAGATGCCGCGGATGCCGGTCGGCACGCGGCCGTTGATGGTGCCGTTCAACTGCACCGACGGGACCAGGTTGTTGAGGTCGGACAGATCCGCGACGTTGGCCTGGGCAAGCGCCTGCGCCGACACCACCTGTGCGGCCACCGGCACGTCTTGCAGCTTCTCCGTGCGCTTCTGCGCCGTGATCACGATCTCTTCGAGCTCGGTCGAGCCCTCGGCCGACGCATCGGCCGCGGCATGCGTCCATCGGGCGGTGCCGGTCAGAGCCAGGGCCGCGCTTGTGGCAAGAACGTAACGGCTGCGCATCGAAGATCCCCCCGATCGAAACGGCTCTCGCGGCGTCCCCGTCATCCGTGCCGCGTAAGCGTGCGCGCCGCCAATGCCTGTTGGATGCAGCCTACGAGCAGAGCCGAGGAGTTGTACAAGCGTTTGTAGCGATTCCCACCATCATCATCTGCGATGGATGATGGGCCGCCGCACGCGCGCGACAGGCGGTGCTCCGCGCCGCGGCGGGCGGTCCGCGGCGGGGCGTTGCGCGGCCGCTACCAGGCGGTGGCGCCGCCGTCGATGCGAAAGTCGGCGGCCGTCACCCAGCTCGATTCGTCCGAGGCGAGATAGGTGGCGCACCAGCCGATGTCCTCCGGCTGCCCGAGCCGCTTGATCATCAGCTTGTCCATGACGGTCTCGCGAAAGCCCGGGACGTTGTCGAGCACCGGTTGCGTCGCGGACGTCACCACCAACGCCGGAGAGATGGAGTTGGCGCGGATGCCGTGCGGCGCTCCCTCCATGGCGAGCTGCCGGGTCATCGCGAGCACGCCGCCCTTGCCGGCGCAGTGCGCCAGGGCCGGCGAGCCCGGCAAGGTCACGTGCGCGTTTGCGGAGGCGAAATTGATGATGGAGCCGCCGCCGCGCTCGATCATCCGCGGCCACACCGCCTTGCAGGCGAGGAACACCACGTCCAGCTCGCCGACCAGCGTGCGCTGCCACTGCGTGCGATAGTCCATGTCTTCGATCCAGGCGAATGCGCCGAACGCGGCGGCGTTCACCAGGATGTCGATGCCGCCGTGCCGCTCCGCCGCCGTGCGCATCAGCCGCTCGACGTCGTCGGGCGATGTCATGTCGCAGGGGTGGAGGCTCGTGACCTCGAGCGCCTGCGCTCTCGCCCCCGCGACCGCCCGCTCGGCGGACGCCGCGTCGAGGTCGCAGCCGACCACCTTCGCGCCGTGCCGCGCGAACATGAGCGCGCACCCTTCGCCGATGCCGCTGCCGACGCCGGTGACCACCGCGACCTTGCCGCCGAGCCGCTCGGAGCGCACGGCGCCGCTCACCAGCGATAGCTCGGATAGGCGGGCTTGGCGGGCTCGACCGGCGGATTCGCCTTGAGCTCGCGCAGCGCGATCTCCACCGCGGCCTCGAGCTGCGGATCGTGTCCTTCGCTCACCGCCTTGGGATCCTGCTCGACCGGCACGTCGGGATCGACGCCGTGGTTCTCGACGTCCCACTCTCCCTGCGGCGAGAAGAACGCGACGCTCGGCGAGGTCACGCGGCCGCCGTCCATCAGCACGGGTATGTCGCTGATGCCCACGAGGCCGCCCCACGTGCGCTTGCCGACCAGGGTGCCGACCTTGCCGTGCTTGAACAGCCACGGCAGCGCATCGCCGCCCGAGCCCGACACCTCGTTGGCGATCATGACCTTCGGACCGTAGATGCCGGCGTTCGGCGTGTGCTCCACCCTGCCGTAGCGCGGCGCCCAATACGACTCGATGTGCCGGCTCAGCACCTCGACGATGTAGTCCGCCATCTGTCCGCCCGCGTTGAAGCGCTCGTCGATGATCGCGCCCTGCTTCTGCGTTTGCGCGAAGTAATAGCGGTTGAAATCGGTGAATCCCTCGCCGCCCGTATTGGGCAGATACACGTACCCGAGCTTGCCGCCCGAGAGCTGGTCCACCTTGCGGCGGTTGGCGTCGATCCAGTCGATGTGCCGCAGCGCCGCCTCGCTCGGGATCGGCACGACCGTCACGTCGCGCGGCTTGCCGCCGCCGGCGGGCGCGACCTTCAGCGTGATGGCGCGCTCGGCCGTGCCTTCGAGCGGCTGCTGGATGTCGACCGCCGCGGTCAGATCCTGGCCCTCGACGGCGAGAATGCAGTCGCCGGGCTTCAGATTCAGTCCCGGCTGGGCGAGCGGCGCCTTGTCGTGCGGGTTGTAGTCCCCGCCGGTATAGATCTTCTCGAGGCAATAGCGGTTGTCGCGGATGACGTAGTCGGCGCCGAGCAGGCCGCCCGCGACGTGCCGCCCGCGCGGAATCGCGCCGCCGTTGCCGCGCAGGTGCCCCACCGAGAATGCGCCGAGCATCTCCTGGAAGATGTAGTTGAGATCGGCGCGCGAGGCGATCGCGGCGACGTAGGGCTCGTAGCGGCGCTCCTCGGCGGCGGCGTCCGCGCCGTGCAGACGCGGATCGTAGAAGTATGAGCGCTCGATGCGCCACACCTCGTGATACATCTGCTGCCACTCGGCGCCGGGGTCGACGCGAACCTGCAGGGTGCTCGTCGGCAGCACGCCCTCGCCCGCCTTCACGGGCACATTGGCCGGGACGATCGCCCAGGTGGGCTTCGGCTCCTCGCCGCCGCCCTGGGGCGCATCGGGCTTGCGGTTGGATTCGGCGAGCAGCATCTTCTCGCCGTCCGCCGACAGCTCGAAGTATTCGATGCGATCCGCCAGCTTCTCCGTCTTGCGATCCTCGAGCGTCCACCGGCTCAAGGGGCCGGCACCGTCGTCGTAGCGGCCGCTCTCCGGACGGGTGACGAAGTACAGGGTGCCGCCCAGCCCCGCGGCGAGCGCCGTGTAGGCCTCCGCCGGCAGCGGCAACGCAACGCTGCGCGACTCCATCCCCGCGAGATCCACCTTGACCGGCGGCACGGAATCCGCGCCCGCCGCATCCCCGCCGCGAGCCTCAGTGCCGGCACCATGCTTGCCCGTCTCGCGCGCGTCCTTGCGCCCCTCCTCGCCGTCCTTTGCCTTGCCCTGCTTCGGCGCCTTCTCGTCGTCGAGCTCGGGCGCGACCGGCGAGGGCTGGTCGGCCGCCAGCACCAGGGAGTAAATGTTGGATCGCACCTGGTAGAGATCGCTGGTCATGTCGAGCCCGTCCGAGCTCGCGCCCGCGTTCGTGCTCACCGTGAAGTAGAGATACTTGCCGCCGCGGTCGAAGGCGGGCAGACGCGCATCGCCGAGCGCATCGGTCACCTGCGTCGAGCGGCCGCTCTCGACAGAGTAGAGGAACAGTGCGTGCAGGTGATTCTCCATGGAGCGCGGATAGGCGATCCATTTGGAATCGGGCGACCAGGCGAAGTCGAAGCTCTGGTCCGAGAAGCCGCCATAGGCGTTCTTGTCGTTGACCACGCTGAGCCTGCCGGAGGTCGTGTCGAGCACGTAGGTGCGCAGGCGATTGTCGTGGAAGGCGATGCGCTTCGAATCCGGCGACCACCTGGGCATGAAGTAGAAGACAGGCTCGACGCCGAGCGGGAATTTCTTGACCGCCGCGCCCTCGCCGGCCGCGCCGGTCTGCGCGGCGACGTGCAGCGCATACACGCCCGACTCGTCCGAGAAATACGCGATCGACTGCCCGTCGGGCGACCAGGCCGGAGCACGCTCCATCACGCCGGCGGTGTTGGTGATGTCGCGGATCGGACCGGGCTTCACCGGCACGGTGAGGATCTCGCCGTGCGCCTCGATCGCGGCGCGCACGCCCGTCGGCGAGATCGTCGCGTGCTCGATCTCGCTGGAGACGTTCTTGATGCTGGGCCGGACCTCGGGAAGATCGGCATCGATCTCGATCGGCACCGCACGGCTCGTTCCGCCCGCGGTGTCGAAAAGATGGATCTCGCCAAGCTGATCGTAGATCAGCGTGCCCCCATCCCCGGCCAAGGTGCGGATGTCGGGCCCGTCGTTGTGCAGGGCCTCCGTCACCTTCTTGGACGCGGGATCGTAGCGGAAGATGCCGAAGTGGCCGGCGCGGCCCGAGAGGAAGAAGACCTGCCCGCCGCTCCACACCGGATAGAAATCCGAGGCCACCTCGTGCGGAACCTCCACGGACGCGAGATCCCCGAGGCGGGTGATCCAGATGGTGCTCGCGCGGCCGCCGTGGTAGTTCCCCCACGACACGTAGTTGGTGAAGTCGAATCCGAACGCCGGGGCCAACGGCGAATACGCGATCTGCGCGCCGTCGGGCGAGAGCTGTCCCTGGTACGCCATGGGCAGGGGCAGCCGCACGGCATGGCCTCCCTCCGCCGGAATGGAGAAGAGCTGCGTGTAGCGGCTGGTCGCGTCGCGCCCCGACCGGAACAGGATGCGCTTGCCGTCCGGCGACCAGCCGACCGCGGCATCCGCGCCCGGATGATAGGTCAGGCGCTGCGGAATGCCGCCGTTCACCGGGATGGTGAACACGTCGGTGTTGCCGTCATATTCGCCGGTGAACGCGATGGTCCTGCCGTCCGGAGAGAAGATCGGCGCGCTCTCGAGGCCGACTCCGGTGGTCAAGCGCACGGCGCGGCCGCCCTGCCGGGGCACCGTCCAGAGGTCGTCGGCATAGCCGAAGGCGATCATATCGCCCCGCAGGGCCGGCGATTGGAACAGGTGCGGCCTGTCTGCGGCAACCGTGGTGGTTACGAGCGACAGCCAAGCCATGCCGGCCGCGGCGGCCAGCGCGATCTGACGAGCGGGATGGTTCACGAGATGCTCCGGGCGTGTGCGAGATGCGCGGATGGTGCGGCACTGTCCGTCTTTTTCGCAAGTTTGCAGTACAATCCACGCCGCCATCGCGCACCGTAGGGCACGCGCATCCGACCATCGGTCGCGCGCGAGCCCGAGGCGCCCTGCATCGCACCGAAATTCAAGGAGTTCCCTGATGTCGCCCGCACTCAAGGCTTGCCGCTCGGCGCTGCTGCTCGCCGCCGCGATCTGTCTGGCCGTTCCCGCCGCGGCGTCCGCGCCGGCGCAAAAGACCCAGGCCCCCGGCTACTACCGCATGATGCTCGGCGACTTCGAGATCACCGCGCTCTCCGACGGGATCTTCTCCATGGATGTGCAGAAGCTCCTGACCCACATCACGCCGGAGCGGCTCAAGGCCGACCTCGCCCGCGCCTTCCTGAAGTCGCCGGTCGACACCTCCGTGAACGGATTTCTGGTGAACACCGGCTCGAAGCTCGTGCTGATCGACACGGGAGCCGGCATCCTGTTCGGGCCCATGACCGGCAAGCTTCGCGCCAACCTCGCGGCCGCGGGCTACGAGCCCGGGCAGGTCGACGAGATCTACATCACCCACATGCATGGCGATCACGTCGGCGGGCTGGTGGTCGACGGCAAGCGCGCCTTCCCCAATGCCGTGGTGCGCGCCGCCAGGCAGGACGCGGACACCTGGCTGAGCAAGGAGCGCATGGCGGCGGCGCCCAAGGAGGCCCGGAGCAGCTTTCAGGCCGCGATGGATGCCCTGAATCCCTACGTGACCGCCGGTAAGTTCAAGCCCTTCGACGGCGCGGTCGAGCTCATTCCCGGCGTGCGCGCCGAGCCCGCGCCCGGCCACACACCGGGCCACACGGCCTATGTGATCGAGAGCAAGGGCCAGAAGCTCCTGCTCTGGGGCGATCTCATGCACGTCGCCGCGGCGCAATTCCCGGATCCCGCCGTGACCATCCATTTCGACTCGGACTCGAATCAGGCGACGGCGTCCCGCCAGAAGATATTCGCCGCTGCGGCCGCCCAGGGGTACCTGATCGGGGGTGCGCACCTCTCGTTCCCCGGCATGGGTCACCTGCGCGCGTCGGGAACGGGCTATACCTACGTGCCGATCAATTACGACGCGGTCCACTGATCAGGCGGCGAGGCTCACGTTGGGTTCGAGCCCCGCGCGCGCGGTCTGGCTACCGTCCCGGTATCCAGCCCGTGCCCGCCAACGGGACCCCCGCCATCGCCGCCGCCTCGACCGTGAGCGCCACGAGGTCTTCCTTCTCGAGGTGGTGCACGTCCTGCTTGCCGCAGGCGCGCGCGATGGTGGTCAGCTCCATGTTGACCGTCTTGAGATAGTTCTTCAGGCGCTTCGCGCCGACCGCGGGCTCCAGGCGCAGCTCGAGCTCGGCATCCTGCGTGGTGACCCCGACCGGGCACCTGCCGGTGTGGCAGTGGTGACAGAACCCCGGCGCCGTGCCGAGCTTCGCGTAGTCATCGAGCGCCGAGACGTGCTCGCCACCCTTCACATAGGAGCTGCTGTTGCAGCCGAGCGCGACCAGCACGCCCTGTCCGATCGCGACTGCGTCCGCGCCCATGGCGAGCGCCTTGGCGACGTCCGCGCCCGAGCGGATGCCGCCGGAGATGACGAGCTGCACGGCGCCGCGCATGTTGAGGTCCTCGAGCGCATCGACCGCCTGGCGCAGCGCCGCGAGCGTCGGGATGCCGACGTGCTCGATGAACACGGTCTGCGTCGCGGCCGTGCCGCCCTGCATGCCGTCGACCACGATCACGTCCGCGCCGGCGTGCACGGCGAGCTTCACGTCGTTGAACACGCGCGTCGCCCCGACCTTGACGTAGATCGGCTTCTCCCAGTCCGTGATCTCGCGCAGCTCCTTGATCTTGATCACGAGATCGTCGGGCCCGGTCCAGTCCGGGTGACGCGACGCCGAGCGCTGATCGACGCCCTCGGGCAGCGTGCGCATGCGCGCGACGCGCGGGTTGACCTTCTGCCCGAGCAGCATGCCGCCGCCGCCCGGCTTCGCGCCCTGCCCGATCACGATCTCGATGGCGTCGGCGCGGCGCACGTCGTCGGGGTTGAAGCCGTAACGGGAAGGCAGGCACTGGTAGACCAGCGTCTTCGAGGACTGCCGCTCCTCGATGGTCATGCCGCCGTCGCCGGTGGTGGTCGACGTGCCGACCTCCGTCGCCGCCCGGCCGAGCGCCTCCTTCACGCGCGCAGACAGCGCGCCGAAGCTCATGCCGGCAACCGTGATCGGAATCGCGAGCTCGATCGGCTTGGTGGCGTAGCGCGTCCCGAGCACGGTTTTGGTGGCGCAGCGCTCGCGATAGCCCTCGAGGGGGTAGCGCGACAGCGAGGCCGCCAGGAACAGGAGATCGTCGAAGCACGGCACGCGCCGCTTCGCGCCGAGGCCGCGGATCTCGTACAGGCCGGTCGCGGCGGCACGCTGGATGTAATCGATGGTCGACCGGTCGAAACCGGATGACTCCTCGAGCTGCGGCCCCTGCGCAGGTGCTTGAGTCGGCGATTCGGGCCGCTGCATCGGGCTCGGATCCGTCATGGATCAATACTCCTGGTCGGCATCGGCGTGCCAGTGATAGAGGCTCTTGGCGGATGCGACCCGCTTGAACTCCGCCGGATCGTGATTCATGCCCGCCTGCGTGAGCAGCTGCTTGACGGCGGCCCGGTCGGTGTCCGACATGGGCTCGAAGCGCGCATCGGCGCCGAGCGAGCGGACCCGGCCGCGCACGTAGATCACGGCCTCGTACAACGAGTCGCCGAGAGCGTCCTCGGCGTCGCCGCAGATGACCATGCGCCCCGCCTGCGCCATGAACGCGGAGAAGCTGCCGACGCTGCCGCCGACGACGATGTCCCCTCCTTTGAGCGATATCCCGCAGCGGAGCGAGGCGTCGCCGTCGATGACGAGGATGCCGCCGTGCGCCGAGGCGCCGGCCGCGGTCGAGGCGAAGCCCTTGACGTGCACCCGGCCCGACATCATGTTCTCCGCCGCACCCGGTCCCGCGTTGCCGTGCACCGTCACGGTCGCGTGCTTGTTCATGCCGGCGAGGTAGTAGCCCACGTGGCCGTGGACCTCCACGTCGAGCTTCGCGTCCAGGCCGCAGGCCACCGAATGAGCGCCGTCGGGATTCTTGACGTGCACCTGGGTGATGCCCTCGTCCGCCGCGTGCTTGTGCAGGAACAAGTTCAGGTCCCGCAGGCTGTCGCGCGCGAGATCGAACTCGCGCAAGCTCTGCAGGGGCCTCAGATTCGCCATGAGTAGATCTCCTCCGGCTTGGGCTCGAACAGCGACGCGTCCGCGATGTGCGGCAGATGGGCGAGCGAGCGGAACTCCGAGGCGATCGCGACGTAGTCGTCGCTCTCGGCGATCACGGCGGGCTTGCACGCGAAGGCGTCGCGCACGATCAAGAGCTCCTGATCCGTGCCCATCAGGAACGTGTAGAAGCCGTCGAGCTCGACGAAGCCGCGCTTGACGGCGGTCTCGAGGTCATCGCCCTCGCGCAGCCGCCATTCGAAGAAACGGCATGCCGCTTCCGTGTCGTTGTCCGTCTCGAACTCGATTCCCAACGGCTCGAGCCGTTTGCGCACCAAATGCGGATTCGACAGGGACCCGTTGTGCACCAGGCAGAAGTCGCGCCCCGCCGTGAACGGGTGCGCGTGCGCCGGGGTGACCGCCGACTCGGTGGCCATGCGCGTGTGCCCGACCAGGTGCGAGCCGGAGAGCGACTTGAATCCGTAGCGGTCGGCGATGTCCGCCGGCGCGCCGACATCCTTGTAGAGATCGATCGACTGGCCCACCGACAGCACCGCGACCTCGGGCTCGTTGCGCGCGAGCCAGGCGGCGATGCCGTCCGGATCCGCGGCGCTGGTCAGCACGGCATGGTTGCCCTGCACCGAGATCTCGTGACGGCCCGGCAGGTCGGCGCCCAGCCGGTCGCGAAGCTCCGTCCAGCCGACCTTGTGCCCGCCGCTGTACAAGCTGATCTTGTGCCGGTCGTCGGCGACCGGCTCCGTATAGACGGCGAGGCCGGCCGAGTCCGGGCCGCGCTCCGTCATGCCGACCAGCATCGGCACCATGAGCGCTCCAAGCTGAGGGCGCAGCGCGGGATTCTTGACCAGAAGTCCGACGATTCCACACATGACGAGCTCCAATGTCCTTTCGAGAAACGTCTATATCTCTAGAGAAACGGCCATCCTTCAGAGAAACGCCCCGGCCCCGGATCCTTGCGAGAGCTCGGGCCCTTTAGAAAAATTCCAGGTAGCGCCGCGTCTCCCACTCCGATACGTGGCGCGAGAACTCGGTCCACTCCATGCGCTTCAGGCGGATGAACTCGCGCGCCAGGCCCTCGCCGATGCCGTTGCAGATCACCGCGTCCTTCTCCAGCTCGTCGACGGCTTCCTTGAGCGATTGCGGCAGCAGCTTGATGCCCTTGGCCGCGATCTCCTCGAGCGACAGCTCGTAGAGATTGAGATTCTGCGCAGGGCCCGGATCGAGCTTGCGGTAGATGCCGTCGAGCCCGGCCGCGATCAGCGCCGCCGTGGTGAGATAGGGATTGCACGCGGCGTCGGGCAGGCGGATCTCGAGCCGGCCGTGCGGCACGCGCACGCACGCAGTGCGGTTGTTGTCGCCGTAGGCGATGTAGGCGGGAGCCCAGGTCGCGCCCGACAGCGAGCGTCCGACCACCAGGCGCTTGTACGAGTTCACGCAGGGCGCCGCGATGGCGCAGATCGCGCGCGAGTGGGCCAGCACGCCCGCCAGGAACTGATACGCCATGGTCGAGAGGCCCATGCCGGACTTGTCGCTCTCGTCGTTGAACTCGTTCTTCTTCTTGGACGAGCCCAGCGAGACGTGAAAGTGCGCGCCGCTGCCCGCGCGGTTCGAGAACGGCTTGGGCATGAAGGTCGCGATCATGCCGTGCTGGTGCGCGATCTCGCTCACCGCCATTTTCACGAAGGTGAAGTTGTCGGCGGACTTGAGCGCATCGGCGTAGGTGAAGTTGATCTCGAACTGGCCGTTGCCGTCCTCGTGATCGATCTGGTACACGTCGATGCCGACGGCCCGCAGGCCCGCCACCATCTCATCCAGCACCTCGCGCGTACGGAACAGGCCCTTGTAGTCGTAGCAGGGCTTGTCGAGGTCATCGGTCGCATCCGCGGGCCCGAGGCTGCCGTCGGCGCGCCGGCCGAGCAGCATGAATTCAGGCTCGATGCCCGTGAACATGGTGAGGCCGCGCTCCTTCAGCCGCGCGATCTGCGCCTGCAGCGCGACGCGCGAGCAGAACGGATGGCTCTTGCCGTTGACCACGCCGTTGCAGACGATGCGCGCGTAGCCCGGCATCCACGGAATGTCCTGCAGCGTCGACAGGTCTCCGACCGCCATGAAGTCCGGACCGTCCGGCGTCATGCCGAGGCCCCACACGGCGAACCCGGCGAACCCGGCGCCGTCGGTCAGCACCATCTCCAGGTGCTCGACGGGCACCGCCTTGGCCTTGGCGGCGCCATGGATGTCCACGAACTGCGCCAGTACGTACCGCGTCTTGTGCTCTTCGAAAAACTTCTTGGCCTGCTGCTGATTCACGCCGATGCCCCCTCGTCTATCATCTGGAAGTATAACCGCGAATTTTAACTGTGGATCAAATCATTTGCGTATTGCGCAATGCGTTGGCCCCCGGATCGGCCCCTCCCCTGAATTGCGACGGGTTCCTTGGGCCCCCATTGTGCACCGTGTAACATTGCGGCAATCAGGGCCGGACAGGGATGTCACATGGATCACCCCCGCAATTACTCTCGCATCTTCGCACCGTTTGCACTGATCGCCGGCACTCTCGTCGCCGGCTGCGGCGGGGGCGGGGCCGGCGGGGGCCAGCCCAGCACCACGGGAACCACGGGCACCGGCTCGGGGTGGGTGCACGGCCAGTTCCTCCCGGCCTCGGATTTCGCGGCCCACTGCGCCGTGCCCCGAACCGGGATCGATCCCTACACGAACAAGGCCTACCCGGACGTGCAAGGCACGGCGCTCGATGAAAGGAACTGGCTGCGCTCCTGGAACAACGACCTTTATCTCTGGTTCGGCGAGGTGGTCGATCAGGACCCCGGCGGCTTCACGTCCGATGCAGCCTACTTCGACGTGCTGAAAACCACGGCGACCACGCCGTCGGGAAAGCCCAAGGACCGCTTTCATTTCACATATTCGACCTCGACCTGGGAATCGCTGTCGCAGTCCGGCGTGGAGCCGGGGTACGGCGCGAGCTTCGTGGTGCTCGTGGCGACTCCCCCGCGCAAAGTCGTGGTCGCCTACACCGAGCCCGGGTCGCCGGCTGCATCCTCACCGGCCAGCCTCGAGCGTGGCGCAGAGGTGCTGGCGATCGACGGAGTCGACCTGGTGAATGCCGACGATCAAGCCAGCATCAACACGTTGAACGCCGGGCTGAGCCCCCAGACCGTCGGGGAGAGCCACACCTTCAGCGTGCTCGACACCGGCGCCTCGAGCCCGCGGAGCGTCACGCTGGTATCCGCAAACGTCACCGAGACGCCGGTGCGCGGCGTGCAGACTTTGCCCGGCCCCGGCGGCACCCTGATCGGCTACATGCTGTTCAACGATCAAATCGCCACCGCCGAGAGCGAGCTGGCCGCCGCGTTCGACCAGCTGAGGACCGCCGGAGTGCAGGACCTGGTGCTCGACCTACGCTACAACGGCGGCGGCTATCTCGACATCGCCAGTGAGGTGGCCTACATGATCGCGGGAGGCGCACGCACCTCCGGACAGACCTTCGAGCTGGACCAGTTCAACAGCAAGTACCCAACCACCAATCCGGTCACCCAAACCGCGCTCACACCGGTGGGCTTTCATTCGACCGCCCAGGGATTCTCGGTGCCCGTGGGCACGGCCCTCCCCGCCCTGAATCTGTCGCGGGTATTCGTGCTGACGACCGCCGACACCTGCTCCGCCAGCGAGGCCATCGTGAATGGCCTGCGCGGCGTCAACGTGCAGGTGATTCAGATCGGGTCCACCACCTGCGGCAAGCCCTATGGGTTCTACCCGGCCGACAACTGCGGCGTCACCTACTTCTCGATCCAGTTTCAAGGCGTCAACGCCCAGAACTTCGGCGACTACCCCGATGGCTTCACGCCGTCGAACGCGCTGACGCCGGACGGCATCCCCCTGCCCGGCTGCGCGGTAGCCGATGACTTCACGCATGCGCTCGGCGACCCCGCCGAGAATCTGCTGTCCTCGGCGCTCAGTTATGCGGCCACGGGCGCGTGTCCGCTGCCGCCGAGCAGCGTGCAGCCGGGCGCATCGATCCGATCGCCGTGGCGGCGGAACCGCATCGTTCGGCCATCCAGCATGTAGCCGCGGGCATCGGCAGGGGCGATGCCGCGGGACACTCACCTTGCTCCGTGGGGAGCGGTTATGAAACGCCCAGAGTCAACCGTCCTGTTGTGCGCGTGTACTTGGTTGCTCTCGTTGGTCGCATCGGAAGCCATTGCCCTCGAGCAGGGGCTATCCGGAGTTGACAGCCTCAGAGCCATGTTCACCTTTGCAACTCCCCAAGCGGTGTTGTTGCTTTTGCTCAAGCTCTTCCGAGTCCGAGCTCACGTGCTATTTGGCGCGGCGATTGCGCTCGCCGCGCAGCTCGCCCTGGCTCTGTGGCGTTGCTTCTTGTACCTCTATTGGTCTATTCGGCGATCCCGGATGACATCGCGTTTTCTATTTAGCCAAAGGTAAGGTGCTGCGGACTTTCTCGCTTGGGTCCGCTAAGCTCTGGCCGCAACGGAGGAACCCACCTTGCTCGACTCCAATAACAACCATCACGGCCTATCGCACCCCGCGCCCTCGCGCACGCTCGCTGCACCCCTTACCCGCTTATGGGTGGCCGCATCGCTGGCGCTCGCCGCCACACTCGGCCTCGCGAGCCCTGCCGCCGCCGCGCCGTCGCATCCTCCCGGCGACGTCGACGCCGCAAGACTCGCCGCCGCGGACAAGGAGCCGCAGAACTGGTTCACCGCGGGCCGCGACCAGAACGGGACCTACTACTCCCCGCTGACCGAGATCGATGCCGCCAACGTCGGCCGGCTGGGCTTCGCCTGGCAGTACGATCTCGGCTCGCCCATGCGCGGCCAGGAAGCGACGCCGATCGTGATCGACGGCATCATGTACACCTCGGGCACGCTCGGGTACGTGTACGCGGTCGACGCCAAGACGGGCAAGGAGATCTGGCGCTACGACCCCCGGCCCAACGTGTTCTACGAGCGGCATCCGTGCTGCGACCTGGTCAACCGCGGAGTCGCGGTGTGGAAGGGCAAGGTGTACGTCGCCGCCGTCGACGGCCGTCTGCACGCGCTCGATGCCGCAACCGGCAAGAAGCTCTGGGACGCGGACACCATTGCCGACCACAAGCTGCCCTATTCCAGCACCGGCACGCCGCTGATCGCCGGCAAGGTCGTGATCATCGGCAACAGCGGCGCCGACATGGGCCACACCGCCGTGCGCGGCTACGTCTCCGCCTACGACCTCGACAGCGGCAAGCTCAAATGGCGCTTCTACACCGTCCCGCCGGCCGTCGGTCAGCCCTACGAGAATCCGGAGCTCGCGATCGCCGACAAGACCTGGGATCCGCACCGCAAGCCCGAATTCAACGGCGGCGGCACCGCCTGGGACGGCTTCGCCTACGATCCCGAGCTCAACCTGGCCTATTTCGGGACCGCCAATGCGGCGCCCTATGACCTGCGCCAGCTCGGGCCGGCGCGGCTCGACAGCCTGTTCGCGGCCTCCGTCCTCGCGGTCGACGCCACCACCGGGCGCATGGCCTGGTACTACCAGACGACGCCCCGCGACAGCTGGGACTACGATGCCGTGCAGAAGCTGATCCTCGCCGATCTGAACGTCGCAGGCGCGGCCCGCAAGGTCATTCTGCAGGCCAACAAGAACGGCTACTTCTACGTCCTCGATCGCAAGACCGGCAAGCTCCTTTCGGCCAAGACCTTCGCCTACGTCAACTGGTCCTCCGGCATCGACATGAAGACCGGCCGGCCGATGGTCACCCCGCAGGCGGACTGGTATTCCTCGCCGAAAAACGTCTATCCGTCCTGGTCCGGCGCACACACCTGGAATCCCATGTCGATGAGTGCGCAGACGCACCTCGTCTACATTCCTGTGATCGACCAGCCGGCCATCTGGATCGACATGCTCCACAACGGCGGGCGCATGAAATTCCTCGACGGCTTCTTCACCGTGCAGGGCATCTATCCTGACGACACCTACGACCCCGCGGCGCTCAAAAGCCTGTACGGCCCGTTGCCGAGCGTCGAATCGCTCAAGGCGACGCGCAAGGAGAAGCTGGTGCGCGAGATCCTGCGTGCCTGGGACCCTGTCGCGCAGAAGATCGTCTGGGAGCACGAGACCTCCTCGGGCATTCGCGGCTATGACGGCGGAGCCATGTCGACCGCGGGCAACCTGGTATTCCAGGGCCGCGGCAGCGGCGACCTTTGGATTTACGCTGCCGACACCGGCAAGGTGCTGAAGGTCATCAAGACCGGAAGCCACATCATGGCGGCTCCGAGCACCTACGCCGTCGACGGCGAGCAGTACGTGGCGGTCCAGGTCGGCTACGGCGGCACCGCGATCACGGTGGGCCCAATCCCGCCGAGCAGCGCGGCGCTGAAATATGAGAACGTCAATCGCATCATCGCCTTGAAGCTCGGCGGGGGCGCCGTGCCGACGCCGCCCGCGCGCGTGGAGCCGCCCTTCGAGAAGCCGCCCGCGGAGACCGCGAGCCAGGCGGACATCGATTCCGGCGAGGCCCTCTTCGCGCAGGAGTGCTCGCGTTGCCACGTGCTCGGCCCGAGCACGACTCCCGACTTGCGCAAGCTGAACGCCGGGCTGCACGCGCAGTTCAAGGACATCGTGCTCAAGGGCATCCTCGGCCAGGCGGGCATGGAGCGGTTCGACGATATCCTCTCCGCGAAGGACGTCGACGACATCCATGCCTATCTCATCGACCAGGCGTGGGTTGCTTACCGGCAGCAGGAGTCGCGGGCCGGCCGGCACTGAGATCGCATGTGTCGACGGTCATCCGCCTCGCGACCGCCGCTGACCTGCCGGCCGTGGCCGCGCTGGTCGAGCGTTACTGGGAATTCGAATCCATCCCGGACTTCGATCGCGGGCGCATCGAGCGCCTGCTCGGCGGGCTGCTCGAAGACCCGTCGCGCGGCGCGTGCTGGGTCGCCGAGGTCGACGGGCTCGTGCAAGGCTATCTCCTCGCGGTGTTCATGTTCAGCCTGGAGCACGGCGGCCTGATGGCCGAGATCGACGAAGTGTTCGTCTCGACGGACGTGCGGGGCCGACGCGTCGGCGCGGAGCTCCTGGCGGCGGCGGAGCGCGACATGGCGGCGCGCGATCTGAGGCGCTTGCAGTTGCAGCTCAGCCCCGCGAATCACGCGGCGCGCCGGTTCTACGAGCGCCACGCGTTCCAGACCCGTTCCTACGAGATCCTCGACAAGCCGCTCGACCCGGAGTGAGTACGCAAAAGCGCCACGACCTCACGGCCGTGGCGCTTCGATCACGCGATCGCTCTTGGCAAACGGTCCGCTTCGCTCACCTCACTCGGCTTGCTTCGCTCACGTCACTCCGCTTGCTTGCTCACCTTGCTCGGCTCGCTTCGCTCGCCTACTTCGCCTCGCCGTTCGCCCCATTCGGCGATCCGGGAATCGGCGTGGCCAGATACGGAAACGCCGTCAGGTACGTGTCGGCCGCATTGATCTTGCCGCTCACGTGCAGGTGACCGGCGTCGACGCCCGCCGCTTCCGCGCCGTCCGTGTATTTCGCGCCGTGGTTGGGATCGCTGGTCTCCGCGCCGCACTTGCCGATCGCACCGCAGAGCGCGCCTTCGGCCACCCGCAGCGTGATGTCGACCACGTCGTCGTAGGGCCGGCGGCCGTTCGGGAACCCCGCGAGGTCGCCCCCGAGGACGCCGAGGTCGTTCTGCGCGGCCGGCGCCGTCGGCGGCGTCGAGGTGTTGAGGCGCAGCATCTCGCTCGGCGTCACCTTGAGCGGCTGGTTGAGGCCCTTCACGCCCGTCAGGAATGCCGTGACCAGATCCTCGCGCGGAGTCCCGGGCACCATGGCGGCATTGCCGAACAGCGCGTTCAGGAGCACCGGCAGCGACGGGTTCGTCACGTAGGTGAGGAACTGCCCATCGCCGGACGGAGCGCTCCCGTTGAACTTGTCCTTGTCCGGCAATCCGATCACGAGCTCGTTGACCAGCGGCATCCCGAGCCGCGATACCTGCTTCCAGGAATCGCCTTGCGGAATGCTCGCCGTGGTCCACCCGCCGATCACCGGGTCCTTGCCGTTGGTCACGCACGCGATGGGCAGCTCGAGCGCCATGGAGGTGACGTTCTTGTCGGTGAGAGTGTTCGGCTCGCCGTTGCGCGGGCCCAGCGGGTTCAGGTTGACGAGGTCGAACACCTCGCCGAGATTCACCACGAAACCGTCCTTGCGCTGGCCCACGAACACGCGGCCGGGCGTGGCACAGCCCGGGATGCTGATGTCATAGACGAAGTTCGCGGCGTACCCGGCGTAGTCCGGGATCGACTTCTGCCCGATGTTGTCGGCCGGCTTGTAGAAAGTCGTCCCTCCGAGGGTCGCGTTGCCGACTTCCCAGTGGCTCGAGCCGCGCACCAGGGTGAGCTGGTAGGACTGCACCACGTTCAGGTTCTTGCCGGACGGGTCCACCGGCCCGATGTTGGTCAGCGGCACCGGCACTTTCACGCCGCCCGCGTTCACCGCGAGGTTCTTCTCCGTATTGGTGAAATTGAAGTCGAAGCGCAGGTTCGCCGCACCGTTGCCGTCGGTGTCGACCTGGATCTCATATACCGCGGTCGAATCCAAGTTGAAGTAGTTGGGGCCGCCGTACGCGTCCTGCAACGGGATGTAGTTGGCAATGATGGTCACGTAGCCCGCGCGCCCGGGCTCGTAGCTCCGGAACATGTAGAAGTCCGTGCCGTCGAGGCGCGGCTGGCCGGCGATGGCCGGCGCCTCGCGGTGACTCGAGGCAAAGGCATATACTGGCAGGAGCGCCGCGGCCAGGAGACCGAGGCGGCCCGAGATACTCGCACTCATAAGAAATTCCCCCATTGGTTTCGCTTGGTGAAGTCCAAGCCCTGTGAACACCTGGGAGGGATTTCGTCGGCATGCGGCGAATGGATGCAGGGGGAGCAAAAGAATGATCGAGCACGGACTCGTCATGGAGCGCCAGCTCCTGGTCTCGGGGATCATCGAGCATGCCGCCGCGCAATACGGGCGCCGGACCGTCTCGTCCCGGGAGACACACGGCCCCATCCATCGATATACCTATGCCGACTGCGCCGGACGTGCGCGCAGGCTGGCGCAGGCGCTCGGCCGGCTCGGGCTCGAGCCCGGCGACTTCGCCGCCACCCTCGCGTGGAACAATCACCGGCATCTCGAGACCTATTACGGAGTATCCGGCAGCGGCCTCGTGATCCACACCTGCAATCCCCGGCTGCACCTCGACCACCTGGCGTACATCTTGAGCCACGCCGAGGACAAGGCCTTGTTCTTCGACGCCACGTTCGCACCGTTGGTGGAGGTGCTGGCACCGCGCTGCGCGGGAATCCGCCACTGGATCGCGCTCTGCGACCGGGCGCACATGCCGCCCGTGCAGGGCCTTTCCGGCCTCATCTGCTACGAGGACCTGATCGCGCCGGAGTCCGGAGGGTACGAATGGCCCGAGCTCGACGAGCGCACCGCAGCAGCGCTCTGCTATACCTCGGGCACCACCGGGAATCCCAAGGGCGCCCTGTATACGCACCGCGCGCTGATCTTGAACGCTCTCGCCGCCATCACACCGGGGATTTTCTCGCTGTCGGCCGAGGACAGCGTGCTGCCGATCGTGCCGATGTTCCACATCAACGCCTGGTGCATTCCATATGCCGCACCCATCGCGGGCGCTGCGCTCGCCCTGCCGGGTCCCCGGCTCGATGGGGCGTCGCTCTACGAGATGCTCGAATCGGAGCGCGTCACCCGCACGGCCGGCGTCCCGACGGTGCTGGTCGGCCTGCTGCAGCATCTCGAATCGAACGGGCTCGAGCTCTCCACGCTCCGGCGCATCTGCTCGGGCGGCTCGCTGGTGCCGGCGAGCTTGATCGAGAAATACGCCGAGCGCGGGATCGAGCTCCTGCAGGGCTGGGGCATGACCGAGACCGCCGGTGTCGCCACCATGACCAGCGTCACGGCCGATGAGGCCGCGCTCTCCGAGGCAGAGCGCTCCGCTCTCACGGCGAAGCAGGGCCGCACCCTGTTCGGCGTCGAGATCAAGGTGGTCGACGAGCAGGGCCGCACGCTGCCCCGCGACGGCACATCGCAAGGCGAGCTCCTCATCCGCGGGCAATGGATCGTCAGCGGGTACTACAAGAGCGAGACGTCGCCCGTCGTCGATGGATGGCTGCACACCGGCGACGTGGCGACCATCGATGCGGACGGCGTGCTGCAGATTCGCGACCGCATCAAGGACCTGATCAAGACCGGCGGCGAATGGATCAGCTCCATCGACGTCGAGAACCTCGCCTGCAAACATCCGGGCGTGGCCCAGGCGGCGGTGATCGGCGTGCGGCACCCGAAATGGCAGGAGCGGCCGCTGCTGTTCGTGGTGCGGCGGCCGGGCCACGACCTCGGGCGGCAGCAGATCCTCGATCATCTGGCCGCGCAGCTCGCCCGCATCTGCGTGCCGGAGGAAGTGATCTTCCTGGAGTCGCTGCCGGTCGGCGGCACCGGCAAGGTGCAAAAGGCGACACTTCGCGCCGAGTACGGGGACGTGTTCAAATGACGCCCATGACCCGGGAATCTCCACCGCCCGCTTCAGCCTGTCGTCCGTCGAAGCGCGTCCTCGCTGCGTGTGCGCTATGGGTCCTCGTCCTCGCGCCCTTCGGGGTGCTGCGCGCGGATGACCCGCCCTCCGATGCCGCGGCCGCTGCGAAGCGCGACGCGAAGGCCGTCGCGGATGCCGCGAAGGACGGCGCGCAGCAGGTCGCCACCGCCGCCAAGGAGGTCGCGCACGAGGTCGCGAAGACCGCGAAGGAAGGCGCCACGGCGGCCAAGGAGCAGGCCCAACAAGTCGCCGCGAGCGCGAAGGAAGGCGCGCAGCACGCCGCGACCGCCGTCAAGGACGGCACGCAGCAGGCTACGGCCGCCGCCAAGCGGGGCGCGGAAAAGACCAAGGCCGCGGTCGCCGGCGACAAGAGCAACAAGCCCGCGAGCAGCGATCCCGACAAGCCGCCGCCCAGGTAGCCCAAGTTCCGGCGCACACGCCTGAATAGGCACTCCGGCACACTTGCGGAATAGGCATTCGCGGACATATGCGCGCGTCTGCATAGGCACTCGCAAACACATGAGCCGAATTGATCGGGCGATCAGATTTCATCGTTTGTCGGTGAGATCGCGCGCCGTTATCTTGATGACACTGGACACGCGCCGCGTGCCCGGACCCATCAAGGAGTTCCCGATGAAGACGATTTCACTGCCCGCTGCGGCGCTCTTGTGTCTGACCGCCGGTGCCGCTTACGCCGGTGCCGCCGGGCATTCCGCCTCGCTCACCCACGACCCGTTGGTCATGCGCGTCAGCAAGGACGAGTTTCGCATCGCCTTCGGCATCCACGCGGAGAACTGCGCCGCCAACGGTTGCAACGGCGTGATCCGCTATCGCGTCGATTGGAAGGCCGCCGACGGCGTGACGCGCACGGAGACCCGCCGCGTCGCCTACGTCGTGTCGTCGGGTGCGCCGCGCACCATCGCGGTCGACCGCCAGTACTTCCACGATGGTGAAGGCCGCGACACGACCGAGATCGTCAAGGTGAAGGTCGACGGCATCACCTGCGTCGCCGCGCCCGCGCTCGCCAAGCTCTGATCGATCGTGCCGGCGCGAGGCTCGCGCCGGCGCAGATTCCCTCGGGGCGGCCGTCGGCGGGCCGCCTAATTTTGCGCGCCGGCGCCACCGATTTTGCGGCGCCGGCTGCCGCTCACTTCATGGCGTAGAGATACTCGACGAACGAGGCGACCGCGCCGTCCAAGCCCTGAACCTTGGGGTTGGTCGACTCGATCAGATAGTACTCGTCGGGCGCATGCGCGCCGGTGCCGTGCCCGAGGCCGAAATGCCCGGCCGGCAGCTTGAGCGGCGCCTCGGTGAACACGTATCCCGGCCAGGATCCCGCTGACCGCGGCCAGAGCTGCGGGTCATAGCCGAGCTTTCGATAGGTCGCGAGCTGGGTCTGGATGAACTTGCTGGCAGGGTCGGTCTGGTTGGGGTTGTACCCGCCGCTCATGTTGACCTCGATGTCCGCGAAGCCGTGCTGGGCGAGATGCGCCTTCAATTTCTCCAGTGTATCGGCGGCCGTCATGTCCGGCACCAGCCGCATGTCGATCTTCGCGACCGCGCGATGGGGCAGGATGGTCTTGCCCCCCGGCCCGGTGTAGCCGGCGACCAGGCCCTCGATGTTGATGGTGGGCTTCGACTCGAGCAGCATGAGCGAATCCACCCAGTCCTTGTCGTGAACCCAGTGCTGGACGCCGAGCGCGCTCTTCACCATCGCCTCGGAGGTCTTCGCCGCGTGCTCGCGGATCATCTGCTCCTCCGCGGCGCTCAAGGGCTTGGCCTTGTCGAAGAAGCCCTCGACGGCGGGCGTGTGCCCATCCTTCTCGACCAGCGTATTGAGCGCCTGCACCAGGTGCCACGTCGGGGAGTCCACCTGCGCCTCGAGGCTCGAATGGACGTCGTGGGCGGGTCCGCGGCCCCACTTCTCGCCGGTCGACACGAGCTCGAGCTCGACCACGCCCTTGGCGCCGAGCGAGACCTGGATGCCGCCGTCGCGATCCTGTCCGGCCTCGGGCATGAATACGCCGATGCACCGCTCGAGCTCGGAGACCACTTCCGGAGCGTTGACCACCTGGCCGAAGTGCGGCGATGCGATCTCCTCCTCGCCCTCGCACACCAGCACCAGGTTCACGGGCAGCTTCTTCCCCGCGGCCTTGAACGCCATCAGCGCGCTCAAGAAAGAGTTCTCCGGGCCCTTCTGATTCACGGCGCCGCGCCCCATGCATACGGTGCCGAGACCGGCCTTTTGCACCAGGCGCGCCTCGAGCGGCGGCGAGCTCCACTCCTCGGGCGCGAACTGCTTCACGTCATACATGAAGTAAACGCCGATCGTGGTCTTCGCGCCCGCATCGAGCTTGCCGAACACGCCGGGCTTGCCCGACGTCGGGATCAGCTTCACGCCGGTGAAGCCCGCCTCGGTCGCGAGCTTCGCCATGTGCTCCGGCCCTTGGGGAAAATTGCGGTTCTCCGCCGCGATCGAAGGCAGCGCGATCCAGTCCTGCAATCGCTTCAGATTCTCGGCGTGCATCTTCGGCACCTGCGCGAGCACCGCCGCCTTGTCCGCCGCCGCCGCCGCGGCGATGCCGACCGGCAGTGCCGCGAGCGCGAGCCCCGACACCGCGCCCCCCACGAACTCGCGCCTGCTCAGATCCAGCCGCTCACCGCCCGCCGCGCCGCTCTCCCCTTCGCTCATGTCGGTCTCCCGAGCCGCAGCCCCTGCCGATAGATTCCCTGCCGCGACACGTAGTTGGCGGCGATCCCGAGGAGATTCGCGCGCTCCGCCTCGGTCAGCTCGCGCACGACCTTGGCGGGTGCGCCGAGGATCAGCGTGCCGTCGGGAAATATCTTGCGTTCCGTGACGACCGCGCCCGCGCCCACCAGGCACGCCCGGCCGATCACCGCGCCGTTCAAGACCACCGATTGGATGCCGATGAGCGCACCCTCGTGCACCGTGCACCCATGCAGCATGGCCTGATGGCCGACCGAGACGTGCGCGCCGACGCTGAGCGGGAAGCCGGGGTCCGTGTGCAGCACCGCGCCGTCCTGCACGTTGCTGCCGGCCCCGATCCGGATCTCCTCGTTGTCGCCGCGCAAAGTCGCCGAGAACCAGACGCTGCTCTCGTGCTCGAGCAGGCAGTTGCCGATCACCGCGGCATTCGGAGCGACATAGGCGCTCTCGGCGACCCGCGGGTACACGTCGCCCAACTTGTACAGACTCATGGGGCGACCATACCGCAGCGGCGAAGCGCTGCACAGGCTTCGCGCGCGTGCCCGGACCGGCGGCCGGCGGCCTGGGATATCATCCACGCGAATGATGGAACCGCCCGACAGCGCTGCGCCGAGCACACCGGATGGCCCCGCGCCGAGCGCACCCGATGGCTCCGCGCCGCCGCTCCCCGCCGGCGACGCTCAGCCCGACCCCGGTCAAGCCCGGCGACGCTCAGGGTGGGATGGGCGCGCCCGCGGCTGGCTCGGCACCGTGCTGCGCCTCTGGGTGTTCCGGCCGGCCGGCCCGCCCCGCGGGCATGCGGGGCGGGCCGCCGCTCTCATGGCGGTCGCCTGGCTGATCGTATGGCTCGTCATCGACCGTTGGCTGGCGCAGCCCGACCCGGAATTCTCGCCGTACGGCATCCCCGTGCTCGGCTGGTACGCCCTCGTCATCGTCGCCGCCGCGGCGCTGCTTCGCTGGCGGTCGAAGCCCAGCCCGGCCTATGGCGAGACGCTGGCGCTCGTGCTCGGCATCGTGCCGCTGCCGCTCTTGTTCACGAGCCTCGCCGTCCCCTATCTCGAAGGCGCATGGCTGTCCGCGGCCGCGGCGCTCGTCTGCCTCTACCTGTTGGCCTACTTCGCGCGCGGCCTGCGCACGCTCACCGGAGCCCCGCAGCGCACGGCGGCGTGCGCCGCCATCGTGCTCGTGCTCGCCGTCGCGTGGGTCGGCAACCGGTTCGACTTCATTCCCGACCTCTGGCTGCCGGAGGAGTCCGCGTCCGATGACTCGAGCGGGTCTTCGGTCGACGGCGAGGCGCTCCTGTTCGATCAGTCCGCGCGCATCGACGATGCCCTGGCGGCGGTTCACCGCGGCCCCTCGGCCGCCTCGCAGGGGTTCTTCCTGGGATTCGCCGGCGTCGGCGAGCAGAAGGTGTTCGCGGAGGAGATCGGCCTCGCCGACCGGGTGCTCGGCGGGCGCTTCGGGCTGGGCACGCGCAAGCTCGAGCTGTTGAACGATCAGCGCGATCTCGACCACGCCCCGCTCGCGACGGTCAGCGGCTTGAGATATGCATTGCGCGGTCTCGCATCGAAGATGAATCTGGACCGCGACGTGCTGTTCCTGTCGATCTCCTCGCACGGCGGCCCGGATGCGACCATCGCGGTCTCGAATTCCGACCTGCCGCTCGATGATCTCACCGACGAGGATCTCGCCGCGGCGCTGAGCGATGCCGGCATCCGATGGCGCGTCATCGTCATCTCGGCCTGCTACGCGGGCGGCTTCATCCCCTCGCTGCGCGACGCCAAGACCATCGTGATCACCGCGGCCGCGGCCGACCGCACCTCATTCGGCTGCTCCAACGACCGGGACCTGACCTACTTTGGCGAAGCCTTCTACCGCGACGCGCTCCCCGGCGCGTCATCGCTGCGCGCGGCATTCGAGGCCGCGAAGGCCGCCATCGCCAGGCGCGAGCACGACGAGCACGTGACCCCCTCGAATCCCCAGGCTTACTTCGGCGCGGAGATCGAAGCGAAGCTCGCTGCGATGTCTGGCCCCCAGCCACCCCGCTGAGCGGCCCCGGGTTACGCAGCACCCTCCGGGGAGGCGCCGCGAGGTCATGCCTGCGGCAACTGCTTGCGTATCGCGAGGTCAGATCGGCTCAGCCGGCTAAGAGCTAGTCGGGCCCTGCTACCCGTCAAAGGGTCCGACGGACATGCTCCGGCCGCCGAATGATGATCGTCCGTCTGCGGTCGAGAGACCTATTGGCGGGTAGCAGGGCCCGCCTAGCTCTTAGCCGGCTGAGCCGATCTGACCTCCCACGCGAAAGCAGTTGCCGCAGGCATGACCTCGCGGCGCCTCCCCGGAGGGTGCTGCGCGGCCGTCAGGTCTCATCGTCGTAGATGATGATGGACAGCATGCGGATCGGCACCTTGTCCAACGTTTCCGGCCCGTGGGCCACATCGCCGCGGAAACTCAAGGAATCCCCCGCGCTCAATGGATAGCTGTGGCTGCCGTGGCGATAGGTCAGCGAGCCCGCCAGGATATAGATGAATTCGGTGCCCGGATGCTGGAAGCCCGGGAACACCTCGCTCTTGTCGGTCAGGGTCACGAGGAACGGCTCGAACGACTTGCGTGGCCCGCGCTGCGCGGCCAGGAGGTGATAGGTATGGCCGCGCCGGGTCCCGCGCCGCACCACCTCGAGTCCCTGCCCCGCGGGCACCCGTTGCGCGCCCTCCTCGTCCCCGCCGATCTGCTGCAACAGCAGCGCCGGCCGCACGCCGAGCGCGCCGGCGAGGGCCACCAAGGTCTCGAGGCTCGGTGTCACGTGCCCGGTCTCGAGCCGGCTCAGCATTCCGGCGCTGATGCCCGCCGAGCTCGCGACATCGGTGAGCGTCAGTCCTTGACTTTCACGCACGCGCCTGGCCACTGCGCCGAGCTGACGACCCACGTTGCTCGAGGCAGCCGGTGGGGTCCCTTGACTCGATGTTTTCCCTGATCGCGCCACGCCAGACCTCTTTTACACTGCACGCAAGAAATTTGCACTACAGTAACTGACGTGCTATTTATTTCCGATGCCTGTGCCATCGGTCGTCACTGCGTGCAACCGCTTGGAGCGGGGGTTTCTGGCCGGCTCCAACCGATCGAGAATATGATACGGGCTCCTCGCCTCGGGGGGCGAGCCCTCCCGGATAAATACCGCTCCACATCAAGAGGATAAAGAGTATGGCGCGCGATCCCAAACACGACATCCTGTTCCAGCCCATCAAGATCGGACCCAAGACGCTGCGCAACCGCTTCTATCAGGTCCCGCATTGCATCGGCGCGGGCTCGGACAGGCCGGGATTCCAGGCGGCGCACCGCTCCTTGAAGGCCGAGGGCGGGTGGGCCGGGATCAACACCGAATACTGCTCCATCCACCCGGAGTCGGATGACACGCACCGGCTCTCGGCGCGCATCTGGGACGCGGGCGACGTGCGCAACCTGAAGGCCATGACCGACCACATCCACAAGCACGGCTCCCTCGCCGGGGTGGAGCTCTGGTACGGATCCTCGCACGCGCCCAACATGGAATCGCGCTCGACGCCGCGCGGCCCGAGCCAGTACGCGTCCGAGTTCGAGACCCTGACCTACTGCAAGGAAATGGATCTCGACGACATCGCCATGGTGCAGCAGTACTACGTGGACGCGGCGCTGCGCTCGCGCGATGCCGGCTTCGACATCGTCTACGTCTATGGCGCCCATTCCTACCTGCCCGTGCAGTTCCTCTCGCCCTACTACAACAAGCGCAAGGACAAGTACGGCGGATCGCTGGAGAATCGCGCGCGCTTCTGGCTCGAGACGCTGGAGAAGGTGCGCAAGGCCGTGGGCCATGACTGCGCCATCGCGACGCGCTTCGCCGTCGACACGCTCTATGGCGATGCCGGCGTCGAGGTCGAGAACGACGGCATGAAGTTCATCGCGCTTGCCGATCCGCTGGTGGATCTGTGGGACGTGGACGTGGGCGACATCGCCGAGTGGGGCGAGGACGCCGGCCCGTCGCGCTTCTACCAGCAGGGCCATCAGGTGCCCTGGACCCGCTTCGTCAAGCAGGTGGCCAAGAAGCCCGTGCTCGGCGTCGGGCGCTTCACCGATCCCGAGAAGATGACCGAGATCGTCACCAAAGGCATCGCCGACATCATCGGCGCGGCCCGCCCCTCGATCTCCGATCCCTGGCTGCCGAAGAAGATCGAGGAAGGACGCTACGACGACATCCGCGTCTGCATCGGCTGCAACGTCTGCATCTCCCGCTGGGAGATCGGCGGTCCGCCGATGATCTGCACGCAAAACGCCACCGCGGGCGAGGAATACCGCCGCGGCTGGCATCCGGAGAAGTTCCCCAAGCGCGGCTCCGAGGATTCGATCCTCGTGGTCGGCGCCGGCCCTTCCGGCGCGGAGTGCGCGCGCGTCCTGATGGAGCGCGGCTACACCGTCCACCTGTACGACACTGCAGCGAAGATCGGCGGCCATCTCAACCAGGTGGTGACGCTCCCCGGCCTCGGCGAGTGGGGCTATCACCGCGACTATCGCGAGCTGCAGATCAACAAGCTGGTCAAGAGGAACAAGCAGAGCCAGGTGGCGCTGGGGCAGAAGCCCATGACCGCCGAGGCGGCGCTCGGCTACGGCGCGGAGAGGATCGTCATCGCCACCGGCTCCTCGTGGAACACCGACGGCACCAACTGCCTGACGCATGACCCGATCCCGGGCGCGGACGCCTCGAAGCCCGATCAGCTCACGCCCGAGCAGGTGCTCGAGGGCAAGAAGGCGATCGGCAAGCGGGTCGTGATCCTGAACGCCGACACGTATTTCATGGGGCCGAGCCTCGCCGAGAAGCTCGCGGTCGCGGGCCACGACGTCACCATCGTGACCGGCGTGCACCTCGCCAACTACATGCACTTCACCCTCGAGTATCCGAACATGATGCGCCGGCTGCACGAGCTGCACATCAAGGAGATGCACAACGCCTTCTGCTCGAAGATCGAGCAGGGGCGCCTCGAGGTGTACGACATCTACGGCGACGGCTCCAAGCGCAGCTACAAGGGCGTGGGGCATCTGCCGCGCGAGCCGAACAAGAGCCAGCGCTGGGTCGAATTCGACTCGTTGGTCCTGGTCACGGGCCGCCACTCGAACGACAAGCTGTACACCGAGCTCAAGGGCCGCCAGAGCGAGTGGGAGAAGAACGGCGTGAAGGCCGTGTACGTCATCGGCGATGCCGAGGCGCCGCGGCTCATCGCGGACGCGACCTTCACCGGCCATCGCCTCGCGCGCGAGATCGAGGAAAAGAA
>DATAYZ010000007.1:0-17657 GCA_036272295.1 Steroidobacteraceae bacterium
AGGCGGCCCCAAGGTGGACGTCGGAACATGTAACGGGTAGCAGTGCCCGCCTGGCTCTTACCCGGACGAGACGGGACGCCCGAGCGTGCTAGTGACTGATGTCGACGCGCCGCGCCTGGGTCGGCGGCGGGTGATGCGACGCGACGGCGAGGTCCGCGGCGATCTGCGAGGCTTCGTCGAGCAGGATGCCGGCGGTGGCGTCATCCTTGATCTCTTCGAGCGACTTGGCCGGCGCGACGCCGTGAGCCGCGCGCCAGGCGTTCTCGCGCGCAAGCCGGTCATCGTCCATGCGCTTGCGCTCCGCCTCGCGCGTCTTCAAGTTGAGCGACAGGGTCTTCTGGCTGCGGATCGCGTCCGCAGCGGCGATGTCCTCGCGCAGGTACTTGAAGTCCGCGCTGTTCGTGGTGCGCTCGTCGTGCAGCCTTTGCAGCGTCGCCGTGACGGGCTTGACATCGCCCTCGACCTTGAACGCCGCCGGCTCGATGTGATCCCAGGGCAGCGCGCGGTCGCGCGTGCTCTCGCCCACCTCGGTCGCATCGATCAGCGAGGGCAGGGCGATATCGGGCGTCACGCCCCGGTCCTGCGTGCTCTCCCCGGTGATGCGGTAGTACTTGCCGATGGTCACGTTGAGCTGGCCGAGCTCGGGTTTGCGCCCGAAGATGGTGTAGTTGAGCGGATGGGCGTTCTGCACCGTGCCCTTGCCGTAGGTCTGCTGACCGACGATGAGCGCGCGGCCGTATTCCTGGATGGCCCCCGCGAAGATCTCCGAAGCCGAGGCGCTGAACCGGTCGACCAACACGATCATCGGTCCCGAATAGAACACCGACGGATCCGGGTCGTCGTCGACCTCGATGCGGCCGGTCGTGTCGCGCAGCTGCACCACCGGGCCGCGGTCGATGAACAGGCCGGTGAGCGATTCCGCCTCGGGCAGGTAGCCTCCGCCGTTGCCGCGCAGATCCATGATGATCACGTCCGCGCCGTCCTTCTTGAGCTCGGTGATGAGCCGCTGCACGTCGCGCGTGGTGCTGCGATAGTCCTTGGCGCCGGCACGGCTCGCATCGTAGTCCTGGTAGAAGCTCGGCACCGCGATGACGCCGACCTTGATGTCCTTGCCGTTGCGCTGCACGACCTTCATGGATTTGTGCGAGGCCTGGGCTTCGAGCGAGACGCGGTTGCGGGTGAATTCCACCACCTTCTGCGCCGAGCCCGGCGCGGCACCTGCCGGCAGGAGCTGCAGCCGGACGATCGTGCCGCCGGGCCCGCGGATCTTTTGCACCACGTCATCGAGGCGCCAGCCGATCACGTCGACGAGCTCGCCGGCCTTGCCCTCACCGACCGCCGTGATGCGGTCGTTGGCGGAGAGCTTGCCGCTGATCGCCGCCGGGCCTCCGGCGATCACGTCGATCACGGTGACGTAGTCGTCGTTGAGCTGGAGCGAGGCGCCGATGCCCTCGTAGGAAAGGCTCATCTGAATGTTGTATTCCTCGGATGCACGCGCCGAGAAATAGTTGGAGTGCGGATCCAGGGAGAGCACGAACGCGTTCATGAACGCCTCGAACACGTCTTCCGGCTTGCTCTGATCCATGCGCTTGTCGACGTGCTCGTAGCGCTTCTTGAGCGTGTCGGCCGCGTCGGTCCAGCTCTTGCCGGCGATCATCAGCGAGAGCACATCGTTCTTCACGCGCTTGCGCCAGAGCTCGTTCATCTCCGCGGAATTGGCCGGCCACGGCTCCTTCTCGCGGTCGAAATTGAACGACTCGTCGATGGTGAAATCCGGCTGCTTGGCGAGCAGCCCGATGGCGTAGGCCATGCGCTCGCGGGTGCGCTGCTGGTAGCGGCGGAAGATGACGAACGCGGGCTCGACGTCCCCCGACTTGATGGCGTCGTCGAGCTCGTAGCGGTAGCGCTCGAAATCGGCGATATCGCTGGCGTAGAAGTAGCTGCGGCCGCCGTCGATGGCATCGAGGTAGCGGTCCAGGATCAGGCTCGAGAGGTGGTCGTCGAGCGGAGCCCGGCGGTAGTGCTCGCGCGCCACGATGTCGGCCACACGGCGTGCGACGTAGTTCTCCTGCTCGGTGGGCGCAAGCACCGCGGGTGCGGCGGCGGCGGCCGGCGGTGCCGACGGGGAGGGCGCCATCGCGGCGCCGAGAAGAGCGGCGAGCCCGACCGCGCACGCGCATACGGCGATGGCGGTTATCCAGCGGGAATGATTGGCTCGCCTCGTGGGTCTCACCGTCCAGATCTCCTGTAAACTCGTATCTCGTACTTCCGTCAAGGCTAGAGAAGCCGGTGTCCGCTAGCAAGTCTATATGAGCCCCAAGGTATGCGTCCGTTCACGGTTTTGATCGGCATCATCCTGGGGTCGGCGGCATCGATCACCTTCGGCTTGGCCACGGTGCTGATCGTGTTCGCCGTGCTGGCGGGCGAGCACCCCGATCTGCGCCGCGAGTTTCCGCAACTGGCCTTGAATTTCGGGGCATTCGCGCTTTTGACCGCGGCCAGCGCCTCGAGTTTCCTTGGACAGATCAAGGAGCGCGGCTGGCGGCGCTGGGCCTACCTGGCGATGGTGGCCTGCCTCGGCATCGTGGTCGCGCTGTACTGGCCGCGCAGGAGCTGAAGGGACATGTCGACATGAGGCGGGCATGGGGTCGCGGGGTGCTGGTTTCGGCCGGTCTGTGGTTGTCGGCATGCTCGCTGTCCCCCCGGCCGCCGCCCCCTTCGAACGACATCGACGAGAGCGTGTTCCGCGAGGGCGTCAGAGCGCTCGCCGCCGATGATTTCGAGGGGCGCAAGCCCGGGACGCCCGGTGAGCAGAAGACCGTTGCCTATCTCGTGGATCAATTCAAGAAGCTCGGTTTGAAGCCTGCGGTCGGCGACAGCTATCTGCAGCCCGTGCCGATGGTCGAGGTCGCGGTGGGCGCGGATTCGACGCTCGGCCTCGAGGGCAGCGGGCACGAGATCCACCTTGGCCTGGGCAAGGACGCCGTCGTCTGGACCCGGCGGGAGACTCCCGAGGTCAGCCTGGCCAACAGCGAGCTCGTGTTCGTCGGATATGGCATCGTCGCGCCGGAATTCAACTGGAACGACTATGCCGGCATCGACGTGCACGGCAAGACCGTGCTGGTGCTGGTCGAGGACCCGGGCTACGGGTCCCACGATCCGAAGACCTTCAAGGGCGGCGCCATGTCCTACTACGGGCGTTGGGCGTACAAGGTCGATGAGGCGGCGCGTCAGGGCGCGGCCGCCGTGCTGCTCGTCCATGATGCCGAGGCCCTTGGGTTCGGCTGGAACGTGGTCGAGAGCACCTGGGGCGGCCCGCAGCTCGCACTGGGGGCGCCCCTCGCCCCGGCGGCGCCGGCCGCACCGGCGCGGGGTCGTGCGCACGGCAAGGAGCTGCCGGCCGCCCCAGCCCCGGTCGCGCCGCTGCCGGACGCACCCCTGCTCGAAGGCTGGGTCCGCAAGGAGACCGCGGGCACGATCTTTGCCGCGGCGGGGCTGGATTTCGACGCCTCGGCCAAGGCTGCCGCCCAACCGGGCTTCAAGGCGCTGTCCACGTCCCTGCGGGTGCACGCGACCCTGCACGATGCGGTGCGCACGTTCACCTCGTCGAACGTCATCGCGAAGGTGCCGGCCGCGGGCCGCCACAGCGAATGCGTGATCTACGTGGCGCACTGGGATCACCTGGGGAAGGGCCGGAACCGCTCCGGGCACGACATTTTCAACGGCGCGACCGAGAACGCGTCCGGCGTCGCGGGGCTCTTGACGCTGGCCCAGTCGTTCCAGCGCACCAAGCCCGCCGCAGAGCGCGAGATCCTGTTCCTCGCCGCGACGGGCGGCGAGCCGAGACCGCTCGGATCACAGTACTACGTGAGCAATCCGGTGGTTCCGCTGCGCCAGACCGCGGCCGTATTCAACCTCGATGCATTGCCGCGCGGGGGTCCGACGCGCAACCTGACCATCTTCAATCCCGGCAACACCGACCTCGAGGAGCTCGCGCGCGCGGCGGCGCTGCTCGAGGGCCGCGAGGTCACGGCCGATCCGAACCCCGAATGGGGGGCCTATTACAACTCGGACAGCCTGGTCTTCGCCGCAGCCGGCGTGCCGGTGCTCTTTGTCCGGGCGGGACTCGATGATTCCGCACGCGGTCCGACGTATGGCCGGGCGCAGCTCGATGACTACATGCACAACCGGTATCGCCAGCCGACGGATCAGTACTCCGACGACTGGGACGTGCGCGGCGCGCTCGACGATCTCAAGCTCTACTTCGACGTGGGCAACCGCGTCGCGCGCGGGCGCCGGTTCCCTCGATGGCTCCCGAGCAGCGAATTTCGCGTGAGCCGCAGGCCCTAGGTCTCAGCGCTTGCGGATGCGGCTCCAGCCGCGCTTGCGGTCGAAGCCGCCGGAGTTGTAGGGATCGAACCCCCGGGCTTCCCTGGCGGTGGGCCGGTACGCGACCGTCGCGAGGGCTGCGTGGCTCGCCGCCGCGGTCAGGCCGTACTCGAACGGCGCGCCCGAAGGGCGGCTCTCGCGTGTCTCGCTCGCTTGACGCAGCTCGCGCACGCCGAAGGTGAAGGTGGTCTCGGCATCACTGCCGTTGAAGTCGTCGCTGCTCATCGGATTCGCCTCTTGGGACCAAGCCAGGTTGTCAATGGTCTTCCTGGATATTCGAAACAGGTCGCGATCACATGTTCCCAAATTGCGACCGGCTGCAGGTCCCCACGTGGGGAATTCGTGACAGGCGCTCCGAACCCATCATGATTTGGTCAAATCGAGGGAGGACATAACGGCGGCGCGGCAGACGACCGCGTCGCATTCCGGGGCCGGGATCAACCCATGCGGGCGATGGGTCCCGCGGACTGGCGGTCGAACAGCACCGAGCGATTGCGGCCGCGCGTCTTCGCCGTGTAGAGCGCCTGGTCGGCGGCCTTCACGAGGTCGAGCACGTTGTTGAACTGGGTTTGCGTGCCGTGCGTCGCGTAGCCGATGGAGATGGTGACCTTGGCGTGATCCGAGCCGATGACGTGCCCGGTATTGCGGAACGCGAGCACGATGCGCTCGCAGATGCTGCGCGCGGTCTCCGAATCGGTCGCCGGCAGGACCACGACGAACTCCTCGCCGCCGTAGCGCGCGATCAGGTCCGTCTCCCGGGTGTTGCCGCGCAGGATGCGCGCCGTCGCCTGCAGGATACGGTCGCCGGCCTGGTGACCGAAGTTGTCGTTGATGTTCTTGAAGTTGTCGAGGTCCGCGAAGGCGACGCTCAACGGCCATTTGTGGCGGGTCGAGTTGTCGAACTCCCGGGTCAGGAATTGATCGAGGTACGCGCGATTGTAGACCCCGGTGAGCGAGTCGCGCCGCGTCTCCTCCTCGAGCTCGAGAGCGCGCGTCGTGGAGTCGGCCGCGACCACCCGCAGGGTGTTGATCTCACGCAGGGCGTGCAGGCTCCGGAGCATCAGCACCTCGCGCGCCTGCTCGAGGATCAGCTCCGGGTGCTGCTTCGCCAGGAGGTCGGTCTCGAAGATCGCCTCGGTCTCCGGGATCATCGCGCCGATGGTGCCGAGCACCTGGCCGAAGGCCATCTTGTCGGTGCCGAGGCAGCGCTCGACGCGCAGCGCGGTCTCGGCGAACTGCCGCTGCTCCGGCTCGAGCAGGAAGAGGTCCGCGACCGGGCCGGACATTGCCACGCACCGATCGAACACCTGCGCCGGGTCCGTCGAGTGGCTGAAAGCCGTCTCGTGAGTGCGGCCGATGGCGCGATACAGCCGCTCCGGGAGGTTCCAGGCCTTCATCAGCCGCGAGCCGATGCCGGCATGATCGGCCTGCAGGCGCTTCTTCTCGTGCTCGGCGAGCGCGGCGTGATCGCGCTGCAGGCCCTCGGCCCCGACGTACAGCTCCGGCACCGCCTTGTCGAGCGCGAGCATGCCGACGTCCTGAAGCAGTGCCGCGAGAAAAATCTCCTCCGCGAGAGGGTGGCGCAACGCGTCGGCGAGGGCGCGCGCCGCGGTGGCCGCGAGCAGCGCCCGGCGCCAGTAGAGGTCATAGTTGAGGCCGTTCGCCCGGGTCCCGCGCAGCGACTTCACCAGGGAGAAGCTCAAGGCCAGGGTCAAGGTCGCATTGAGGCCGAGCACGACCAATGCCTGGCGCAGGTTGTCGCTTTTGCGGCGCTGCGCGTAGAGCGGCGAGTTCGCGATGCGCAGGATCTTGGTCGACAGCGCCGAGTCCATGCTGAGCGCCTTGGCGACCTTGCCCATCTCGATGTCCGGGTCCTGAGCGAGCTGGATGATGTGCGTCGCCACGCCGGGCGGCGAAGGGAAGTTCACTGACACTCGAAGGTGAGCTTCGATCTCGGGATTCACTCGGGCGCTCCATGGTCCGGATTCTGGGTCCGCTTCCCATGGTTAGCGTCCGCTTTGTCGGGAACTTGAGATGTGACGTGGCTCACTGTCTCGCGCCGGCCGTCGAGCGGTGACGGACGGCGCCGGCCTAACCCGCCCCTGGGCCGCGCCACCAGGCCCGCAGGGCCTTGAACAGAAGATAGAGGCCATAGGGGCCGAGAACCACGACCCAGGAAGCGATCGACCCGTGCGCCAGGCCGACGTACAGGCCCTTGAAGACGGCGCCGACGCTCCCGCCCTCGTAGCGTCCCAGGGTTGCCACCCCGGCGTAATAGATCAGCAGGGGCAGCAGCAGCGTGCCGGCGAGGAGGGTGAAGGCGGCCCAGGCCAGCTCGATGGACCAGGCACTGGTGAGCCCCAGCCGGCTCAGCGTGGTTTGCGACATATCCAGATTGTAGAACGAATCCCTCCCCCGCTCATGCGGAGCGGTAGAATGCCGTGATGCGACCCTGGACTCCCCAAGGGCTCTACGACGCCAAGCCCTGGGCCTTGATGGGCGTCGGCGCGATCATGGCGGCGGGCGCGTTCTTCTGGTCGTGGTGGGCGGGCTCCTGGACCGTGTGGCGAGGCCTCGCCTGTTTCGGGGGCGCGACGCTCGCCATCGTCGGCGGCGCGACGTTGCAGCTCAGGCAGGATTACCGCGCGAAGAGCAAGTGGCGGCGGGACTCCCCGCCTTGATACGTACGGCCGTCGTCGGTGTCGGCTATCTCGGTCGATTCCACGCACAGAAATACGCCGCCCTGCCGAACTCACACCTGGTGGGGGTCGCGGATCCTTCCGCCCAGGCGCGCTCCGCCGTTGCGGCCGAGCTCAAGGTCGCGGCCTATGCCGATTACCGGGAGCTGCTCGGGCACGTCGATGCCGTGAGCATCGTGACGCCGACCCCGCTGCACTACGAGGTCGCCAAGGATTTCCTCGACGCCGGCGCCAGCGTTCTGGTCGAAAAGCCGATGACGGTCACGGTGACCGAGGCCGAGAGCCTGGTCGAGATCGCGCGGCGTGCCGGCCGGATCCTGCAGGTCGGCCACCTGGAGCGGTTCAACGTCGCGATCCAGGCGGTGCAGCCCGCGCTCACGGTGCCGCGCTTCATCGAATCCGCCCGGCTCGCGCCGTTCAAGCATCGCGGCACCGATGTGGACGTGGTCCTCGATCTCATGATCCACGACATCGATCTGATCCAATCCATCGTGCGCTCGCCGGTGGTCTCGGTGGACGCCATCGGCACCAGCGTGTTCTCCAAGGAGATCGACATCGCGAACGCGCGCCTGCGCTTCGCCAACGGCTGCGTCGCGAATGCCACCGCGAGCCGCGTGAGCATGAAGACGGAGCGCAAGCTGCGCCTGTTCCAGGATGATGCGTATGTCTCGATCGATCTGCAGCAGAAAGTGCTGACGGTGATCCGCAAGAGTGCGCTGATCGGGCCCGACGGGATGCCTCAGGTCTCGATCGAGGAGAACAGCTACGATCAGGGCGATGCGCTGCGCGATGAGATCACCGCGTTCCTCGCTTGCGTGACGACCGATAGTCCGCCGCCCGTGAGCGGCGAGGACGGGCTGCTCGCGCTGCGCACGGCGGTCGAGATCACCGAGCAGGTCGCGAGCTCGCGGAAGCGGTTCTCGTAGCCGCCTGCGCCGCGGCGTCAGGCCGGACGCGAAAGCAGGGACTAGGGCTTGGTCGTGCCCTGTGGAGGCGGGGGATTTTGCGTCGGCTGGCCTGACGGCGCCGATTGGCCGAGCGGAGCGGTCGGCGGACCCGGCGGTGTGGGCAGCGCGCCGGGCGCGGGCTCACTGTCGGTCACGGTCACCTTGTCGACGAAGTAGCGCGTCTCGCCGAAGCACGAGGTCGGTATTCCCGGGTGCTCGGTGTAGTGCAGCTGCACGCGGTGCCCGACGGCCTTGGTCAACGCCGCGACGGCGTCCGCATCGCGCACGCTGAAGTCCCAAAGCTGAGCCGAGGTGCCGGGGCCGAGATACTGGCCGCCGCCGTAGTAGAGCGCGATCTCCCCCTCGCGGGTCTTGCACACCCAGCCGCGGCGCACGAACTTCTGCAGCACGCCCGCGCGTTCGCCCTCGGCGTAAGCCCAGTTCAGGGTGAGCCAGGTCCAGAATGCCGCCCCGCCCGCGACCAGGATGAGCAGCATGGCGAGCCAGCGCACGTAGCCGCGGCTCTGCGATCTATCCACGGAGAACTTCGATCATCGTTGCGCTAGCCCATGGTCAATTGGGGAACGAATGGGAAAAACGGAGGGATCTTTGTTCGGATGCCGCCATACGAATGAGGTCGTGCCCCTCGCAGGGGAGTTGCAGGGATTTGGCCTCCCAAAACCTCGAATTGAGGCGTCAAATTGGTGGAGCCGGGGGGAATCGAACCCCCGTCCATAAGTCCTACGCTGCAAGATCTACGTACGTAGCCCAGTCTATTGTTCTCGCCACTCGCCGACCCAACGGGCAGGGAAAGCGTGCAGCCAGCCCGGTAGCGATTCGCAGAGCACACCCCAGACACGTGTACTCCACTAGCTGATGAACGCTACCCCTGATCCGTTCTCACCAGCACGAGCCGGTCAGGGTTCAGCTGCGACTAGGCAGCTAGAGCGTAGTTGTCTTCGTTGGCAACTATAGTTTTGCAAGTCAGTTTAACGAGGTAACCTGCACCTCGATACGCACCTGCAGTTTCGCAACCCATGTCGAAACCGGTCGGCCCCAAGATCGACGGCATTGTATCACGGTGGCCCGTCGGGCAGGACCAGGGTGCCGGGGCGGGCGGTACGGCCGCGGGAATCGCCTGGCAGCCCGTAGAGGCGGTGATGCGCCCGCTGCGGCTGCCCGGACGGGCTCTCAGCGCCTGCTTTCCTTCATGATCCGGCCCTTGTCGCGCTGCCAATCGCGATCCTTTTCCGTGGCGCGCTTGTCGTGCTGCTTCTTGCCCTTGGCAAGCCCGATCTCGAGCTTGGCGCGGCCGTCCTTCCAGTAGAGCTCGAGCGGCACCAGCGTGTAGCCGCGGCGCTCGACCGCGCCGACCATGTGATCGAGCTGGCGGCGCGTGAGCAGAAGCTTGCGCGTGCGGGTGGGGTCGGTCTCGACGTGAGTCGAGGCGGAATTGAGCGGGTTCAGGTGCGCGCCGAACAGGAAGGCCTCTCCGCCCTTCAGGTACACGTAGGCCTCGGCGATCTGCGCCTTGCCGGCGCGCATGCTCTTGACCTCCCAGCCCATGAGCGAGATGCCGGCCTCGAAGCGCTCTTCGATGAAGTAATCGAAACGCGCCTTTCGATTGACGGCAATGGGGGGAAGCTTGGCGTCGGGCTTGGGCTTGGTCGCGGTTTTCACGGTGCCTGCAGTTTACCGACTGGGCGGTGGCGGTGCCTGCGCATTTGCCCGAAAATGCCGGAATGAATCCTCTCGCGCGCAGCTCTTCGGCTTACGGACGCGGGTAGCGCCGCATGCAGGTCGTCGAGCGCAGTGCCCTGGTCACCTTTACGGCGGCGCAGATGTACGCCCTGGTGAACGACGTCGAGCGTTACCCGGAATTCCTGCCGTGGTGCGTCGGCGTCGCGGTCGAGGACGAATCCGCGACCGAGCGCATCGCGACGCTCAGGATCTCGCGCGGCGTGCTGCGGACGGAGTTCACGACGCGCAATACGCTGACGCCGGACTCGCGCATCCGCATGCGGCTCGTGCACGGGCCGTTCCGCGATCTGCACGGCGAGTGGCGCTTCGATCCCATCGGCACGCGCGGCTCGCGCGTGCAGTTCAAGGTCGAGTTCGAATTCAAGAACCGGCTCACCGCGACCGCCTTCAACGCGGTCTTCGAGGCGCTCTGCGGCACCATCGTAGAAGCCTTCGTGGCGCGCGCACAGAAGATCCATGCGTCGAGCGCGTGATTTGGCCGCGGCCGTCCCTTGGCGCAGGGGCGCATGAGCGGGCGCTCGCTCGACATCGAGGTGGTGTACGCCGGGAAGGAGCGCAGCGTCGCGCGGTCGTATCGGCTGGAGGAGGGGGCGTGCGTCGCGGATGCTCTGCGGCTCGCGGCGGCCGATGCCGCGTTCGCGGGCGTGGACGTGCTGCAAGCGCCGATCGGAATATTCGGACGCCTGTTGCCGGGCAGCACGCTGCTCGAGGATGGGGATCGGGTGGAGATCTACCGGCCGCTCGAGGCGGACCCGAAGATCGCGCGGCGTCTGCGCGCCGCGGAGAGCCGTCGCTGAGGTCGCGTCGCTGAGGTCGCGTCGCTGAGGTCGTGTCGCTGAGGTCGTGTCGCTGAGCTAGTAGATGCGCCCGTTCTTGATCTGGGCGGCCGACTTCTCCTGCTTCGCCGCCTCGGCTTCGCTGGGCTTGTCGAGACGCGCCACGCGGTCGCCGTCGAAGTACACGGTCACCCGGCGCGAGTCGATGTGCCGCGTGCGGCCCTTCTTCAGGTAGTAGATGTAGTCCCAGCGTCCTTGGTTGAAGCTGTCGGCGACCATCGGAGTGCCGAGCAGGTAGCGTACCTGGCTGCGCGTCATGCCGGACTTCACCTGATCGACGTCCTTTTGCGCCAGGTAATTGCCCTGCTGAATGTTGATGCGATATACGCAACCCGAGCACGACACTGCGAGCAACAGGCCGACGAGGATCCCTTGGAATGTTCTAATCAAAGTTATGCGCAACCGTTAAATGATATGATCGCCGCGTATCATACAGGGAAGGCACGCCATGCCGCACCGCCTGAGACCTGATTCCACCAGCGAAAGCAACGACCTGCGCAATGCGGGCCTCAAGGTCACGCTGCCTCGCCTGAAAATCCTCGATATCCTGGCGGACGGAACGGCCCGGCACATGAGTGCCGAGGACATCTACAAAAAGCTCCTGGTCTCGAACGAGGACATCGGGCTTGCGACCGTCTATCGAGTGCTGACTCAGTTCGAGGCCGCCGGTCTCGTGACCCGCCATCACTTCGAGGGCGGAATGGCAGTGTTCGAGCTCAATCAGGGCGCCCACCACGATCACATCGTGTGTGTTGACTGCGGCCGCGTCGAAGAGTTCATGGACGGCGGCATCGAGGAGCGGCAACAGGCCGTGGCCAAGCGGCTGGGGTTCGAGATCAGCGACCACTCGCTCATCCTCTACGGGCACTGCCGCAAGCCGAACTGTCCCCACCAGAAGCGCCCGAAGACCTAGCGTCCTGACTCGGGATTCGCCGGTCCGAGCGCCGCGGCGGCCTGACCTGCTACCTGCGCCCCGGAGCGCGCTTTCTCTTCGCGGGTCCGTCGGACCGGCCCGAGGACGGCGCCGGCGCTGCGAGCGAGAGCATCTCGCGCGCGTGCACGCGAGCAGGCTCGGTGATGTCGACGCCGCCCAGCATGCGCGCGATCTCATCGATGCGCTCTGCGTCCCCCAAGCGCTTGACCGAGGTGCGGGTGGTCTTGCCGTCGGAGAGCTTGGTGACCCGGAACTGGCCGTGGGCCTGGGACGCCACCTGTGCGAGATGCGTGACGCAGAGCACCTGAGCGCGGCCGCCGAGCTCGCGCAGCTGGCGGCCGACGATCTCGGCGACGGCGCCGCCGATGCCTGAATCGACCTCGTCGAACACCATGCAGGGCGCGCCGGTGCGGGCGGCCGCGGCCACCTGGACCGCCAGACTGATGCGCGACAGCTCGCCGCCCGAGGCGACCTTCGCCAGGCTCTTCGGCGCCTGTCCCGGATTGGCGCTCACCAGGAACTCGATCTCATCGCTGCCGCTGGCGGCAAATTCCGCCTCGCGGGTCGTGACCGCGGCCTCGAACCGGCCGCCGGCCATGCCGAGCCCCTGCATGAGACCCGTGACCTGGCCACCCAGGTGCGTCGCGGCCGCGCGCCGTCCGGCGGAGAGCCGCGCGGCCGCACCGCGATAGGCCGCGGCCAGCTCGGCCAGCCGCTGGTCGAGCGCGGCCATGTTGACCGCCGCATTCTCGAGGGACGCGAGCTCGGCGCCGATGAGGCGCAGCTGCTCCGGCAGCTCCCCCCGCGGCACTCGATGCTTTCGAGCCAGGGCCTCGAGCGCGGCGGCACGGCGCTCGATCTCCTCCTGGCGCGCGGGGTCGATGTCGAGCGCCTCGAGCAGCCGGCGCAGCGAGTCCGAGGCCTCGCGCACGTGGATCATGGCATCGCCGATCTGCTCGGCGGCGCCGGTGAGCGTCGGGTCCGGGTCGCCCGCATTGCGCAGCGCCGACTGCGCCTTGCCGAGAAGGTCGTGCGCGCTGACGTCCTCGGCCTCGTACACGGCGTCCAAGGCAGCGCGGGCGGCGGCGGCCAGGCGGCCGCGGCTCGAGATGCGCTTCTGGTCGACGAAGAGCGCCTCGATGTCGGCGGTGGTGGTCACCTCGGCCTGGAGCTCTGACAGCTGAAACCGCAGGAGCTCGAGGCGCGAGTCGCGGTTCTGGGCCGCGCTCTGCAAGGCGTCGAGCTCGCGCCGGCAGTCGCGATAGCGCACGAACGTCTCGGCGACGGCCGCGAGCTGGCCGGCATCCGCGAGATGGCCGTCGAGCAGCTCGCGCTGCGTGGAACGATTCACCAGGCGCTGGAATTCCTGCTGTCCGTGGATCTCGATCAGAAAGTCGGCGAGCTCGCGCAGGGCCTGCATCGGCACGAGCTGCCCGTTCACGAAGCCGCGCGAGCGCCCGTCGGCCCCGATCATCCGCCGCACGATGAGCTCGCCGTCGGTTTCGATCGCCTGCGCCTCGAGCCACGCCCGGGCACCGGGCGGCAGCCCATCGAAGCCCGCGGTGACCTCGGCGCGCTCGGCGCCCTGGCGCACGATGTCGCTGCCCGCGCGTCCGCCCGCGACCAGGAGCAGGGCGTCGACCACGATGGATTTGCCGGCGCCGGTCTCGCCGGTCAACGCGGTCAACCCCGGCCCGAGCTCGAGCTCGGCGCGGTCGACGAGCACGAGATCGCGAAGCTGCAGATGAGTCAGCATGCCGGGAGGGAGGTCGGCATGGTCAGTCGGCGTCGCTCGCGCGGCTGCCGTAGCCGCCGCGGCCCCAGTGGAGCTTCGACCGCAGCAGTCGGTAGTAGTCGTAGCCCGGCGGGTGCAGGAGAGTGATCTGCGGCGCGGCGGCCTCGATGTAGAGGTTGTCGCCCTGCTCGAGGTCCCCCAGGGCGCTGCCGTCGCAGGTCACCTGAGCGCGCGCCTCGAAGCGGTCCGACATGCGCAGCTGGATCTTGCTGCCGGCGTGCACGATGATGGGCCTGTCGCTCAGGGTGTGCGGCGAGATCGGCGCGAGCACGAGCACGTCGAGATTGGGCTCGACGATCGGGCCGCCGCAGGACAGGGCGTAGGCGGTCGAGCCGGTCGCGGTGGCGATGACCATGCCGTCGCCGCCATGGGAATTGACGAAGCGGCCGTTGATCATGGTCTCGAAGTCCATGGTTCGGCCGGTCTCCCATTTGTTGACCACGACGTCATTCAAGGCGAGCGCGGTCGCCGGCGCGGCGCCGCGCCGCTCGAGACGCGCGCCGAGCAGCGAGCGCCGGTCCTCGCTGTAGCGGCCGGACAGCACGCTGTCCAGATCCTCGATCATCGAGTCCGGGCTCACGTCGGTGAGGAACCCGAGCCGCCCGCGGTTGATCCCGAGCAGGGGAACGGCGTGGCCCGCCACCAGGCGGGCGGCATAGAGCAAAGTGCCGTCGCCGCCGATGGCGACGATCAGGTCGGCGCGGTCGGCGAAGGACTGCTCCGGGCAGATCTCGACCGTCCCCGGGGCGAACGCCAAGCCCACGGCCGGATCGACGAGGGTGTGGACGCCATTGGAATGGAGGTGGGCCGTGAGGTTCCGCATGCATTCGGCGACCCGCAAATCCTTCGCGTTGCCGACCAGCGCGACGGATTTAAAAGAATGAGACATACCTTAGGTCCTTGTAGCATGGCCGCGGCGAGGCGGTCATCCGCTGCGGAGCCCCCTTGGGCGCATTTTAGGCCGAACTCGCGTGTTTGACTTCGGATGCGTCGGCGACTTGACTTCCGGCCGATGCGATAGGTAGCTTCGAGCGGCGTATGGACCGTTCCACGACCGATGGCCCCGAAGAGGCGCTCAGCGAGCGGGCGCAGCTCTTGTTGAAGGCGCTGATCGAGAATTACATCCGCGACGGCCAGCCGGTGGGCTCCCGCACCCTGTCGCGCGACTCGGGATTGTCGCTTTCCTCCGCCACCATCCGCAACGTCATGGCGGATCTCGAGGACCTGGGGTTCGTGGCATCGCCCCACACCTCGGCGGGCCGGGTGCCGACCGACAAGGGCTACCGGTTCTTCGTCGACACCCTGCTCAAGCTGAAGCCGCTGCGCAACGAGGAGATCGAGGACATCGAGCGGCGTCTCGGGTCGGAGGCGAGCTCCGGCCGCTCGCTGGTGCAGACCGTGTCGCAGATGCTGTCGAGCGTGACTCACATGGCGGGGCTCGTCACGCTGCCGAACCCGAACTACGTCGCGCTCGCGCAGATCGAGTTCATCGCGCTCTCCGAGAATCGCGCGCTCGCCATCATGGTCATGAGCAACCGCGAGATCCAGAATCGCGTGGTGCAGCTCGACCGCCACCATTCGAGCGAGGAGCTCAGGCGCGCGGCCAATTATCTCAACGAGGCCTTCGCGGGCCGGTCGCTGCCGGACGTGCGCTCGATGCTGGTGCGCCAGCTGCAGGAGACGCGGGAGCACATGGACAAGCTCATGCGCGACGCGATCCAGGTCGCGCAGAAGGTGTTCGAGTCGGACGCGCCGGAGGGCGTGGAGTACGTGATCGCCGGCGAGACCAATCTCATGGGCTTCGCCGAGCTCTCCAACATCGAGCGCCTGAAGCGCCTGTTCGAGGCCTTCAACGAGAAGCACGACATCCTGAGGCTCCTGGACAACTGCCTGCAGGCCCAGGGCATCCAGATCTTCATCGGGCAGGAATCGGGCTATCGGATCCTGGACGACATCAGCGTGGTGACGGCGCCCTACACCCTCGACAACCGGGTGGTCGGGGTGCTCGGCATCATCGGACCGACCCGCATGGCCTATGAGCGCGTGATTCCCATCGTCGACCTCACGGCCAAACTTTTGGGCTCGGCCTTGAACGCCCGCAAATAGCCCTTAAGTTACCGCGTCGAGCGGTTGCAGCCGCCTTGGGACTTCATAGAGGGCAATGCTTTGAGCAATCAAGATCTTGCGGACGGCGTGAATTCCTCCGAAGGCCCTGCGGCGGAGGGTTTGGACTCGACGGCCGCGCTGGCCGCGGCCGAGGCACGCGCCGCGGAGAGCCAGAACAATTACCTGCGCGCGATGGCCGAGCTCGAGAACTTCCGCCGGCGCAGCGAGCGGGAGGTCGAGAACGCGCGCAAGTTCGCCATCGAGCGCTTTGCCCAGGAGCTGGTCACGGTCGGCGATGCCCTCGAGGCCGGGGTCACCGCCGGGGCGGCCGCATCGCAGGCTTCGCTCCTCGAAGGGCAGAAGGCGACCCTGCAGCAGCTCTACCGGGCGTTCGACAAGGCGGGCATCAAGGTGATCGACCCGGCCGGCCAGCCCTTCAACCCCGAGTGGCACGAGGCCATGGCGGCGGTCGACGGGACGGGACAGCCGGCCGATAGCGTCGTCCAGGTGGTGCAGAAGGGGTACTCCCTGAACGGCCGCCTGCTGCGGCCCGCCCGGGTCATCGTCAGCCGGGCCCCGGATGGCAATTGAAATACCGTTCATATCCCCCAGATAGCGGTCAAGTCACGAATTTTTAGAGGATCAACCCATGGCAAAAATGATAGGCATCGATCTCGGAACGACCAACTCCTGCGTCGCGATCATGGAGGGCACCAAGCCCAAGGTGATCGAGAACAGCGAGGGAGATCGGACCACCCCCTCGATCGTTGCCTTCACCAAGGACGGCGAGGTCCTGGTCGGGCAGTCGGCCAAGCGCCAGGCCGTGACCAATCCCGCGAACACCTTTGCCGCGGTGAAGCGCCTCATCGGCCGCAAGTTCACCGACGATGTGGTGAAGCGCGACATGAGCATGGTGTCGTACAAGATCGTCAAGGCGGACAACGGCGACGCCTGGGTCGAGACCCAGGGCAAGAAGATGGCGCCCCCGGAGGTCTCCGCGCGCGTCCTCATGAAGATGAAAAAGACCGCCGAGGACTATCTCGGGGAAACCGTCACCGAGGCGGTCATCACGGTCCCCGCCTACTTCAACGACTCGCAGCGCCAGGCGACCAAGGACGCCGGCCGCATCGCGGGCTTGAACGTCAAGCGCATCATCAACGAGCCCACGGCGGCCGCGCTGGCCTATGGCCTCGACAAGGAGGTCGGCGACCGCAAGATCGCGGTGTATGACCTCGGCGGCGGCACCTTCGACATCTCGGTGATCGAGATCGCCGAGGTGGACGGCGAGCGCCAGTTCGAGGTGCTCTCGACCAACGGCGACACGTTCCTCGGCGGCGAGGACTTCGACCAGCGCGTCATCAATTACCTCGCCGACGAATTCAAGAAAGAGAGCGGCATCGACGTGCGCAAGGACCCGCTGGCGATGCAGCGCCTGAAAGAGGCGGCCGAGAAGGCCAAGATCGAGCTGTCCTCGAGCCAGCAGACCGAGATCAACCTGCCGTACATCACGGCGGATGCCTCGGGCCCCAAGCACCTCAACATGAAGCTGACGAGAGCCAAGCTCGAGTCGCTGGTCGAGGAGCTGGTGCAGAAGACCATGGAGCCCTGCCGCATCGCGATCAAGGATGCCGGCCTGTCCATGAAGGACGTGAGCGAGGTCATCCTGGTCGGCGGCCAGACCCGTATGCCCCTCGTGCAGAAGGCAGTGAAGGACCTGTTCGGCAAGGAGCCGCGCAAGGACGTGAATCCCGACGAGGCGGTGGCCGTGGGCGCCGCGATCCAGGGCGGCGTGCTGGCCGGCGACGTGAAGGACGTGCTGCTGCTCGACGTGACTCCGCTCTCGCTCGGCATCGAGACGCTGGGCGGCGTCATGACCAAGGTGATCGAGAAGAACACCACGATCCCGACCAAGGCGTCGCAGACCTTCTCGACCGCGGACGACAATCAGACGGGCGTGACCATTCACGTGCTGCAGGGCGAGCGCGAGCGCTCGAGCGACAACAAGTCGCTCGGCCGCTTCGACCTCACGGACATTCCGCCCGCGCCGCGCGGCATGCCGCAGATCGAGGTGGCTTTCGACATCGATGCGAACGGCATCCTCAACGTCTCCGCGAAGGACGTGAAGACCGGCAAGGAGCAGCGGATCGTGATCAAGGCCTCGAGCGGCTTGTCCGAGGCGGAGATCAAGCG
>DATAYZ010000008.1:0-19980 GCA_036272295.1 Steroidobacteraceae bacterium
CGAGCTCTTGTTCACGTCGATCTCGACGATCAGCGCCTCGACCTGAACCTGGGCGCGGCGGATGTCGAGCTTGTCGATGACCGCCATCAGGGACTTCATGATCTTGGGCGGCGCCGTGATGATGAGCGCATTGGTCGCGACATCGGCCCAGATGGTGACGCTCGCATCGACGTTGGGGGTGCCCCCGCCGGCCCCCGGGCCCCCCGCCGCCGGCCCCCCTTGGGCCTTGGCCGTGGCGCTCGCCTGGCCCTTCAGCTTGTCGGCGATCTTCTCGGCGTCGGCGTAGCGCAGATACCGCACCTGGGTGTCGCCCCCGGACGTCAGCGGCGTATCCATGTTGACGATGAGCGCCTTGATCTTGAGGCGCTGTGATTTCTCGCCGGTCAGGAGCACGCTGTTGGTGCGATCGTCGGCGACCACCTTGAAGGCCGCGGCCGCGCCCTCGGCGCCCTGACCCTGGTTCAGGGAGTTCACGATCTTGACCACGTCCGCGGCGGCTGCGTTGTGCAGCGTGATGATCTCGGGCGCCTCATCCCCCGTCTCATCCATGCGCTCGACGATTTTCATGATGCGGTTCACGTTGCTGGCGCGATCCGAGATGATCATCATGTTGCCGCTCGGATAGGCCTGCAGGTGGCCGTACTGGGCCACCAGGGGGCGCAGGATGGGCACGAGCTGGGCGGCGCTCACGTTCTTCATCGAGATGATCTGCGTCACGATCTCATCGGAGGTCGGGCTCACGGTTTCCGGCAGGTCGTCGGCGGGCAGCGAGCGCACGTCGGTGTTGGGCACGATCTTGATGACCTTGCCGGCCGGCACCGCCACATAGCCGTACACCTGCAGCACCGACAGGAACGCCTGGTAGAACGCCTGGGGCGACATCGGGGTCGCCGAGAGCATCGTGACCTTGGCGTTGACGCGCGGATCGATGATGAAGTTCTTGCCCGTCACCTCGCTCACCGCCTGGATGATCTGGCCGAGGTCGGCATCCTTGTAATTCGGCGTGATCGTCGGCCCGTCCTGACCGTGCGCTTCCTGGGGGCGAGCCTCCTGGGGAATCGCCGGCACCGCGAGCGTCGTAAGCAGCGCGAACAGCACGAGCACCGCCCGCGGGCCAGGTCTGTTCGGATGGGTTGAGTTCGGCATCATGGGTACTCGCAGGTTGATCGCGTTCGACAGTCGCCGACCCTATTGGTTTTGAGGCTCGTTCGGAATGTTCGGGGTCGGCCCTGACGGCGGCCCGGGCACGCCCGCCGGCGGACCGCCGGGAGGCGCCTCGCCGAGATCTCTAAGGGCCTGGCCCGTCACCTGGGCAATGTTCAAGGTAATGTCCTGTTTTTCCCCACCGCGATCGATGGTCACGACCACGTGATCCGACGATTGAATGGTGTTGAACACTTCCTGGCTATGCTGAGGGTCATCGAGCGGCGTGCCGTTGATGGCCGTCACTAAATCGCCCGGCTTCAGCCCCAATCGATTGAATATCATTCGATTCCGGCCCGGGTAGGCGCGAAACCCCTTGAGCCGTCCCGCGAGGCCGTCATAGGAGGGCACGGTGCGCATGACCTGGTCGAGAATGCCGGGGTCCTGTTGGACCAGGCGGCGAACGTTCTCCACCGCCGAGACCGTGCGCTGGCTGGCGCCGCGCCGCGGTGCCGCGACGGCCGTGCTCACGAACTGCTTCGGCAGCTGCAAGGTCTCGAGCGCGCCGCCGCGATCGAGGATGACGTGATCCAGGTACACCGAGTGCAGCGAAGCGCCGCCCAGGTTGTCGCCGACCGAATACACCTTGGACGGGCCGCCGTCGCTGATGATGGCGATGCCGTGCTTGGGGTCCTGCGTGGCGATCGTTCCGGCAAGCTGCAGGTTGGCGGTCGATTGCGGGGCGTTGGCCGGGTCCTGCGACGCGGCCTCGGGAGGCGCCACCCCGAAAATGTGCGCCGCTACCACGCTCTCGGCGTCCCGCTGCCCGCGAGGGGTTTGCGCTGCGGCGCGAGAGACCGGCAGGGGCGACTCCACGGGCTTCGAGCCGAGGAGGGCGAGCGCAATGCGCGCGAGCTCCACGGCGATGAGTGCCGCGAGCGCGAACGTGAGCAGTCTCGGGCCGTTGCCCTGGAGACGGGCCAGCCATTCAGGTGAACGTGCGTCCAGCATTGTCGAATCTTGAATGGTTACCGTGACCGTTAATCATAGGGTGACCCGCCTGGCCACTCAAGCATTTGTTTTTACTTGTTAAAGTCAAGTGACAGCGAATGGCGACAGGCATACTGGCAGCCGACGGACCGACTCATGTCCTTGTAAACGACCCGATCGCGCCCTATAAACTGAAGACTCATGAGTGACATCGAGAGAGGGCGGGAAGGCACGGGTTTGGTCGTCGAGGAAGCGGCGCCCAAGCTGAAGCGGCCTCCGCTCTTTCAAGTCGTGTTGATCAACGACGACTACACCCCCATGGAGTTCGTGGTCGACATCCTGCAGCGGTTCTTCGCCATGGACCGCACCAAAGCCACCCGAGTTATGCTGGAGGTGCACACCAAGGGCAAGGGTGTGTGCGGGGTGTTCACTTATGAGATCGCGGAGACCAAGGTCGCTCAGGTGATCGCGTACGCGCGACAACATCAGCATCCGCTGATGGCAACGCTAGAAGAGGCGTAATGTGCTAAGTCAAGAACTGGAATTCTGCTTGAACGATGCGTTTGCCGGCGCGCGCGAGGCGCGGCATGAATTCATGACGGTCGAGCACCTGCTGCTCGCCATCGTCGACACGCCGAAGGTGCGGGAGGTGCTCAAGTCCTGCGGCGCCGATACCGGCAAGCTCAAGACCGAGCTGAAGCAGTTCATCGATCAGACCACCCCGCGCCTGCCGGCCGGCGAGGACCGCGACGTGCAGCCGACGCTGGGATTCCAGCGCGTGCTGCAGCGCGCCGTCTTCCACGTGCAATCGAGCGGCAAGAAAGAGGTCACGGTCGCGAACGTGCTGGTGGCGATTTTCTCCGAGAAGCAGTCGCACGCGGCCTACCTGCTCAGCATGCAGGACGTGTCGCGCCTCGATGTGGTCAATTTCATCGCCCATGGCCTGTCCAAGGCCGGCGGCGAGGAGCGCAGCGAGCGCGACGACGGCGCGGCCTCGCCGGACGCCGAGCGCGACGGCGAGCCGGGGGGCAACGCCCTGGAGAAATACGCCACCAACCTGAACGAGGCCGCGCGCAAGGGCAAGATCGATCCGCTCATCGGCCGCAAGCTCGAGGTGGAGCGCACCATCGAGATCCTGTGCCGGCGCCGCAAGAACAATCCTCTGTATGTCGGCGAGGCCGGCGTCGGCAAGACCGCGATCGCCGAGGGACTCGCGCGCATGATCGTCGAGAACCAGGTGCCGGACGTGCTCCTCGATGCGACGATCTTTTCGCTCGACATGGGCTCGCTGGTCGCCGGCACCAAGTACCGCGGCGACTTCGAGAAGCGCCTGAAGGCCGTGCTCGCCGAGGTCAAGAAGCATCCCGGCGCCATCCTGTTCATCGACGAGATCCACACCGTGATCGGCGCGGGCGCCGCGTCGGGCGGCGTCATGGACGCCTCCAATCTGATCAAGCCGGCGCTCGCCAACGGCGACCTGCGCTGCATCGGCTCGACCACCTACAACGAGTACCGCGGCATCTTCGAGAAGGACCACGCGCTCGCGCGGCGCTTCCAGAAGATCGACATCACCGAGCCCTCGGTCTCCGACACGGTCGACATCCTGAGGGGCCTGAAGACCCGCTACGAGGAGCACCACGGCATCAAGTACGAGGACGATGCGCTGTGCGCTGCGGCGGAGCTCGCGGCCCGGCACATCAATGACCGGCACATGCCGGACAAGGCCATCGACGTGGTGGACGAGGCCGGCGCCAATCTGCGGCTGCAGCCGGTCGAGGCCCGTCCCAACTCGGTGACGGTGACCCACATCGAGAACGTGGTGGCGCGCATCGCGCGCATTCCGCCGAAAACCGTCTCCATGTCCGATCGCGACGTGCTGAAGAACCTCGAGCGCAATCTCAAGCTCACCATCTTCGGGCAGGACAAGGCCATCGAGGCGCTCGCCGCCTCGATCAAGATGTCGCGCTCCGGTCTCGGCGATCAGAGAAAGCCCGTCGGATCATTCCTGTTCTCGGGCCCGACGGGCGTCGGCAAGACCGAGGTCACGCGCCAGCTGGCGATCGCCATGGGCGTCGAGTTCGTGCGCTTCGACATGTCCGAGTACATGGAGCGGCACACGGTGTCGCGCCTCATCGGCGCGCCCCCGGGCTATGTCGGGTTCGACCAGGGTGGTCTGCTCACGGAGGCGATCGCCAAGCATCCCCACTCGGTGCTGCTGCTCGATGAGATCGAGAAGGCGCACCCGGACGTGTTCAACCTGCTGCTGCAGGTCATGGATCACGGCACCTTGACCGACAACAACGGCCGCAAAGCGGACTTCCGCCACGTCATCATCGTCATGACCACGAACGCGGGAGCCTTCGAGATGAGCCGCCCGAGCATCGGATTCACCCAGTCGGACAGCGGAGCGGACGGCATGGAGGCGATACGGCGATTGTTCTCGCCCGAGTTCCGCAATCGCCTGGATGCGGTCATCCAGTTCGGCTCTCTCGATGAGATCACGATCGAGCGGGTCGTGGACAAGCTGCTGGTCGAGGCGGAGGCGCAGCTCGAGCAGAAGCGGGTGTCGATCTCGGTCGACGACAAGGCGCGCAGCTGGATCGCCAAGAAAGGCTACGATCCGAAGATGGGCGCGCGGCCGATGGCGCGGATCATCCAGGAGCACATCAAGCGGCCCCTCGCCGAGGAGCTCCTGTTCGGCAAGCTCGTCAACGGCGGCCACGTCGAGGTGACGCTGACCGAGGATGGCGAGAAGCTCAAGCTCGACACGCGCTCGGCCGATCAGCCGGCTCTACTGTCACACGAGAGCTAAGGTCTCTTTATCTGGCAGTTAATGGACGGGGTCGCTCCGCGACCCCGTAGATCCAGCGCGAAGCGCTTTTACCGTCCGCGGTAAACGATGCGCCCCTTGGTGAGATCGTAGGGCGTCATCTCGACGGTCACTTGATCTCCGGTCAGGATCCGGATGTAGTTTTTCCGCATCTTCCCTGAGATATGGGCCGTCACGACGTGGCCGGTCTTGAGCTTGACCCGAAAGGTCGTATTGGGCAGGGTTTCGATGACCTCACCCTCGAACTGAATGGCCTCTTCTTTGGACATGCGCACCTTTGCCTTGCGGAGCGGCGCATTGTGCATAAAGGGCTGTGCTAATGCAATTTAGCCGGATCGGAGTCCCGAATGCCAGCTCGTCTCAGAGCACCAGGAGATGCGGGGCTCTCGCGCCCTTTGCCGCATCGAGGGGGATTGTCGTGTCGAACGTGACGAGTCTCCCTCGATGCGCGACCGCCATGGCGAGCAAATAGAGGTCGGTCAGCTGTCGAGGGCCGTGGATTCTCGCTGGATCGAGAACGTCGCCATCCAGCACGCTGAGATCGTCGGGCCAAAACTCGTGCACGCGCTCTGCACAAGCCTCCGCCAGGCGTTCCACTACGGCATGAACAGGCAGCGAATTGGGATACGCCGGGTTCGACATGATGCGAATGCATCCATTCTGAGTGATGGGGCAGGACGCCCATCCGTCTTGGCCATGCTTGCCCAACCACGACATCGCGCTCACGTGGGAAACATGATCTCGGTCGAGCAACGCGATGAGCACGTTGACATCGAGCAAGGAGCGCACGGGGAGGCCTTCGACGGTCAAGGCCGGCGAAAGCCGGTGGTCGAAGATCGACGTGACGGGCCGACGTCAGTACGCATCGTCGTCCCGCAGTTTGTCGATCGCGTCGTTGGTGACCAACCCTCCCCGCGATGCGAAGGGGCGAAAGCCCAGAACGGCCTTGGGCTCCTTGCTCGACGAGGATCGTGGCGGCGGAGGCGCCGTCAATGCGCGCCTCGCCAGCTCGGAGATGGTCTCGCCGAGCGTCTTTTTCTCGCGCTTGGCTCGCTCCCTTGCGGCATGGAGCACGTCGTTGTCTATATCCAGGGTGGTGCGCATGCACCTGATGATAGCGCATCAGGTGCTTCTGTCCAAGCGGGGGTTTTCAGGAGTATTCCAGGCGTATTTCAGGGGTATTTCCAGGCTGTCCTCCAGGCGCTTGCGCGTCGGATCAACGGGGTCCAGGCGACCCCGTCCGCAATGGTTCGGGAGAGGCAGCCCAGCTACCGGAGGCGGTGCGTTTGACGAGACGTGACAGCAGCTGGGTGAAGTCGAGGCGGGAGATCTCGCGGGCACCCAGCGAGGCCAAGTGGGCGCTCGCGACCTGGCAGTCGATCAGCCGGATGTCGCGTACGCGGCATTCCTCGATGAGCCGGGCCAGCGCGACCTTGGATGCGTCGCGCCGCACGCTGAACATGGACTCGCCGAAGAACACGCGGCCGAGCTGGATGCCGTAGAGCCCGCCGACCAGCGCGCCGCCCTCGTAGGTCTCCACCGAGTGACCGTAGCCCAGCCGGTGCAGGTCCTCGTAGGAGGCGATCATGTCGGGGTTCAGCCAGGTCTCGGGGCCGGACCGGCGCGGTGCGGCGCAGGCGCGGATGGTGGCGGAAAAATCGTGGTCGAGCCGCGTCTCGTAGGGGCCGTTGCGCAGGGTCTTGCCCAAGCTCCGCGAGCAGTTGAACTCCTCCGGGAACAGCACCATGCGCGGATCGGGCGCCCACCAGAGAATGGGCTGTTGCGCGGAGTACCAGGGAAACACGCCGCGCTCGTAGGCGGCCAGCAGGCGGGAGGGACGCAGGTCGCCTCCGGCGGCCAGGAGGCCGGGCGGCTCGCGCAGCGCGTGCTCCAACGGGGGGAACCAGTTGGGGTCGGACTGCTCACCGAGCCAGATCAGCCTGCTCAGAGGTGCAATTCCTCCTCCGCGGGACGGTGGTAGGGGACGTGCTCGTTCACGGCGGCGGCGTAGGCGTCGACCCCGCGCGCCTCACGCGCGGCGAAATCGCGGATGGCGGCCGCGAAGCGCCGGTCCGCGACGTAGTGCGCCGAGCTCATCAGGGTGGGCACGAAGCCGCGAGGCACCTTGTGCTCTCCCTGGGTGCCGGGCTCGAAGCGCGCGAGCCCGCGCTCGATGCAGTACTCGATTCCCTGGTAGTAGCAGGTCTCGAAATGCAGGCTGTGGTAGTTGCCGCCGGCGCCCCAGTACCGCCCGTACAGCGCATCGTCGCCGACGAAGAAGATCGCCGCCGCGATGGGCTCGCGGCCCATGCGCGCGACTTTCAGCATCAGGCGGTCGGGGAGGGCTGCCGCGAACAGCTTGAAGAATCTCAGGTTGAGGTAGGGGTCGTGGCCGTGCCGATGGAAGGTGTCGGCATAGAACGCATACACCGCCTTCCAGAGCGCATCGTCCATGTCGCCGCCCATGACGGTGTCGAACGCGATGCCGGCCTCCGCCACGCGGCGCCTCTCCCGCTTGGCCTTTTTGCGCTTCTCCGCGGTGAACGTGGCCAGGAATGCGTCGAACGACTCGAAATCCCGGTTGAACCAGTGGAACTGGCAGTCGCGCCGCAGGATCAGCCCGGCGGATCGCAGCTCCTCGGCGGTCTCCTCGCTCGGAAACAGCACGTGCCAGGAGGAGAGGTCGTTGGCCCGGACCAGATCGGTCGCGGCCTCGATGAGGATGCGGCTGGCCGATTCGCGCTCGATCCCGGCACCGACGAGAAGACGCGGCCCGCGGGCCGGCGTGAAGGGTACGGCGGAGAGAAGCTTGGGGTAGTAGGGCAGCCCGTGCTGGGCGTAGGCGTTCGCCCAGGAGAAATCGAACACGAACTCGCCGCGGGAGTGGCTCTTCAAATAGAGCGGCATGGCGGCGAGCAGCGCGCCTTCGTCATCCTCGATGATGAGATGCTGCGCGCCCCACCCGGTGCGCGGCACCGCACAGCCGGATTCCTCCAGGGCGCTCAGGAACTCGTGACGCAGGAAGGGCTCTGCGTCCGGAAGGAGCGCATTCCAGCGCGCCGCGTCAACTTGCGAAATGCTGTCGAGGAAGCGCGCCTTCGCCGGGATCACGCGGTCAGCGGGAGGCGGCGAGCGCGGCGAGGTGGGGCGTGGCCTCCGCTCGCTCCAGGTGCTTGTCGGCATCCAGGGCGGCCATGCAGCCCGTGCCAGCCGAGGTGACCGCCTGGCGATACACATGATCCGCCACGTCCCCCGCGGCGAATACGCCCGCCACGCTCGTGGCCGTCGCATCGCCGTTGCTTCCGCCCTTGACCACGATGTAGCCGCCGCGCATCTCGAGCTGATTCTCGAAAAGCTGGGTGTTCGGCTGATGGCCGACGGCGATGAACACGCCGTCCACCTTCAATGCGCGGGTGGCCCCGCCCGCCACGGCACGGAGCCGGACCCCGGTCACGCCCGAGGCGTCGCCCAGGATCTCGTCCACGGTGTGATTCCACGCGACGGCCACCTTGCCTGCCGACTCCAGCGCGAACAGCCGGTCCTGCAGAATCTTCTCCGACCTCAGCCGGTCGCGCCGGTGCACGAGCGTCACGTGCGAGGCGATGTTGGCGAGGTACAGGGCCTCCTCGACGGCGGTGTTCCCGCCGCCGATGACCGCGACCGCCTTGCCGCGATAGAAAAAGCCGTCGCAGGTCGCGCAGGCCGAGACCCCCTTGCCGCGGAACGCCTCCTCGGAGGGCAGCCCGAGATACTTGGCGGACGCGCCGGTCGCGACGATCAGCGCGTCGCAGGTGTACTCGCCGTTGTCGCCGAAGAGATGGAAGGGCCGTGACTTGAGCTCCACCTGGTTGATGTGGTCGAACACGATGTCCGTGTTGAACCGCTCCGCGTGACGGCGCATGCGCTCCATGAGCGCGGGACCCTGCAGGTGCTCGACATCGCCGGGCCAGTTGTCCACATCCGTGGTGGTCATGAGCTGGCCGCCCTGCTCGAGCCCCGTGATCAGCAGCGGATGACGGTTGGCGCGGGCGGCGTAAACCGCGGCCGAATAGCCCGCGGGTCCCGATCCCAGGATGATGAGTCCAGTGTGCCGCGCCGCGCTCATGTATAATTCGCCTCCCGCCTGAATATCCCATCGGCTCGCCGCTTCAAGCCTCCGGGCCGGGTCATGGTAAGTAAATCTGTGGGCGCCAGCTACTTCAATCAAGCGGGCAACAGGCGCTCGAGCGGGTTGTTGCCCCGTCCGAAGCTGGGTTAGTATCACATAATATTCAACCGGTTAAGAAGTAAACGTCATTAAAGCTCTAGACTTGGGCGAAGGGCAGTCACCGAGAAAGTCCCGCAAGAGCGGCGGCCTGTCGGCGGCCGTGACGCGGTCGCTGCGCGAGGGGACGCTCTGGGTGCTCGCGGTCATCGCGCTGATCCTGTTGCTCGCGCTGCTGTCGTACAGCCCCGATGATCCCGGGTTCAACGACACGGGAGCGATCGGCCATACCCACAACTGGATGGGCCCGATCGGGGCCTGGCTGTCGGGGTTCTTCCTGTTCCTGTTCGGCCGGCCGTCCTATCTCTTCCCCGTGATGCTGGCCTATGCGGGCTGGCTGGTCCACAAGGAGCGCGCGCTCCCCGACGCACGCTCGCGCATCAACACGCTGCTGCGCGCCGGCGGCTTCGTGCTCACGCTCGTGACGAGCTGCGGCCTCGCCACCCTGCACTGGAGCGGCGCCCACCTGCCGAACAGCGCCGGCGGCGGTCTCGGCCAGCTCGCGGGACGCGGCGCGGCCCACGGCTTGAGCTTTCTCGGCGCGACCCTCTTCTTGTTCGGCCTGTGGCTCGCGGGCGTGGCGCTGTTTCTCGGCGTCTCCTGGTTCGACGTCATGGACAAGCTCGGCGCGTGGGTGCTGGCGACGCTCGAATGGATCAAGGAGCGCTTCGCACAGAAGCGCGAGCTGGCTTCCGGGCAGCAGCGCAAGCAGGCCCGCCAGGAGGTGGTGCGCGAGGAGCAGAAAAAGGTCGCGAGCCGTCCGCCGCCGCGCATCGAGGCGGCCCCCGCCGTGGTCGAAAAGAGCGAGCGGGTGGAGCGCGAGCGCCAGGTGCCGCTGTTCGATGCGCCGAAGTCGGGCGAGCTGCCGGCATTGTCCCTGCTCGATGAGGCCGGCGCGCGCGAGCAGTCCTATTCGGACGAGGCGCTCGAGGCCATGTCGCGCCTGGTCGAGCTGAAGCTGCGGGACTTTGGCGTGGAGGCCGAAGTGGTCGCGGTGCTCCCCGGCCCCGTGATCACGCGCTTCGAGCTCCGGCCGGCACCCGGCGTCAAGGTGAGCCAGATCAGCAACCTTTCCAAGGACCTGGCGCGCGCGTTGTCGGCCGTCAGCGTACGGGTGGTGGAGGTCATCCCCGGCAAGTCGGTGGTCGGCCTCGAGATTCCGAACGAGAAGCGCGAGATCGTCACGCTCGGCGAGATCATCAAATCCAAGCCCTACGATGAGACGGCCTCGCCGCTCGCGCTCGCCCTCGGCAAGGACATCGGCGGCGTGCCCATCGTCGCGGATCTCGCGCGCATGCCGCACCTGCTCATCGCCGGCACCACCGGCTCGGGCAAATCGGTCGGCATCAATGCGATGGTGCTGAGCCTGGTCTACAAGGCGCTGCCCGAACACGTGCGCATGATCATGATCGATCCCAAGATGCTCGAGCTGTCGGTGTACGAGGGCATCCCGCACCTGCTCGCGCCGGTGGTCACCGACATGAAGCAGGCGGCGAACGCGCTGCGCTGGTGCGTGGCCGAGATGGAGCGGCGCTATCAGCTCATGTCCGCGCTCGGCGTGCGCAACATCGGCGGCTTCAACCGCAAGGTCAAGGATGCCGCGGACGCCGGCAAGCCGATCAAGGATCCGATCGTGCTGCAGAAGATCGCCCAAGGCGTCCCGGGCGTCGCCGCCGACGACGTGCCGGACTTGACCGCGTTGCCCTTCATCGTCGTGATCATCGACGAGCTCGCCGACCTCATGATGATCGTCGGCAAGAAGGTCGAGGAGCTGATCGCGCGGCTCGCCCAGAAGGCGCGCGCGTCCGGCATCCATCTGATCCTGGCGACGCAGCGCCCCTCGGTGGACGTGATCACCGGCCTCATCAAGGCCAACATTCCGACGCGCATCGCGTTCCAGGTGTCGGCCAAGGTCGACTCCCGCACCATCCTCGATCAGAGCGGGGCGGAATCCCTGCTGGGACATGGAGACATGCTGTATCTGCCGCCCGGGACCTCGATTCCGACCCGCGTGCATGGCGCATTCGTCTCCGACCAGGAAGTGCACCGGGTCGTCGGCGCCCTCAAGGCGGCCTCGCCGCCGATCTACATCGACGAGATCCTCGACGGTCCGCGCAACGCGATCCCGGGCTTTCCGCTGGACGACGAGGACGGCGGCGAGGGCGGCGCCGGCGATGCCGAGGCCGATCCTCTGTACGACGAGGCCGTGCGCATCGTCACCGAGACGCGCAAGGCGTCGATCTCCGGCGTCCAGCGCCGTCTCAAGATCGGCTACAACCGCGCCGCGCGGCTCGTGGAGGCCATGGAGGCGGCCGGCCTGGTCGGACCGCTGCAGTCGAACGGCGGACGCGAGATCTTCGGCGCGCCGCCGCCCGAAGAATGAGCGGGGCGATGTCGCGACGGATCGAGCCGCGGGCCGGCGCCCCGGGGAGCCATCCATCCCGGTGGGCGGCGGCGCTGGGCGCGGCCGCCTGGCTCGCGCTCGGCGGCGTGATGACGGTGCCGGCGACGGGGATCGCGGCATCCGCTTCGCCGAATGCGGCACCGGCGACGGGGATCGCGGCATCCGCTGCGCCGAACGCGGCTACGGCGAACGCGGCACCGGCGGCGCCGCGCGCGGCGGCTTCCGCGGCTCCGGCGCCCGCTGCGCCGAACGCCGCCGCGGCCGCCGAGGTCGAGAAGTACCTCGGGGGGCTCGCGAGCTGGTCGGCCGACTTCGAGCAGAACATCGAGGATGCCGACGGTCAGGTCCTGCGCAGCGCCGCCGGGCGACTGTACCTGCAGCGGCCGGGCCGGTTCCGCTGGGACTACACCAAGCCGTCCGAGCAGCTCATCCTCGCCGACGGCAAGCGGATCTGGTTCTACGACAAGGATCTCGCGCAGGCCAACGTGCGCGACATGGATACGAGCCTCGCGAGCACGCCGGCGAGTCTATTGTCGGGCCAGGGATCGGTCAGCACCCAGTTCGACGTGACCTCGCTCCCGCCGGGCAACGGGCTCAAGTGGTTTCAACTCGTGCCCAAGCACACCGATACGGACTTCAGGCTGGTGCGCATCGGCATCGACAAGAACGGCGATTTGAAATCCATGTTCCTCGCCGACAAGCTCAACCAGATCACGCAGCTGTCGTTCTCCAACTCCAAGCGCAACGACAAGTTCCCGCCGGACCTCTTTACCTTCGTTCCCCCGCCGGGGGTCGATGTGATCGGACAGAGCGCGAAGTGACCGTCGGCGGCGGCAACTATCGGCCGCTGGCCGATCGGATGCGGCCGCAAAACCTGGACGAGTACGTCGGCCAGTCCCATCTGCTCGCGCCTGGGGCGCCGCTGCGCCGCGCGCTCGAGACCGGCCACCCGCATTCGATGATCCTCTGGGGTCCCCCCGGTACGGGCAAGACCACGCTCGCGCGCCTCGCCGCGCAAGGGGCGCACGCCGAGTTCGTGTCGCTGTCCGCGGTGCTGGCCGGCATCAAGGACATTCGCGCCGTGGTGGAGCAGGCGAAGGGCCTGCGCGGCACCCGCGATACGGTCCTGTTTCTCGACGAGGTGCATCGATTCAACAAGTCCCAGCAGGACACCTTTTTGCCTTACGTGGAGGACGGCACGCTGATCTTCATCGGCGCCACCACCGAGAATCCCTCGTTCGAGGTGAACAACGCCCTGCTGTCGCGCGCCCGGGTGTACGTGCTCAAGTCCATCGATGCGGCCGACCTCGGCAAGCTGCTCGACCGCGCGCTCCAGGACCCCGAGCGCGGGCTCGGCAAGCTGCGGCTCGCCATCGATGCGCAGGCGCGCGAGCTGTTGCTTGCCGCTGCGGACGGCGACGCCCGGCGCATGCTCAACCTGCTCGAGACCGCGGCGGATCTCGCGACGGACGCGGACGACGGACGGCGCCTCGACGTGGACACCATGCGCGCGGTCATCGGGTCGACCTATGTGCGCTTCGACAAGGGCGGCGAGAATTTCTACGACCAGATCTCCGCGCTCCACAAATCCGTGCGCGGCAGCGACCCCGACGCGTCGCTCTACTGGTTGTGCCGCATGCTCGCCGGAGGCTGCGATCCCATGTACATCGCACGCCGCGCGGTGCGCATGGCGAGCGAGGACATCGGCAACGCCGATCCGCGCGCGCTCACGGTCACGCTCGAGGCGTGCGCCGTCTACGAGCGTCTCGGCAGCCCGGAGGGCGAGCTCGCGATCGCGCAGGCGATCGTCTTCATGGCCTGTGCGGCGAAGAGCAACGCCGTGTACGCCGCGTTCGGGGCCGCCATGGAGGATGCGAAGGGCAGGGGGTCGCTGGAGGTCCCGCTGCACCTGCGCAACGCACCCACGCGGCTGATGAAGAGCATCGGTTACGGCAAGGACTATCGCTACGCCCACGATGAGCCCGAAGGCTACGCCGCCGGCGAGCGCTATTTTCCCGAGGGCATGCCCGAGCGCCGGTACTATGCGCCCGTGCCCCGCGGCCTCGAGATCAAGATCGGCGAGGCGCTGGAAGCCCGGCGCTCGCGGGATCGAAAGGCGAGAGAGGGCGAGAAGGCGAAGCCGCCCGGCGGGTGAGGCGGGAAGCTACAATGGCGGCGATTCCGGCCGAAGCGGCTGATCCCATAAGGAAACTCACGTGCTCGATCCCAAGCTCCTGCGCAGCGACCTGGAAGGCGTCGCCGCACTCCTCAAGCGACGCGGCTTCGAGCTCGACGTGCGCGGATTCGCCGCGCTCGAGGAGCAGCGCAAGTCGACGCAGATCGAGGCCGATCGCCTGCGTGCCGAGCGCAATACCAATGCCAAGGCCGTGGGCCAGGCCAAGGCGAAGGGCCAGCCGGTCGATGAGCTCCTGAAGAACGGCGAGGCGCTCGGGGAGCAGCTCCGGGGCATCGAGGGGCAGCTGGATGCCATCCAGGCACGTCTCACGAATCTGCAGATGGGCCTGCCGAACATTCTCGACGCCGGCGTGCCTGACGGCGCGGACGAGTCGGCCAACGTCGAGGTGCGGCGCTGGGGCTCGCCGCGTCAATTTACCTTCACTCCGCAGGACCACGTCGCCGTCGGTGAGCGTCTCGGCATGGATTTCGAGTCCGCGGGCCGCATTTCCGGGGCGCGGTTCGTGGTCATGCTGGGCGGCCTTGCGCGGCTGCACCGCGCTCTCGCCCAGTTCATGCTCGATTTGCACACCCGCGATCACGGCTATCGCGAGGCATATGTGCCCTATCTCGTGCACGCCGACGCGCTCGTCGGCACCGGTCAGCTGCCGAAGTTCGAGCAGGACCTCTTCGCCGTGCACGGCGATCCCGGCTTCTTCCTGATCCCGACCGCGGAGGTGCCTCTCACCAACCTCGCGCGCGACCAGATTCTCGCGGCCGATACGCTGCCGCTCAAGCTGACGGCGCACACCCCGTGCTTCCGATCGGAGGCGGGCGCCGCGGGGAAGGACACGCGCGGCATGATCCGGCAGCATCAGTTCGACAAGGTCGAGCTGGTTCACATCGTGCGGCCGGAGGACTCGGAGGCCGCGCTCGAGGAGCTGACCCGCAATGCGGAGGCGGTGCTCCGGGCGCTCGAGCTGCCGTACCGCGTGCTCTCCCTCTGCGCGGGGGACATCGGGTTCAGCAGCGCCAGGACCTACGATCTCGAGGTGTGGCTGCCCTCGCAGCAACGCTATCGCGAGATCTCATCCTGCAGCAACTGCGGGTCGTTCCAGGCGCGCCGCGCGCAGGTACGCTGGCGCAACCCCGCCACCGGCAAGCCCGAGCTCGCGCACACGCTCAACGGCTCCGGCGTCGCGGTCGGCCGCGCGCTGGTGGCGGTGCTGGAAAACTATCAGGAAGAGAACGGCTCGGTGCGTATACCGGCCGCCCTGAAGCCCTACATGGGCGGTCTCGAGTCTCTAACCCAAAGGACGGGGTCGTCTTCGACCCCGTAGATCCGCGCGAAAGCGCTGAACATTCCCCGTAGCAGTGGCGCGTCGGCGCCTGATTAATTACGGTTGCCCATCACGAAGCGCAGCACGTACCAGAACATGAGCGCAATGGACGCGAACAGCTGCAGCGCCGCGGACACGTAACGGTCCTCTGGGTAGTGGTGGATCACGTTCGAGGTGTCGTAGAGCACCGCGACGCCCGCAAATCCGATCATGGCCACCGAGAACCAGGTGCCGAGGTTGAAGCCGAACACGGCGCCGCCGATCATGACGAGAAGCGCAACCACGAAGCCCCACATCAGGACCGCGCGCAGGAAGGAGAAGTCCTTGCGCGTGCGGTGTGCGACGAACATGAGACCGCCCGCGCCGAGCGCGGTGATCAAGGTGGCGCTGTCGATGGCGCCCGGTGCCTTCAAGTTCGCGATGTACAGCAGCGGCACGAAGATCAGGGCCTCCGCCACCACGTAGACGCCGTACGCAAAGTATTGCATCGCCTTCGAGCTGCTGGTCTGTGCGGTGTGCGTCGCCAGCCACCCGGTCAGCATGAATGCGCCGAGGATCAGCCACCAGTTGAAGCCGAGCATGAAGCGGGCAATCTGCAGCGCGACGCCCGACTCGAACAGCCCGATCTCGACCAGGATGAAGCCGAGGATCCCTGCGACCAGATGCGTGTAGGTGCGCGAGATGAAGATGCTGCGACTGTCCGCCTGGACGCTTGGGAAAGTCGCATTGGGGAAATTAGCCATGAGTGTCTCCGTACAACCTGGGACCATTTTAGCACTTTAGAGGGGTCCGCCCCCCCCCGTCCGCGCGCAGAAGGCACGGAACCGCCAATCACGTGCGAATGGGGGCTGACCCCTTGGTTTTCAACCGGTTGGCTGGAACTCCTGGCCGACCCAGCGCTTCAGCGCCTCCATGGACTGCGGGCGTCCGAGGAAGCTCTTGACCAGATCGTTCGCGGACATGGACCCGCCCGGCTCCAGCACCGTGCGCCGGTAGCGCATCGGGGCATCGCCGGCGAGCGGATTCTTGGGGTCGAACTGCGCAAAGAAGTCCACCGCGATCACCTTGTCCCACATATAGGTGTAGTAGGCCGACGAATATCCGGCCAGGTGACCGAAGGAGGCATACATGTGCGCGCCGGGCAGGAGCGTGAAGGGCGTGTACTTCAGCGTGTCGTGAGCGGCGATGGCGTCGAAGTCCACGCTCTTCGGATTCCTGTCATAGATGTCATAGGAAAGGGCGCTGTAGCCATCCTGCAGCGCGACGAATATCGCCCTCCCGAACGCAGCCGCGCGCCGCATGCGCAGCACCAGGTCGGTGGGGATGGGCTTGCCGGTCTTGTAGTCGCGTGCAAAGCCCGCGAGCACCTGCGGGCTCGCGATCAGCTCCTCGAGCATCTGCGACGGCGCCTCGGCGAAATCCGCCTCCATGGTGATGCCACTGATGCCGGCCCAGGCCTGGTGTCCGCCGATGATCATGTGCATGAGATGGCCGAACTCGTGGAAGAAGCTCTGGACTTCTCCGTACTCCATGAGACCGGGATCGGTGGCGGTCGGCCGCGGGAAGTTGCAGATGAGGACCGCCTCGGGAAGCTGCCTGCCCTCTTGTCCGTCGAGCACGGCGGCCATCTCGGCATGGGAGTACTTGCCGGGCCGGGGATGCATGTCGAGGTAGATTCGTCCGATGACCTTGGGCCCGTCGAGCACCAGCCACGTCTCGACCAGCGGATCCCAGGCCGGCACGTTCTCCTCGCGGCGGAAGGTTACGTGAAAGAGCTTGGACGCGGTGTCGAGGATGCCCTGCTTGACCTGCTGGTACGGGAAGTAGGGCCGCACCGACTGCGAGTCGAAGTCGAAGCTCGAGCGGCGTACGAGCTCCTCGTAGTAACTCCATTCCCACGTGCCGATGGTGGACGCCTGCGGCTGGGTCTTTTTCTTTTCGGCGAGCAGCATCTGGAATTCCTTGTCCATGGTCGGGCGCACGGCGGCTTCCAGAGCGTCGATGAACTTGCCGATCGCGGCCCCGTTGCGGATCATCTTGTCGGCCGCGTTGTAGTCGGCCCAGGTCTTGTAGCCGAGGAGATTGGCGATCTGATAGCGCGTCTCGAGGATGCTCTTCAAGACCTCGCGGTTCTTCGGATAGGCGCGCGTGTCGAACGCCAGCAGCATGCGGCGGCGCAGATCGTCGTCCGCGGCGAACGTCAGGATCGGCAGCGCGTCCGGATAGTCCGTGGTGAGATGGATCACGCCGTCCTTGGGCTTGTGCGCATCGATGTAGTCCTGCGGCAATCCTTTGAGCTCGGATGCATCGCGCACCTCGATGGTCTTGGTGCCGTCATTGATGTTGCGGTCGAAGGCCGAGGTCTCCGCCGTGAGCCGATCGTTCAGCTCCTGGAGCTTGGCGCGGGCCGCATCGTCCTTGTCGACGCCGGCCAGTCGAAACTCGAGGAGCTGCCGTCGAACGTAGTACTGCGTCGCGGCGTCGGCGCCGTCGAGGGACACGGCGGCCAATGCCCGGTAGATGTCCCGATTGAGCGACAGCCTGGTCTGTGCCGCGCTCGCCTTGCGCAGCGTGGCGGTGGCGTGATCACGGAACTTCGCGTCGGGGTGCACCGCTTGCATGAGCGAGGCGAAATAGATCGCCGAATCGATCTCACGCGTCGCGTCGTCGAGCGGACGCAAGGTGTTGTCGATGGTGTGCGGACCCTTTACCGCGGCGATCGCATCGATGGACCGCTGCGCCGCCGCCAGATGGTCAGCGTCGATCTTCTCGAACGCCGCAATGTCGGGCTGCGACGCCCAGAGCGGCTTCTGGGTCACCGACAGATCGGGCTTGCGCGTCATCATCATCATGGTCTGCGCGGGTTTGGGGCCGACGGGTCCCACCGGCTCCGGCGCGGCGGAGGCCGTCCGGGCGAGCGCCGTCAAGGCGAGCGCCGTTGCGGTGAGCGCGGCAAGCGAGAGCGAGCCGGGCGCGGTCGAGGTTCGGCAAGAGCGGATGACGGTGCAGACACGGTTCATTCAGGTCTCCAAGCGTGTGTTGGCGATAACGGCGGCGTTACATCGCCATCCCTGGCCGGGTGCCGGCGCCGGGGGCCGGGGCCGATCGTCGTCGACCGCAAACCCGGGAGTATAGCGGCGGGCGCTTTTGGACCGACAGGGGGAGGGGCGCACGGCGGACGCCGTCGTGCGCGAGGTCACAACATCGCGAAAAACCCGTGGACTTCAGGGGAGGCGGACCCCTCCCTCCGCTCCAGGGAAAGCCGCAAGCGCCTCAGATCTTTTGCGCCTGCACGAACGCTTCGGCGCAGGTGAAATCCTCGTTGGAAAGGCTGCGCCAACGCGGCGCCAGCGAGGCGCGGGCGATTCCGTCGGTTCGCTTGAGGAGCATGACCCGGATGATCTTGAAGCCGGCGTCGGTGATCGCACTGGCGTGCGCAGACCAGGGCTCCCGATTGATGAGGTACGGGCGTCTGCCCAACATGACCGACCACAGCCCCTCCGAGATGCCCCGATGGCCATCCCACTCGTCGGCGAGGTCGTGAGAGCGAAAGTCGATCTGGTGACTCATGATCGCCCCCGGCTTCAGCCATCGGTGCAGCGAAGCATAGGTCTCGCGAATGTCGCGCACGTGCTCGAGCACCGCCTGCGAGATCACGAGGTCCACCGAGCTCTCCTCGACCACATCGTCGCTGCTCCAGGGCACGCGATACATCACGGCGAGGTCCTCCGACGCGCCCTCGAGCAGGGCCTGCCGCAGCCGGCGCAGCCGCTCCGGGTCGAGCGCGCGCGCCGATTCGGTCAGGCGCGGAAGAAACTCGCGCGCATCGAGATACTCGCCAAAGTCGGGCCATCCTCGCACCGGCCGCGGCACTCGCCTGGCGAACATGTCCGCGAGCTCATCCAGCACCGGCAGGTTCTGCGCCCGGTTCGTGTGCGGCACGATGTCCAGGCCGTAGTAACGCCGCGCGCCCGAGAGCAGCGCGCAGATGCCGAGCCCCAACGTATCTCCGGGCCCGAGCTCCGCGACGGTTTGCGGAATGGGAAAGCCGCCCGCCGACAAATACGCCAGATGCTTCATCCACACGCCGTAGAAGTAGGACGCCGGCGGCCGATTGCCCGCGCTCGGCTTGGGCAGAACCCAATTCGCGCCGGGTACGTAGGTCAGGGCGCCTTTGATGATCGCGCGCCAGCGCGTGCGCGATCGAGGGGTGATCCGCGCGCCCGGGGAAACAGTGATCGCGTCCATGCCCATCCTTTGGTAATTCTTATGGTCCCGACAGTACGCTTGCTGCGACGCAGCAATCAATCGCGAGTGAACGAAATCTTCTATCGCCGGCGGTTTCGGAGAGCCTGAGCGGAATCTGTCAAAGGGGTGTCCCGGATATCGCGTCGCCATGACGCTGAGTACCGGCTCGCGGTCGCCAACGCTCCTCGATCCGGGCCTTTTCGGCTGGCCGTGTACGCGGCGGGCAACGCTTCAGCGCGTTGCCACCCGCTCAAGCCTCCAGTGTCGCCACCAGCTTGGACCGCCGGTCTGCATGCAGTCACGACTGCAGTTGCGGATCGACTCACGCGGATGGCGAGCTGACGCTGCGTCTGTATCGATGCGCTGGCCAAATAATTCAAACAGCATTCGAAGGTAGAACCCGAGCACGAGAACACATAGTCGATGGGAGAGGAAGCTGCAAAAAGGTTTGTAAGGTTCTTGATGCCTTGCGCAGGCAAAATGACCAAGGCGCCTACAATTACCATTGAGGCGGTGGCCCACAGCCGCAGTCGACGCTCACTGGACGCTGACATTTCGGTCCTCCATAACACTTGTATTCCCACGA
>DATAYZ010000009.1:0-24897 GCA_036272295.1 Steroidobacteraceae bacterium
GGGCCGTCGCACCGCCCGATTCTGCGTAGGTCCGTGTCTGGCTCTTGGGCCCCGGCCCCGGCGAGAACGTGGATTTCGCGGCGTTCAGTTGCCACGTGCCGATGACCGGGTCGGCCGCGAGCGCCGAGCCGGTGCCCATGACGAACAGGGCACCGATCAAGAATGTCTTGAATGAGGTTTGCATGTAACTCTCCCGCAGAGCAGTTCTTGTACGGCCTCCCCGAGGCGGGGAGGCATTGTTATCGCGCTGCCGGCAGCGCTCGAACGAGCATGCGCGCGGCGGGCGGCAAAGACAACCCACGCGACCCACGCCAAGACGGACGGAACGATCGTGACCGCGAGTGCCAGTCGCCACCCGGCTCAAACTTGCCTCATCACATCCCCTACACGCGAGACCCGTCGATGACGCTGATGCCGTTGACGCTGCCGTCGGGGGGTTCCAGGGCGAAGACGTCACCCGTCCGTTGGCGGCGGCTCCTGCTCATGGTGCCGCGGCGGCGTCACCTGATCCAGCTTGTCGCCGAGTGACCTGCGGACCGCGACGTAGAACACGGGGATCAAGAGCAGCCCGAGGAATGTCGCGAACAGCATGCCGCCGATGACGCCGGTGCCGATCTCGTGCCGGGACACGGCGCCCGCGCCGCTCGAGAAAACCAGCGGCGACACGCCGAGCATGAACGCCATCGAGGTCATGAGAATGGGGCGCAGCCGCAGCCGCCCGGCCTCGAGGACCGCGTCGAACAGCGTGGCGCCGGCTTCCTGTGCCTCGACGGCGAACTCCACGATCAGGATGGCGTTCTTGGCGGCGAGGCCGATGACCGTGACCAGCCCGATCTTGAAGTAGATGTCGTTCGGGATGCCGGTCAGCTTGCAGAGCGTGACCATGCCGAGCACGCCGAGCGGCACGACCAGCAGCACTGCGACGGGGATCGACCAGCTCTCGTAGAGCGCGGCGAGACAAAGGAAGACGACGAAGATGGACAGCACCATGAGGATCAGCGCGGAATTGCCGGCGAGCAGCTCCTGGTAGGACTGTCCGGTCCAGTCCGAGGCGAAGCCGGGCGGCAGCGACCGGCCGATGATGTCCTTGAGCGCGCCCATCGCCTGGCCGGTCGAATAGCCCGGCGCGGCGGCGCCCACGATCTCGACCGCGGCGTAGCCGTTGTAGCGGGGCAGGGCCTGAGGCCCGAGACCCCAGCTCGACTTCACCACGCTCGACAGCGGCACCATGTTGTACGGGCTGATCGAGGGATTGCTGACCGAGGAATTGCTGACAGAGGAATTGGCGGAGTTGGCGTTGCTGCCGCCCGATCCGGGGCCGCTGCCGCCGGAGCTCGTGCCGCCCGACGCTTGCGACGCGCCGGTGCCCGCGGTGCTCGGCGTGTACATGTGCTGGAAGGCGTCGGTGCCGGCGCGGAACGGCGCGTCGGCCTGGACGTAGACGCGCTTGACGCGTCCGCCATAGGTGAACTGATCGACGTAGAAGGGCGCGAGCTGCAGCTGTATGGCCTGGTAGACGTCGCTCAACGACAATCCCAGCGCCTGGGCCTGAACGCGATCGACGGAGATCCGCAGCTGCTGCGCCTCGGGCAGCGAGTTGGGGCGCGTGCCCGCGAGCACGGGACTCTTGGCGGCGCCGTCCAGCAGGATCTTCTGGGCTGCGGCGAGCTGCGCTCTCGACTGGCCGGTTCGCGCCTGCAGGAACATGTCGACGCCGCCGAACTGGCTCAGGCCGCGGATGGTCGGCAGGTTGACCACGAAGACCTGCGCATCGACGATATCGTGGAGGATCTTGTTCGCCTCGGGAATGAGCTGCATGGCGGTCTTGGAGCGCTTGCCCCAGGGCGCGAGCTGGACGAACGCCATGCCGACGTTCTCGCTCTGCCCGACGAAGCTGAATCCTTCGGGCTGGAACACCCCGGCGATATCGCGGCCGATCGGCCCCTTGAGCAGCTTGTCGCGGACCTGGGTCATGACCCGATCGGTGCGCTGCAGCGTGGCGCCGGAGGGCAGATTGATCAGCGCGAGCACGAACCCCTGGTCCTCATCGGGCACGAAGCTCGTGGGCAGGCGGGTGTACAGGAATCCGGCCAGCACGGCGATCAGTGCGAACACCATCATCCAGCGGGGCGCATGGCGCACCGCCGAGCCGATGTGGCCGACGTAGGTGTGGGCGACGCGGCCGAACGCGGCGTCGAACCAGCGGAATGCGACGTTCTTCTTGGCGGCGGGGTCGTGGGGCTTCAGGATCGATGCGCACAGCGACGGCGTGAAGGACATGGCCAGGAACGCCGAGAAGCCCATGGATATGGCGATGGTGAGGGCGAACTGTGAATAGATCACCCCGGTCGCGCCGGGCTGCAGCGCCGAAGGCACGAACACCGCGGCGAGCACCACGGTGATGGCGATGATGGCGCCGGTGATCTGGCCCATGGCCTTGCGCGTCGCCGCGCGCGGCGGCAGGTGCTCCTGGCTCATGATGCGCTCGACGTTCTCGATGACGACGATGGCGTCGTCGACGACGATGCCGATCGCGAGCACCATGCCGAAGAGCGTGAGCTGGTTGATGGAGAAGTGCAGCATGGACAGGCCGATGAAGGTTCCGAGCAGCGCCACGGGAATGACCAGCGTCGGAATGATCGTCGCGCGTATGTTCTGCAGGAAGATCAGCATCACGACGAACACCAGCGCGACGGCTTCGATGAGCGTCTTGACCACATCGTGAATGGACGCGGTGATGAAGGGCGTGGTGTCGAACGGGACGTTCCAGCTCACGCCCTTCGGAAGATCCTTGCCGATGACCTGCATGTCGGCATTCACCTCCTTGGCCGCGGCCAGCGCGTTGGCGCCGGGCAGAAGGAACAGGCCGATGCCGCCGGCCTGCTTGCCGTTGCGCAGCGACGAGGTGCCGTAGGACTGGCCGCCGAAGATGACGCGGGCCACGTCGCTCAGGCGCACCGTCGTGCCGTCGCTGTTGGCGCGCAGGATGATGTCGTTGAACTGCTGCGTGGAGGAGAACAGGGCGTCGCCGGACACGGTGGCCGTGAAGGCCTGGCCGGGAAGAGCCGGGTCGGCGCCGAGCGAGCCGGTCGCGAACTGCGCATTCTGGGCGTTGATGGCGTTCAAGACCTGGGTGGTGGACAGCCCGTAGCCCTGGAGCTTGTCGGGATCCAGCCAGATGCGCATCGCGTACTCACTGCCGAGCAGGAAGGTGTTGCCGATGCCGGTGATGCGCGCGAGCACGGGTTGGATGCGCGAGGCAATGATGTCGCCGAGCCGCCTCGCGTCGATCGCCGGGTTGTCCGACTCCAGGCTGACGAACAACAGGATGTCGGGGCTTGCCTTCGACACCACGACGCCCTGCTGGGTCACCTCGGCGGGCAGGAGCGGCTGCGCCAGCGCCACGCGGTTCTGCACCTGCACCTGCGCGATGTCCTGATTCGTGCCGGTGGCGAAGCTCAAGGTGATCGTCGCGGTGCCGTTGCTGTTCGAGGTCGAGCTGAAGTAGAGCAGGTTGTCGATGCCGGTCAGCTGCTGCTCGATCACCTGCGTGACGTTGGCTTCCATCGTCGCGGCATTCGCACCCGGGTAGGTTGCGCTGATCGTCACCTGCGGCGGCGCGATGTCCGGATAGGCGGCGATGCCCATGCCGCGCAGGGAGATGACGCCGACCATGCAGATGAGGATGGAGATGACCCAGGCAAAGACCGGGCGGGCGATGAAAAAATTCGGCATGACGGTCGGCTCTCAGTGTCCGGGCGGCGCCGCCGCGGGCGCGGCGGCGACCGGCGGCTGCCAGGGAACCGCCTTCACCGGATTGCCTTCACGCGCGGCTTGAACGCCCGAGACGATCACACGGTCGCCCGGTGAAAGGCCCGCGGTCACGACCCAATCGTTGCCGTTGCTGTCGTTGGCACTGACGTTCTTGCGCACCACCTTGTCGTCGCTGCCGACGACCAGGGCGTAGGGGCCCGTGGTATCGCGCTGGAGCGCCTGCTGCGGGATGAGGTAAACCTGGCGCTGCTGGCCGAGGGTGATGCGGAGCGTCACGTACATGCCGGGCAGCAGATCGTGCCGGGGATTCGGCAGGACGGCGCGCAGGCTGACCGCACCGGTGGTGGGATTCACCGCGATGTCGGAGAAGTCCAGCGCGCCCGTCTCGCCGTAGTCGGCGCCATTCGGGAGCGTGACCCGCACCTTGGTGTCGCTCTCGCCGGCGAGCGCGACGTTGCGCGACTGGCGCAGCGTCACGAGGTCCGCGGCACTGATGGTGAAGTTCACGTACATCGGGTCGACCTGCTGGACCGTCGTCAGGAGCGTGCCCCCGGAGCCGTTGTCGGTCGTGCCGCTGCCGACGAGCGCGCCCTGCGTGACCTGTTGCTGGCCCGCGATGCCGTCGATCGGCGAAGTCACGCGCGTGTACCCCAGGTTGATCTGCGATTGGGCCACGGCGGCCCGGTCGGCCTGCACCTTCGCTCCGGCGCTGCGCTCGGCAGCCTCGGCGTCGTCCACGGTTTGCTGCGACACCGAGCCGATCGGCAGGAGCTTGCGGTTGCGTTCGGCGGTCACGTGGTCGTTGGTCGAGGTGGCCTGGTCTTGCGCCAGGTTCGCGAGGTTGGTGTCGTTCGCGGCCTGGTAGTAGGCCGGATCGATCTCGAACAGCACCTGGCCGCGCTTGACCTCCGAGCCTTCCTTGTAGACACGCTTGAGGAGCACGCCGGATACGCGGGCGACCACGTTGGCGCTGAAGTAGGGCGACAGGCGGCCGACGAGGTCGCGGCTCAGCGGCACGTTGCCGAGCTCGGCGGTGATCGTGCCGACCTCGGGCGGAGCGGGAGGCGGCGGGGCTTTGTTGCCGCCGCAGCCGATCGCGGCGAGCAAGCCGGCCAGTGGGAAGAGCGCGCGCAGCGCCGAGAGCTTCATAGAGACTCCATGATGATGGATGGGGCGTCGGGTCGCTGCGACTCGCGCGTCAGTGCGTACCGGCATCGGAAGCGGTGGCCTGGCGCTCGCGGTGCTCGTCCCACTGCCAGCCTCCGCCGAGGTTCTTGATCAGGGACACGCCGGCCTGCGTCAGCGATGCCTGCGTGTCCTTGAGATTCTGTTCGGCGGTCAGCAGCGTCAACCGCTGCGTCAGCAGGCTCGCCTCGCTCGCCGCGCCGATCTGGCGTTGGGTCCGCGTGTTCTCGAACAGGCGGCGATTGCGGTCGTAGATGCCGTTGAAGGACTGTGCCTGCTGCCGCAGATGATTGCAGGAGGAAAGACTGTCCTCGACGCTCTGGAAGGCGGACAGCACGGTCTGGCGGTAATTCGCCACGTCCTCATCGTACGTCGCGCGCGCTTCCCGCACGGCCGCGGTGCGAGCCCCGCCGTCGAAGATCGTCTCGGCCAAGCTCGGCCCCAGGGTCCAGAAACGGTTCGGCAATGAGAAGAGCTGCGCAAAGCGATTGTGCTCGTAGCCCGCCTCGCCGGCGAGATCGAGAGCGGGGTAGAACGCGGCCTCCGCGACGCCGATCCTCGCATTGGCGGAAGCGGCGCTGCGCTCCGCGCTCACCACATCGTAGCGCCGCTCGAGGAGCTGCGACGGCAGCGACAGGGGCACCGCGGGCGACTGAAACGCGTATTCCGGCGACGGCTTGATCGTGAAGGACGCGGGCGGCACGTTCACGAGCACCGCGAGCGCGTGCTCGAGCTGCTCGCGCTGCGTGAGCGTCGCCTGGAGGAAGGCGATCGCCGCCTCGAGCGTGTCCTGGGCGACGAGCACGTCGTCGTTCGAGCCGGCGCCTTGGCTGTAGTTGGCCGTGGCCATCGCCAGGAGCTTCGAGTCGATGTCCTGCTGCTCTCCGAGCAACGCAATGTCGACATCGGCCTGGCGCAGCGCGAAGTAGTCGCCGGCGACGGCCGCCGCAATGGACAGCCGCTCCCCGGCGCGCTGGGCGTCGCTCGCCTGGGCGGCGGCCTTGCTCGACTCGAGCTGCCGACGGATCCGTCCCCAGAGGTCGATCTCCCAGCTCACGGCGACATCGGCGGTCACGACATTGCCGACGCCGGCCGGAATCCCGGTCGCGGCCGCGGAGGCGACGCCGCCCTCGCTGCGCGTGGCCCCGGCGTTGGCGGTGATGGTCGGGAACAGCGCGGCCCTGCTGGCCGAGACCGTGGCCTGCGCCAGACGGTAGGCCGCTTCGGCGCCGGCGATCGATTGATTCGAGCGCAACGCCTGATCGATCAGCTGGGAGAGCTGATCATCGTGATAGTCCAGCCACCACGTGCTGGTCAGCGCGCCATCGGGGTTGGCGTGGGCCCGCTGCCACTCGGCGCCTTCCTTGAAGCCTGCGGGGATCTCGGCCGCGGGCTTGTGGTAGCTCGGACCGACCGCGCACGCGCTCAGGCACGCGAGCAAAAGGAGCGCGGCGGCGCGCCGCGGGGCACGGAACGTGCCTGCGCGGCCGGGGCAATTGCCTGATTTGCTTGTCGGTGCTCGGGTCATGGGTGCATCTCGGGCTCATGTCGATGAGCCCGGTCGGCAGGCGCTTCCATTGGACGAAGGTGGCAACGTATCGAAGCCGCCAAGCATATCAGCGTCGCGGCGCGCCGCCGATGGCTGTCAGGGTATTCCCGTCAGCGGTAGTGTTTTCGCGACAACGGAGGCGCCGGCTGGGCGGGGGAAACCTGCAGCAATCACGGCAAATACGCCGGGATTCACTTCCAGCCGCGGCCGTCCGCGGCGCAGCGCCGGTGTAAGCTTTTCGCACCGAGATCACGGGAGATTCCCTTTGACGCTGCTCATTCGACGGCTCGTCCGCTTGATTACGCTGCTCGGCTTGGGTGCGCTTCCTGCCGGTCAGGCAGTGGCTCAGGTCCCGCACACCATGACCGCGGCGGAGGCTGCCCCGCCCACGGCCAGCATCACCGTCCCGCCGTCCTATCACATCACCCGGGTCCGCGTCCCGATGCGGGACGGCGCCCGGCTCGACACCATCATCCGGGCTCCCGACGACACGAGCCGGACCTATCCGATCCTGCTGGACCGGACGCCCTACCATCCCGCGGCCCCCTGGCTGACTCCGGGGCCGGAGTTCGCGAAGGCGAAATACATCTTCGTCACCCAAAGCGTTCGAGGACGCTATGGGTCGGACGGCGCGTTCATTCAGATGCGGCCTCTCGGGGACCACACACGCTCCAGCCATGGCACCGACGAGAGCACGGATGCATACGACACGATCGATTGGCTGATCAAGAACGTGCCGGACAACAACGGACGGGCCGGCCTCTGGGGACTCTCCTATGAGGGCTTTTTCGCGGCGGCCGGAATGGTCGATGCCCACCCGGCACTGAAAGCCGTTTCGCCGCAGGCGCCGCAGGCGGACTGGTTCCTGGGTGACGACATGCACCACAACGGGGCCTTCATGCTGGCGACCGCCTTCAACTGGATCTACATGTGCAACCGGCTCGGCACGGGATTGCGCATCTGCGACACGCCGGTCAAGCCTGCCACGGACGACGGGTACAAGCTGTTCCTCTCGCTCGGGCCGTTGAGCCACATCGACGCCGAGTACCTTCACGGCGACTCGCCGGAGTGGCAGGTGATCATGCGCCACGGGACCTACGATGAGCTCTGGCAGCAGCGCAATCTGCTGCCCCACCTGCGCAACATCCGGCCCGCCGTTCTCGCCGTGAGCGGCTGGTACGACGCCAGCAACCTCTACGGCGCGCTGCACGTGTTCGATACCGTGCGGCACAAGAGCCCGGGCACCTCGGCCCGGCTGGTTCTCGGGCCTTGGACCCACGGCGAGTGGGTGAGCGATGGGGGCGAATCGATCGGCCCGCTTCATTTCGGGTCGCAGACCGCGACCCATTTCGTCCAAGCCATCGAGCTGCCCTTCTTCGAGTCGTATCTCAAGGGCGAGGGCCGGCCGGACCTTGCGACCGTGAACGTGTTCGACACCGGGCTCGATCGATGGAGCTCCTTCGGCCAATGGCCGCCCAAGGCGAGCGTGAAGGCCAACCTTTATTTGGGGCCGCGCGGATCGCTCGATTTGCGCGCGCAATCGCGTGGGGGTTCCGGCGGCGGCGTACCGGCGCGAGCCTCCGGGTCCGCCGCGTACGACGAGTACGTGAGCGATCCGGCCCGCCCGGTGCCCTTCGTCCCGGATCATGGCGTCGACATGGAGGCTGACTACATGACCCACGACCAGCGGTTCACGGGGAGCCGATCCGACGTCCTGACCTATGAGAGCGAGCCTCTCGGCGAGGACATGACGGTGCTCGGACCCGTCTCGCCGCATCTCGTGGTCTCGACCAGCGGCACGGACTCGGACTGGGTGGTCAAGCTGATCGACGTGCACCCGATGGACGAGGCGGGGGCGAAGGACACGTCGGCGGTTGCGCCACCGGCCGCGGCGGGCGCGAAGGCGCCGGCGGGACCCGGGTTCGAGGAGCTGGTTCGCGGCGACGTCATGCGCGGGAAATTCCGCGCGAGCTTCGTCACGCCTTCAGCCATGAAGCCGGACGAGCCCACTCCCATCGATTTCACCATGCCGGACGTGTACCACACGTTCAAGAAGGGGCACCGGATCCTGGTGCAGGTGCAGAGCAGCTGGTTTCCGCTGGTCGACCGCAATCCGCAGCGGTTCGAGGACATCTATACGGCCAAGGCCCGCGATTTTCAGCGGGCGACGCAGCGGGTATATCACTCGGCGCGGTATCCGTCGCGGATCGAGTTGAATTTGCTGCCGGCGGGGGCCGGAGGTCACCAGGGGGGCGTATCCGCGCTTCGCGCCCGAATAGGCCCGTAATTCAAACGCCAAATGGCCCGCTATCCCAATCCTCCTCGAACCCTACGTGTGGCGCTGACTCTATTTGTCATCGCGGCATCCTGCTTGATCGGGATATCTCTATCCCCTCCAACGCGCGTCAGGAGTCGAACGTATTGTCCATTACCCGCCAGCCATCAGAGCGGAGGCCGCACCCGCGCTTCGCGAATCTCGCCGCGGCGCGCGGCGATGCCAAGCTCCAGGCTGTCGGCGATGCGCTGAGCGCGCTCGATGAAGTATTGCGCCGCCGGCGGGGGACAGACTTCGCGCGCCGTGCGGGCGAAGAGCTGGAGCCAGCGGTCGAAGTGGTGCGGCTCGATCGGCAGCGCGGCGTGCACGGGCATCGGCTGTCCGTGGTAGCGGCCGCTCATCAGGGTGACGGAGGACCAGAAATCGCACAGGCGCGCGAAGTGGTCGTCCCAATCCTTGACGCGGGCGTTGAAGATGGGGCCGATGAGATCGTCCTCGCGGACTTGCTGGTAGAAGCGGTGCACGAGCTTTCGGATCAGCGCCTCGTCGATTCCGGTCTTGGCGGTCACCTCGGCGATCAGGCTTTGGCGGCGCGCCAGTCCTGCTTCCTCATTGGTACTCATCGCGGCTCCCGACCGCGCGATTCGACGGCGGCCTTGAACATACATCTAGAATGCATGTTATGATGACGAGCGAGCGTTGTCCATGAATTCGAGCGGGATGCTGCCATGCGCCTGACCCTGCGGACCGACTATGCGCTGCGAGCGCTCATCTACCTGGGGACGCGCGCGGGCGAGCTTTGTACCATCGAGGAGATCGCGCGGGCGTTCACGCTGCCGAAGACGCACGTCATGAAGGTCATCAACGAGCTCAGCCGCCGCGGCTACGTGCAGACCTTGCGGGGTAAGAACGGCGGCGTTCGCCTGCAGATGGACCCGGCGGGCATCGTCGTGGGGGCCGTGGTCCGCGACATGGAGGAGGACCTCGCCGTGATGGGGTGCCTCGGGCAGGCGGGCTTCTGCCGCATCCAGGGGTGCTGCGTCCTCAAGGGGGCGCTGCGCGACGCGGCGCGCGCGTTCATCGGGGCTCTCGATGGCTACAGTCTCGCGGATCTGCTCGAGCCCCGGGCGTTGCTCGTGCGCCAGCTCGGGATCTCACCCGGGAGAATTGCAGGCACCCGCGCGTCCCACTGATCGCTGCTACGCTGCGCGCTGGCACGCGGGGCGCGCCGCATGGCGTTGAGGGTAGCAGCCGGCTGCAGGCCCTTTCGCGGCGATTGCCGCCGGGGAAATGCTAAAGTCATGGCATCAGTGCTGATGGCGTGACAGGGAGCAAGGGAAGATGCGAAGACCGCGTCAGAGCGGCAGGACACCGTCCAAGGCGATCTCCATTCCACTGTCTGCGCTCTTCTGCTGGCTCGCCGCGGCTCATGGCGCGAATGCCGTCCCGATCGCCGTCTACGGAGGGCTGCCGGATGTCGAGGACGTGGCGCTGTCCCCCGACGGCTCGCGCATTGCGTACGTGCGCACCGACAAGGACACCCGGCTGATTCTCGTGGCGAGCGTCGCGGACCAGAAATTGATCCGCTATGTGCGCGTCGGGGAGGAGAAGCTTCGCAGCGTGGACTGGGCGGACGACGACAACGTCCTGATCACGACCTCCGTGACGACCGCGGCGTACGGCTTCAAGGTGGAGGCGTCCCTGCTGCGGGCCTATAACGTCGCGAAGAACGAGATCAAGCCGTTGCCGGGAAACGCTCCCGGCAACGACGAGCACGTTTTGAATACCGTCGTCGGCGACGTGATGGTGCGGCATGTCGAAGGGCATACCGTGATCTTCGTGCCCGCCTTGCAGGTCAAGGACGGGATTGCATTGGTCCGGTGCGATCTCACCTCGGGGATCAATCGCGTGGTGAAGGTGGGGCCGAGCAGCACGATGTGGCTGGTGGACGCGCAGGGCCAGCTGGCTGCGCAGCAGGACTACGACGCGCAGACACAGCACTGGTCCATCGGCGTCTTTCGCGGCGGGATCCTGCACGAGGCCGCCTCCGGCCATGCCGCACTGGACGTGCCCGAGATGCTCGGCTTCGGCCCCACTGCCGACACGCTGCTCGTGCACACGGCCGAGGACGGCCATTCGCTGATGAAGCTGCTGTCGATGACCGACGGAAAGCTCGGCGGGCCGATGAGCGGGGGGTCCTTCAATGTGCCGCTCTCGGAGCCGTTGACCGGCCGTCTCATCGGAGGCATGAGCCTGGAGGACGGCCCGACGTACGAGTTCTTCGACCCGGTCATCGAGGAGCGCTGGAAGGCGATCGTGAAGGGTTTCGAGGGCGCGCAGATCGGACTGGCTTCCGCGGCGGCGGATTTTTCCAAGGTCCTGGTGCTCGTCGAGGGCGGCAAGTTTGGATATCGCTATGAGCTCATCGACCTGGTCAAGCCGAAAGCGACCATGGTCGGCAAGGTCTACGCCGGCATCGACGATCCGCTCGAGGTCAGGCGTGTCACCTATGCGGCCGCGGACGGCCTGGAGATTCCCGCCTACCTCACGCTGCCGAGAGGCCGCGAGCCGCGCAAGCTGCCGCTCGTCGTGCTGCCGCACGGCGGGCCCGCCGCCCGCGACACGCGCGAATTCGATTGGTGGTCGCAAGCGCTCGCCGACCAGGGTTATGCGGTCCTGCAGCCCAACTATCGAGGCTCCACGGTGAGCCAGCACTTCCTCGAGGCAGGGTACGGTCAGTGGGGCCGCAAGATGCAGACCGATCTGTCCGACGGGGTGCGGTACCTCGCCAAGGGGGGAATTGCCGATGCGGCGCGCGTCTGCATCGTGGGCGCGAGCTACGGGGGTTATGCCGCGCTCGCGGGAGTGACGCTCGATCCGGGCGTCTATCGCTGCGCAGTCTCCGTGGCGGGACTTTCCGATCTTGCGCAAATGCTGCGCTGGGAGGGACGGGGGTTGATGGACGCGCGCGGCGTGAGCCGCTACTGGGACCGCTTCTGGGGCGCTTCGGGAAGCAGCGACCCGCTGTTGAATTCGCTGTCGCCCGTCAAGCACGTCGATGCCGTCAAGGTGCCGGTGCTGCTCGTCCACGGGCGCGACGACACGGTGGTGCCGTTCGAGCAGAGCCAGATGATGTTCGATGCATTGAAGGCCGGCAAGAAGGACGTCGCGCTGATCACGCTCAACAAAGAGGACCATTGGCTGTCGCGCGGCGAAACCCGGCTGCAGATGCTGGACGCGACGGTGGCGTTCCTGCGCGCGCACAATCCGCCGGATTGAGGCAGCACCGGCGGCGCCGCAGGTTTCGGCGCACGGCCCATGGAGCACCGCCGCTTCAGCGGGTAAAGGCGGTCTGCGAGAAGATGTCGACGTGCCGGAAGCTGCGTACCTTGGCCGTCAGCGGCCGCGCGGCGTTCTCGCGCCTTACCTCCTGCTCGAGCGCCAGGTAGCGTGAATCGGACTCGATGTTCTTGAAACAGGCGATCCGGTTCGGAAGGCTGGCGAACTCCCCGACATGCTTGGCGGCGAACTTGCGGAGCCACTCGATCGCCCGATCCGCATCGTTGCGGCACGCGTAGAATACGGCGATCTCGCCGGGGTCGTCGGCCGCGTGGAGCGATTCGTAGGCGGCGACCTCCTGCTCGGCGTCGCTTTTTCTTCCGGCCGCGTCGAATGCGATTGCGAGGGTGAGCTGCCGGTACTGGGGATCCGGCTCGCGTTCCGCCTCATCGACCGCGGCGACCGCCTTGTGCGCGGACAGGAGCACGTTCGCATAGAGAGCGTGCAGGCTGGTGGTCGCGGGATTCACATCCACCGCCCTTTGATAGGCCATCTCGGCTTGCGCGATGCGCCCGGACCGCCACCAGGCATCGCCGAGCGCCACGTAGTTCCAGCCGTTCAGGGGATCCCGGTCGACGGCGCGCTGGGCGAGTTGCCGCGCTCGATCGAACCGGCCGGCATCCACCAGGAGCCAGGCGTAGGAGCGCAGCGCATCGGCACCTTCCGGCTGCAGCTCGATCGCGCGGCTGAATTCGGCCTCGGCGCCGGACAGGTCGCCGTCGCAGTATTGAATGATCGCGCCCGCGGCGCGGTGCCCCTCTTCGAGGCGCTCATTCAGCGCGAGCGCCCGATTCGCCGCCGTACGCGCTTCCGCGCATGCGCCGCGCGTGGGCGTGCCGTGCGTGTTGCCCTTGAACAGAATGGCCTTGGACAACGATGCCCAGGCATCCGCGAATCCGGGGTCCAAAGCGAGCGCGGCGTGCAGCTGCCCGACCGCCGCATCGTATTCGTCGGAGCCGTTGTTCGTGATGTTCGACTCCGCGCGCAGATACAACGTGTAGGCCTGGATGTTCTCCGTGGGCGCGGCTCTCGGCACGTACTGGTCGTCTCGCGACGGTCTCAAAGCCCGGCTTACCGCGCCGGCGATTTCATCCTGCACCTTGAACAGATCGGTGAGAGGCCGATCGAAGCTCCCGGACCAGATCTGGTAGCCGCTGTCGATCCGTACCAGCTGCGCGGTGATCTGCAGCCTGTCGCCGGACGTTTGAACGCTGCCCTCGAGAAAGTTGGCGACGCGAAGGGCTTTCGCGACATCGCTGCGGGCGACGGGTTTGCCTTTGAAGTAGAAGGACGATGTCGTCGAGGCGACATCGAGGCCCGCGATCGTCGTGAGCCGATTGATGAGCTCGCCGGTCAGGCCGTCGGCGAAGTACCCTTGATCGCGCTTTTCGCTCATGTCGGCAAAGGGAAGCACCGCCACCGAGCGGGGGGCGGCGATGGCGCTCCGTGAGTTTGCCTGCGTCCTCTGGAACCAGAGCCGATCGATTCCGGCGGTGGCGACCACCAGCAAGATCCCGGCGACGACGAGCCACCCGAACCTGAGACGCGCCGCGACGTCCGCGGACGCTGGCGCCGACGCTGGCGCTGACGCTGACGCTGGCGCTGGCGCTGGCGCTGCCGCTGGCGCTGCCGCTGGTGCTGACGCCGACGCCGGCGCTGGCGCTGGCGCTGGTACCGTTGCGGGGGACTGAGGTGGAGCGCCGTCGCCGGTTGCTGCGCCGCGCAAGGCGGCGGCCACGGGGAGGGTCGACGGCCCGCGGGTCACCGGCGGGCCCATTCGATAGCCGCGACCGCGGACCCCGACGACGTAGCGGGGATTGCGCGGGTCATCGTCGAGCGATTGCCGCAGCAATTTGACTCTCTGGCCGACCGTCTCGCGATTTACCACGGCGGGCGACCAGACGCGGTCCATCAATTCCTCGACGGTCAGGAGCCTCGGGTATGCCGTTGCGAGGGCTACCAGCAGCTCGAACGAAAGGCGGGGCAGAGGGACAGGGACGCCGTCACGGCTTACGGTCTGCCGGCTGAGGTCGATGCACAGATCTCCCGCTCGCATATCCATGGCGTCGGATCTCGGGACTGATGCTGAGAACCACCGCGGTCCACATGCTTCACGAATCCTTACCGAATTCTTACCGACCTCTTCAACCCGCGGTCGTTCCAATAGTAGCACCATCGCCGTCCTCGAATGGAGAGCGGCCGGAGCCCATGGATGACCACTCGTGCGGTTCACGACAAGTGTGTTGCAGCATCGTGACGGAGTCAGCAACGCAAGATGTCAAATCGCCCGAAGGGACACCTTCGCGCCGGCAAGCCCCCAACGCGAGACTCGCGATGGTCCGTCGCACGCCTGACCTGCGTCTCAAGGTCGGAAAGCAATTTCAAAAATCATCAGGAGCATTTCATGAAAACGATTCTCACCGGGGCCGCGGCCGTCGCGGCGCTCAGCCTTTGCGCGTTGTCCGCGCACGCCAGCTGCATGGATCCGAGCAATGCGGGTCCGCCGATGGGCCCGATGAATTTCAACCACGGTCCGCTGCCCGCCCATTTCGGTCACAACGCCGCGGACAACATCGTCGGGACGTGGCACGTGATCTACACCCCCGAGGGCTCGACCACCGAGTCCGGAGAGGCCTTCATCCAATGGCACAGCGACGGCACGGAATGGGAGAACATCAACTATCCGGTGCTGAACGGCAACCTCTGCATGGGGTCGTGGAAGACGGTCGATCAATCGCGCGTGAGCCGCAACCACGTCGGGTGGCTCTACAACAGCGGCGTGCTGGCCGGATGGTTCAGCGAGACGGAGACCGATGCCGTGGCATGGGATGGCAACTCATACACGGGGACCAATGAGACGACGCTCTATTTCACCGGGATGGCGCCGGTCCTGTTGAAGGGGACGGCCAAGGCGACGCGCGTCGCGCCGTAGCTCGTTCCAGCTCAACGCCGTGCTCTCGCGGTCCCGGTCGTCGGGGCCGCGGGAGCGCAGCTCGAACGTATCGTCAGTGTCGAGCCAGGGGAGCCTGGTACACCACTTTTCCGCCCACCATGGTGAGCAGCACGCGCGTGCCGGAGATGGTCTCGGGCGCAACGGAAAAGATGTCCTGCGAGAGGACGATGAGGTCTGCCAGCTTCCCGCGCTCGAGCGTGCCCAGCTCCTTCTCCTGAAAGGTCGCGTAGGCGGAGCCCGCGGTGTAGGCCTCCACCGCCTCCTCGACGCTCAGGCGCTCGCCCGGCGTGTACACGGTCTGGGCGGCGATCGCACCTCCCTGGCCGGCGCCATCGAGCGGCTGCCCGAGGATCGATGCGGTGGCTGCCGAGTGCCAGACCTGCCGGGTCGCGGCGGCGCGGATTCCCATCATCGGATCGGGCGGAAACAAGCACGGCCAATCGCTGCCAAAGGCGAGCAGCGCGCCCCGGTCCTTGAAGGTTCGCCACCGGTCCGTCATTTCGGTCCGCCGCGGGTCCCAGTTCAACCCGTTCTCGCTGCAGCAGAATCCCGGTTGCATGGAGGCGATGATATCGAGCCGCTTCAGACGGCCGATGTCGGCATCGTCGATGATGTTGCCGTGCTCGAGGCGCAGCCGTCGATCGCGGGGGCCGTTTGCCTTCGAGGCGGCTTCGTACGCGTCGAGCACCATGGCAACCGTGTCGGTCCGCAGCGCGTGCGTCATCAGCTGAAAGCCCCGGCGATCGAGCTCGATCACGAGCCGGCGATAGTCATCGGCCGTGTAGACCAGCGGCGGGTAGGAGCCGGTGTCGCCATCCGCGAAGAACTTCACCAGGTTCGCCGACACCCAGGAATCGGAGTAGCGCCGGCGGGCGGTCTCGAGATCGGACAGAAAGCGCGGCGTCAGCCGATGGGGCTCGGCAATCGAGCCGAACGCGGTTCTGGTCCGCACCGTCAGCCGACCCTGATCGTGCAGCTCTCCATACAAGGCGACTTCCTCCAGGTCTCCCGTGGCATTCACCACGCCGGTGATCCCCAGGGAGTTCAAGTAGGTTGCGGCCGCCTCGAGGATCGCCAGGCGCTTCTCACGGGGAACGTGCTCGACGAGCGCGTGCTCCACCCCCATGGCCGCCTCGAGCATCATTCCGGTCGGATTACCGAACGCGTCGCGCACGACTCCCTTCTCCATGGCGGCATCCGGCAGCGGCGCCCGGGTCACCCCCGCCAGTTTCAGGGCGGCGGCATTCAGCAAGAGCGCGTGCTCGGAGGTGTTGTGGATGCTGACCGGCCGGTCGGGTACGGCTCGATCGAGCAGGGTGTGGTCCGGGCCGAGCGGCTCCATGACGTTGAAGTCGGCGCGCCCGAAGATGACCTCGTCATCCGCATGGCTCCGCGCGAACTCGGACACCTTGGCGACGAACGCGTCGGCATCGTCGGGCGTGAGAGAGGAGCCGGGTGTCGACAGGTTGAGCCCGTGCAGCTCCAACGCGCCGAACAGCATGTGCAGATGAGCATCGATGATGCCGGGCAGCACGGTGCGGCCCTCGAGGTCGATCACCTGCGTCGTGCCGGAGCGCAGCGCTTCGATCGCGGCATCGGGTCCGACCGCCTCGATCCGGCCGCCGCTCACGGCGATGGCTTCGGCCCAGCCGCTCCGGCCGGTGAAAACGTGGCCGTGCAGCAGTATCGTGTCGGCCGCGGCCGAAGGACGAGACACCGCCGCGGCGAGAAGCGCAAACACAAGCCTCGAGGTCCGGCGGGCGGGCATGCGATGGCCGTTCAGTAGTGGTAGGAGAGGTCCAAGCCGAGCGTCAACGGTTGGCTCAGCACGGCCCGGTTGAAGGTCGGAATGTTGATGTTGAGCTGGAAGGCGTTATCGAGGATCACGCGCTCGTTGGTGAGATTGTGCGCGAAGAGCATCGCCGACCAGTGATCCCGCTCGACCCCCACCCGCATGTTGGTGAGGTCATACCCGTCGAGATCGTTGATGGTGTAGGTCGCATCGGTGCGCCGGCCGACGAAATCATTTTCCAACCGGGACGCGAAGACCAGGCCGTCCACGAGGTCGTGACGGTAGGCCAGGGAGAAGCTCGCCGTGTGTTCCGGAACCGCCTGCACCCGCGTACCCGGCGTGATGCCCGCCTCCAGGCTGCCGACCACGAAGGTCGCATGCGTGTACGCTCCGTTCGCCGAGAATATCAGTCCGGGCAGAACCAAGGCGGTGAGCTCGACCTCGGCGCCGTAGACGTGCGCGGTGCCGGAGTTGTCGGTGTAGTTGTAGCCGCAGGCGAGCGGGATCGTCTGCTGGGTGCCATTCCACTTCTCGAAGTAGAGCGCGCTGTTGAGCGTGACCCGCTGCTCCCAGAGGCGGGTCTTCTCGCCGAGCTCGTAGCTCCAGACGCTGTCGGGCCCGAAGGCGAGCGGCGCCTGCACGAACGAGGCGGTGCCGTGATTGGCCTGGAGGTCCGCCTCACAGACGCTGCCGAGGAGGCCGGTGGTCGGAACGGGCTGATTTCCGCCTCCCGGCCGGAATCCCTTGGACACGGTGCCGTACAGCAGCAGGTCCTTGTTGGGCTGGTAGGAGAGGTCGAGCTTTGGATTCACTCCCTGGTTGCGCTCCGGAGACGTGAGATGGAGAAAGTCGTCGGAGCCGGAGGGGCTCACGAAGCCCGAGACCGCGGCATCGACGGTGGTGTGATAGTTGTAGCGGCGCAATCCGACGGTGCTCTTGAGCGAGTCGGTCCATTGATACGAGACCTCGCCGAATGCCGCGTTCTGGGAAATGTAGGTGTTCTGATACTCGGTGAACGCATTCTGCGTCCCGAATCCCGGGGCAGCTCCCGGTATCAACACCATGGTGCAGTAGCAGGACCCGAACTTGCTGTAGAAGAACCCGACCAGCCACGTGACCGGGCCGTTGCCCTTCGAGGTGAGCCGCAGCTCCTCGCTGGTCTGATCGGAGCGGTCGTCCTCGACCGGCGTCGGGCTGGTTGCGCCGATCCCGCCCTGCGATACGTAGAACGGCAATAGGGCGGAGGGCGTGGAGAACGCCCACTGAAACTCCTCGGTGCCGTCCTGATTGTAGGTCGCGTGCCGATCCCAGCGGGACGTGTTCGAGGTCACGTCGAACCAGGGAAGGCCGTATTGGACGTTGAGGCTGGCGAGGCTGAAGCGATCCGTGTACGGCTCGCGATCGTCGAACGGTTGATAGTGCGCGTCGGTGCCCGGATCGCTGTCGATCTGATCGAGCCCGTTCTGCGAGATCCGCTGGTACATGACGAACGGGGTGATCGTGAGCTGATCGAGCGGCTTCCACAGGATGCTCGCCCGGAATGCCTTCAGCTCCTCGTCGTTGACGTGCCTGTAGTCGTTGGCGACGGGCGCCGCGAGCACGTTGCCGCGCTTGGTGAGCTGGTTGGTCTCGAGCGGAAAGCCGGGCTCGGCGATGACGATCCGGTCGATCCATCCGCTGTTGTGCAGCTCCGAGGCGACGACGCGCAGCGCAGCGGTGCCGTCGGCGAAAGGCACGTTCACCATCGCGTTCTCGCCCCGGTTGAAGCCCGCGCCATCCGTGTACGAGGGCACGACCTCGGCGGACAGGCCGAATGCCTTCGGATCCGGAGGATTGGGGACGAGCTTGACGGTGCCGCCCATCGAGCCCGAGCCGTACAAGGTGCCCTGAGGCCCGCGCAGCACCTCCACGCGGTTGAGGTCGTAGAGGTTGGGGTCGATCACGACCTTGCCGTTTTGTGCGTTCGCCGGGGCGTTCAGCGGCGTGTCGTCGAGATAAAAGCCGACGGTCGATGAATTGCCGCTGACCGACGCCATGCCGCGCATCTCGAGCTCCGTCTGGCCGGGGCCGCTGGTGCGCAGCGAGATTCCGGGCACCGACTGTACGACCGAGGTCACATCGGTGATCCCGCGCTCCCGCAGCTCCTCGCCGCCGATGGCGGTGATGCTGATGGGCGTGTTCTGGACCGTCGATGCGCGCTTGGTCGCGGTCACGACGATTTCCTCGAGCTCCATGCCGCCGTCGGCCTTGACCTGTTGTGCGCGAAGACTCCCGGCGCCCAGCGCGAGCACGGAGGCCGCGAAAATGATCTGCAATTTGCTCGGGCGTACCGCGAACATGGCTGAATCTCTCCCGTCGTCCCCGGGGGTGGCTCAACGGCAGGATAGTCACGGACAAATCAGCCCGTTATCCGCTTTGCGCAGGAATTTCAGGCGCGCCGCGCGGGCGGCGCGCGGCGTCAGCAGGACTGGCGGGGCCGCGTTTCGGAGGGCAGCTCGCCGAACTGCAGACGGTAGTAGCGCGAGAATCGACTCCAGTGCCAGACGCCATACCGCGCTGCGATGGCGCCGATCGACTCGCCGGCGCAGGCTTCGGAGAGCAGGTCGCGGCGGACGCTGTTGAGCTGCAGCACGCGGATGTAGCTCGCCGGGCTCACGCCGATGACCGAGCGGAACACGCTCTCGAGCGACCGGCGGCTGACGCCGGCTTCGCGGCACAGCGTCACGATTGAGATGCCGTCGGACAGGCCGTTGTGAATGTAGTCGCGCGCGCGCCGAAACACCCGGATGGCCCGAGCCTTGCGGTCGAGCCGGGTGTCGCGTGCGACGTCGGGGCGGGCAGCGATGAGCCACAGCAGATCGACGAGCGAGCTCTTGAACCGGCGCAACGCCGCGGGGTGCTCCAACCGCAGAGCGACCGAGGCATCGAGGCCCGCCCGCACGAGCTCGCGCAATTGCGAGGATCGCTCCGGATCGGTGCGCATGCAGACGGTGACTATCGAGCCGTCATCGGGCAGGAGCTCCCGAGACACGTCCAGGCAAAACATGCTCAATCCTTCCGGGGTCTGGCCCTCGAGGATCCTGCGCTCCGGGCACAGGACGACGTCCTGGTGCGAGACGGTGGCCGCGTTGAGCGCACAGGGCGGCGATTCGTCCAGCAGGATGCAGGCCCCGTAGCGTCCGGGGGGCGTCAAGGCGGACACCGACAGGGCGCGATTCGCCGTCTCGAAGTTGATGGCGAGATCCTCGCCGAAGGTGAAGAATCGGCAGCGCCCCTCGAATGGGCCGCGGCTCAACTGTTGGTATTGCTGGCCGTAGCCCTGATACTGCGCAGCTTGGGCGTCGATGTCCCTGAAGCAGGCATCATAAACCCGCGACTTCAGGAGATCGGTGGATTCAACGGTTCCGGATGTCACCCTCAAGCCTCCAGAATCCTCGCAACGGCGCAGGCCGGCAGCTCGCGGCACATTTGCGCAAAATGGCTAACCTCGCCTTCTTACCATTCACTACTTTTGATTTCAATCGCCTGAGAGGTCGTGCGGAGATGACGAAAAAGGGATGGAGCGCGGCGCTCGCACTGCTCGTGGCCGGGATTTTCACGGCCGGCGCGGCCGCGGCGGAATCGTCCGGACCGCAGCAATTCGGCGCGGTGAGCGAGGCGCGGCTGCGGCACGCCGACGGGGAGCCGGACCAATGGCTCGCGCCCGGACGGGATGCGGAGGGCACCTATTATTCGCCGCTCGATGCGATCAACGACAAGACGATCGACCGGCTCGGATTCGCGTGGAACTACGCTCTGCCCACGAGCCGGGGCCTCGAGGCGACTCCTGTCGTGGTCGACTCCGTGCTGTACACCACCGGCAACTGGGGCAAGGTCTTCGCGCTCGATGCGATCACGGGCAAGGCGCTCTGGACCTACGATCCGGGCGTGCCGGGACAGTGGGGCCGGTACGCCTGCTGCGACGTGGTCAATCGCGGCGTCGCGGTCATGGACGGCAAGGTCTACGTGGGCACGATCGACGGCTATCTCGATGCGATCGATGCCGCGACGGGAAAGCGCTCCTGGCGCGCGGACACGCTGCCGGGCCGCGGCCCCGGGGATTTTCACTATTTCATCACGGGCGCACCGACCCTGGCCGGCGATCTCATCGTGATCGGGAACGGCGGCGGCGACTTCGCGGGCGCGCGGGGTTTCATCACGGCGTTCGACCGCCGTACCGGCGCGCTGCGCTGGCGCTTCTACACCGTGCCCCGGGATCCCCGCCGGGGACCGCAAGAAGCGCCCCACCTCGACAAAGCCGTCAAAACCTGGCCTCGAGGGTACGATTGGACGGCCGGCGGCGGAGGCTCGGTCTGGGACGGCATCTCCTACGACCCGGAGCTCGGGCTGATTTATTTCGGGACCGGCAATCGTGCGCCTTACGGCGTCAGCCAGACGCATGACGACGATCTCTACGCTGCCTCGCTCGTCGCCGTTCACGGCGAATCAGGACGGCTTGCCTGGTACTTTCAGGAGATTCCGGGCGAGGGCTGGGATTACGATGCCGATGCGAAGCTGACTCTCGCCGACATCGATGTCGCGGGCAAGAAGCGGCACGTATTGATGCAGGCGAGCAAGGATGGCTTTTTCTACACCCTGGATCGCGCGACCGGAGAGGTCATATCCGCCAATCCGTACGCGCACGTCAACTGGACCCGGGGGCTGGATCCGCGCACGCATCACCCCATCGCGAGCCCGGCAGGGGACTGGTCGAAGACTCCGAAGCTGATCTATCCCGCTCCCACGGGCGCGCACGGCTGGCAGCCGATGTCCTTCGATCGCAAGACAGGGCTCGTCTACATTCCGGTCATCGACGCACCGATGGTCTACATCAACACCCAAGATCGCCGCGCCGGGCTCATCGAGGGCAATTTCGATCTGGCGTTCTTCTTTCCGGAGGATTACGACCCCGAGGGTCTCGCGGGCCTTCTCGGCCACCTTCCGAGCCTCGCGGCCCTCGACTCCGGCAAGCCGCCCCGCTCACGCGGCGTCACGCGCGCCTTCGATCCGATCCGGGGCAAGACGGTGTGGGAGCAGCCGGGATTCAGCGTCTGGGATGGCGGCGTGCTCTCGACCGGCGGAAATCTGGTGCTGCGCGGAGATGCCGAGGGCTACCTCAATGCGTATGCCGCGGATACGGGGCGTGTTCTCAAGCGCATCGACGTCGGGACTTCCATCATGGCCGCACCGATGACCTATCGCGTCAAGGGCGAGCAATACATCGCCGTCATGGCCGGCTTTGGCGGCGGCTTGATGGCGAATCCCTTTCCCAAGGGCAGCGCGGCCTACAAGCACGGCAACGCCGGGCGCATCGTCGCCTTCAAGCTCGGCGGCGCCGAGACTCCAAAGCCGCCGCCGATCGGGGAGCCGACGCCGACGCAGCCCCCGCAAGCGGAGGGCTCAGCCGCGCAAATCTCCGACGGCGAGGTTCTCTACAACCGCTACTGCTCGCGCTGCCACGTTTTCGGCCGAGGCCTCTTGCCCGACCTCCGGCAGATGTCCCCGGCGACGCATCTCATGTTCGAGCAGATCGTTCTGAAGGGGGCCTACCAGGTGAAAGGCATGGCTCGCTGGGACGACGTTCTGTCGCGCGCGGACGTGGAGGCCATTCACGCCTATCTCATCGATCAAGCCCGCCAAGACTACGCGGCGTCGCATCCGCAAGCTCCGGATGAGCGCAACTGATGGCGGAGCAGGTCGGCGCGCCTTGCTACATTTCCGGACCATTCACGGCGGGTAACGATATGCAGCCATCACCCAACAAAGCGGGATTCGCGGCACTTGCGCTCGCCTTCGCTCCGTTCGCGGGACGGGTACCGGCGGCACCTGCGCCGCAGGTCGCCCGCTTGACGGTGGAGAGTGCCGACCTCATGCACGGGTTTCCCCAGAGGTACGCGCTCAACGGCTACGGCTGCACGGGCGGCAATGCTTCTCCACCCTTGAGCTGGACCGGTGCGCCCCCGGGCACCAAGAGCTTCATCGTGACTCTCTATGATCCCGACGATCACGACAGCCCGTCGGGGTGGTGGCACTGGGTGGTCTACGACATCCCCGCCAAGGTCTCTCGGCTTGCGGAAGGCGCGGGCGCGGAGCACGGCACCCAGCTTCCGGCGGGCGCGCGGCAGGGGCGCACCGACCTCGGCACGCTCGCCTACCACGGGCCGTGTCCCGATCAGGGCGACGAGCCGCATGCGTACACTTTCACCGTGTACGCGTTGAATGTCGACAAACTGGCGGTCGATGACGGCGCGAGCGGCGCCATGGTGGTGGAGACCGCGCGCGAACACGTGCTCGGAAAGGGGACCTTGGTCGTGCATCAGGGGCGATAGACGGCGGCCCGGCCGCGTGGGCACGGCCGCATGGTGTCTGCGGCCCCCGCGCTATACTCGGGCCCCGCTTCGAAGATGGCCGCTCATGAACAAGACCGCCGCAGCCCTGGTCTCCGCGCTCACCACCGCCTTTTGCGCTCCCGCCGCTTTCGCGGGGGACGCCGTCGTTCACGCCGGCACCTTGATCGACGGCTCCGGCGGTGCGCCGCGCCACCAGGTCTCGATCCTGATTCACGACGACAAGATCGCGTCCGTCGAGGACGGCTTCCGAAATCCAGCGGGCGCCGAGGTCATCGACCTCTCCAAGGCGACCGTGCTGCCCGGCTTCATCGACTGTCACGTGCACATCTCGGCGCTGCTGCCGAACCGCACCAACGACACCGAGTACGAGGTGACCCACTCGGACATCGACCGCGCCTTCGATGCGGAGGTGTTCGTCCGCCAGATGCTGCAGCAGGGATTCACCAGCGCCCGCGACGTCGGCGGCGGCGACGAGACGGTCGCCGTGCGCAAGGCCATCGACGCCGGCAAGATTCCCGGACCTCGCTTGATGGTGTCGCTCGAGCCGCTGGGCCCCACCGCCGGGCATGGCGATCCCCGCAACGGCATGGATCCCGCGTTGTCGCATGCGGGCTGGGACAACGGAATCGTCGACACGGTGGATCAGGCCCGCATCCGCGTGCGCGAGCACAAGCGCCGCGGCGCCGATCTCATCAAGATCATGCCTTCGGGCGGCATCGCCTCCACCGGCGATGATCCGCGTCAACAGCTGATGACCAACGACGAGATGCGCGTGGCGGTGGAGACCGCGCACTCGCTCGGGCTCAAGGTCGCGGCCCACATCTATCCGGCGGCGGCGATCGAGAACGCGGTGCGCGCCGGCGTGGACTCGGTGGAGCACGGCTCGTTCGCCACCGCGCAGACCTTCGCGCTCATGAAGGCTCACGGCACCTATCTCGTGCCGACGCTCAGCGTGTACGACGTCTTCTACGCGGTGGCGCGCGATCATCCCGAGCTCCTGGCGCCGGGCACGCCCGCGAAGGAGCTCGCCAACGATCTGTTGCCGAAGAAGAATCTGCCGCTCGCCGTTCAGTCCGGCGTGAAGATCGCGTATGGCACCGACCTCGGGGAGGGGGATCATTCCCTGGAGTTCGCGCTGCTGACGGCGAACGGAATGAAGCCGATGGATGCCATTCTCGCCGCGACCCGCAATGCAGCCGACCTCCTCGGCCGCTCGGAACAGGTCGGGTCGGTCCAGCCGGGACGGTTCGCCGACCTCGTCGCGGTCGACGCCGACCCGCTCGCGCGGCCCGAGGCGCTGCGGCACGTGTCGTTCGTGATGAAGGGCGGCGTCGTTTACCGGCGCGAAGGGCACCCAACGGCTTTCGAGTGAGGCGGGCAGGAAGGAGGGCCCCGGTTCCCTTCCGCCTCCGGTCGGGCGTCCCGTCCCGTCTGGGTCAGAGCTACGCGGGCACTGCTACCCGTTACAAGGTCCGACGTCCACCTGGGGGCCGCCTGATGAGCAGCGGTCCAGCCGCGGCCTAGAGACCCACCTACGGGTAGCAGTGCCCGCGTAGCTCTGACCCAGACGGGACGGGACGCCCGACCGGAGGCGGAAGGGAACCGGGGCCCTCCTTCCTGCCCGCCTCACTCGAAAGCCGT
>DATAYZ010000010.1:0-23948 GCA_036272295.1 Steroidobacteraceae bacterium
ATCTTGACCAAACTCTCCTCCGACGTGTCGGGAATATCGCCGGACCTGAGGGCCTGTGAGAGCCACCCTAGCATCCCGCTAAATGCGATATCGGCGTCACTGAACCCCTTTATCTTGAGAGCCTGAAGCTCTTCTTCCCGCGTCGGTTCACCGCCAAGAAACGGAATTCCCCGCCTCAGCGCAATGGATGCCGCATACATGGCCTCTCCCCGGGCAAACTCATCTGCATCCGGCGCACCATAGCGACGGGCTCCCGCGACGAGCGGAGGCGGGTCTTCTCCCATCGCGGTGGCGAAGCCTTCCACGATAACGACTAGGGGCTCGAGCTCCGCGAATCCCTGATCGACCGCCCGCATCGTTGGAGAGTTGGGGCGAAAGGCGTGATGCGCACCGACGAACACCAGCCGCTCCATTCCTTTCCGGTAGCTGGCGACGAATGGAATCCCCACTGCGCAGTCGCCCGGACACCAAGGTTCCGTCTTTTGCTCCAGTTCCAATGACGATGACAGGATGCGATCCTCACTTGGCAAGGTGACGGGTGACGAGGAGCAGACTGATGCTGCCGTCAGCTGCATCGCCACAAGCGCGCCGCACAGTTGTTTGCTCTTCACTTCGAGATCTCCCGATGCCGAACGGCGCAGCAAGGTGCCTTCACGCCGCGTTCGAGTTTAGAACAAAGACGATATCTGTAGATTCAAGCGGCAGGAGACCGGCCGCCCTAGACATCTCCGCATGGGTTCGTGCGGCCGCAAATTTGGCCGTATATCAAGAAAGTCGCTCAAGAGATCCCGGCAGAACCGTTTATAAGCCGGCGCATCGGGCGCGATCGATGGGTAAAAGCACCTGTTCGTTCGGCATTTGCGAACCCCCGGCAAATACACGAAAGTGTCCAGCGACCTGCCTGGAATGTAACGTTCGGCCTGCGCCCGCAAGGGCTGACAGGCGTCGGGTGACATGAGCGAATTCAGCGACAGCTACCACGTTCGCACCGAAGATCCGAAAGGCGTCCGGCGGCATCTGAAGCAGGCGGGCCTCGCCGGCCTCACCTTCGGCCCGTCGAACGGATGGCTCACCTTCGTGCCCTACGAGGAAGGCGAGGCGTATCGCCGTCTGGCGTTCGGCGAGGAGTTCGCCCTTCACCTCAGCCGTCTTCTCTCCGCGCCCGTGCTGCACTATTGCCTCGGCGAAGATCACGGATGGGGTTTCGCCTTGGCAGAACCCGGTGAGCCGCTGAACCGGTTTGCCGCCGCCTGGGATCCGGAGCCCGCGGTCGAGCAAGAGCAGCTGAATCTCGAACGGCTCGAACCATTCGCCGACGCGGCTTCGTTGGCCGCTCTGCTTCGAAGGTTCGATGCCGCCACCGCATACCGCAATCGGCCGGCCTACCAATTTGCAGAGATGCTGCGGCTTCCTGCCTACAAACGGCTGTCACCGCGCCTGGCGCAAGAGCACACCGAGGACATGATCCGGCAAGGCGGGCGCGATCTGGGTGGGAAGCCGCCGGCCGCCGCCGAGCGGCTGTCGCTGCCGTCGCGCCGGACGATCGAGCTGCCGCGTGCGGATCTCAGCGCACGAGAAGCGTTCGATCTCGTCACTCCGCTCGTGCGAGGGCTGAACGCGGCGTGGCGCCTCCAGAGCGTCTTCGGGGGCGGTCGGCTGCAGCGGAGTGGGCGGCTCGAGCCAGGGTTTGGCGTCTGGCAACTGAGGTATTTCGGCGCCGACGATCCGAATGGCGACACCTTGATCGTGTCCCTCTACTTCAATGGCAACCTGAGCTTCGAAGGACTGCCCGCCTTCGGACCGACGACCTGCGATCGAGGCGAGTTGCAGCTCTTGGAGGACAATTGGCGCGACAGCAGCGAGATCGCCGATATCGTGAGCGCGGAACCGTGCCCGGACGGAATCGAGGAGGATCATTCGATTTCCATGTCTCTGCGGCCGATCGATGGCGCCCCTCTCGTCTGGGAGGTCAGGCGCACCTCGGTGAGCCGCTCTTCGATGCTCACCATGGCGAGTCACGTGCTCGCCGTCGATGCGGTCACCGGAGCAGTCCTCGTGGAGAGCTTCGATCTCCGCGAGAACGGCAAGGTCCTCGAAGCGCGCCGGCGGCGCCGGCGGGAGGGGGGCGGCTGGCAGAGCCTCTCGACCGGCGGGGCTGGAGCCTGACCAAACGGGTACCATAGGACCCCATCAATCCATCGAGGAGCGGTCATGAGCAGCGCCATGTATGTCAATTCAGTCCCCGTCTTCAAGCAATTGCTGACGGCCTTGAGAGCCATGCTGGCGCAGGCCGATGCGCATGCCCGCGGCAAAGCCATCGAGCCGGAAGCATTTCTGCGGGCGCGCCTGTATCCCGACATGTTTCCTCTGGTCAAACAGGTGCAGATCGCAGCCGACTTTGCGCGCGGGATCTCGGCACGCCTGGCAGGCGCGGAGATTCCCGTCTTCGAGGGCAAGGAGGAGAGCTTTGCCGATCTCGACGGGTTGTTGGCCAGGAGCCTGGAATTCATCGACGGCACGCGCGCTGCGCAATTCGAAGGCAGCGAGACGAAGGAAATCGTGCTGCGCCCGGGTACGCCCAAGGAAAGGAAGCTGAGCGGTCAGGCCTATCTCACCAACTACGGCCTGCCGCAATTCATTTTTCACGTCACCACCGCCTACGCCATTCTGCGCCACAACGGCCTGCCCGTCGGCAAGCGGGATTTCATGGGGGCGTACTGATCATCGCCCCTCGGCGGGAGAGTTAGGGCGCGAATTCCGCCGGCAGCAGCACGACGAAGCAGCTGCGGCCGTCCGGCATCCGTTCGCACCCCGCCTCGCCGCCGTGGCGCCGCGCGATCTCGCGCACCAGGGTCAGCCCGAGACCGGCACCGCCGCGATCGTGCGCTTCGCGGCCGCGATAAAAGGGCTCGAACACGCGCTCGAAGTCCTCGGGCGGCACGCCGGGCCCCGCGTCCCAGACGCGGATGAGGGCGCGCGCCGCGGCGCCCGCGGGCCCGGGCGCGGGCGGCGGCGACGTCCCGGGCTCATGCATCCCGATTCGCACGTGGGTCGGCGGGGACCCGTGCCGGCGGGCGTTCTCGAGCAGGTTTCGCAACAGGCGCCGCAGCAGACGGGGGTCGCCGTGCACGGTCACCACCGTGCCCTCGAGCTGGACGCTCTCGTAGCGCGCGCATTCCTCGGCGGCTAGCGCCAGCAGATCCACTTCCTCGGAAGCCGGTTTCCCCTCGACGGTATCGAGCCGGCTCGCGAGCAGGATCTCGTCGACCAGCCAGTCGAGCTCGGCGATGTCCTGCTCGAGTCCTCTCTTGAGCTTCGGATCGGCCGTGTCCTTCATGAGCTCGAGGGCGAGCCGGATGCGCGCGAGCGGCGTGCGCAGCTCGTGTGAGGCATTGGCGAGCAGCGCCTTGTGGCCCTGCATGAGCTTTTCGATGCGCGCCGCCGCACGATTGAAGCTTGCGGCGAGCCGTGCCACCTCGTCGCGGCCCTCGACCGGAACGCGCGCGGTCAGATCGCCCGCGCCGAGCGACTCGACTCCGCGCTGCAGACGCTCGAGGCGCCTCGAGATCTGGCGCACGATGGGATAGGCGGCGATGCCGATGGCGACGGCAAGAAGCATCAGCACGAGGTGAAATACCACGCGCGCATGCGTGAAGGCGGACGGCAGCCGGGCCGCCAGCCAGCGTCCGTCGGCCAGATGGACGTAGGTGAGCGTCCCGCGCTCGAAGGTCACGACGCCGAGAGCGGGACGGTGCTCGAGGTCGGGCGCGGGCGGAAGATTCCCTCCGACCGAGGTGACGAGCGTGCCGTTGCGGTCGAACAGCGCGACCGTGCCGTGGAGCCCGCTGGTCAGGCGCGTGAGCGCGCGTCGCTGCTCGTCCGCGGACGCATCGGCCGGCGGCAGGGCGTTCTGCACCACCCGGGCGAACGTCAGGCCCACGGGCTCCATGTTGCCGCCGGTGAAGTGCCACAGCGTCGCGGTCGCGACCACCAACAGGAGCAGGCTCGCGAGCAGCGCGAGGTAGAAGCGCAGATACAGGCGCAACATCAGTCTTGCGCCTTGGCGAAGACGTAGCCGGCGCCGCGCACCGTGATGACGCGGCGCGGCCGCTTCGGGTCATCCTCGATCGCCGCCCTGATCTTCGACATGTGCACGTCGATCGAGCGGTCGAAGGCCTCGAGCTTTTCACCCTTGACCGCATCCATGAGCGCGTCGCGGGACAGCACGCGTCCGGCACGCTGCGCGAGGGTGACGAGCAGGTCGAACTGGTAGCCGGTCAGGTCGCGATCGGCTCCGTCGAGGCGCACCACCCGGGCGGCGGTGTCGATCTCGAGGCGCCCGAAGTGCAAGGCTTGCTCCGGTGAAGGACGGCCGGGCGCACGGCGGCGCAGCACCGCCCGCAGCCGCGCGAGCAGCTCGCGCGGCTGAAAGGGCTTGGGGAGGTAGTCGTCGGCGCCGAGCTCGAGACCGATGATCCGGTCGACGGCGTCGCCCCGGCCGGTCAGCATGAGCACCGGCGTGTCGGATCGGGACCGGAGCTCGCGGCACACGTCGAGCCCGTCCATGTCGGGCAGCATGAGGTCGAGCACCACGGCATCGAAGCAGGATTCCGCGAGGCGCTCGAGCGCACGCTTGCCGAGCCCGGCGTGCGTGATCCGGTAGCCGGCCTGACCGAGATACTCCGACAGCATCTCGGCCAGGCGCGGGTCGTCCTCGACCACCAGGATGCGCTCGGCCATGCGCCGACTTTAGCTCAGGAGTGCGGCATCCCGTGCATCTTGTTGACGTGGTCGATGAAGGCCTTGCGCTGCGCCGGGGTCAGCGTGTCCCCGACGTCCGCGATCAGCTGCACGAAGCGCTTCGAAGCCTGGTCGGCGAGCTGCAAGTGCTGGGCACGGGCCGCCTCGAGCGCGGCCCGGTCCACCGGGGTCGCCTCGAGCGCCTGAATCACCCGCGTGTGCGCGGCGCCGATCTCGGTGTGCAGCGGGAGCAGGTCGCTCACCGCCTGCTGAACCAGCGGGCCGATCTGCGCCTTCTGGGCGTCGGTCGCATCGAGCTCCACGTACAGATGCTTGAGCGCGTGCTCGACATGCGTCTGTACCTGAGCGGGAGTCATGTCGCTCATCATCATGCCGTGCATGCCGCCCATCGCGCCGCTCAGGGCGGAAGCGCCGATACCGACCGCGAGCGCGGTACCCGCGGCGAAGGAGATCAGCGTGTAGCGGTTGAACAGCCTGCGGAGCAGGGGCGGGCGCGATGAAGCGGGCTCTGAAGGGGTCATGGTTGGATCCTCGAAGGTTTGGAGAGCACTGAAATGGAGACCACGGCGCAGACTCTGCGCCCGGCGCGTTAGCGTCCCTTGTGGCGCCGGTAAAGTTTTGTAAAGCTTTGCAGATGCTCCCGCGCCCCCTGCTGCCGCTGGCCTTGATCGTGCTGGCCGCGATCGCGCCCGATGTCTGCGCCGCCGGCCCGGCGGCGGCCGTCGCGCTGCCCTCGCTCGCACCCATGATCAAGGTGGCCTCGCCGGGGGTCGTCAACATCGCGACGCGCGGCACCTTGACCGAGCGGGTGCGGCGCAATCCGCTGCTCGAGGATCCGTACTTCCGGCGCTTTTTCAACGTGCCGGACGGCGAGCTCGTGCGCAAGCGCCAGTTCCAGAGCGCAGGCTCCGGGGTGATCGTCGACGCGCAGAACGGCTACATCGTCACCAACCGGCATGTCATCGAGAACGCGAGCGAGATCACCGTGACCCTGCTCGACACGCGTCACTTCCCGGCCAAGGTCGTGGGGAGCGATGAGGCGACCGACATCGCCGTGCTCAAGGTGTCGGAGCCGCACCTGACGGCCATGGCGCTCGGCGACTCGTCCCGCCTCGAGGTCGGCGACTGGGTGGTCGCGATCGGCAATCCGTTCGCGCTCGGGCACACCGTGACCGTGGGCATCGTCAGCGCGCTCGGGCGCACCGGGATCCACCCGCGCGGCTACGAGGAATTCATCCAGACGGACGCCTCGATCAACCCGGGCAATTCGGGCGGCGCGCTGGTGGATCTCAAGGGCGAGCTGATCGGCATCAACTCGGCCATCCTGTCCAAGGACGGCGGCAACATCGGCATCGGTTTCGCGATCCCCGTCAACATGGTGAAGGCCGTGATGCAGCAGCTGATCCAGTACGGCGCCGTGAAGCGCGGCATCGTCGGCATCAAGCTGCAGGACCTCGCTCCGGAGGCCGCCGAGGCGCTGCAGCTCGTGAACTCACGCGGCGTCCTGATCACCGCGGTCGAGCCGGGATCGGCCGCCGATCACGCGGGGGTCAGGGTCGGCGACATCGCGGTGGCGATGAACGGCGTCTCGCTGGACGGCGCCACACAGCTCCGCAACGCGCTCGCGCTGGTGCGCGTCGGTCAGACCGTCGACCTCCGGCTGCTGCACGAGGGCCAGGCGCGCACCGTTTCGCTCAAGGTCAACACGCCGGGCACGGCCGACGGCTGGTAACCGTCGGGTTACGCCGCGTCTTTCGGCCGCGATCCACGGCCTGCCTTCGGCGGCTCATTGGGGCCGTTGCGGGTTTTTTCGATGAAAGCCGCCACGTTCGAGTGTAGCGCCTTCAAATCGGGCTCATGCGCGTACACCATGTGCCCGGAAGTGTAGAAATGCATTTCGATATTGTTTTGCAGCTCATCTTGGATGGCCAAATGGTGCAGCTCGTAGACGGCCGCAAAGTAGGGGGTGGCCAGATCGTAATAGCCGCCATTGAGCATCACCTTCAAGTTGGGGTTCTGCTGCATGGTGACGGCGAGATCCGGCATCACGTTGACCAGCGGCAGCTTGTCGGTGCCGCCGGGAGGTTGGTGGGAGAGATCCCACGTCCTTCCCACGTCGGTGCTCGCCTTGTAGGTCTTGCCATCGCCGAACTTGAGCGTGGCGCGCACATAATCGTTGAAGGCGGACACGTAGGCCGAAGAGATCGCCGCCGATTGGGGGTCGTACTCCGCCTCCTTGCTCATGGGATCGAGCGTGGGACCTGCAAAGCGGGTGTCCAGCCGTCCGGTGGTGATGTCACTGCCGAGGAGCGTCTTCTCGAACTCCCCGCCGTTGATGCGCAGGTTCGCCCGCACGATGTAATCGACGGGCAGGCCCGTGTACTCGTGCAATTTCGCGGCTATGACCAGCTTCTGCGGCGCCGCGAGGGTCGAGCCCTCGGCAAGCGCCTGAGCATAGTCGGTCATTGCAAAGTGCTCGACCTCGCGCAGGAACGGCTCGATCGCCCCGGGCGGGTTTGGCAGCTTATGGTGATACCAGGCGGTCGCCGCATACGTCGGCAGCGCCGTCAGATACGGCAAATCGATCCCCGGATCGAACTGGGGGCCGTCGGCACTGTCGGCAAAGCTCAATATCTGCGACAGCAGGATCACACCGTTCAAATCGACCAGCTTTTCGTTCTGCAGGATGTAGGCAAGGGCGGCCGATCGGGTCGTGCCGTAGCTTTCTCCGAAGAGATATTTGGGCGAGTTCCAACGCTGATGCCTCGACAGGAACTCGACGATGAAGTTGCCGAAGGCGTGCGCATCCTCGTCGACGCCAAAGAAGGCCTTCTCCTTGTCGGCGCCGCGCAGATGGCCGAAGCCGGTGCCGGGCGCGTCGATGAACACGAGGTCGCCGGCATCGATCAGGCTGTACTCATTGTCGACCAGCCGGTAGGGAGCCGCGGGGCTGTGCCTGTCGTCCGCCGTGATCACGCGGCGCGGGCCGAAAGCGCCCATATGCAGCCATACCGTCGATGAGCCCGGACCTCCATTGAAGAGGAAGACGATGGGTCGCCGCGGATCCTCCTTCTCACCCTTGAAGTACGCCACGTACGACATGCTCACTTCGGGCGGCTGCGGCGGCGGGGGGCCGCTGCCGTGCTCATCTCGCGGCGGCGGTGCGTCCGCGTCCATCGGATCCTTCACGTGTACGACGAGCAGCCCTGCTTCCGCGACGTAGGGAACCGGGTGGCCGGCCATGACGATGGCACCGTGGGTGATCTGCTTCTCGTCGCTCAGGTAGCGGGTCGATTCCGTGGGCTCCGGCACGACGGCGATTTTCGTATCCGGCGCATCGCTCGGCCTGGCAGCGGCCGCGAGCGCGCCTCCGGCCCAAACCAACGCGAGGCATGCCCCGGCGAGTCGCGCCGCTGTCCCGTTGAAGAAACGTGTCGTCATCGTCTTCTCCCTGAATCATGGCTGCCGTCGAATGATAATCGATCGGCGCGCCGCTCACCGCACGCCAGTTGCCGCCATGGAGGTGAGCGGCGCGGTCAAACCTCGAGGCGATCGCCGGGCCGCGCCACCAGCGCGTAGAGCACGGGCATCAGGTACACGCTGATCAGAAGCCGCGTGAACAATCCGCTGACGATCACCAGCGCGAACGGCCGCTGCGAGTCCGTGCCGACGCCGGTCGCGAGCGCCACGGGAAGGAGGCCGAGCGCGGCCACCAGGGCCGTCATCATGATCGGGCGCAGACGAAGGATCGCGCCTTCGCGGATCGCCTGGGCGGCCGGCATGCCGTCGCGGCGCAGCTCGTTGACGTACGAGATGTAGACGACCGCGGTCTGCACCGAGACGCCGAACAGGGCGAGAAACCCGATGCCGGAGGAGACCGAGAAGGGCGTGCCCGAGATCCACAGGGCGACGATGCCGCCGACGGGAGCCGACAAGAGCACGCCGAGCACGGTGATGAGCGGAAATTTGAAGTTGCTGTAGAGCGCGAACAAGAGCAGAAAGATCAGGAACAGGGTCAAGGGCAGGATCACCGAGAGCTGGGCGCGCGATGCGGTGTACTCGGTGTACTCGCCGCCCCAGTCCAGGCGGTAGCCCCGGGGCAGGGACACCTTGTGGTTCACCTGCTGAATCGCATCCTCGACCGCGCCGGCGAGGTCGCGGCCCTCGACCGAGAATTGCACGCCGATGTAGCGGGAGTTGTTCTGCCGGTAGATGAACGCCGCGCCGTTGCCGACGTGCACGTCGGCGAACTCCTTGAGCGGTATCTGCGCGCCGGACGGGGTCGAGACCAGGATGTTGCCGACCTCCTCGGGGTTGTCGCGGTATTTCTGCTGGAGGCGCACGATCAGGTCGAATTCCTTCTCCTGCTGCACGACCTCGGTCGCGACATCGCCGCCGATGGCGGTCTGTATCAAGGCGTTGATGTCGGAGACGTTGAGGCCGTAGCGGGCAATGCGGGCACGATCGATCTGGATCACGAGGCTCGGCTGTCCGAGCTCCTGGACCAGCGTGACCTCGCGGATGCCGCGCACGCGCTCCAGCACCTGCTTGATGGCCTTGCCCTTCTGCTGGAGGGTTTGCAGGTCCGCGCCGAACACTTTGACGGCGAGCGCGCTCTTCAAGCCCGTCTCCGCCTCGTCCACGGCGTCTTCCGCAGGCTGCGTGTAGTTGAAATTGATGCCGGGGAAGGATTCGAGCTTGCGGTTGACCGCCTCGATGAGCCCGGCCTTGTCGCGGTACCGGCCGCTCCACTCGCGATAGGGCTTCAAATCGACGTAGAACTCGACGTTGAAGAACCCCGTCGGATCGGTGCCATCGTCGGGGCGGCCGAGCTCGGAGGCGACGGTGGTGACCTCGGGAAAGGAGCGCAGGATGTCGCGGATCTTAGGGGTGATCCGCGCAGCCTCGTCGAAGGAGATGGTGTACGGCATGGTGGCGCGCACCCAGAGCGCACCCTCATCGAGGTGCGGCATGAACTCGGCGCCGACGCGCGGTATCAGCAGCAGCGACAGCCCGAGCAGGATCGTGCACGCGATGGTGGTGCCCCAGGGGCGCGCCAGGCAGAAATCGAGGCCGCGGACGTAGCGGGCCTTGATCGCCTCGAACACGGTATTGCGCCGCTCGACGATGCCTTTGCGCATGAACCAGGCGCAGAGCACCGGCAGCAGGGTGAGGGTCACGATCAGCGATCCGATCAGCGCGAACACCATGGTGTCGGCCATGGGCTTGAACAGGGTGCCGGAGGGTCCGGACAGCACGTAGATGGGCAGGAAGCTTGCGACGATGACGGCGACGGCATAAAAGAGCGGCCGATCGACCTCCGCGGCGGCGTCGAGGATGATCTCCTTGATCTGGAGCGGCGAGCCCTTGCGTGCGACCACCTGCCGGAAGATGTTCTCGACCATGACCACGGCGCCGTCGACGAGGATGCCGAAATCGACCGCGCCGATGGACAGGAGGTTGGCCGAGGCGTTCTGGATGTCCAGACAGACGAATGCGAACAGCAGCGCGAGCGGGATGCTGACCGAGACGATGAGCCCGGCGCGCACGTCATAGAGAAAGAAAATGAGCACGACCACGACCAGCACCATGCCGCGCAGCAGGTTTCGCTCCACCGTGTCGGTGGTGAGCGCGACCAGGTTGCTGCGGTCGTAGAAAGGCACCACCTTCACGTCCTTCGGCAGGACCTGCTCGTTCAGCTCCCGGGTCTTGGCCTCGACCCGCTTCAAGACATCCTGGGTCTTCTCGCCGGTGCGCAGCAGGATGACCCCCTCGACGGCATCATCCTGCTTCTCGTAGCCGAACTCGCCGAGGCGCGGCGCGATGCCGATCTCGATCTTCCCGAGGTCCTTGACGAGCACCGGCGTGCCGTTGTTTACGGCGACCACCACGTTGCCGATGTCCTCGGTCGTGACCAGACGGCCCATGCCGCGCACGTAGTAGAACTGGCCGCCCTCCGAATAAAAGCCGCCGCCCGAGTTGTCGTTGTTCGACGTGAGCGACTGCTCGACCTGGGCCACCGAGAGACCGACGGAAGCCACCCGCGCGGGATCGAGCAGCACCTGGTACTGCATCGTGCCGCCGCCGAAGCCGGAATCGTCGGCGACGCCCGGGACCGACTTGTACTGCGGCTCGACCGTCCAGTCCTCGAAGGTCTTGAGCTCCATCGGCGAGCGATCCGCGCTCTGCAGCACGTAACGGTAGATGAGACCGGACGGAGCCGACATGGGCGACAGCGACGGCGTCACGCCGGTCGGCAGCGTAAGGTCTCCGAAGCGGTCGTAGGCCTGCTGGCGCGCGAAGTAATTGTCGGTGCCGTTGCGGAACGTCATGATCACGTCCGACAGGCCGTAGAGCGAGATGGACCGGATGGTGGTCATCTCGGGCAGGCCGTTCATCTCGCGCTCGACCGGCACCGTGATCAGGCGCTCGACCTCCTCGGCGGCGCGCCCCGGCCACTGCGTGATCACCTCGACGATGGGCGGCGAGAGATCCGGGTATGCATCGACGGGCAGGCGGTCGAGCGAGCGCGTGCCGGCGATCATCAGCACGGCCGTCATGAGCATGACCAGGAAGGACTGGTGCAGCGACGATGCGACGATGCGGTTCATCAGCGAGCGGGTGCGCGGCACCGCCGGTCCCTGATACGCGGGACCGGAAGGCGGCGCAGCCGGGGGCGGCGCGGACTCGCTCATGGATTTTGCGCGACCTGGCTTCCGCTCATTGATTTTGCATGAATTGAACGAACAGGCCGCCGTCGGTCACGATCTGATTGCCGGCCGCGAGACCCGACGGAATCTCGTAGCGATCATCGGTGCGCACGCCGAGCGTGACGTGCTCGCGCCCGAAGCTGCCGTCCGGGTTCTGGAGGTACACGAACGGCAGGTTCTCGTCGTCGCGCAACACCGCGGACACCGGCGCGAGCAGGGCGGAGCTCTCGGCGCTCGAGCGGATCCGTACGTGCACGTACATCTGCCGCTTGAGCTCATCGCCCGGATTGTCGACCACGATGCGCACCGCCACGGCACGGGTGGTGGGATCCACTTCGGCGGCGACGTTGTCGACGCGTCCAGTGAAGTGCCCGGAGGCCGTCCCGGTGTCGACATCGGCGCCATCGCCGACGTGCACGGCGCCGATGTCGCCGCCGAAGATCTGAGCCATGACCCAGACGCGCGACAGATCCGCGATGGTGAAGGCTGCGGTGCTGCCCGCCTGCAGGAGCTGGCCGGGGGTGATCAGCCGCTCGACCACGGTGCCCGCGATCGGCGTGCGGATCGCGGCCTCCGGATGCGCCAACGGCCGGCCTTTCTGCAGGTCCTCGATGGCCTGCGGATTCACGTTCAAGGCAATGAGCTGCTGGAGGGCGGCGTCCCGGTCGGATTCGGCGTTCACCGCGTCGGTCTCGGCCTGTGCGGCTTCGCGCTGGGCGACGCCGTGATGCTCGAGCAGGTCCTTGTCGAGGTCGGCCAGATGCCGGTTGGTCTTCGCGGTCGCGAGCGCCTTGGCGTAGCCCGCGAGCGCGGCGGAAAAGTCCGCAGAAGCGGCCGTCGCCAGTGCCTGGCCCTTTTTCACCGGCTGTCCGATGTCGACCAGGAGCTTCGAGACCGGCCCCGAGAAGGGTGCGATCACGCTGGTCGCCTGGTCGTCGTCGAAGTCGACGATGCCGGTCGTGTCCACGGTCTTGTGGAACGTCGCGCTTGCGACGGAGTACAGACGGACGTTGTGGCGCTGGGCATCGCTCAGGACGACGTTGTGCAGCCCGGGCGCGGGCATGGCCGCCTCGGGCTTGCTCGAGCAGGCGCCGAGGATCAGCAGGGCCGCGAGCGAAAGGGCGCGAGCTCGAGGGCTTCGAGAGGAGGGTCCGGCGCTCCGCGCGGCGCCGCGCGGCTCATGGATCATGATGGTCCGCGGCGAGGTCGGCTCGATGCCACCAGCCGCCGCCGAGCGCCTGGAAAAGGGCGGCCGTGTCCGCATAACGATTTCCCTGGGCCTGTGCAAGAGTGATTCTGCTTTGTTGATAGGTCTGTTCTGCGGCGAGCAACGCGATGTAGGCCGAATAGCCATCCTGCCATTGCCGCTGCGCAAGATCGAGGGCCACCTTGGCCGCGTCCGCGGCTTTGGCCGCGGATTTCACCGCATCCGCATCCTGCTCGAGCGCGGTCAGCGTGTCGGCCACGTTCTGGAACGCCGTCAGCACGGTGCTGCGATACTGCTCGGCGGCCTGCGCGTACGCCTCGCGCGCCGCACGCTCCTGGTGATACAGCGCGCCGCCCGCGAAGATCGGGGCGGTCGCATCGGCGCCAATGGTCCAGAACTCCGTCGCCTTGTTGAGCAGCTGGCTCATGTTGAGCGCGGAGCTGCCGGCGTTGCCGGACAGGACGATGTTGGGCAGCCGATTGGCCACCGCGATGCCGATCTTGGCGCTCGCATCATGCATGTTGGCTTCCGCCTGCAGCACGTCGGGACGCTGCTCCACCAGGGCCGAGGGCAGGCTGAGCGGCAGATCCTCGGGCAGCTGCATTTTCAGGAGATCGAATTGCTCGCCCGGGGACTGGCTCGGAAACCGCCCCGTGAGCACCGCGAGCAGGTCCTGCTGTTGCACGAGCTGTTTGCGCAGCGGCGGCAGCGTCGCCTCGATCTGCGCAACCTGGGATTCCTGCGTCGCGACGTCCAGGCGGCTGGCATAGCCCTTGTCGAGCTGGTACTGCAGGATCTTCAGAGAGTCGCGGTTGAGATCGATCAGCTCCCGCGTCGCATCGACTTGGAGCTCGAGCGCTCCCTCCTGGATCGCGGCGACCACCACGTTCGAGGTCAGCGTGTCGTAGGCCGCGATCATCTGATAGCGCGTTTCCTGCTCCTCCGCCCGGAGCGACTCCACCGTGCGCCGGTTGAGCCCGAAGACGTCGGGCACGTATGACACCGTGAGCTGCGGCGTGAACACGTTGTACTGGAAGATGTTCGCGTTCGGGGTCGGGGCGATCTGCGTCGACTGCGCCTGATGAGTGGCGGAGAAGCCGGCGGAGAGGTTCGGATAATAGGACCCGCGCTGGGCCAGCATGGTCTCGTGAGCGGCGGCGAGCGCGGCCTTGGCCGCCTTGAGGTCGGGGCTGTGGGCCAGCGCCAGCTCGATCAGCTCGTTGAGGCGCGGCGAATGAAACACGGTCCACCAGTCCGCGGCGAGATCGTGGCCCACGGCGAAGCGCTGCGCCGCCCCGGCCGGCGCCTGCGTCGAGGCGGACTCGACGGGCAACGGCTCGGGCGTATAGCCGGTCACGGCGGGCGGGGCGGGGCGCTTGAAATTCGGGCCAACCGCGCACGCGGCCAGCGTCAGCGCGGCCGCGAGGGGAGCCAGAATACGGCGCATGCGACAGCATAGCCGCAACGGCCCGAATGCGAACGAGCTCACAGGCGGCTCAGCGCGAGGGCCGTTTGGATTGTCATCCATATAAAACAATAGTATATGTAAAACACTTTATGTAAATTATTTTGGGCCTCATCGCTCGATGCAAGAGCAGAACAAGAACTCCTCGTCCACGACCGAATGGCAACCGGTGACCTCGGGTCAGGCGCAGCTCACGCTCCGCACGGGGAGCGCGCGCCAGCCGCACGCTCTGTGCATGGACTATGACTTCAAAGGCGGCGGAGGGTTCGTCGTGGCGCGACGCGCCTCGGGCCGGGACATGCCGGAGGACTACGTGGTCACGTTCCGGCTGCGGGGATCGGGGCCCCGCAACAATCTGGAATTGAAGCTGGTGGACGGCGCCGGCCAGAACGTCTGGCGGCATGTCTACAAGGATCTCGATCCGCCGCGGCACTGGAAGCGCTTTCGCCTGCGCGCGCGCGACATCGAATTTGCGTGGGGTCCCGCCTCGGGCGCGCGCCTGACGCGGCTGGGCTCGATCGAGCTGGCGGTGGTCGCAGGACAGGGAGGCAAAGGCACGCTCTGGCTTGCGGACCTCGACATCGAGGATGCGACGCCGAAGGAGACGCCGCGCCTCAGCGCCTCGAGCGAGCTGCCGGGCTTCGAGGCTTCGCACGCGATCGCGGGGCCGGGGTGGCGCCCCCGGACGGACGACGCCAAGCCCTGGATCGAGGTCGACTGGACCGCGCCCCGCACGCTCGGCGGCATCGTCATCGACTGGCTGGAGCACGCGCCGGCGCGCGGGTTTCGGCTTCGCGCCTCGAGCTCGGGAAGCCGTTGGAAGACGGTGTATGCGGCCCCGCGGGGCGGCGGGCACCGCAGCTACCTCTATCTCCCTGACCTCACGGCCCGGTACCTGCGCCTGGAGATCCCGGAGGCGAATGCGGGGGCGGCACTGCAGCCGCAGTCGTTCCAGTTCGCGCGCTCGCTCAATGTGTTCTGGCAATCGGTCGCGGCCCGCGAGGATCGGGGCTGGCATCCGCGCTGGCTGCACAACGAGCAGACGGTGTGGACTCCGGTCGGCACCGCGCGCGGTACGCCCTCGGCGCTCATGAACGAAGACGGCATGGTGGAGCCCTCGCCCGGGTCCTGGTGCATCGAGCCCATGCTCTTCGTCCACGGAAGGCTCTACACCTGGAACGACGTGACGCTCCACCAGGAGCTGCAGCAAGGCTGGATGCCGGTGCCCGCCTCGGTGTGGGAAGGCCGGGACTGGCGGCTCAAGACCGAGGCGTTCGCGACGACGCGCGGCACGATCCGCGTCAGTTATCGGCTCGAGAATCTCTCGGCCGGGCGGATGGCGGCGCGGCTCTTTCTGGTGATCCGCCCGTTCCAGGTCACGCCGCCGTGGCAGAGCTTCCGCGAGTTCGGCGGCATCTCGACCATCCGCCATCTGGCCTGGCACGACGGCGCGGTGCGCGTCGACGACGACCACGCGATCCTGCCCGCCGAGCCGCCTGCCGCGTTCGGCGCGATGCGCTTCGACGAGGGCCTCATTGCCTCGCATCTGGCCGCCGGAAGACTGCCCGCGAGCAGGGCGGTGCACGATCCGCGCGGCTTCGCGAGCGGAGCGCTCTCCTACGAGATCACTCTCGATGCCGGGCAGTCGGTCGAGCACCGTCTCACGACGGTGTCCGAGACGGAGTCGAGCGCCCCCGGGGGCGATGCCTTCGATTGGAGCGCGGCGCGAGGACCCGATCCCTGGCTCGGCCACGGCTGGATGCAGGATGCGATCGAGTCCGTGCGCACCGCGACCGCCCACGTGCTCCTGACCCGCGCCGGCCCGGCGCTGCAGCCCGGACCGCGGCGCTACACGCGCTCCTGGATTCGCGACGGCGCCATGATGGGGGCGGCGCTGCTGCGCATGGGCCACACCGCCGAGGTGCGCGAATTCATCCGCTGGTACGCGCCTCATCAGCGCGCGGACGGCTTCGTGCCGTGTTGCGTCGATCGCGACGGCCCGGACTGGCTGGTGGAGCACGACAGCCACGGCCAGCTGATCGCGCTGATCGGCGACTACCGGCGCTTCGCCGGCGATGATGCGCTGGTGCGCGAGTGCTGGGACCACATCGAGCGCGCGGCGCGCTTCATCGAAGGCGCGCTCGAGCCGGATGGGTTGTTGCCGGTCTCGGTGAGCCACGAGGGTTACCTGGCCCAGCCCGTGCACGCGTTCTGGGACGACTTCTGGGCGGTCAAGGGGCTCGAGGAAGCGGCGTATCTCGCCGATCTTCTCGGGCGCTCGAGCGACGCGCGGCACTGGCAGGAGCTCTCCGCCCGGGTCGCACGCGGGCTGTTCGCCGCCATCGAGACGACCCGCGCGCAGCGCGGGCTCGAGTTCATACCCGGCAGCATCGAGTGGGCCGACTTCGATCCGACCGCGACCGCGAACGCGATCTACCTGCTGGACGTGCCGGAGGGTCTCGATCGCGCGGCGGTCGAGCGCACGTTCGACCGCTATCTCGCCGACTGGCGCTCGAAGCGCGCCGGCGCGGGATCGTGGACCAACTACACGCCCTACGAGATTCGCATCATCGGCGCGCTGGTCCGGCTCGGACGCCGGGACGCGGCCCTCGAGCTGCTGCGCTTCTTCCTGTCGGACCGCCGTCCGGTGCGCTGGAATCAATGGCCGGAGATCGCGTGGCGCGATCACCGCACGCCCGGTCACGTCGGCGATCTGCCTCATACCTGGATCGCCGCCGAGTATGTGCTCGCGGTGCGCAGCCTGTTCGCGTACGAGCGTCCCGGCCCGAGCGCAGCGGGCTCGCCGGCGCAGCGCGCGCCCTCCGCGCACGGCTCGCCGCGGCAGGGTGCGACCTCGCGGCCCGCGAGCAGCCTGGTCGTGGCGGCGGGCGTTGCGACGGAATGGCTCGAAGGCCCGGGCGTGCGCGTCGCCGGTCTTCCGACCCTGCACGGCGCTCTCGATCTCACGCTGCGCCGGACGGATGCGGATACGATCGCGTGTCACATCGGCGCGGGCCTCTCCGGTCCCATCGAGCTGCGCGCCCCCTTCGAGCGTCCGCTCGCAGCGGTGCGGGTCAATGGTCAACCTTACAAAGAATTCGACGCGCAGTCGGTGAACCTCCTACAGACGCCGGCCGAAATCACTTGCACGATGGCGCCATGACGGACCACGGCCGCATCGGAGTGACGCCGTGAACGGGGCGATCGCATGAGCGCCGCGAAGGAATCGGGCGCCCGCGCGCGAACGGGCGCGGCCGGCGAGCCTCATCAAGGCCTGCTGCACCAGATCGGCATCATGGTGCGCACGATCTTCGGCTCGTCCGTCGGCAAGAAGCTGGTGGTGCTGATCATCTTCACCATCGCGGTGGTGGTGGCCACGGCCTACGGGCAGATCCTGCTCAATCGGTGGAACAAGCCGTTCTTCGATGCCCTGTCGCGCAGGGACTTCCGCGACTTTCTGTTCCAGCTCGGCGTGTTCGGGGCGATCGCGAGCTTCCTGCTCGTGCTCAACGTCACCCAGCGCTGGCTGGTCGAGACCCTGGAGCTGCGCCTGCGCGAGGGACTGGTGCGCAGCATGCTCGCGGACTGGATGCTGCCGCGGCGCGCCTTCTGGCTCGCGAATGCCGGCTCCATGGGCGTGAATCCGGATCAGCGCATCCACGAGGATGCGCGCAAGCTCTGCGAGCTCTCGGCGGACCTCGGTGTCGGGCTGCTGCAGGCTGGGATACTGTTCGGCACGTTCGCGGGCATCCTGTGGGGACTCTCGACCGGCTTCAGCTTCCGGCTCGGCGACCGCGACGTCGCCGTCCCGGGCTTCATGCTCTGGGCGGCGATCGTCTACGCGGTCGCCGGCTCGCTGTTGAGCTACTGGGTGGGCAAGAGCCTCATCGCCCGCAATGCCGAACGCTACGCGCGCGAAGCGGATCTGCGCTTCTCGCTGGTGCGGGTCAACGAGCACGTCGATGACATCTCGCTGGCGGCGGGCGAGGCCGACGAGAAGCGCCGCATCGAGATGCATCTCGGCAACGTGCTGGCGGCGACCAAGCGCATCGTGCGCGGCCACACCGATCTCACCTGGGTCACCGCCGGATTCGGGTGGGTGACCATCGTCGCCCCGATCCTGGTCGCGGTGCCGCTCTATTTCACCGGCAAGGTGTCCTTCGGCGGACTGATGATGGCCGCCGGTGCGTTCACGCAGGCGCAGTCGTCGCTGCGCTGGTTCATCGACAACTTCAGCGCGATCGCCGATTGGCGCGCCACCCTGCTCCGGGTCGCGACCTTCCGCCAGGCCCTCGCCTCGACGCACGAGCCGCACGATTTCGAGAGCCGGATCACCTACGTCGAAGGCGAGGCCGGCGTCATCGGCATCGAAGGGTTGGAGATCGTCTCGGCCGCGAATTCCGACCGCCTCAAGGAGCGGGCCGTGACGGTGCGCGCGGGCGAGCGCGCGTTGATCCTCGGCGCGCCGGGCACCGGCAAGACCCAGTTGTTCCGCGCGCTCGCCGGCCTCTGGCCGTGGGGCGCGGGACGCGTCGTCCGTCCGAGCGGCGAGAAGATCTTCTATCTGCCGCGCGGATCGCCGTATCTGCCGCGGGGAACCTTGCGCGAGGTCCTGGCCTACCCGATGAAGCCGGACAGCTTCGCGAACGATGCCTACACCCGCGCGCTCTACCGGCTGGGGCTCGAGCGTCTGGGTCTGCTGCTCGATGAGACCCGGCGCTGGGACCGCGAGCTCAGCCAGGACGAGCAGCTCTGCCTGGTGTTCTCGCGGATCCTGATCCAGTCCCCGCCGTGGGTGCTGATCGACGGCACCTTCGGCACGCTCGACGACGACGTGCTCGATCTGGTCGTGGACGTGTTCTCACACGAGCTCCGGCGCACGGCAATCATCCACATCGGCGGTCCGGGCGAGGCCCATCCGCTGTTCGGCAGCGTGCTGCATCTGGTCAAGGCGCCGCAGGGGCAGCCGGCCGCCGTCGCCCGGATCGGCGAGTCCGGGAACCGCCGCTGATGCGCGCGGCACGCCTGCTGGTCGCCGTCCTGCTGCTCGCCGCCGCCGCGGCTGCGCAGAGCGCCCCGCAGTTCGATTTCAGGGCGCCGCAGAATGCGAGCGACCCTGCGGTGCCCGCCGTCATGCGCGACCTCGCCGAGCGGCTGCTGCCCGTGTATCAGGAGCCCGATCCCGACCGCTACCTCGCGAACCTGTCCACGCTGCAGATGGTGGCCGGCAACTACGGCGCGGCGGACGTTTCCCGGCAATCGCTGCGCGACCGGCGCCGCCGTCAGGATACGGGCCGGCCCATCGGCCGCGGCGCCATCTTCGACCTCTACGCGTATGCCAAGGCGCTCGAGACGGAGAACAAGATGTCCTTCGGCGACGCGTTCACCCGCGCGTTCCGCGAGGTGATCGGGCGGCTCGGCGATCACGATGCGTACGCGGTCACGCACTGGCTCGAGTCGCCGCCGTCGATCTACCGCGACGCCTTCCAGAAGGCCCTCGATCAGCAGCGTGCGAGCGACAGCATCGATGAGGCCGATGCGGTCGAGCTGCTCGGCAAGTATCTGGCGTTCAATGCGTACCGCAGCTTCGGGCCGCTGGTGGACGGCCTCGCGACCGCGGACGATCGCCGCCGCTACGTGGCCGAGGAGCAGGTGCTGATCAAGACTCCGGCGGGCGCGACCATCGCCGCCGTGGTGGTGCGCCCGAACACGGATTCGAAGCTCCCGACCCTGCTCGAGTTCACCATCTACGACGCCGGCAACGCCGCACGGGAGTGCGCCGCGCACGGCTACGTCGGAGTGGTGGCATTCACGCGCGGTGAGCGGACGAAGGGCCAGGACGTCCTGCCGTACCAGCGGGACGGCGAGGACGCCCGCGCCGTGATCAACTGGATCGCGAAGCAGCCGTGGAGCGACGGCCGGGTGGGGATGTACGGGGAGCGCTACAGCGGCTTCACGCCGTGGGCCGCCGCCAAGCACATGCCGGCGGCGCTCAAGGCCATCGCGACGTCCGCGCCCACCGCGCCGGGGATCGACGTGCCCATGGACGGCAACGTCTTCCAGAACTCCGCCTATCGCTGGTCTTCCTACGTCACCAACACCAAGCCCGGGGACGAGAAGAAGTACTACGACGACGCGCTATGGCATGCGCTCGACCAAAAGTATTATTCCAGCGGGCGGCGCTATCGGGACATGGGGCGGCTGTTCGGCAAGTCGAACCCGATCTTCCTGCGGTGGTTGAATCACCCGAGCTACGACCGCTACTGGCAGAGCATGATCCCGTACCGCGCGGAGTTCGCGCACGTCGACATCCCCGTGCTGACCATCGCGGGCTATTACGCGGGCAGCGAGGTGGGGGCGCTCTACTACTACAATCAGCATCACAAGTACGATCCGAAGGCCGACCACACGCTCCTGATCGGACCGTACGACGATGCGGTGATGGAGCGCGGCCCGCTCGCCAACCTGCAGGGCTATGCGGTGGACTCGAGCGCCATGATCGACGTTCGCGAGATCCGCTACCAGTGGTTCGATTCGGTGTTCAAGCACGCCCCGAAGCCCGCCATCCTCAAGGACGGGATCAACTACGAGGTCATGGGCGGCAACGAATGGCGGCACGCGCCCTCGGTTGCCGCAATGGCCTCGAGCTCCATGCGCTTCTACCTCGATCCTGCCGTGTCCGGCGACGGCCGGCGCCTCGCGACCCGCAAGGGACCGGCCGGCGCGTTCGTTCGCGAGGTCACGAATTTCAAGGACCGGCGCGATGCGACCTGGGTGCCCTCCACCGACCTCATCAGCCGCAGCCTCGCCATCCACAACGACACCATGTTCGTGAGCGACCCCTTGCCCAAGGCCACGGTGCTCAGCGGCTTCTTCACCCTCAAGCTCGACTTCACCGTGAACAAGCAGGACATGGATCTCAACATCATGCTGTACGAGCTGCAGGCGAACGGAGATTACATGCGGCTCTACAGTCCGATCGAGGAGGTGCGCGCGAGCTACGTCAAGGACCGCGTGCACCGGCATCTGCTCGGCGCCGGAGAGCGCCAGGAGCTCACCATCCGGAGCGAGCGCATGACGAGCCGGCTGCTGCAGCAGGGGAGCCGTCTGGTCATGGTGCTCGGCATCAACAAGCGCCCGGATCGGGAGATCAACTACGGCGCCGGCGACGACGTGAGCGAGGAGACCATGGCGGACGCAGGCTCGCCGCCGCTCAAGGCGCGGTGGTATGCGGACAGCTACCTGGAGATTCCGGTCGCGAAATAGCAGCGTCCGGGGCCGATAAGGTTGCTACTGATTGCTGCCAATTCACTCAAAATTGGTATTCGGTCCAACGTAGCGCGGCTACAGCGTCGCCAGGAGCCGCGGCACCTGCCGTCCCTTCATCGCCTCCTCGAACCCCGACGCAACCTTGATCAGCTTGCCCTCGCTGAACGCGGCCCCGAAAAACGACAGCCCGACCGGGAGCCCGCGATGGAGCCCCGCGGGGACGGTGACGTGCGGATAGCCCGCGACCGCGGCGGGCGATGAGGCCCCGCCCACGTCGGCATCGCCGTTCACCGGGTCGATAAGCCACGCCGGTCCCGACGTCAAGGTCACGATGGCGTCGAGACCGTGCTCGGCGAGCACAGCGTCGATGCCGCCCGCGCGCATCGCGTTGAGACAGGTGTCGCGCGCGGCGTGGTACGCGGCCTCCTCGAGACCGCCCCTGGCTTGCGACTGGTGCAGGAGCTCCTGGTCGAACAGCGGCATCTCGCGGTCGGCGTGCGCGTCATTGAAGCGGATGAGGTCGGCCAGCGACCGCACCGGGAAGGAGGGCGGCAGGCGCTCGAGATACGCATTCAGATCGGCCTTGAATTCGTAGAGCATGACCTCCTGCTCGGCGGCCGAAGCCGCCCCGTGCATGGGGAGGTCGGCCGGATCGACGACCTCCGCGCCGGCGCGCTTCAGGACCTCGACGCAGCGGTCCAGGAACGCGTTCATGGGCGCCGTATCGGCGAAGAAGCGCCGCGCGATGCCGAGCCTGGCGCCGCGCAGCCCGTTCGGGTCGACATAGCGCACGTAATCGCTCTCGAATCGACCGGCTGCCGCGACGCTCGCGGCGTCCGCGGCATCGGGCCCGCAGAGGACTCCGAGCATGAGCGCCGCGTCGCGCACCGTGCGCGCGAGCGGCCCGGCGGTGTCCTGGCTGTGGGAGATGGGGATCACACCGGTGCGGCTGACGAGGCCGACCGTCGGCTTGATGCCGACGATGCCGTTGACGGACGCGGGGCTGACGATCGATCCGTCGGTCTCGGTGCCGACGGCGAGCAGGCAGAGGTTGGCGGAGACTGCGACCGCCGACCCCGAGCTCGAGCCGGAGGTCGATCGATCGAGCGCGTAAGGGTTGCGGGCCTGGCCGCCGCGGCCGCTCCAGCCGCTCGAGGAGTGCGTGGAGCGAAAGTTGGCCCACTCGCTCAGGTTGGTCTTGCCCAGGATCACGGCGCCCGCCGCCCGCAGACGCGCGACCAGCGGTGCGTCGGCGGGCGCGTACCATCCCTCGAGGGCGAGGGAGCCGGCGGTGGTCATCATGTGATCCGCCGTCTCGACATTGTCCTTCACCAGCACGGGAACTCCGTGCAGCGGACCTCGCGCACCCTTGGCATGCCGCTCGCGATCGAGCTCCCGGGCGATCTCGAGCGCGCGGGGATTGGTCTCGATCACCGCGCGCAGGCCGGGAAAATCACCGTGGCCGAGATTCAATTTCTGGATGCGGTCGAGGTAGGCCTGGGTCAGCGCCTCGCAGGTCAGGTGCCCGGCTGCGAACGCGGCTGCCGCATCGCCGAGCGTGATCTCCTCGAATGACCCGGCCGCGGCCGCCGGTGCCGCACCGTGGCCGGCGCGCGACGCTGCGGGGATCGCGGGCGTTGCCGCCGCAGCGTTCGACGAGGTCACCGCGGCGATCGTGGGCACGAGCAGGCCGGCGGAGCCGGCCGCGAGAAAGTCACGTCGATCCATTCATCATCCCCCTGACCCGTTGACGTTGAACTAGAATCGCTTCGAGCCACACGAGGGAGCCCGCATGAGCCACGAAGTCGTCTTCTATCACAATCCCATGTCGCGTGGCCGGATGGTGCACTGGATGCTGGAGGAGGCGGGAGCCCCCTACCGCATCGAGACGGTGCGTTTCGACAAGGGCGAGCACAAGCAGCCGAGCTTCCTTGCCATCAACCCCATGGGCAAGATTCCCGCGATCGTCCACCAGGGCGCGACGGTCACGGAGTGCGGCGCCATCATCGCCTACCTCGCGGACGCCTTCCCCGCGGCGAAGCTGGCGCCCGCGATCGGCGCGCGCGAGCGGGGCCCCTACCTCCGCTGGATGTTCTTCACGCAGGGCTGCGTCGAGTCCGCCCTGATCGATCGCATGCTCGGGCGGCCGGGCGTGGACAAGACCTCGGCGCTGGGATATGGCACCTATGAATCCGTGCTCGACACCTTGGAAAAGGCGTTGACCCCCGCGCCGTATCTGCTCGGGGATCGATTCAGCGCGGCCGACCTCTATCTCGGCAGCCAGCTCGGCTTCGGCTTCATGGTGAAATTCCTCGAGACGCGCCCGGCGTTCGTGAGCTACGTGAACCGGCTTCAGGACCGTCCCGCATTCAAGCGCGTCAACGAGGAGAGCGAGCGCCTGCACGCGCAGCTGACCCGTGCCTAGGAGTGTGGTCGCCCGGAAGGAGGCCCCGGTTCCCTTCGGCCTCCGCTCGGGCGTACCGTCCCGTTTGGGTAAGAGCTAGTCGGGCACTGCTACCCGTAGGTGGGTCTCTGG
>DATAYZ010000011.1:0-42460 GCA_036272295.1 Steroidobacteraceae bacterium
TGCCGACGTGTGTCTCACCAAGAACACCAACAAGAAGCATCCGGAGTACGGCACGGCGGGCAAGGACCTCGGCATCCACACCTATCCCGACGAGGAGTGGAAGCGCGGCGGCGGTGCGGCCTGGGGCTGGTATGCCTATGATCCCGACCTGCACATGGTGTACTACGGCACGGGCAACCCGGGCCTCTGGTCGCCGCAGTATCGTTGCGCCGAGCCGCTCACGCAGGAGAACTGCAACAGCGGCAAGTACGACAACAAGTGGTCGATGAGCATCTTCGCCCGCAACGTCGACACCGGCGAGGCATCATGGGTCTACCAGATGACGCCGTTCGATCAGTGGGACTATGACGGCATCAACGAGGTCGTGCTGGTCGACATCAACATCGACGGCAAGATGCGCAAGTGCCTGGTCCACTTCGACCGCAACGGCTTCGCCTATGTGCTCGATCGTACCGACGGCACGCTGCTGCGCGCCCACAAGTACGTGACGGTGAACTGGGCGGAAAAGATCGACATGAAGACCGGCCGGCCGGTGAAGGTCGCGGAGCACTCGCCCCTCTTGGTCGGGAAGAACACCCAGGCGTGCCCGTCTGCAATGGGCGGCAAGGACCAGCAGCCGGTGGCCGTGGACCCGGGCGACTCGGCGTTCTTCTATGTGCCGACCAACAACTGGTGCATGGAGCTCGAGCCGCAACAGCGTGCGCACACCAACCAGGGTACGGTGTACGTGTTCGCCAACGTGTACATGTATCCGGAGAAGCCGGGCGTCACGGGAAGGTTCAAGAAATTCAACGTGGTGACGGGTGAGACCGCGTGGGATATTCCGGACTCGTTCCCGAACTGGGGCGGTGCGCTCGTGACGGGCGGCGGCCTCGCGTTCTACGGCAGCTTGGGCGGCGACTTCCGTGCCGTCGATCGCTCCTCGGGCAAGGTCCTGTGGGAGCGCAAGCTGGGGTCGGGCATCATCGGCAACCCGATTGCTTACTCCGTGAAGGGCAAGCAGTACATATCGGTGTGGTCGGGAATCGGCGGTTGGATCGGACTGCCGGTGACGGCCGGACTCGATCTGAACGACAAGTTCGGTGCGATCGGTGCCACGGCCATGACCAAGGCAGCCAACCTCGCGTCCATACCGCAGGGCGGCACCTTGTATACGTTCAGGCTGGGTGACTGATCGCGAGTCGACTGTCGACCGTGATAGGTCTCTAGTCGATCGATGACGAAAAGGGAGCGCCCGGTGACGCAAGTCACCGGGCGTTTCCTTGTCGATGGATGGGCAAATGCCGGGCGCCGAGCCCCGCAAGGTTGCAACCTTCGCGGCCGCACCGGGTCGAAAAGAAAGACGCGCCCGCGGCGTCCAGGAGGAGTGACATGAACATGAGGCTCGGGACCAAGGGCTTGGGTTTCGCTCTGGCGGCGCTGATGCTGCCGGCAGCCGGTGCGGCGTCCGCCGCCACTCTGCAGTCGCTGACCGTGTGCGCCGATCCCGGCAACATGCCGCTCTCCGACCAGCAGGGCGAGGGGTTCGAGAACAAGATCGCCCAGGTGATCGGCAAGGCGCTCGGCACCGGCGTCGGATATTACTGGCGCCCCTCGACCGAGCGCGGATTGATGCGCACGACCTTGAGCGAGGGGAATTGCGACCTGTGGATGGACATGGCGACCGATACCGAGGGTGCGGAAGTGCTGCCGCCGCTGTATCGCTCCACCTTCGTGCTCGCGTATCGCGCCGACAAGGGCATCCACATCAAGAATCTCGATGATCCGGCGCTCAAGAAGCTGCGGATCGGCGTATATCAGACTTCGGCGATCCGCCAGGCGCTCGCGGGCCACGGCATCCAGTCGGGCGTCGTGGTGCAGTACATGAGCCACAATGGCGACCTGGTGAAGGAGAACCAGCCGTCCTATCAGGTGCAACAGGTCGCCGACGGCGGGCTCGACATCGCCGCGGCGTGGGGGCCGATGGCGGGCTACTACAAGACCATCAAGCACGAGCCGCTCGTGCTGCAGCCGGCCAACCTCATGGAAGACCAGGTGCCGCTGGAGTTCGACATGGCGCTCGCGGTGGCGCGCGGACGTCCCGAGGTCAAGGCAGCCATCGAGACCGCGGTGCGCGATCAGTCCGCGGAGATCAAGCAGATCCTGGTCGACTACGGCGTGCCGCTGGTGAAGTGCGGCGAGTGCACGATCTCCGGCGACCTGCCGTCGCATGGACCCTACCAGCCGCCGAAATCGGAGGAGCCGGTGCACGCGGATGCGAAGGTGCACGCCGAGCGCATGGCGGCCATGAAGAAATCGCTGGCGGAGGGTGCGAGCCCCGACGTCGAGCTGCAGAATGCCGTGGTCGCCGACGATATCGGCCGCGCGCGCTACCTGGTCGCGCACGGGGCTCATCTCGGGAACACCGACGGCGATGGCTACACGCCGCTGCTCAACTCCGCGCGCTTCGGATTCACGGACCTGTCGTCGTATTTCATCGACAACAAGGCCGACACGAATCAGGCGGACCGCAGCGGCTGGACGCCGCTCATGTATGCCGCATGGCGCGACGATCCCGAGCTCGTCCGCGTGCTGCTCGCGCACGGCGCCAAGCTCGACACCACCGAGAGTGAGGGGTTGACCGCATTCGCGATTGCCGCCCAGAACGGCAAGACCAAGGCGGCGGGCGCATTGATGGTCGCGGGCGCCGACGTGAATGCGCCGGTCGCGAAGGGCGGCTACACCCCGCTCATGCTGGCTTCCATCGCAGGGTCGAGCGACCTCGCCGGAGCGCTGATCGAGCATGGAGCCAAGGTGAACGCCGCGAATCCCGGGGGCGTGACTGCGCTCATGATCGCCGCCGCGGGCAATCGAGCGGGACTCGCGAGCCTCCTGATCAAGTCGGGCGCCGACGTGAATGCGCGCAGCCAGGACGGCCGGACTGCCTTGAAAATCGCGCACGACAACAACAGCGATGCCGTGATCAAGATCCTGCAACAGGCATCCACGCAGAGCGGAAACACCGGCTGACCCGATCAAGAACGCAAATCAGAGCCAAAGAGGAGACAGACAGTGACTCGAGGATCATTCGTTGCAGGAATCGTGGCGGTGGTCGTCGCCGCGGCAGCCGTCGGCACGCTCGGCAAGGTCTGGGCGGATGCGCCGGTCGACTACAAGACTATTTCTCCCGTGGATCTGGTCAACAAGACCGAGAAGGGCAAGTTGTCGAATCCCTACAAGGACTCGCAGGCCGACGTGGTGGCGGAAGGTCAGAAGATTTTCTTCAGCTACTCGTGCAACGGTTGCCATGGCGGCGGCGGTGGCGGCGGCATGTGCCCTCCCTTGATCAACGACGTCTGGGTCTACGGCGGCGACGACGACACGCTGTTCCGGCTGGTCACCCTGGGGAGCGATGAGCTGCAGAAGAAAGGCTACATGCGTCAAGGCCGCGAGAACGTCGTGGGACCCATGCCGCCGTTCGGCAGCCTGATCAAGAGTGCGGACGACCTGTGGAAAATCCTGGCGTTCGTGCGCTCCAAGTACGACGGCGACCCCGCCTACAAGTTCGGAACGCCCGCGAACTTGCAATAGCCCCCCTGCATGAATGCTGCGCTGCAGGTTGCGCTCTCGACCTAAAGAGACCAACCTTGCCTGCGGACGCTGGCGCCGCGCGCATGCGCGGCGTATTGTCGACTTTCCGCAACAGCGGCAAGTCGTGAGAGCCGGGATGGCTTTACAGGGGATGTCATGACGAACTTGAATCTCGCCACGAGCCACGCGTCGCGCATACTGCACGTGGTTCAAAACGGGCTCCAGCCGGCCGGCATCGAGCCGCACGTGACACGGTCCTGGTACCGGTGCCTGCGGGAGTACCAGATCGAGCCTTCCGCACCCCGGCAGAATACGGTGCTTTCCTCCCAGTCCTTGAAGGAGTTACAGCAGGGCATGGGCGAGCTCCTGCCCGTGGCGCGCGCGGAGATGGAGAGCCTGTACGAGCAGATTGCCGGCTCGGGCTTCGCCGTCATCCTCTCCGATACTCAAGGCGTGGTGCTCACCACCATCACGGACCCGAGCCTGCAGCGCGAGTTCCGGCAGGCCGGGCTCACGCTCGGCGCGATGTGGGATGAACGCCACGAGGGCACGAATGGCATCGGCACCTGCCTCGCGGAAGGCTGTCCCGTCACCGTGCATCGGGAGGAGCATTTCCGCGGCTACAACCTGTCGTTGTCCTGCTCCGGCGCGCCGATCCTGGATCCTCACGGATCGCTGATCGCGGTGCTGGACGCCTCCACCGCCAATTCCAGCGACAGCCGCTTGATCCAGCGCCACACCATGGCCCTGGTGAACATGTCGGCCCACCTGATCTCACGCTGGAATTTTCTCAACGAGTTCAGCCAGTCGTGGATCCTGCGGTTTCACTCCCGCCCCGAGTTCGTCGGCCTGCTGCACGAAGCGTTGGTGGCCATGGATGGGGGCGGCAACATCCTCGCGGTGAACGAGAGCGCGCTGCTGCAGCTCGGGTGCTCGAGCCGCAAGGCGCTGGTGGGCGAGCCCATCGAAAAATTCTTCCAGTTCGACTTCGCCACGCTCGAGCGCCGTGCGCGCTTCGAGCCCAGCACCATCTGGCCGGTGCGCGATCTCGCGCACGGCCGGCGGTTCTTCGCGATTGCGCGCGCGCCGCTCAGGGCGGCTTCGCACAGCCTGGAGCTCGCGGCGCCGCGCTCCGTCGGCTCGACCGTGCCGGCACAGATCGAGCGCAGCCAGCATCACGTCGGCGAGGATGCGCAGATGCGCAAGAACCTCAGCATCGGGCGGCAGCTGTTCGCCAAGCAGGTGCCGATTCTGCTGCAAGGCGCGACCGGCACGGGCAAGGAGGCGCTCGCCAAAGCCCTGCATCACAGCGGTCTGTGGAGCGACAAGCCGTTCGTCACCGTCAATTGCGCCGCGATTCCCGAGAGCCTGATCGAGAGCGAGCTGTTCGGCTACACGCGCGGCGCCTTCACCGGTGCGGTCAAGGAAGGGCGGGTCGGCAAGATATTGCAGTCGAACGGCGGCACCTTGTTCCTCGACGAGATCGGCGACATGCCGCTCATGCTGCAGACGCGGCTGCTGCGCGTGATCGAGGAGCGCGAGGTCGTTCCGCTCGGCAGCGACCAGGCGATTCCCGTTAACCTGCACGTCGTCAGCGCGACGCATCGCGACATCCGCCAGATGATCCAGAGCGGCGAGTTCCGCGAGGACCTCTACTACCGCTTGAACGGCATCACCTTGCACCTGCCGCTGCTGCGTGACCGCGGCGACAAGGCCGATCTGATCCGCACGCTGCTCCAGGAGGAGAACTCCGACCAGGATTCGATCGAGATCGCGGAGGACGCGTTCGAGCGGCTCCTGGAGTACACCTGGCCGGGCAACATCCGGCAGTTGCGCAATGCGCTGCGCACCGCCTGCGCGCTCTGCCGCGACGGCACCATCCGCCAGTCGAACCTGCCGCAGGAGATCCTGCACACCGAGACGCCGTCGGCGCACGCCCCGCACTCCATCCCGGCCGCCGTGAGCGGCGGTGCCGGCGGATTGTCCAGCGGCGTGGATGGCGCCGCGACAGGGGCGCCGTCGACCAACCTGCCGTCCGCGGCGCTGCGTGATGCCGAGTGCGCCGCGCTGCTGCGCGAGCTCGAGCGCATGCATTGGAACATCTCGCGCACCGCGCAGGCGCTCGGTATCAGCCGCAACACCCTCTACCGCAAGATCCACAAGCACAACATCGTGCTCGAGCAGTAACGGCGCCGCGATCGGCTCACCTCAAAAAACGAAGGGCGCCGCCCCGGAGCTGAGGCGGCGCCCGACATCCATCGAGACCTCGAGCCGAAGCGTCCAGGTCTGGACGCTTCGCGAAGGATGCTACTTGAGAACGCCCGACTGTTTCGCGGCGTGCGTCGCGAGGGCATCCATCAGCGGCGGATTCAAGCAGTCATAGGGCTCGAGCCCCAGCTCCTTCAGGCGGCTGCGCACCGCGCCCATGTTCGCGGGATTCTCGCCCGACTCGATGATGGACGACACGAATGCGGCGAAGCCGGGAGCGGCCCAGCCCGATTCCGGAGACAGCTCCGCGTGGACGAAGTCGAGGCCGTAGAACGCATGCTTCTGGTTCTCGATGCGGCCATACATGTGCACACCGCACACCTTGCAGGCATGGCGCTGAATGGTGGCCGACGGGTCCACGACCGCGAGCTTGTCGCCGTTCTGCGTGACCTTGATCTTGTCCTTCGGTACCACGCCCACGACCGAGAACGTTGCGCCCTTCGGCTTCCAGCACTTGGTGCAGCCGCAAGCGTGATTGTGCGCGACGTTCGATCCGACCGACACCTTCACGGGCCGATCAGCGCACTTGCAGGACAAGGTTCCTCCCGCGAAATCCTTCGATCCCTGCTTGACACCATGGTCGACCGACGGATGAATTGAAACTGCCATGACTCTTCCTCCCACTGGTTATACGGCCGTTGGCACGGCATCTCTCGAAAAACTCCTGGCGATCCTTCGATTCAGTACTTGATCACCGAGCGAATCACCTTTCCCGCATGCATCAACTCGAAGGCATCGTTGATCTTGGTCAATGGCAGCACTTCGCTGATCATTTCGTCGATCTTGATCTCGCCGCCGAGGTACCGATCCACGTAGCCGGGCAATTGCGAACGGCCCTTGACGCCGCCGAATGCCGAACCACGCCACACGCGACCGGTCACCAATTGAAACGGGCGAGTCGAGATCTCCTGACCCGCGCCGGCGACGCCGATGATAACCGATTCGCCCCAACCCTTGTGGCAACACTCGAGCGCCGAGCGCATGACGTGAACGTTGCCGATGCATTCGAACGAGTAGTCGACGCCGCCGTTGGTCATGTCGACGATGACCTGCTGGATCGGCCGGTCATGATCCTTCGGGTTGACATAGTCCGTGGCGCCGAGCGATTGCGCCATGGACCACTTGGTCGGATTCAAGTCGACCGCGATGATGCGCCGGGCCTTGGCCATGACGGCGCCTTGTACGACCGACAAGCCGATCCCGCCGAGCCCGAACACCGCGACCGTCGAGCCCGGCGCCGCCTTCGCCGTGTTCAGAACCGCACCGATGCCGGTGGTGATGCCGCAGCCGAGCAGGCACACCTTGTCGAGGGGCGCCTTGGGATTGATCTTCGCGACCGCGATCTCCGGCAGGACCGTGTGCTCGGAGAAGGTGCTCGTCCCCATGTAATGCAGGATGGGCTTGCCCTTCATGGAAAAGCGCGAGGTGCCGTCCGGCATCACGCCCTTGCCCTGCGTGACGCGGATTCGCTGACACAGGTTGGTCTTTCCCGAGAGGCAGAACTCACAGGTGCCGCACTCGGGCGTGTAGAGCGGTATCACGTGATCGCCGGCCTTGACGCTGGTGACGCCCGCGCCCACCTCCTCGACGATTCCGCCCCCTTCGTGCCCGAGTATTGCGGGAAACAGTCCCTCGGGGTCGGCGCCCGACAAAGTGAAGGCGTCCGTGTGACAAACTCCCGTCGCAACGATGCGCACCAGCACCTCTCCGGCCTTGGGGCCGGCGAGATCGACTTCTTCAATGCTCAGCGGTTTGCCGGCTTCCCAAGCGACGGCCGCTCTCGTTTTCATCGAAAGAGCTCCTGCAAAGCGTTCCGCGGGGTGATCGTGGAGTGGAACGAGATTTTCGTGGTCAAAAAACAAGCAGCAAGCGTGCCAGCGGCGCTAGGTCAGACGATAATGTTGCCCGATCAATTACTTGCAGCAATCGAAGTACCGGGACATATGGCCGCCTGCGCCTCCTGTTTCTGATCCGCCACAGTTTGTGCTTCAAAAATGTAGCAGCGAAGGCGCGCGGCGCTTGTGTCTAATCCAACACAGAGTGCAACAGTTTTGATCCTTGGATGTGACAGTGGGGGCGGCGCCACGGCTCCCGTCGCGCGCCGGGTTTTGCGGCAAAACCACATCGGGCCAGCCGTCACGGCATCCCGAAGGCCTCCGCGCCCGCGCCCTGGCAGACGCAAATGGCTCTTTCGGATCAGGCACCTGGCGCTCGGGCCGGGGCGGGAATGCCGGTTCGGGAGATCTGTCCGGGAGGCGCGGTTGTACCATTGGTACGCCTCTTGCACAAACCCAGGGAAGCTTCACCCGACGCCACCCGGCGTTTGGCGAGTGCGGGAAAAAGCTGCGATCGGCGACGGCGCCTTCGATCTCACCAAGAAACTCGAAACGGAGGGAGTTTGCATGAAAACGCGTATCAAGCTTGCGATCGCAGTCAGCGCGGCGATGTCGGTGGTTCCGCTGACCCGCGCTCTCGCGGGGGTCGACGTGCAGGCCGGCGATTGGAAGCTCGACTTCTCGGGCAACGTGAATGCCTTCTACGTGGGAGCCAGCTGCGCCACCCCGAGCACCACCACGACGGTGGCGGGCGGCCTCGCCTGCACGGGCGACAGCTCCGCGTCGGTCCGCAACGGCCTCCTGCCGGCGGCGCTGGTGTTCAGCGCGAGCTCACGGCAGGACGATTTCGACGTGGGTGTCACCATCGGCTTCTATCCCGGCATCAACAGCTCCGCGGCTGCGGGCGTGAACGGCGCGGGCGAGCCGGCGGCCCTCGCGACCCCCGGCATCGATGCCCGCCAGGCGTTTTTCACGTTCGGCGATGCGAGCTGGGGCACCGTGAAGATGGGCCGCGACATCGGCCTGTTCGGGAAGGACGCGATCCTCGATGACATGACGTTGCTCGGCGTCGGCACCGCGCTCGCGAATCCCGCGCCGGGGAACACCAGCCTGGGCCGCATCGGCCTCGGCTACATCTACACCGACTGGGAGCCGCAGATCACCTACACGACTGCGAACCTGGGCGGCTTCACCGGGTCGTTCGGCGTGTTCCAGCCGCTCGATACGACGTCCGGGACGCTCGAGTACACCTCGCACAACTCGCCGCAGTTCCAGGCCGGTCTCGCTTATGCCTGGGGCGATCCGAAAGCGGATCCCGTCACCGGCAAGGTGTGGTTCGACGTGGTCGACCAGCGCCTGAAGCTGCAATCCGCTGCGATCTCCGGCGCCAACGCGCTCGGCGAGGACACGAGCTTCAACGGCTATGGCATCGACGGCGGCGTCAAGCTCGACGTACAAGGCTTCGAGGCGGTGCTGTACGGCTATACCGGCAAGGGCATCGGCACCACCGGCCTGTTCATCCTGGCGACCTCGGACAGCGGCGATACGCGCAAGTCGGACGGCGGCTACATCCAGGCGAGCTACAAGATCGACAAGCTGAAAGTCGGCGTGAGCTACGGCATCTCGGACCTCAAGCTCGCCGATGACGAGAAGGTGTTCGAGAGCTCGAGCGACCTGCTGAAGCGGAATGAATCGGGCGTGCTCGGTGTCTACTACGCGCTCACCAAGAGCGTGAACCTGGTCGGCGAGTACATCTACAGCAAGTCCGATGCGTGGAACGGCAATTCGGCCAAGGAAAAGGACTTCGCTCTCGGAGGCATATTCTTCTTCTGATTCCCCTGCAAGGGCACTTCCGATCGGCGGCGCGGGTGGTGCGCCGCCGATCTTTTTCGCGCTGGTTGTGCCAAACTAGCTCCGCGCTCTCCCTGCGGAGCCCGCCTATTTCATGAGCCAGCGATCGCGCATCCTCACGCGGCCTTCCGGTGCCGCCCCGCGCCTGCCGCGAATCGCGGCAGCGGCCGTCGCCGCGCTGCTGGCCGCCGCGCTCGGACCTGCGCATGCCCAAGCCAGCGGCGAGCAGCAGCAGCCCTCGAGCAGCGCCTGGGAGCTTCTGCAACAGCGCTATTACGGCGGGCATCCGCTGGGCGAGGTGGACGAGCGCTTCATGAGCATTGAGGCACCGGCCAACACGCCGGATCCGGCGGCCACTCCGGTGACGATCAAGTTCGCCGATGACGAGCACCGGCGCATCAAGCGCGTGCGGGTGTTCATCGACAACAATCCTTCGCCTCTGGTCGCCACCTTCGATCTTGCCGCGACGCCGGTCACCGAGATCGACATGCGCGTGCGCATCGACCGGTTCACGTCGGTGCGGGCGATTGCCGAGACGCAGGCGGGCGACCTCGAGATGCGCTCGACGTGGGTGAAGGCGAGCGGCGGCTGCTCCGCGCCGCCGAGCGCTGCGCAGGGGGGCACGCTCGGCGAGGTTCGCGTGCGGCCCTCGGAGGACGGCAGGTCGGTGCAGCTCGCCATCCGCCATCCGAACGCGTCGGGATTTCAGCTGGACCCCAAGACCGGCGATCCGATTCCTGCCCACTACATCTCGCACATCCGCGTGAGCTCGGGTGCCAACGTCCTGATCGACGCGGAGACCGGGATTTCGCTGAGCGAGAATCCGGCCCTGCGCATCAGCTCGGATCGGCCATTGCCGCTGCCGCTGCGCGTGGATGCAACCGACTCGCAGACTCACGCCCACTACACCGCCGCGAATGGGAGCCGCTGACCCGCGTCCGGCGCTTGCGGCCGCGCTGCTCTTCCTGCTCGGCGGGTCCATGGCCGCGGGTGCGGACGGCCCGGACGGGCTCGCGGTCATTGAGCCCGAGCCCGGCGTTTTCGTGCACCTCGGCAAGCAGCTTCCGCTCGATGCTCCGGGGCATGACGACATCGCGAACATCGGCTTCATCGTCGGCGCCAAATGCACGGCGGTGATCGATAGCGGGGGCTCGATGCGGATCGGCGAGGCGCTGCGCCGGGAGATCGCGCGGCGCACTCCCGTGCCCGTCTGCTACGTGATCAACACCCACGTGCACGTCGATCACGTCCTCGGCAATGCGGCGTTCGCGGGTGCCCATCCGAGCTTCGTGGGCCATGCGCAGCTTCCCGGGGCGATCGAGCGCAGCCGGGATTTCTTCGCCCGGGAGTACGGCGCCGATCTCGGGAAGGCCGAAGTGATCGCACCGGATCGCACCGTGAGGGACACGCTCGAGCTCGACCTCGGCGGCAGGACCCTCGAGCTGCGTGCCTGGCCGACGGCGCACACCGACTGCGATCTCACCGTGTTCGACACCGCGACGCGCACGCTCTGGACCGGCGATCTGCTCTTTCGCGAGCGCCTGCCCGCGCTCGACGGCAGCCTGATCGGGTGGCTGCGTGTGCTGGACGCGCTCGGGCGCATACCGGCGCTCGTGGTGATACCGGGGCATGGAACCCTCTCGCGCGAGCTGAAACCCTCCATCGCCGCCGAGCGCCGCTACCTCTCTGCGCTGGCCGAGGGCGTGCGTGCAGCGATCAAGCGCGGCGACTCCATGCAACAGGCGATCGGACAGGTCGCGGCCGGGGAGCGTGCGGACTGGCAGCTGTGGGATGCCGTGCACCCGCACAACGTCGTGCGGGCGTGGCAAGAGCTCGAGTGGCAGTAGCTCGAGCTGCATCGGCCCCAACGGCGGCGAGGTCCTCGAGATGAGGGCGCGCAGCGGGGTGCGCCGGCCATGACGCTACGACGCCGTGAGTTCCTGGGGCGGTCGGCGCTGCTGACAGGGCTCGCTCTTGCGGGCCGCACGCCCGCGGCGCCGCGCGGCGCCGCGCGGGTGCTGGTGATTGGCGGCGGCTTTGCAGGTGCCGCGTGCGCACTGAGCCTGCGGCGGTCGGCACCGCGCCTCGATGTCACCCTCGTCGATCCGGACGCGAGCTACATCACCTGTCCGATGAGCAACGAGGTGATCGTGGGATGGCGCGACATCGCCTCGATCACCGTCTCGCGCGACGGCCTCCGGGGCGCCGGCATCACGTGCGTCGAGGATCGCGCCGAGTCCATCCACGCCGAGCGCAGGCGGGTGCGGCTCGCGGCCGGGGGCGTGCTTGCCTACGACCGGCTGGTCGTGGCGCCCGGGATCCGTTTCCTCTGGGATCGCATCGAAGGCCTGACTTGCGAGACCTCGCCGCGGATGCCGCATGCGTGGCAGGCGGGAGCGCAGACGACGCTGCTCGCCGCCCAGCTCTCGGCCCTTCGCCCGGGCGGCGTATTCGCGATCAGCGTTCCCGGCGGCTACATGCGCTGTCCGCCGGGCCCCTTCGAACGCGCCAGCCTGGTGGCCGAATACCTGAAGCGCCGAAATCCTCGCGCCAAGGTGCTGATCTTCGATGCGAACAATCGCTTCCCGAGACAGGACGCGTTCACCGCGGCCTGGCGCGAGCTGTACGGGAATGCGGTCGAGTGGGTGCCGGTGGTTGCGGGCGGCGCGGTCTCCCGCGTCGACGCCGCGACGCGGACGCTCTTTACCTCGAGCGGCGCGCATCCGGCGGACGTGGCCTGTGTGATTCCTCCGCAGGCGCCGGCGGCGCTCGCCGTGCAATCCGGCCTGGCGTCGGACCATGGCTGGTGCCCGGTCGTGCCGGGCACCTTCGAATCCACGCAGGTTTCCGGCGTCCACGTCATCGGCGATGCCTGCATCGCGGATCCGATGCCGAAGGCGGCATCGGCCGCGTACGCCCAGGCGGTGTCGTGCGCGACTTCGATCGCGGCGATGCTCGAGCACCGCCGGCCGGCGGTGCGGCCGCTCGACAGCGTCTGCTTCAGCATGCTGGCGCGGGGGCGGGCGCTCGCGATCCGCGCGCGCTTCGTGATCGAAGACGGCATGATCCGGAGCGTCGATGACGCCGCGAAGCGAAAGACCGGCCTAGAGGCGGCGGGAGCCATCGATGCCGGGCAAGAGGCCCGCGATGCGGAGGCGTGGTACCGGAGACTCGTGGCCGATTCGTTCGGCGGCTCAACCTCGGCCGTTGAGCTTGCGCCAGCCGGCACGGGCGCGCTCGATGTGCGCGTGAGGTGAGTCGAGGAAGAATTCCAGCGACGTGCCGCTCGAGAAGCAATAGAGCTTGCCGTCGTCGGGATCGATCCAGTTGAGCGAGCAATCGGCCTTGATCCGGGCGCCGGCGGCGACCCCGAGCGGATCGAGGTCATCGAACTCTCCTTTCATGGGTGCGGGCGGGACGGCGGCCTTCCAGATGCCGCCGCGATTCCTGGCCGGTGCCGCGACGATGCCCCCGGCGTTCCCGGGTGCGGGCGCCGCGGCGGACGGCGGGTGCGGGATGGCGGGTGCCGCTGCGGTTGCGAGGCCCGACGGTGCTTGCGCCCGAAGTGTCCCGGGCACGGCGAACGAAAGGCCGAGGAGGGTCGCGGCAGCGAGCGCGGTGCCGCCATGGATGCTCCGGCTGCTCATGCACTCATTGCAGCAACGGACCGCATCGATTGCAACTGTTTCAGTTCTGGGACACTGGTTTTCAGCGATGCTTTGAACGACTATCGTCGGGAAAATTGCTGAAAGGGCCTGGGAAAGTTTCCCGATGAGCGGATTTGGTCAATGGCGTTAGCAGAGAGCCGCCCTCGCGCCCGCACGCGCCGGACGAGGCGCGTTCCCGGCCTCGAATCGATCCGGCGGCTCGGCCTGCTCTGTGCCGGCCTCGCCGCCGGGTGCGCCCACTATCAGGCGGCGCCGCTCGACCCCGCCGCGAGCGCGGCGGAGTTTGCCGCACGCAGGATCAGCGACGTCAAGCTGAGCCCGGACCTCGCCAACCTCATGCCCGAGGCAGAGCGTGCGTGGCCGCCGACGACCTGGGACCGCGCGCAGCTCCTTGCGGTCGCGTGGACCCGCAACCCCGCCCTCGAGGTGGCGCGCGCGCAGGTGCGAGCGGCCTCGGCGCACGAGATCACCGCAGCCGAACGGCCGAACCCCGACCTCACCTTGCAGTCGGAATATGCGCGCAACGACGCCTATCCGTGGCTGTACGGCATCGAGGCGGGCTGGCTGCTCCGCTCGAGCAAGCAGCGGCGTCTGGAGCGCGGCATCGCCGGGATCGAGACCGCCAATCGGCAGCTCGAGCTCATGGATCAGGCGTGGGCGGTGCGCAGCGCGCTGGCCGCCTCGCTCTGCGAATGGGAGAGCGCCCGGCGGCGCCTCGATTTGACCGTGCGCCTCGCCGCCGCGCAGGACCAGCTGGTGACGCTCGAGAAGCAGCGCGTCGGCGCCGGAGAAGATGCTCCGGTCGAGCTCCTGGCCACCGAGCAGGCCCGCATCCAGATCGAGCAGCAATCAGCCGCTCTGCGTCAAGCGGTCGCGTCGGCCCAGGCCGACACGGCCAAGGCGCTGGGTCTTCCGCCCGAGGCGCTCGACGGCGTGGCGCTCGCATGGCCCGAATGGGGCGATCCGCCGCCGGTGAGCGGCGATGCCGAGCGCCGGGCGCGCGAGCAGGCGCTGCTGTCGCGCGCCGACCTCGGCGTCGCCATCGGCGAGTACTCCGCCGCGGACTCGAAGCTCAAGCTCGAGATTCAGCGTCAATATCCGCAGCTAGAGCTCGGGCCCGGCTTCTACTGGGACCACGGCATCGCGAAGTTTCCTTTCGACGTGGGCTTCACCGTGCCTATGAACGGCAACAAGGGCGAGATCGCTGAGGCGCGCGCCGGACGCGAGCTCGCGGGCCGGCGCATGCTGGCATTGCAGGCGGACATCTACGGGCAGATCGCCGCGGCCGAGCGCGCCGAGAGCATCGCCCGCTCGAGCGCAGAGGCCGCGGTGCGGCAGGTGGAGACCGCGAATCAGCAGCGCGACCGCGCGAGCCTCGGCCTGCGTCTCGGCGCCATCGGCTCCGACGAGCAGCTCGCGGTGGAGATCGTCGCGCTGCATGCCGAGCTCGAGCTCACGGACATCCGTGCCAGGCTGCAGAGCTCGCGCAACGCGCTCGAGGATGCATTGCGCGCGCCCTTGTCGGGGCCCGAGCTGGCGCTCGCCAAGCCGCTGCCCCAGCTCGCGGTGTCGGCCCCGTGAGCGCGCGGTGCGTGTCGGCGTGCGGCGTGTCAGCGTGGCGCGTGTCAGCGTGGCGGGCGCGGGCTCTCGTGCTCTGCTGTTGCATCCTGGCGTCCGCGCCGGTCCTGGCCGGCGATGACGATGATGCCGCGGCGCCGGCCGGACCGAACCCGCCGCTCGTCCTCAATGCCGAGCAGCAGCGGGCGGTCGGAATCTCGGTCGGGCATCCGGTGGCGGCAAAGACCCCCGGGCGCGCGGATGCACTCGGTGAAGTCCTCGATCCGACGCTGTTGATCGCGGATTCGGGGGATGCCGCCGCCGCCGCCGCGACGGAGCGATCGGCTTCCACCGAAGCGGCGCGGCTGCGCGCGCTCTATCAGGGAGGGGCGGGCGCATCGCTGAAGATGCTGGAGGCGGCCGACGCCGAACAGGCTCGCGCGCAGGCGGCGGCCGCCGGCGCCGCCGCTCGATTCGCGCTGCACTGGGGCCCCATTGCGGGCATGGCCGCCGCGCAGCGCGAGCCGTTGATCGAGCGCGCGGGCGCGGGCCGCGTGCTGCTGGTGCGCGCCGACCTGCCGGGCCGTCACAGTCTCGCTGCGCTGCCCGACAAGGCGCTGCTCGACGTGGACGGGCTCCGCGTGCCCGGCCGCGTGCTCGGAGCGATGAGACAGGCGGCCGACGTGCAGAGCGTCGGCCTGTTGATCGAGGTGCCGCGCGCGCCGGAGGGATTGGGTGCGGGCGCGCGGATGCCGATCGAGCTCGTGAGCGCGGAGCTCAAGGGCGTCGCGCTGCCGCGGGGCGCGGTCCTTTACGACGACGGCGGACCCTACGTGTTCAAGCAGCTCGCGCGGGGCACCGATCCCAAGACGACGCGCTATGCGCCGGTGAAAGTGAAGCTGCTGGCACGCTATGGCGACGGCTGGCTCGTGGACGGCGTCGATGACGACGACGACATCGTGGTGCGCGGCGCAGGAGTTCTCTGGTCTCTGCAGGGCATGGGCTCGCATCCGGCGGATTCCGATGACGATGATGACTAGCCGCTGACCTCCCATGCTCGCCGCCATCGTCCGCGCCTCGCTGCGCAACCCGCGAATCGTCACCGCGCTCGCGTGCCTCATCGCGGCCATCGGGCTTGCCGCGCTGCTCGAAGCACGTTTCGACGTGTTCCCCGATTTCGCGCCGCCGCACGTGCTGGTGCAGACCGAGGCCCCGGGCCTCGATGCCACCCAGGTCGAAGCACTGGTGACGCGCCCGCTCGAGGAGGTGCTGGCAGGAACGGAGAACGTCAAGACCGTGCGCTCGACGTCGAGCCAGGGGCTGTCGGCCATCCAGGTGGTGTTCGATCGCGGCGGCGATCCATATCGGCAGAGACAGGTGGTGACCGAGCGCCTCGCCGAGTTCGCCGGTCAGCTGCCGCCCGGCGTGGGCGCGCCGCTGCTGTCGCCGCTCAGCTCATCGATGGAATACCTGGTGCATTTCGGCTACACGAGCGACCGGCTCTCGCCGCTGGAGCTGCGCGACGTCATCCAATGGATCGTGAAGCCGCAGATCCTCGCCGTACCGGGCGTCGCGCAGGTGCAGATATTCGGCGGTGAAGTGCGCGAGCGGCAGATCGAGATCGACCCGGCCCGGCTCGCGGCCGCCGGGCTCACCGTCGATGATGTCGTGACCGCCGCCAAGCACGCCACCGCGTTGATCGGCGGCGGCTTCGTCGAGACGCCGACCCAACGCATCGTGATCCAGGCGCAGGCGCCCGGCGTGACCATGGAGGCGCTCGCGCGCGCGGTGGTCGGAACACGCAACGGCGAGGCCATCCGCATCCGCGACGTCGCCACGGTGGGCGAGGGCGCGGAGCCCCGGTTCGGGGACGCCTTGATCGCGGGAAAGCCCGGCATCCTCCTCGAGACCTCGACGCAGTTCGGCGCCAACACGCTCGAGGTCACGCGGGCGCTGGAGCAGCGCCTCGATGCGCTCGCGCCCGCGCTCGCGAAGCAGGGTGTGGAGTACCATCCCGCGCTGTTGCGGCCGGCGAGCTTCATCGAGAGCGCGATCGAGAAGCTGCGCAACTCGCTGATCATCGGCGCGGTGCTCGTCGTCGCGCTGCTGCTGATTGCCCTGCGCGACTGGCGCGGCGCGCTGGTGTCCTTCAGCGCGATTCCGCTCGCGCTGCTGACCACGATCTGGCTGCTGCAGGCCGGCGGCTTGAGCCTCAACACCATGACGCTCGGCGGCCTGGTGGTCGCGCTGGGCGTGGTGGTCGACGATGCCGTCATCGACGTCGAGAACATCCTGCGCCGCCGCCGTATTGCAACCGGCGGCGTCGACATCGGCGCGCTGTTCCTGGGCGCCTCGCTCGAGGTGCGGCGTCCGGTGTTCTATGCCACCGCCGCCGTTGCGGTGGCGTTCCTGCCGATCCTCACCATGTCCGGATTGCAGGGATCCTTTTTCCGCCCGCTGTCGATCTCCTTCCTGCTCGCCGTGGGCCTGTCGCTGCTGGTCGCCATGAGCGCGACGCCGGCGCTGGGCGTGCTGGCCATGGCGCACCATCTGCCGAAGTCCGAAGCGGGCGTCCTGAAGCACTTGAAGCGTGGTCAGGTGCGCGCGGTCGCGTGGCTCGACGGCCGCCCCCGCACCCTGGTCGCGATCGTCGCGATCAGCGGCATCGCTGGCATCGTGCTCCTGCCCGTGCTCGGCGCGCGGCTCCTGCCCGATTTCCGCGAGAACTACCTCATCGCGCACACCTCGCTCCGCCCTGGCATCTCCTTGAGCGAGACGTCGCGCATCGGCCTGCAGATATCGAAGGGCCTGTTGGCGATTCGAGGCGTGAAGAGCGTGTCGGAGCAGATAGGACGGGCCGAGAACGGCCAGGATCCCGACGCGCCGAACAAGACGGAGTTCGAGGTGCAGATCGATCCGAGCAAGGGCTACGATGCGCGCGCGATCGACGCGGCGATCCGCGATGTGTTCGACGATTATCCCAATCAGCTGGTGGAGATCTATTCGGTGCTGGCCGAGCGTATCGGCGAGACCCTGTCGGGCGAGTCCGCGCCGTTCACGATCAGCGTCATCGGATCCGACCTCGATGCGGACGATGCGGTCGGCGCCCGCATCGTGGACGTGCTCAAGAGCCTGCCGGACAGCGGCAGCGTCAGGCTCACCGTGCCGCCGCGCGAAGTCGAGCTGCACGTGGAGCTGCGACCCGATCGGCTCGAGCTGTACGGCCTCGAGGCCGAGGAGGCGCTCGAGACCTTGAATGCCGCTTATCACGGCAGCGTGGTCTCCAACCTCAATCAGGCCGATCGCAGCATCCCGGTCGCCGTGCGCATCGCCGGCGCCGGCGCGGATCCCGCGGCGGTCGGCGCGCTGCTGATTCGCGGCCGCGACGGCTCGGTCACGCCGCTGTCGTCCGTCGCCAAGGTCGAGCTCACGGCCGCACGCAGCTTGGTCGATCACCAGGACGGTCTCAGGCGGCAGATCGTCGTCGCCTCGCCCAGGGGTGCGGATCAGGCCGGATACGCCGCGGCCGCGCGCAAGGCCATTGCCGCCAAGGTGGCGCTCCCGACCGGCGTGTACCTGCGCTACGGCGGTGCCGCGGAAGCGCAGACGACCGCTCGCAACGAGCTTCTCTGGCATTCGGCGGCGGCGTTCGTCCTGATCGTGCTGCTGCTCGCGCTCGCTTTCGGTCAGGCGCGCCACGTGGTGCTCGTGGTGCTGTCTCTCCCGAGCACCTTGATCGGTGGTGTCGCCGCGGTGGCGCTCACCGGCGGCACCCTCACGATCGGCGCCATGGTGGGGTTCGTCGCGCTGTTCGGCATGGCGGCGCGAAACACGATCCTGCTGGTCTCGCACTATGACCACCTGGTGCACGAGGAAGGTCAGACGTGGAATCTCGAGACGGCCGCGCGCGGCGCGGAGGAGAGGTTGACGCCGGTGCTGCTCACCGCGGCGCTGACGGGGCTCGCGCTGCTCCCGGTGGCACTGCAATTGCATCAGCCTGGGCACGAGATCGAGGGGCCGATGGCGGTGGTCATTCTCGGCGGTTTGGTGTCCTCCACCCTGGTCAGCCTGCTGCTGATCCCGCCGCTGGCGGCGCGCTGGCTGCGGCCGGGAAAATTTCCCGGAAAAAGCGCGACCCCGGATGCCGGGCCCGCATCCGTCTGACGAAGCCGCGCGCGGCTTGGACGAGAGGATCGTCGCGGGTATTGGTATGGTATCGATTGGAGTCACTTACAAACACAAGGAACGCTCATGAAGACGAAGATTTCGCACGAGATGCCATCCGGGGGAGCCATCAGGGTCGCGAGAGCGGCGCTGGTCGCAGGAGTCTGCACGCTCTTCTCGGGGCTGGCGCTTGCCGCAGCACCGCTGCTCCACACCACCAAGAGCGTCGACGTCGATGCGTCCGCGTCCAAGGTATGGGGCATCGTCAAGGACTTCAGCGGCATCAACAACTGGCATCCGGCCGTGGCCAAGGATGAGATCGTCGAGGGCACCGACAACACCGCCGGCGCGGTCCGGCATCTGACGCTCAAGGACGGCGGCACGATCCAGGAGAAGCTGCTGGCGTACAACGCGGCGGGGCGCTCGATGAAGTACGAGATCCTCGAGAGCGTTCTTCCCGTGAGCCACTACTCCTCGACCATCAGCGTGAAGTCGACGGGCAAGGGCAAGTCGACGATCACCTGGAGCGGCCACTACAAGCGCAAGAACACCGGCGACAATCCGGGCGACAAGGAGAACGATCAGGCCGCGAGCGACACCATAGCCGCGGTGTATCAGGGCGGGCTGGACAACGTGAAGAAATTGGCCGAGGGACACTAGCCGTCGGTGGGCCGCACCCGGGAGCGGCGGCATGCCGCCGCCCCCGGCGCGGTGGCATGCCCTAGTCGAGCTTGGCCAGGGAGATCGTCGGCCTGCGGCCGGTCTTCTCCTGATGGTAGCTCGCAAGCTGCGGGACGTTGATGTCGTTGATCGCGCGCTCGACCGCGTGCGCTGCGCAGGCCTTCGCCAACGCCTCGGCCTTCAGGTCCCGCTCCGTCATCGGCTCACAAACCTGGCGTGCGGCGGATTGGAGGCGCGCGTAGAGGACGGCAACCCCGGCGCTCTTGGTCAGATCGAGGTCGGCGAACTTAACCACTCGGCTGGAAGCCTCGTCGGCCTCGGCTGCGTGGGCGGGAATGCTGAGCACGGCCAGCGAAGTCGCGCACAGTGCCAGGTAAATCGCGGCCTTGAGTTTCGGGTGGCAGGGCATGACATATCCTTCTATGGACCCGGAGAATTCCGGGCCAGCAGACGCTACAGGCCGTGGGTCGCGCGCGAAGCGGGTAGTTCTACTGAATATCGCTGCGGGTATTTCCGACACTTGCTCACGCGCCGTGGAAGCGGCTTGGGAGCGGCGTGTGTCAGCAGCATATGTCGTGTACCCGCGGGCGCCACGCGCGGATGTTCAGGTTCTGCAGGCTGCCGAGAATGTCGGCGAGTCTATGAGTGACGAGATGCATCAGTGTCCAACGATCAAATATTCGTGAACGCGTCGATGACCGGGATCCGAACGCAGAGTGTGCTTTGCAACGAGCAGAATACTCTGGTACTGTGTTTATGTACAGGTACGGGCCGGGCAGGAACGCTGCGGCACGTTGCTTATCCTAACCCTCGATTCACTCTTGCATGAACGTACTCGACTCGTTCCATCCCGCCGTCGCCGCATGGTTCACGCGCACGTTCGACGCCCCCACGCCGGCGCAGGTCGAAGCGTGGCCGGCGATCATGGCCGGCCGGCACGTCCTGGTCGCCGCGCCCACGGGCTCGGGCAAGACCTTTGCGGCGTTTCTGGCCGCGATCGACCTCCTGGTCAAGGAGGGCTTGCAGGCGCCGCTGGCGGACGAGACCCGCATTCTCTACGTCTCGCCGCTGAAGGCGCTGTCGAACGACATCCAGCGCAACCTGGAGGCGCCCCTGCAGGGCATTCGCGCCGAGCTGGCGGCCCTCGGGCTTCCGGACGTGGAGATCCGCGCGGCGGTGCGCACCGGCGACACCTCGCAATCCGAGCGTGCGGGGATGCGGCGCAAGGCGCCGCACATCGTCGTGACCACGCCCGAGTCCCTGTACATCCTGCTCGGCTCGGAGTCGGGGCGCGGGATGCTCGCGACCTGCCGCACCGTCATCGTCGATGAGATTCACGCCGTCGCGGGCAACAAGCGCGGCGCACATCTCGCGCTTTCGCTGGCGCGACTGCAGGCGCTCGCCGCACGGGCGCTCGTGCGCATCGGGCTCTCCGCCACCCAGAAGCCCATCGGGGAGGTGGCACGCTTCCTCACCGGCAGCGCGGCCGCCGCCGGATCTTGCGTGGTCGTCGACAGCGGCCACCTGCGCCGGCGCGACCTCGCCCTCGAGCTGCCTCCCATGCCGCTCGAGGCGGTGATGTCGGGCGAGGCGTGGATGCAGGTCTACGACCGCCTCGCCGAGCTGGTGCGCGAGCATCGCACCACGCTGGTGTTCGTCAACACGCGCCGGCTGGTCGAGCGGATCGCACGGCATCTGTCCGAGCGCATCGGCGAGGAGAACATTGCCGCGCATCACGGCAGCCTCTCGAAGGACCGTCGCTTCGACGCGGAGCAGCGGTTGAAGCGCGGCGAGCTCAAGGTGCTGGTGGCGACGGCGTCGCTCGAGCTCGGCATCGACATCGGCGACGTCGACCTCGTCTGCCAGATCGGCTCGACCCGCACCATCAACTCGTTCCTCCAGCGGGTGGGGCGGGCGGGGCACTCGGTCAGCGGCATCTCCAAGGGGCGCCTGTTCCCGCTGTCGCGCGACGAGCTGGTGGAATGCACGGCGCTGCTTCATGCCGTGCGGCGCGGCGACCTCGATCATCTCGTCGTTCCGCAGAATTCGCTCGACGTGCTGGCGCAGCAGATCACTGCGGAGGTTGCCGCACGCGAGTGGCCGGAGGACGGGTTGTTCGAGCTGATGCGCGGCGCCTATCCCTATCGCAATCTCGAGCGCCGCGACTTCGACGACTGCGTGCGCATGCTCGCGGAGGGCTTCAGCACCCGGCGCGGCCGCCGTGCGGCGCTGCTGCACCACGACGCGATCAACAAAGTGTTGCGCCCGCGCAAGGGCGCGCGCCTGACCGCCATCACCTCCGGGGGCGCCATCCCCGACAACGCCGACTATCGGGTGCTGCTCGAGCCGGAAGGCACGCTCATCGGCAGCGTGAACGAGGACTTCGCGGTCGAGAGCCTGCAGGGCGATATCTTCCAGCTCGGCAACAACTCCTATCGCATCCAGCGCGTGGAGCGGGGCACGGTGCGCGTCGAGGATGCGCACGGCCAGCCGCCCTCCATCCCCTTCTGGCTGGGGGAGGCGCCCGGGAGATCCGGCGAGCTGTCCGCGGCCGTATCGGACCTGCGCAAGGAGATCGAGCGCCGGCTCGATCCGGAGGCGCGCGCAGAGGCTGCAGCGGCGCAACCGCAGCAGACCACGGCATCCCCCGCGCCGGCGCTGCCGGCGCAGGGCGACGCCGCGGCGGCGAGCGGGCGCGCGATGCAATGGGTCATGGAGGCCGCCGGCATCGACGAGGTGGCTGCGCACCAGCTCATCGACTATCTCGCCGCGGGCCGGGCCGCGCTCGGCTGCCTGCCGTCGCTCGACACCGTGGTGTTCGAGCGCTTCTTCGACGAGTCGGGCGGCATGCAGCTCGTGATTCACTCCACCTTCGGCAGCCGCGTCAACCGCGCCTGGGGTCTCTCGCTGCGCAAGCGCTTCTGCCGCACCTTCAACTTCGAGCTGCAGGCGGCCGCGACCGAGGACAACATCGTCTTGTCGCTCACGCACGCGCACAGCTTCGAGCTCGCATCCGTCGCGCGTTACCTCAACTCGAACACGGTGCGCGATGTCCTGGTGCAGGCCCTGTGTGCTGCGCCGATGTTCGAGGTGCGCTGGCGCTGGGATGCCGGAATCTCGCTGGCGCTGCCGCGATTCCGGGGCGGCAAGAAGATTCCGCCGCAGATCGCCCGCATGAACGCCGAGGACCTGCTCGCCTCGGTGTTCCCGGACCAGGTGGCATGCGCCGAGAATCTCCCGGGCGAGATCGAGATACCCGATCACCCGCTGGTGCAGCAGACCATCCGCGACTGCCTGGAGGAGGCGATGGACATCGAGCGCTTCGAGGACGTTCTGCGGAGCCTCGAGAGCGGAGCGATCCGCACGGTCGCGTGCGACCTGACCGAGCCGTCGCCGCTCGCCCTGGAGTCGCTCAACGCGCGGCCGTACGCGTTCCTGGACGACGCGCCGCTCGAGGAGCGCCGCACCCAGGCGGTGATGAGCCGGCGCTGGCTCGATCCCGCCTCCGCGGCGGAGATCGGCAAGCTCGATCCGGAGGCGCTCGCGCGCGTGCGCGCCGAGGCATGGCCCGACGCGGCGAGCGCCGACGAGCTGCATGACGCGCTGCTCTGGCTCACCTTCATGACGGACGAGGAGGTGCGGCGTAATCCGGCCTGGCCGACGTTGCTGGAGGATCTGGTCCGGCAGGGACGGGTGACGCGGACGGGTTCGGGATGGATCGCGGCGGAGCGGCGCGCCTTGTTCGAGCCCCAGCCGCCGTCCGACGAGTCGCTGGTGGAGATCGTGCGCGGCCGTCTCGAAGGATTGGGCCCGGTCACGGTGTCCGAGCTTGCGGCGCCGCTCCATGTCGCGCCGTCGACGATCGCGATCGCCTGTGCCGCGCTCGAGCGGGAGGGCTTCGCGATGCGCGGTCGGTTCGATCCGGGCGCGGCCGAAGAGCAGTGGTGCGAGCGGCGCCTGCTGGCGCGCATTCACCGCTACACGGTCAAGCGGCTGCGCGCCGAGATCGAGCCGGTGCAGGCGCGCGAGCTGGTCCGATTCTTGAGCGAGTGGCAGCGCGTGCTGCCGGAATCGCGCATGCAGGGATCGGACGCGCTTGCTGCGGTGCTGACCCAGCTCGAAGGCTTCGAGGCGCCGGCGGCCGCGTGGGAGAGCGAGATCCTGCCCGCGAGGATCAGCGAGTACGAGCCGCAATGGCTCGACGAGCATTGCCGCGCGGGACGCGTGGTGTGGACGCGGCTCGAGCCGCGTACGGTATCGCACGGCGAGGAGGGGGACCACGGCCGGGGCGTGTCGCCGGTACGCTCGACACCGATCACGCTGCTCGCGCGCCGCAACGTCGCGAACTGGTCTGCCGGCGCGCGACAGTCGGATCCTGCGCATCTCACCTCCAAGGCCCACGCGGTCGCCGACTTCATCCAAGAGCACGGCGCATCCTTCTTCGATGAGATCGCGGACCACGTCGGCATGCTGCCGGTCGAGGTCGAGGAGGCGCTGGCCGAGCTCGTGGCGCTCGGCATGGTGAACTCCGACAGCTTCGCCGGGCTGCGCGTACTGCTCATGCCGAGCGGCCGCCGCGGCGGCAGGCCGACGTCGTTCACCGGCCGCCAGAAGCGGCGGCTGGCTTTGTTCGGGATGGCCGACGCAGGCCGCTGGGCGCTGGTGCGCCGGCCGGGCACCGCGGCCGCGCCGGGCATCGCGCCCGGTGCCCCCGCCACGCGTCGCTCCGACGAGGCGGTGGAGCAGATCGTGCGCACGCTGCTCAAGCGGTGGGGGATCATCTTTTGGAAACTGCTGCAGCGGGAAGCGTCGTGGCTGCCGCCGTGGCGCGACATTCTCTTCTGCTGCCGCCGTCTCGAGGCGCGCGGCGACATCCGCGGCGGGCGCTTCGTCGCCGGATTCTCGGGCGAGCAATACGCGACTCCCGAGGCCATCGGACTGCTGCGCGACGTGCGCCGCAAGCCCCAGGACGGCAAGCTCCTGTCGGTGTCCGGTGCCGATCCCCTGAATCTGCTCGGCATCGTCACGCCGGGCGCACGCCTGGCTTCGCTCGCCGGCAATAGGCTGCTCTATCGGGACGGCGTTCCCATCGCGGTGTATGCAGCGAGCGAGGTTCAATACCTCGTGGAGGGGATGACCGACAAGGAGCAATGGGACGCGCAGACCGCGCTCTTGCGCAAGCACGCGCCGGTGAGCGTGGAGGCCTCTAACGAAGCTTGAACTGGCGCTCCATGTTGCCTTCGATTTCCGATCTCGACAGAGATTGGCCCAGCCCGTTGTTGCGGTAGTAGAGCGCCTTCAAAAAGGCCAGATCGGCGGCCGTCGCGCGCTTGGGCGCCTCCCGCGTGGAGCAGCTCGATGACATCAGGTCCAGAATGCTCGGCAGCGGATCGCAATGATCCGGCGATTGCGCCGCCGACAAGGTCAGCATCGCCAGATAGTCCGCGAGCGTTTCGATGGAGTAGCCCCCCATCTTCGTCGTGTCGACGACCAGGATGACGATGCCGATGCCGATCCCGCTGCCGCTGCCGCCCGCGACGCGCGTGCCCAGAGCGCCCATCGAGGCGTAATGCTGGGTGATCTCCGGCCAAACGGGCCAAACCTCGAGCCCCACGGAGTCCACCGGCGTATTCAGCACCACGGCCCCGCCGCTCGTCATCATGTACCAGCCCTCGATCGCATGGCCGCTTTTGAATTCGATCAGGTCCTTGGTTCCGCCCCTATATCTGTTGCGGAAATAAACGGTCGCCCACTTGATGACGGAATCCATTTCTTGCTGAGGGGTGTTCGTGAAAATCAATTGCACGTTCATCTTGCATTTCGGGTCCGATTGCAAGGGCGCGCCGACATAGGCCGCAAGCGCGCGGAGCCGCGCCGTCACGAAGGCGTCGTACTCTGGGGTGAGCCCGACGGCCACCGGGCAGATGCTCTGCATGCCCCCGCGCCACCGCGCCAGGTTGCCCGTGGTGCCCGTGTTCACGAAATGCACGGTGGCGTGATGCGCTATGAATCGGCTCAGGCTTGCCCCCGCCCATTCCTGCTCGGTCGGCGGGGGCGGGCTCGTCACGCTTACGTCGGGCCCTGCTGCCGCTGCGGCCGGCTCCGTCTGCGCCGTCGCAAGCGACCCAGTCGTCATTGCGAGCGCGGCGATCGCGATCCTCGCGAATGCGCCGGGCGCGGTCCTCGCGAATGCGCCGAGCAGGTTCCTCGCGAATGCGCCGAGCAGGGTCCGTCGGGTGCCGGACCTGTGATTCCGCGCCATCGGCAGCTCGCGATCGGGTGGGCAATCCATTGGTGCGCGCTCCTGGCCTGTCGGCGCCGCCGGCCTCGGCGGGTGCCGGGATATTACGCTCGGGCACGGAATTCGGGAACCGGCGACGGGGTCTGCCGTTGCGGTAAGCTGATGCCGTCACATCGGGTTGTCATGATCATGCGCTATACCTACGGCTCTTTCAGCGAGGGCGCTCGTGGACACGCGAATACTCTCATGGGGCGTGGCGGCGGGGGCATTCGTGCTGACGCTGGCATTCTCCTACCGGCACGAAGGTGCGCGGCGCTCCGAAGCGCCTCCTTCCATGCCCGCGGCAACGAGGCCGCGTGAGGCCATGGCGACGCCGCAAGACGGCTCCGCGCCGGCCGCTGCGACGGTGAACCCAACCCCCGCCGTCGCACCGCCTGCCGGGAACGAGCAAAGAGCAGCGGACTTCGGCTCGGAAGCCGGTGATGCGCAGATGCGCGCCCGGAGGGGCCGGGCCGCCGATCGCGGTTCCCGCACCCGCTAGGCGTGATGCGATCGCCTTTTCCGCGGCTCTGCCTGATCCCGCTCGCGTCATTCGCCCTCGCGCAGGCTGCGCACGCGCGGACGCCGGAGCACGATCCCTGCAGCCGCCCGGTAGCCGGAGCCGAGGTGCCGGAGCCCCGCAATCTCGAGAGCGACCATGGAGTCCTGAAAGTCGACCTCAGCATTCGCGACTACCGCGAGCGGGACGGCTCGGTGCGCTATTGCTACCTGCTCCCCGACGGAAGTGAGTCGCCGACGCTGAGGCTCCATCCCGGCGACCTGCTGATCCTGCACCTGACCAACGACCTCGCCGATCCCGGGGCGAAGCTCTCGACCGCGCCTGCCCGGAGCGCCGCTGCTCCCGGCGAGCACGCGCACTCTCACACGGCGCACTCCTCGACGACGCCCGCATCCGATCCGTGTGCGAGCGGCGCGATGACGCCGGTCTCGACCAACCTGCACTTTCACGGTCTCACGGTACCGCCGGTGTGCCATCAGGACGACGTGCTGCGGACCTCCGTGCAGCCGGGCGATGCGCCGTTCGAATATCGCTTCAGGATCCCGGAGAACGAGCCGCCCGGATTGTACTGGTACCACCCGCACATTCATGGCTTCACCACCCGTCAAGTGCTGGGCGGCGCATCCGGCCCCATGATCATCGAGGGGCTCGAGAGAGCCGCGCCCGACGTGGCGGGCCTGCCCGAGCGCGTGCTGGTGATCCGCGACCAGGACCTCGTGAATCCCGCGGCGCCCCCGTCGAAGTCGGAGCCCGTCGTGCCGAGAATGCTCATCGACCGCGATGGCGACGCCGCCAACAACGCCACCGGGTTCGGCAAGCCTGCGAAGGATCTCTCGGTCAATTTCGTGCCGGTCCCGTATCCGGATTATCCCCCGGCGATCATTCGCATGAGGCCGGGCGAGCGGCAGCTCTGGCGCGTGCTCAATGCATCGGCGGTCACCTATTTGAATCTCGCGGTGGTCTTCGGCCGCGCTCCGCAGCGGCTCGGTCTCGTTGCGATCGACGGCGTGCCCATGAACGTGCCGTGGGGCCGGTCGCCCCCCGTGACCTGGGTGGATCACATCGGAGTGCCGCCGGGCGCGCGCGTGGAGTTCATCGTGGAAGGGCCTCCGGCCCACGTGCCCGCCCTCTTCGTCACCCGGACCGTCGACACCGGTCAGGGCGGCGAAAACGATCCGAACCGGGCACTCGCCTCCATCATTGCGGCCGCGGACGCGCCCGAGCCGCAGTCGCGGCTTCCCGCGCTCTCGAAGGCCCTGCCGGCCCCCGCGCGGCCCTGGCTCGGGGACGTTCAGCCGGTGCGCACGCGGCGCTTCTACTTCTCGGAGAAGCTGCGAGATCCCAAGAATGCGAACTCCGCCACGGATTTCTACATCACCGAGGAAGGCAAGACCCCGGCGCCGTTCGATCCGACGGCCACCACGCCCGACATCGTGGCGCAACAAGGCGACGTGGAGGATTGGGTCATCGAGAATCGCTCCACCGAGCTGCACGCCTTTCACATCCATCAGCTCCATTTCATGCTCGTCGACTGGTCGGGAATGGCGGTCAACGAGCCTTTCCTGCGGGACACGGTCAACGTCCCTTACTTCAAGGACCAGATGCTGCAGTATCCGAGCGTGCGGCTGCGCATGGATTTTCGCGATCCCAACACCGTGGGAACCTTCGTGTATCACTGCCACCTGCTGGAGCACGAGGACGGCGGCATGATGGGCACCATCCACGTCGAGCCCGTCGGACAAACGCACTGAGCCGTGTCGGAGGAAGACTACACCGGCGTCGAGAACCGCTCGGAATTCATGCAACGATCAACGGGCTGAAACACTGCCTCTTCACGATGGCGGCGAGCACGCACTTTGTGCGATTGCCTTACCCATCAGAGGAGAGGATGCATGAAGAACGAAGAATCGCTGCCGCAGAAGCGGCACGGGTTGCGCCTGACGGCCGCCACGATCGCGGTCCTGCAGATGTCGGCAGGTCCGGTCATGGCTGCTGCGCAAGCTCCCGCGTTCGGGGGCCTTTGGAATTCCGGCGCCGATCACAGCGGTGCCACCGCGACGCCGATCAAGCACGTCATCGTGATCATCGGCGAGAACCGCAGCTTCGATCACGTATTCGCCACCTACGTGCCGAAACGCGGCCAGACGGTTCACAACCTCTTGAGCGAGGGCATCATCCAGCTCGATGCCCACAAGAATGCGATTCCGGGACCGAGCTTCCGCAAGGCGCAGCAGCTTGCGGCCTCGGATCAGGGCGGCCGCGACACCTTTTTGTTGAGCCCGCCCAAGCAGGAATTCCCGCACAACGAGCTGCCGGCGCCGGAGGCGGCGGGACCTTCCGGCACGCAGGGCTACTTCACGCCCAGCTCGCCGGCGTACACGACCGTTGCGTGCGGCACCATCGCCGCGAACGGCAAGACCACGACGAACTATCTCGACCCGGCGGCTTGCGCCGCCTTGACCGAGAACGGACTGCCGAATGCCTCCGACTCGAATGGCTTGACCTACTACCAGTCCCTGGCTTCCGGTGGCACGGGCCAATACAGCTACACGCCGGATCTGCGCATCGTCAACTTCGACAAGCTCCCGGCCGGCCCGTTCCAGCTGACCAACGGCACGAATTCGGCCACACCGGGCTACAGCCTCACGTACACGGACTACAGCGCAAGTCCGGTCCACCGCTTCTACCAGATGTGGCAGCAGCTCAATTGCAGTCTCGAGCACGCGTCGCGCGACAATCCGTCGGGCTGCAACGGCAATCTGTTCTCCTGGGTGGAGACCACGGTCGGCGCCGGCACCAACGGCCTGAGCCAGACGGAGTACGCGCAGAGCTTCTACGGTCCTTCCTTCAGCGAGTACTTCCAATATCCCGCGGGCTATTCCGCAACGAGCCCGCCGACGGCGGCGCAGTGGACCGCCGATGGCTACGCCTTGTATGACTCGGTCCCGACCACCACGGGTGAAGGCTCCAGCGCCCTGGGGTTCTACAACGTGCAGCAGGGAGACGTGCCGTACTTCAAGAGCCTGGCGGACGCCTACGCCATGAGCGACAACTTCCACCAGTCCGTCAACGGCGGGACGGGCGTCAATCACATCATGCTCGGCCACGGCGATGTGATCTATTTCAGCGACGCCGACGGCCAGCCGCAAACACCGCCGCACAACGTCGCGGTGGCGACCAATCCCGCGGGCTTCGGCGGGACCGGAACGATCGATTCGATCGAGAATCCGAATCCCGCCAAGGGCACCAACAACTGGTACACGCAGGACGGCTACGGCGAGGATTACAATACCGGATATCCGATGAAGGACTGGGCCACGACCCAATCCAACGGGCTGCCCATCATTTACGGCGGCGGTTCCTACACCGACTGCGCGGACCGCAGCCAACCGGGGGTCGAGCCCATTCTCGCCTACCTGAAATCGCTGCACGTCGACCCGCGCTGCGAGCCCGGCCACTACTACCTGCTGAACAACTACAACCCCGGCTACTTCGGCAACGGCAACAACGCGTACACGGATCAGAATCCCTCAAACACCCCATTCACCGTTCCGCCGTCCTCCACGCGCAGCATCGGCGATGACCTCAATGACGCGAAGGTCTCGTGGAAGTACTACGGCGACCAGTGGAACAACTACGTCAACGACCCGTACGGACTCAATTGGGGCGCCAAGGGACCGGCGTCGGACGAGTACTGCAACATCTGCAATCCGTTCCAGTACGACACCTCCATCATGGCGAGCCCGGCGCAGCGCGCCGCACACATCCAGGACACGGTGAACCTGTATGCGGACATCGCCAACGGCACGCTGCCCGCGGTTTCCTTCGTCAAGCCGAGCGGCTACGTGGACGGTCACCCGTCCTCCTCCAAGCTGGATCTGTTCGAGGGGTTCGTCAAGAAGATCGTCGACCAGGTGCAAGCCTCGCCGACGTATACCAAGGACACGGTGATCCTCATCACGGAGGACGAGGGCGGGGGCTACTACGACTCGGGCTACGTGCAGCCGCTCGATTTCTTCGGCGACGGCACGCGCATTCCGCTGATCGTCGTGGCGAATCCGAAATATCTGCCGCTGCGCGCGGCAGGGTACATCTCCCACCAGTACGCGGACCACGTCTCGATCCTCAAGTTCGTCGAGCGCAACTGGCGCCTGCCGACGGTGACACGCCGCAGCCGCGACAACTTCCCGAACCCCGAGCAACCCGAGGGGTCCTATGCCCCGGTGAATTCGCCGGCACTCGATGACCTGTTCGACTTCTTCGATTTCCGGGGATCGCACGGCTTTTTCTAGCCGCGCACGGGGTTTTCGCTCCAGGGGGCCGCCGTCGGGCGGCCCCTGTTTTCCCGGCGGTGCCCCTTCCGCCCGGCAGCACGCCGTTCCTGCTTGCGGAATTTGCCGGCTCGACGACGCAAACGGCTTCCCTGTAAGCTGTCTTGCCATGAACGAAAAGCCAACGGGCGGCACTTTGCCGAGGCGCGCCGCGCGTTCCACCCGCAAACAATTGACGCCGGAGGAGCGCGAGCTCGACAAGGAGATGCTGGCGATGCTGGAATGGGGCGCGCGGTATTCGAAGCAGTGGCACGACATCGGGGAGGTCGACGCCGGCCGGCGGGCCGCCGAGCTCCTGGCGAAGCGCGGCTTGATCGAGATTCGCCAGCCGCAGAATCAGTACCGCATCATGAAGATCAAGGCTTCCTAGCAGAGCGTCGCAATTCACGACACCATGCTCCGGTTCTATCCCCGGTTCATCGCCATGGCAGGATTCGTCCTCGCCGCCGGGGATCCCGCCGCGTCCTTTGATCGCCCGAACGCCAACGCAGGCTCCCGCCGGGTCGGCCTGAAAATCGCTATTGCCGCGATTGCGTCCGTGCTGATCGCCCTGGGCGCCCGGCACGCCCTGGGTCTCGCTCAGGGCAGCGGCAAATCCTGCGCCTTCCACCCGCCGCCGAGCGCCTCCACCAGCGCGACGCTGGTCTGCAACCGCTGCGACAGCACGCTCAATGCGGTTTGCTCGGCGCTCAAGCGCGTGGTCTGGGCGCTGATCACGCTCGAGTAGGGAACGGTGCCGGCCTTGTACTGGTTCAGCGTGAGCTTCTCCGCCTCGCGCGCGGCGGCCACGGTCTTGTCCTCGATCACGGCCTGCTGCTCCAGCACGCGAAGCGTGACGATGTCGTCCTCGACCTGCTGGAACGCCGTGAGCACGGTCTGCCGATAGTTGTCGACCGTGACGTCGTGTTGGGCACGCGCGGCCTTCACCTGCGCGTGCCGCAGGCCGCCGTCGAAGATCGTTTCCGCGAGCGAGGGGCCCCAGGACCAAACGCGGTTGGGCAGGCTGATCAGGTGCCGGAACGTGTTGCTGCTGTAGTCGTCCGAGCCGGTCAGCGTGAGGTCGGGAAAATAGGCGGCCTCGGCGACGCCGATCTCGGCGTTCGCCGCCGCCACGGTGCGCTCGGACTCGGCCACGTCGGGGCGGCGCTCGAGCAACGCCGAAGGCACGCCGGCGGGAACCGTCGGCACATCGGACCGCATGACCGAGGGCCCGAGCGCGAACATGGCCGGCTGCTGGCCGACGAGCACGGCGACCGCGTGCTCCAGTATGCCGCGCTGTATCTTGGCGTTGACCTGCTGCGCCTGGCTGCCGAGGAGCTGCGTCTCGGCGCTGACGACGTCGGCGCGTGCCGCGACGCCGAACTTGTAGCGGCTCTCGGTGATGTGCAGCGACTGCGTCTCGGCCTCGACCGTGTCGTCCAGAAGCTTCTGCAGCTGGTCCTGCGCGCGCAGCTCGAAGTAGTCCGTGGCGAGCTGGGCCTGCGCGGACAAGCGCGCGGCGGCGAGCGCGGCGGCGCTCGCCTGTGCGGTGTCGCGCGCGTTCTCGGTGGTGCGGCGGATCTTGCCCCAGATGTCGAGGTCCCAGCTCCCGGAGAGGCCGGCCGTATCGGTGATCCCGGACTTGTGCAGGAGGCTGAGGCTGCTGCCGGTGCCGGTCCCGCCGGTGCCCGTGCCGGTCCCCGTGGCTCCGGTGCCGCCCGCACCGGTGATCACGGCCGACCCCGAGCCCCCGCCCGAGAACACCTTGGAGACGCTGGCGCCGACCGTGGGCCAGAAGCCGGCGCGCGCCTCGGAGAGCAGGGCTCGCGACTGATCGAACGCATCCGCCGCGGCCTTGACCGTCTGGTTGGAGATGTCGATCTTGGCCTCGAGCTTGTTGAGATCGTCATCCTTGAAGATCTCCCACCAGTGGCCGCGGTCGAGCACATCGGCGGGCTCGCTCGGTTTCCAGTCGCCCGCCTCCTTGAAGCCCGCGGCGGCATCGACCTTGGGCCGATGATAGCTCGGTCCGACGGCGCAGGCTCCGAGCAGCGTCGTCGCCGCGATCGCGCAAGCCGCGGCGCGGCGCCGCGCCCGGGCGTGCGATGCCGTTTGACGCCGGTCGATCACGTGCCGGCTCCCGCGATGCCGAGGCCCGGCCCGCCGAGCGGCTCGTGGACCGGGTGCTCCGGCGGCGGACTGTATTTACCCTGCTTCAAGTGCTTCCAGTAACGATGGATGTACAGATACACCACGGGTGTCGTGTAGATGGTGAGCAGCTGGCTCACCACCAGGCCGCCGACGATCGCGATCCCCAGCGGGCGGCGCATCTCGGTGCCGTCGCCCGTGGTGAGGGCCAGCGGCAACGCGCCCGCGATGGCCGCGCACGTCGTCATCATGATGGGACGGAACCGCAATGAGCAAGCGTGGGCGATCGCGGCGCGCGGATCCATGCCGAGGTTGCGCTCCGATTCCAGCGCGAAATCGACCATCATGATGGCGTTCTTCTTGACGATGCCGATGAGCAGGAGGATGCCGAGAAAGGCGATGAGGCTGAACTCGGTGCCCGTGCCCAGGAGCGCGAGCAGCGCGCCGACGCCCGCCGACGGCAGCGTCGAGAGGATGGTGATCGGCTGGCTGTAGCTCTCGTACAGCACGCCGAGCACGACGTAAATGGCGGCGAGCGCCGCGGCCAGCATCAAGGGCACGTTGCTGTTGCTCTGCTGGAACAGACGCGCGGTCCCGTAGCTGCCGCCCTGAATGGTCACCGGCACGTGGATGTCGGCCATCTTGCGGTCGATGGCCTGGAGGGCCTTCTGCAGGTTGCCGCCTTCCGGCAGATTGAAGGCGATCGAGGTCGACACCGAGGTGCCCGTGTGGGCCACGCTGACCGGCGTCGTGCTGGTGGAAAAATGGCTGAACGCCGAGAACGGCACGACCGTCTCCGAGGAGGTGCTCACGGCGGCGCCCGTGGAGGTGTTGCCCCGGCCGGAATTGGCGAGCGAATTGAGCGCCGCATTGCGCGCCGTATCGGCGGCGACCGAGGCGTGGGTGGAAGCGACCGCGGATGCAGCCACCGGCTTGATGACCGCGGTGCCCGCCACCGCCTGCGTCGCCTGGGTTCCCGATACCGCGCCGCCCGCGGTGCTGATGTAGAGCTGCTTGAGCACGTCCGGGTTCTGCCACCATTCGGGCGCCACCTCCATGACCACGTGATACTGCTGCGGGCTGTAGGGATTGAGGATGTTGGAGACCTGTGCCTGCGCGAATGCATCACCCAGTGCGTTGTCGATCTGGATCTCCGAGAGGCCGAGACGCGAAGCGCTGTCCCGGTCGACGATCAGGTCCGCCTCGAGCCCGCCCGGCTGCAGATCGCTGTCCACGTCGGTCACCTCAGGCATGCTCTGCATCGCCTGGCGGAGCTTTTGCGCCCAGTCGCGCACCTCGCTCAAGTCGTCGCCGAGCAGCGTGTACTGATACTCCGAGTTCGCCGAGCGGCCGCCGCCGCCGATGTCCTGGACGGCGCGGATGAAGGTCTGCACGCCGGCGACGTGCGCGAGCTTCGGCCGCAGCCGGGCGATGATGCGGTCCGCGGAGATCTTCCTCACCTTGAGCGGCTTCAGGGCGATGGTGACGTTGGCGCTCGAGCTCGAGCCCGAGGGGCCGAATCCTCCCGAGCCGACCGAGCCCGTGATCGTGGCTACGGCCGGGTCCGCCTGGATGATCGCGGCCACCTCCTGCAGCTTCTGCTTCATGAGCTGGAAGGAGACGGTTGCGTCGCCACGGATGCCGCCCTGCAGCTGACCGGTGTCCTGCTCGGGGAAGAAACCCTTCGGAATGACGACGTAGAGATAGACCGTGAGAGCGATGGTCGCCCAGAAGACCGTGATCATGATGCGCCGGTGGTTGAGCGCCCAATGCAGCGACCTCTCGTAGTTCTCGCGGGTACGCTTGAAGCCCCGCTCGAACGCGGCCGCGACGCGCGACGGCCTGCGCTCGCTCGCGCGCTCGCGCTGCAGCAGCAGCGAGCACATCATCGGCGTGGTGGTGAGCGAGATCACCAGCGAGATCAGGATGGATACCGAGAGGGTCACCGTGAACTCGCGGAATATCTTGCCGACGATGCCGCCCGCGAACATGAAGGGGATGAATACGGCCACCAGCGACAGGCTCATGGAGACGACCGTGAAGCCGACCTCGCGCGCGCCGAGGAGCGACGCCTCGATGCGCTTCATGCCGCCCTCGATGTGACGCGAGGTGTTCTCCATGACCACGATGGCGTCGTCCACGACGAAGCCCGTGGCCACGGTCAGCGCCATCAGGGAAAAATTGTCGAGCGTGTAGCCGAGCAGATACATCGCGCCGAACGTGCCGATCAGCGACACCGGCACGACCAGGGCGGGGATCGCCGCCGCGCGGTAGCTGCTCAGGAACATGTAGACCACCAGGATCACCATGATCACCGCCAGCACGAGCGTCTGCTCGACCTGGCGAAGCGAGGCACGGATGGTGATGGAGCGGTCGAACGTGACGATCAGATCGATCTTGGGATCGATCGACGCCTTGAGCAGGGGCAGCTCGGCCTTGACCGAGTCGATCATCTCGATGATGTTCGCGCCCGGCTGCTGGTAGACGGTGACGAACACGGCCGGCTTGCCGTTGTACAGGCCATAGGTGCGGATGTTCTCGGTGGCCCCGTCCTGCATGTCCAGGACCTGGGCCACGTCGCCCAGGCGCACCGCGGCGCCGTTGCGGTTGGCGATGATGAGATCGCGGTACGGCCCGGCGTCGCGGGCGTTGTCGTTGGTGTAGATCTGATAGTGCAGCGAATCGGATTCGATGGCGCCCTTGGGTGCGTTCGCGTTCGCGTTCGAGATCGCCGCCCGCACGTCCTGCAGGCCGATGCCGTATTTCGACAGGGCCAGCGGATTGATCTCGACGCGCACCGCGGGCAGCGCGCTGCCGTTGACGTTGACTCCACCGACACCCTGGAGCTGGGAGAGCCGCTGGGAGATGACCGCGTCGGCGGCATCGTAGATCTGCCCCTGCGTGAGCACGTCGGAGGTCATGGCGATGGCCATGACGGGGAAGAGGGCGCTGTTGAGCTTGCGATAGGAAGGATTGCGCGTGAGCGCGGAGGGCAGGTCGGCGTGCGCCGCGACGATCGCCGCCTGCACGTCGCGCGCGGCGCCGTCGATGTCGCGGTCGACGCCGAAAGTGAGCTGGATGTTCGAAGTGCCGACGCTCGAGCTCGAGGTCATGTCGTCGACGTCGGCGATGGCACCAAGGTGGCGCTCCAGCGGAGTCGCGACGGTGGCCGCCATGACCTCCGGGCTCGCGCCCGGGAGCTGGGCTGAGACGAAAATCGCGGGCACGTCGATGCGCGGCAGCGGCGCCACAGGCAGCAGCGCGAAGGCAATGGCGCCGCAGAGCGCGACGCCCGCCGTGAGCAGGATGGTGGCGACGGGCCGGCGGATGAACGGCTCGGAGATGATCATGCGGGGTCATCCGCGAGCCGTTTCGGCTCGTCGAGCTCGGCGCGCCGCGAGAAGGGTCCTCCGATGCGCGCGGCGATGCGGTCGAAGTACAGGTAGATCACCGGCGTCGTGAACAGGGTGAGCACCTGGCTCACCAGCAACCCCCCGACGATGCTGACACCGAGCGGGTGGCGCAGCTCCGAGCCCGTGCCGGTGCCGAACATCAGCGGCAGGGCGCCGAAGATGGCCGCAACCGTGGTCATGAGAATCGGGCGGAAGCGCAACAGGCAGGCCTTGTAGATCGCATCGCGCGGCGACAATCCCTCGTCGCGCTCCGCGACCACGGCGAAGTCGATCATCAGGATGGCGTTCTTCTTGACGATGCCGATCAGGAGAATGATGCCGATCAACGCGATGATGGTGAGGTTGTCGCCTGCGATCATGAGCGCGAGCAGGGCGCCGATGCCCGCCGACGGCAGCGTCGAGAGGATGGTGATGGGATGGATGAAGCTCTCATACAGCACGCCGAGCACGATGTACATGACCAGCACCGCGGCGACGAGCAGCAGCAGCTCGTTGGTCAGGTTGCTGCGGAAGGCGAGCGCGGCGCCCATGAACGTGGTGCGGATGCTCGCCGGCACGCCGAGCTCCTGCTCGGTGCGCTCGATGGATTTGACCGCGGCGCCGAGCGCGGCGCCGGGCGCGAGATTGAACGAGATCGTGGTGGCCGGAAACTGCGCCAGATGATTGATGAGCAGCGGGCGCGTCTCGACATCGATCTTCGCGATGGCGTTGAGCGGCACCTGGCCGCCGGAGGCCGACGGCACGTAGATGGAGGCGAGCGAATCCACCGAGGTGTAGGACTTGGGGTCGGCCTCGAGGATCACGCGATACTGGTTCGACTGGGTGAAAATGGTCGAGACGATGCGCTGCCCGAAGGCATCGTAGAGGGCATTGTCGACCGTTCCGACGCTGATGCCGAGCCGTGCCGCGCTGTCCCGGTCGATGGTGAGATACGCGGCAAGGCCGTCGTCCTCCTGATTGCTGACCACGTCCGCGAGCTCGGGCTGCCGGCGCAGCTCGCTCACGAGCCTGGGTGCCCAGGTCGCGAGCGCGTCGGAGTCCGCGCTCTCCAGCGTGAACTGGTACTGCGTGCGGCTCACCGAGGTGTCCAGCGTCAGGTCCTGTACGGGCTGCATGTAGAGGGTGATGCCCGCGACGTCCGCTGTCTCCTCCTGCAGGCGCCGGATCGCGTCGGCGACGCTGATGCTGCGATCGGCGCGCGGCTTCAAGTTGATGAGGAAGCGCCCGCTGTTCAGCGTGACGTTGTTGCCGTCGATGCCGATGTACGAGGACAGGCTGACGACGTCGGGGTCCTTGAGGATGGCTTGGGCCAGGGCTTGCTGACGCCCCGCCATGGCGGCGTACGAGATCGATTCGGTCGCCTCGGACACGCCCTGGATCAGGCCGGTGTCCTGATCGGGGAAGAATCCCTTGGGAATGAGCACGTAGAGCAGGGCCGTGACGGCGACGGTCCCGGTCGCGACGAACAGCGTGAGGCGCTGATGATCCAGCACCCACGTGAGCCGCTTGGCATACCAGTCGACCATGGCGCGGAACCAGCGGCCGGACTCGAGCGCGGCGTGATCGCCCTGGGGCCGCGGCTTGAGCATCTTGGCGCACATCATCGGCACGAGCGTCAGGGACACGACCGCGGAGATGAGGATGGTGACGGCGAGGGTGACCGCGAATTCGCGGAACAGGCGGCCGACGACATCCTGCATGAACAGGAGCGGAATCAGCACCGCGATCAAAGAGACGGTCAGCGAGATGATGGTGAAGCCGATCTGCCCGGCGCCCTTGAGCGCCGCCTGCAATGGCCGTTCCCCGAGCTCGATGTAGCGGGAGATGTTCTCGATCATCACGATGGCATCGTCGACGACGAAACCCGTCGCGATGGTCAGCGCCATGAGCGACAGGTTGTTCAGGCTGAAACCGACCAGCCACATGATGGCGAAGGTGCCGATCAGCGACAGCGGCACCGACAGGCTCGGGATGATCGTCGCGGGCACGTTGCGCAGGAAGGCGTATATCACCAACACGACCAGCACCACCGCGAGCGCCAGCTCGAACTCGACATCCGCCACCGAGGCGCGGATGGTCACCGTGCGATCGGTGAGGATGGCGAGATCCACGCCCGCGGGCAACGCCGCCTGGAGCGAGGGCAGGAGGTCGTGGATGCGGTTCACGACGTCGACCACGTTCGCGCCGGGCTGGCGCTGCACGTTCAGGATCAACGCCGGCACGGAGTTCATCCATCCGCCGAGCTTCGCGTTCTCGGCGCCGGACACGAGCGTGGCCACGTCCTTGAGCCGCACCGGCGAGCCGTTCTTGTAGGCGACCACCACGTTGCCATAATCGTCGGCGTTGCGGATCTGATCGTTGGTGTTGACGGTGTAGGCGCTGCTCGGGCCGTCGAGCGTGCCCTTGGGGCCGTTCTGATTCGCGTTGCTGATCGTGGTGCGCAGATCGTCGAGATTCAGGCCGTACGCCGCGAGCGCGCGCGGATTGGCGACCACCCGGACCGCGGGCCGCTGGCCGCCGGAGATGCTGACGACGCCGACCCCCCTGATCTGCGAGATCTTCTGGGCGATGCGCGTGTCGGCGAGATCCTCGACATCCGTGAGCGGCATGACCTTGGAGGTGATGCCGAGGATCAGCACCGGGGCATCCGCCGGATTCACCTTGGCGTAGATCGGCGGGGCGGGCAGATCCTGGGGGAGCAGGTTCTGCGCTCCGGTGATCGCGGCCTGCACCTGCTGCTCGGCGACGTCTATCGCCAACGACAGGTTGAACTGCAGCGTGATCACGGAGGCGCCCGCCGAGCTGGTCGAGGACATCTGGGTGAGGCCCGGCATCTGGCCGAATTGCTTCTCCAGGGGCGCGGTGATCGCGGAGGTGATCACCTCGGGACTCGCCCCGGGATAGAACGTCTCGACCTGGATGGTGGGGTAGGCGACTTCCGGCAGCGCCGACAGCGGCAGCTGCAGGTAGGCGATCGCGCCGACGATCAGGATCGCCACCATGAGCAAGGTGGTCGCGACCGGCCGCACGATGAATATCCGCGACGGGTTCATGTCCGCGCAGTCCCGCCCGGGGCGGCCTCGGGCCGCGAGGGGTACGACGGGTTCGTGCCCGGCGGATTCATTGCTGCTGGGGTTGCTGCGGCTTGCCGTGGTTGCGCCGGTGCTGTCCGCCGCTGCCCGAGCGCGGTGCGCCGGGCGCGCCAGGCGCCTTGCTCGCGGCAGCCGGCGGCGCACCGGCCGGGGACGGGAGCAGCACCTGCGCACCTTCGCGCAGCCGGTCGCCGCCCTCGGTCACCACCGTCTCGCCCACGGCGAGGCCCGAGACGACGGCGACGCGCTCGCCGTCGACCACGCCGAGCTTGACCGGACGGACCGCCACGGTGCGGTCGGCGCCGACCACATAGACGAAGGTGCTGGTGACGCCGTTCGGGGCGCCCCGGCGCACCGCCGAGTTGGGAATGACGATTTGATCGGTCAGAACCTGCTGGAGAAGCTGAATGTTGACGAACTGGTTCGGGAACAGGAGTCCGTCAGCGTTGTCGAATTGCGCGCGCAGCTTCACGGTGCCGGTGGTCACGTCGATGGTGTTGTCCACGGTGAGCAGCTTGCCGCTGGCGAGCTTGGCGCTGTTGGTGCGGTCGAACGCATCCGCCGTCAGCGGCCCGCCGCCCTCGTGCACGCGCTGCATCAGCGCCGTCACGTTGTCCTCCGGTATGGCGAAAATGACGGTGATCGGCTGGAGCTGATTCAGGACCACGATGCCATTGGCATCGCCGGGCGTGACGTAGTTCCCCTGGTCGACCTGCCGCAGTCCGACGCGGCCGGTGACGGGCGCGACGACGCGCGTGTAGAGGAGATTCACGCGCGCGGTCTTGAGCTGACCCTGGTCCGACTCGACCGTGCCGTTGTACTGATCGACCAGCGCGCGCTGGGTATCGAGCTGCTGCTCGGCGATCGAGTCTTCCTTGACCAAGCCCTCATAGCGCTTGAGGTCGAGCTTCGCGTCGGCGAGCAACGCCTGGTCACGCTTGAGGTTGCCCTCCATCTGCTCGACGGCCGCCTGGTAGGGCCGGGGATCGATCTGCGCCAGGGCATCGCCCTGGTGGACGGTCTGGCCTTCGGTGAACAGGATCTGCTGCATGATGCCGCTGATCTGCGTGCGCACCGTGATGGTGGCGAGCGGCGTGACCGTGCCGAGCGCGGGAATTTTGACCTCGATGTCCCCTTTCGCCGCCGTCGCCACGCTCACCGCGACCGGTCCGTTCTGTCCGTTGCGACCGAAGCGGGGATTGGCCGTGGGATTCTTCTGCTGGATGAAGCGGAACAGCGCGAGCACCAGCACGATCACGACGATGACGATGCCGAGCGCCAGCCAGTGGCGGCGGATGAATCCCAAGGGGCCGCGCGCCGGCGCGGCAGCTTCACCATCGATGAGGTCGTCGGCCACTGATCACCACTGCAGGGTTCGCCTCCCGGGCCCCGCGGCCGGGTTCTCGGCAAAGGCGAACTATAACCAGATTCCCCCGGACACGACGAATCTTGTCAATAGTTAACGATCGCTTCATCAGGGACACCATCAATAGCTGACAACCGGGGTCATCGCGGGTTCTCGACACGCTTCGGACAAGTGGCGACAATGGCTGATTCCTGCGATCAAGGAGCTTCGATGAAGGGTCTGAAATACGCCGCGCTCGCCATGCTGGCCGCGGCCGGATTCTGGGCGGTGGGGCGGGCTTGCGCGGCACAGAGCGCGCCGCCGGCCGCCGGCGCGGCGGCACCCGCGGGCAACTGGACCGAGGGCGTCAATTACTTCCTGATCCGTCCCGCACGCCCCACCGGGCTGCCTGCCGGCAAGGTCGAGGTCACCGAGGTGTTCTCGTACGCCTGCCCGGCATGCAATCTGTTCGTGCCCACGATGCACAAGCTGCAGACGAGCCTGCCTCCCAATGCGGTGATGGATTTCCTGCCGGCCTCCTTCAATCCCGCCGAGGACTGGCCGATGTTCCAGCTCGCGTATTTCACGGCCCAGGCGCTCGGCGTGGCCGACCGCTGTCACGACGCCATGTTCAAGGCGGTGTGGCAGACCGGCGAGCTCGCGGTGATCGATCCCGGTACCCGCAACATCAAGAGCCGGCTGCCGACCATCGAGGACGCGGCGCAGTTCTACAAGAAGCAGGCGGGAGTTCCGGTCGACAAGTTCCTGGCCACCGCCAAGTCGTTCTCCGTGGACATGAAGGTGCGGCAGGGCGATGCGCTGCTCGCGGCTTATGCCATCGACCGCACGCCGACCATCGTCGTCAACGGCAAGTACCGCCTGCACGTCGAATCGGCGGGAAGTGAGGACAAGCTGGTCGAGCTCGTGAAGTGGCTGGTGGCCAAGGAAAGCCGCTAGGCGGTGAAGAACCTCGTCCTCGAGCACCCGCGGCTGTGGATCTCCACGGCCTGCGGTTGCGCGGTCGGGCTTCTGCTGCCGTCGCATTGGGCCACGCTCACCCGGATATTGATCGGCTGGAACGGGGGCGTCGCCCTGTTCCTGATCCTCATCGTCACGTGGATGTCGCGGCTCAACGCGGATCAGATCTGCTCGAAGTACATCGAGGAGGACGAATCCGCGCCGTTCATCCTGGTGGCGGTGGTCGTGGCGGCGCTCTTGAGCGTCATTGCCATCGTCGATCCGCTCGCCAACATGAAGCAGGTCGAGGGTCCCGAGCGCATGGCGCACTTCGCGCTCGCCGCGGTCACCTTGATCAATTCCTGGACGCTGGTGCCGATGATGTTCACCATTCACTACGCGGACATGTTCTACAGCGTCGCCGACGGTGATCGCCCCCTGAATTTCCCCGGCACCAAGCGGCCGATATTCTGGGACTTCGCCTATTTCTCGTTCACGATCGCCGCCGCCTGCCAGACCTCCGACGTGTCCACCGCGGATTCGAACGTGCGGCGGGTGCTGACCGTGCACACGGTGATCTCGTTCCTGTTCAACGCGGCCATCCTGGGATTCGCGATCAACGTCACGGCCGGATTGATCGGCGGCGGCGGCTGAGCGCTCGCCGGGCCAGGACTGTGGTCGCCAGGAAGGAGTCCCGGCCCGGTTCCCTTCGACCTCCGCTCGGGCGTACCGTCCCGTCCCTTCCGGGTAAGAGCTAGGCGGGCACTGCTACCCGTAGGTGGGTCTCGAGGCCGCGGCTAG
>DATAYZ010000012.1:0-36426 GCA_036272295.1 Steroidobacteraceae bacterium
GCCGCTGCTCGACGGCGGCCAGGTGGTCTATCAACTCGTCGAGGCGGTGAAGGGCTCACCGCTGTCCGAGCGCGCACAGCTTTTCGGGCAGCAGGTCGGGATCGCGCTTCTCGTGCTGCTGATGAGCCTCGCCTTCTATAACGACATCTCAAGACATTTCAATTAGCGGGATACCATGATCTATCGACACTGCAATCGGTCGTTGTCGCGTGCGGCTTGATTTGCGTTTGACCTGCCTGGTGGCGCTCGCCGTCCAGCCCTGGGGATCGGACGCGCGCGCACAGGCACCGTCCGACAACTCCTTCGTTGTCGGCGACATCCGCGTCGAGGGACTGCAGCGCATCTCCGAGGGCACGGTATTCAACTACCTGCCGGTGAACATCGGCGATCACCTGGACGGCCAGCGCATCGGCGAGGCGATGCGTGCCCTGTATGCGACCGGGTTCTTCCGGGACGTGGAGCTGCGCCGCGACGGCAACACGCTGCTCGTGGTGGTGGTCGAGCGGCCCTCGATCGCGAAATTCGAGATCAAGGGCAACAAGGACATCAAGACCGAGGACCTGCAGAAGAGCCTGCGCAACGTCGGCCTCGCCACCGGCAAGACCTTCGACCGCTCGGTCCTCGACGAGGTGAAGCAATATCTCACCGACCAGTACTTCAGCCGCGGCAAGTACGCGGTGCGCGTCGACACCAAGATCAACGAGCTGCCGGGCAACAAGGTCGACATCACGGTGGACATCAAGGAGGGCAAGCGCGCCAAGATCGAGCAGATCAACATCGTCGGCGACACCAAGTTCAAGGAAAAGGACGTGCTCAACACGTTCGAGCTGAAGACGCCGAACTGGCTGTCCTGGTACAAGCAGGACGACCGGTACTCGCGCGAGTCGCTGCAGGGCGATCTGGAGAAGCTGCGGTCCTATTACATGGATCGCGGCTACGCCAACTTCCAGATCGACTCGACGCAGGTCACGATCGCGCCCGAGAAGGACGACATGTACATCACCGTGAACGTCAGCGAGGGCGACGTTTTCAGGGTGTCGGACATCAAGCTCGCCGGCACCATGGTGGTGCCGGAGGACCAGCTCGAGCGCCTGCTGCAGATCCACCCGGGCGAGATCTTCTCGCGCAAGGCGGTCACGAACTCGCAGCAGGCGATGAGCTACCGCCTCGGCGCGGACGGCTACGCCTTCGCGAAGATCGACCCGGTGCCGACGCCGGACAACGGGAAGAAAACCGTATCGCTGACCTTCTTCATCGAGCCCGGCAACCGGGTGTACGTACGCCACATCAACTTCCTGCAGACCACCGCCATCAACGACGAGGTCTTGCGGCGCGAGATGCGCCAGCTCGAGGGCGGATGGCTGTCGAACTCGGCGATCGAGCGCTCCAAGGAGCGCATCCAGCGCCTGCCGTACGTCGAGAAGGTGGATTTCGAGACCAAGCCGGTCGCCGGCAGCGCGGACCTGGTGGACGTCGACTACACCATCAAGGAGGGCCTGCCCGGACAGTTCGGCGGCGGCATCGGCTACTCCGAGGCGCAGAAGTTCAGCCTGAACGGCAACTTCGTGCACAGCAACTTCCTCGGCACGGGCGATCGCATCGCGGTCGAGATCAACGCCGGCAAGTACTCGAAGAGCTACGTCATCTCGCACACCGACCCCTACACCACCATCGACAACGTGGCGCGCACGAGCTCGTTCACCTATCGCGACATCACCCAGTTCGTGGCGGCCTCGTCGGCGTTCTCGACCAAGCAGCTCACCGGCGCCGAGCAGTGGTCGTACCCCATCAGCGAGTACCAGTACCTGCAGGCGGGCGTTTCGGCCAACAAGAACACCATCGTGGTCTCGCAGGGCTACAGCGCCCAGCAGGCCGTGGACTGGGTCAAGCAGAACGGCAACACCTTCGAGCGCGATCTCGCGGACACCAATGGCGACGGGCTGATCAACTCGCTCGACTCGCCGTATACGGTGTTCGGCACCGATTTCTACACCTATGAGCTGACTGCGGGCTGGAACTTCGATGCGCGCAACAGGGCGCTGTTCGCCGATCGCGGACTGCACCTGGCCGTCTCGGGCCGCTATGCGATCCCGCCGAGCGAGGTGCGCTACTACGCCACGAACTTCCAGTACCTCCAGTACGTCCCCATCTGGGGCAAGTGGCTGATGTCGTTCAACGCGCAGGTGGACTACGCCTCCGCGCTCGGTCGCACCACGTACCTGCCGCCCTATCTGAACTACTTCGCCGGCGGGCCGGACAGCGTGCGCGGCTACCGCGAGAGCCGCCTGGGGCCGCGCGACAACATCGGGCTCGGCAATCCGTACGGCGGCAACTTCCGCACGGTGGGGCGCTGGGAGCTGATCTTCCCGGTCCCGGAGAAGTGGAAGAGCTCGGCGCGGGTCAGCTGGTTCTACGACATGGGCAATGTCTTCCAGACCGGCAACAAGATACATTTCCTGGGCGTCGATGACATAACGCCGGTCAATTACCGCTTCAGTTATGATAATCTCAAGCGATCCACCGGGATTGCGGTGCAGTGGCTTGCACCCCTAGGGTTGTTCCGTTTCTCGTACGGCATTCCTTTGAATGCGTATCCCGGTGACACGGTGAGATTCAACGACGAAACGGAAAGATTCCAGTTCTCCATCGGTCAGGCGTTCTGACCGCACAATCGAGGTCTTAAATATCCCTATGTCTTTTCTCAATCGCAGCATTTCCTGGGCGGCTGTCGGCCTCTGCGGACTGCTCATGTCCGCCCAGGCGAGCGCGGAGATCAAGATCGGGTACGTGAATTTCCAGAAGCTGCTGGAGGACGCTCCGCAAACCAAGGTGGCGATGCAGGGCCTGGAGGGCGAGTTCGCGCCACGACGCCGCGAGCTGCTCACCATGCAGAACGACCTGAAGGCGCGCGAGGAGAAGCTGCAAAAGGAAGGCGCGGTGATGTCCGAGGCCGACCGCACCAAGACGGAGAAGGTGTTCCGGGACGAGCAGCGGGAGTTCTCGCGCAAGGCCGGCGAATTCCAGGATGATGCGTCCACGCGGCGCAACGAGGAGATCGGCAAGGTTCAACGCTATCTCGTGACGGAGATCCAGGGCTATGCCACTGCCCAGGGCTTCGACCTGGTCCTGGGCGAGGGCGTGTTCTACGCCAAGGGCACGCTCGACATCACCGCCAACGTGCTCGCGGTGCTCGCGAGCAAGCCTGCGACATTGCCTCCGGCACCGGCCGGCGCCGCGCCCCCGAAGGGTCCGGCGGCTCTGCCCAGCAAACCGCCGGGCACCAAGTAAGCATCCGGCGCCGCCGCCTCGAGCGGTGCGGCGCGGCGAAGGGCGCGAGAGGTGCAGGGAGAAATCAGCCTAGGGGAACTGGCGGTGCGGTTTGGCCTCCGCTTGCGGGGCGATCCCGATCTGAAAATCGATCGGGTCGCCACGCTGGCGAATGCAGGCCCCGGGACCTTGAGCTTCCTCGCCAATCCGCATTACCGCAGGCAGCTCGAGACCTCGCGCGCGACCGCGGTGGTGGTGAGCGAGGCCCACGTCGATGCCTGCCGCGGGGCGGCGCTGATCGACGCGAACCCGTACCTGGCCTATGCGCGCATCGCGCAGCTCCTGTATCCGTCCGACGGCCCGGAGCCGGGCCGCCATCCGAGCGCGGTGGTGTCCGCACGCGCGGCGGTGGCGGACTCGGCGAGCATCGGCCCCTTGTGCGTGATCGAGGACGGCGCGGAGATCGGCGAGCGGGCCTGGCTCGGGCCGGGCTGCCTCGTCTTGAAGGGTGCGCGCCTCGGGGCCGATTCGCGCCTGGTGGCCGGCGTCACGCTCTGTGCGGACGTTACGCTCGGCGTGCGCTGCCTCGTGCACCCGGGCGTGGTGGTCGGCGCCGACGGCTTCGGCTTCGCACCCGACGCGGGCACCTGGGCCAAGGTGCCGCAGGTCGGGAGCGTGCGGATCGGCGATGATGTCGAGATCGGCGCGAACACCACCATCGATCGGGGTGCGATCGACGATACGGTGGTGGAGGACGGCGTCAAGCTGGATAATCAGATCCAGGTGGGACATAACGTGACCATCGGCGCCCACACGGCCGTGGCGGGCTGTGTCGGGATCTCCGGCAGCACGACCATCGGGCGCCGCTGCATGATCGGCGGCGCCGTCGGCATTGCGGGCCACCTGACCATCGCCGACGATGTGGTGGTGACGGGGTGCAGCCTGGTGAGCGCCTCGATCAAGCAGGCCGGCAGCTATTCGAGCGGCATGCCGGCCGTCGAGACGCGCAAGTGGCGCCGCATGGTGGCGCGTCTGCGTCGATTGGATACTAAGGAGTGATGATGGCTTCGTCGGAACAACTGGATATCCAGGCGATCATGCACCAGTTGCCGCATCGCTATCCTTTCCTGCTGGTGGACCGGGTGCTGGAATGCGTCGAGGGCGACCATGTCCGGGCCTTGAAGAACGTGACGGTGAACGAGCCGTTCTTTCCGGGTCATTTTCCGCACCGCCCCGTGATGCCGGGCGTGATGATCATCGAGGCGCTGGCGCAGGCCGCGGGCGTGCTCGCCTTCAAGACCGCCAAGGTCGTTCCCGACAGCGAGTCGCGCTTCTATTTCGTGGCCATCGATCGCGCACGCTTCAGGAAACCGGTCGAGCCCGGCGACCAGCTGATACTGAAGGTGAAGTTCGTGCGGGCGTTCAAGGGCATCTGGAAGTTCGAGGGGGTCGCGGAGGTCGACGGGGTCGAGGTGGCCTCGTGCGAGATGATGGTCGCGCCCGAGATCAAGGGCCCCCCCAAGGGAGAGGCGGGATGATCGATCCGCGTGCGGTGGTCTCGCCGCAAGCGCAACTCGCACCGGACGTGGAGGTCGGGGCATACACCATCATCGGTCCGGACGTCACCGTCGGACCGGGCACGTGGATCGGCCCCCACGCCGTGATCAACGGCCCGACGCGCATCGGCGGGCACAACAAGATCTACCAGTTCGCCTCGCTCGGCGATGCGCCCCAGGACAAGAAATACGCCGGCGAGCCGACGCGGCTCGAGATCGGCGACCGCAACGTGTTTCGCGAGAGCGTGACCGTGAATCGCGGCACCGTCCACGACAAGGGCGTGACGCGGATCGGCAACGACAATCTCCTCATGGCCTACTCGCACGTGGCTCACGACTGCCAGCTCGGCGACAAGATCGTGATGTCGAACGTGGCGACGCTCGGCGGCCACGTGGAGATCGGCGACTGGGTGATCCTCGGGGGTCTCTCGGCCGTGCACCAGCACACCAAGGTGGGCGCTCATTGCTTCATCGCCAACAACGCCGCGGTGACCCGGGACGTGCCTCCCTACGTGATGGCGGTGGGGCAGCCCGCCGAGCCGCACAGCGTCAACTCGGAGGGCCTGAAGCGCCGCGGCTTCAGCTCCGACGAGATCCAGAACATCCGCCGTGCGTATCGAGTGCTGTATCGCTCCGGCCTCAAGCTGGCGCAGGCGCTCGAGCAGCTCGAGCAGGCCGCCGCGACGCAGCCCGAGCTCAAGCCGTTCATCGACTTCATCAAGCGCAGCGAGCGCAGCATCGTTCGCTAGTGCCCCTCTGATGTCCGAATCCACGCACCGCTCGACCTTACGCGTGGGACTGGTGGCGGGCGAGGCATCGGGCGACACCCTGGGCGCCGATCTGATCGCCGCCCTGCGGCGGCGGGTCCCGGATGCGCGGTTCTTCGGTGTCGCCGGTCCCAAGATGCAGGCGGCCGGCTGCGAGGTCTGGGAGCCGGCCGAGTCGCTGGCGGTGATGGGCTTGTTCGAGGTCCTGCGCCATCTGCCGCGGCTGGTCGCGCTGCTCCGGCGCATCGGCGACCGGATGCTCGAGGCGCGGCCCGACGTGTTCGTCGGGATCGATGCGCCCGACTCCAATCTGCGCATCGCCCGGCGCCTGCACGCCGCCGGGATTCCGACGGTGCAATACGTCAGTCCGCAGGTGTGGGCCTGGCGCCAGGGCCGGGCGCGGAGCATCGGCGAGGCGGTCGATCTCGTGCTCTGCCTGCTGCCCTTCGAGAAAAGGTTCTACGACGAGCATGGCATGCGCGCGGAGTTCGTCGGCCATCCGCTCGCCGATGCGATCCCGATGGCCGTGGACCGGGCAGGGGCGCGTGCGCGCCTCGGCCTCGACCCCGCGTCCGAGGTCGTCGCCCTGCTGCCGGGAAGCCGCCGCGGCGAGGTGTCGCGGCTCTCCGTGGATTTCGTGGCGGTCGCCGCGTGGCTGCGCCGTCAGAGGCGTGAGATCGAGCTCATCGCGCCCATGGCGAACGCCGGTGTCCGTGCGATCTTTGCCGCTGCACTCTCGGCCGGGGCGCCGGACTTGCGCGTCCGCCTGCTCGACGGCGAGGCCCAGACGGCGCTGGCCGCGGCCGACGCCGTGCTGGTGGCGTCGGGAACGGCCACGCTCGAGACCGCGCTGTCCAAGCGTCCCATGGTGGTCGTCTATCGGCTGGGCGCGGTCACGGCGTGGCTGCTGCTGCGCCTGAATCTGGTCAAATCCAAGTTTTTTGCACAGCCGAATCTACTTGCGGATCGACGCGTCGTCGGCGAATATTTTCAGGAGGACATTGTCCCCGAGTCGATCGGAGCGGAGCTCTTGATGTGGCTTGACGATGCCGAACGGCGCGGTCGCCTCGAGCATGAGTTCGCGCGAATTCATGCCGATCTCAAGCGCGACGCCGGCACCCGCGCCGCGCGGGCCATCCTCGAGCTGCTGGGGCGCGAGCCGTGAGACGGCACATCGCAGGCGTCGATGAGGCGGGCCGCGGCCCGCTGGCCGGTCCCGTGGTGGCGGCCGCGGTCATCTTGCGTCCGGGTCCCCGGATCCCGGGCGTGGCGGACTCGAAGTCCTTGAGCCCCGAGGTGCGTCTGGAGCTTTCGGGCGTCATCCGCCGCCGCGCGCTCTGCTTCGGAATCGGATGGGCGGACCGGGCGGAGATCGATGCGATCAACATCCTGCAAGCCACCTTCCTGGCGATGCGGCGCGCGGTCCTCGCCATGAGCTTGACGCCCGATCATCTGCTGGTGGATGGTAACCAACTCCCCCGGCTGGACGGGCTGGGCCGTCGGCTGACCGCACGCGCCATCATCGACGGCGATGTCAGCGAGCCTGCGATCAGCGCCGCATCGATTCTCGCCAAGGTTGCGCGGGATGAGTTTATGGATCAAATGGATACGATATATCCCGAATACGGTTTCAAGGATCACAAGGGGTACGGGACCCCCGCGCACCAGCGCTGTCTCGAGCGGCACGGGCCCTGTCCCTTGCACCGGCGCTCCTTCGAGCCCGTGAGGGTCGCCTTCATCGCATCGGCCCGCATCGAGGCGATCGCTTGAGGCAGTTCGTTCACCTGCGCCTGCACACCGAGTACTCCTTGGTGGACGGGGTCGTGCGCGTGCCCGAGCTCATGGCGGCCGTCGCGGCGGCGGGAATGCCCGCGGTCGGCCTCACGGATCAGAGCAACCTGTTCGCGATGGTCAAGTTCTTCAAGGAGGCGCTCGCCGCGGGAGTCAAGCCGTTGATCGGCGTGGACGCGCTGATTCGCGAGACGGGCGAGCGCATGCCGCCGTCGCGGGCGGTGTTCCTCTGCCAGAACCTCGCCGGTTACCGGCGGCTGACCGAGCTCGTGACGCGCTCCTACCTCGAAGGTCAGCAGCGCGGCGGGCCCCTGCTCGAGAGGGCCTGGCTGCGGCGCGACGCGCTCGAGGGCCTGATCGTGCTGTCCGGCGGCATGGAAGGCGACATCGGGCGCGCGCTGGCGCGCGGCCGCGAGGATGAGGCGATCCGGTGCCTCGATGCCTGGCGGGAGCTCTGCGGCGATCGCTTCTACGTCGAGGTGCACCGCACCGCGCGCGCCGGCGAGGAGGCCTACGCGGACGCCGCGATGGACATGGCGGCCGAGCGCGGTGTTCCGGCGGTCGCCACCAACGACGTACGGTTCCTGACCCGGGCCGATTTCGAGGCGCACGAGGCACGGGTATGCATCCACGACGGCGCGCTGCTCGCGGATGCCAGCCGGCCGCGGCGCTACTCGGAGGAGCAATACCTGAAGTCGCCGGCCGAGATGGCCGCGCTCTTCGAGGACGTGCCCGAGCTCCTCGACAACAGCGTGGAGATCGCCAAGCGCTGCTCGCTCGAGATCCGCCTCGGCAGCTCCATGCTGCCGGCCTATCCGGTGCCCGAGAATCAAACCACCGATGAGTTCCTGCAGGCGGAGGCGGTGCACGGTCTCGGCGTGCGCGGCGTCGGGTCGCGGGAGGGCTATCGCGCCCGGCTCGACCTCGAGCTCGGCGTGATCTGCTCCATGGGATTCGCGGGGTACTTTTTGATCGTGGCGGACTTCATCCGCTGGGCCCGCGAGAACGGCGTCCCGGTGGGGCCGGGCCGCGGCTCGGGCGCCGGCTCGCTCGTGGCCTACGTGCTCGGCATCACCGACCTGGACCCCATCGAGCACGATCTCCTGTTCGAGCGGTTCCTGAATCCCGAGCGCGTGTCCATGCCGGACTTCGACGTCGACTTCTGCATGGAAGGGCGCGACCGCGTGATCGACTACGTGGCCAACAAGTATGGCCGCGAGCGCGTCTCGCAGATCATCACCTACGGGACTCTGGCGGCCAAGGCGGTGGTACGCGACGTGGGCCGCGTGCTCGGCCACAACTACGGCTACGTCGACAAGATCGCCAAGCTCATTCCGTTCGAGATCGGCATGACGCTCGACAAGGCGCTCGAGCAGGAAGAGGAGCTGAGGCGGCTCTACGAGGGCGACGCCGAGGTGCGCGAGCTGATCGATCTCGCGCGCAGCCTCGAGGGCCTGGCCCGCAATGCCGGCACGCACGCCGGAGGCGTGGTGATCGCGCCCTCGGTGCTCACGGATTTCACGCCGCTCTATTGCGAAGAGGGATCGGCCACCACGGTCACCCAGTTCGACAAGGACGATGTCGAGGCGGCCGGCCTGGTCAAGTTCGACTTCCTCGGCCTGCGCACGCTCACCATCATCGACTGGGCGGTCCGCGACATCAATGCAAAGCGCGCCGCCGCCGGCGAGGTGCCGCTCGAGATGAGCGCGTTGCCCATGGACGATGCGGCGACCTATGCGCTCCTGAAGACCACCAAGACCACCGCGGTCTTCCAGCTCGAATCGCGCGGCATGAAGGATCTGATCCGCCGGCTGCAGCCCGACCGCTTCGGCGACATCGTCGCGCTGGTCGCGCTCTTCAGGCCGGGCCCGCTGCAGTCCGGCATGGTGGACGATTTCATCGCCCGCAAGCACGACACCAGCGGCGCGACCATCGACTATCTGCATCCCGACCTGAAGCCCGCGCTCGCGGCGACCTACGGCGTGATCCTGTACCAGGAGCAGGTCATGCAGATCGCGCAGATCCTCGCCGGGTACACCTTGGGCGGCGCCGACCTCCTGCGGCGGGCCATGGGCAAGAAGAAGCCGGAGGAGATGGCGAAGCAGCGCACGGTGTTCGTTTCCGGCGCGGTCGCGCGCGGCGTGAACGAATCCCAGGCGACCCATATCTTCGATCTGATGGAGAAGTTTGCGGGCTACGGCTTCAACAAGTCGCATTCCGCCGCGTACGCGCTGCTGTCCTATCAGACCGCCTGGCTCAAGGCTCACTATCCGGCCTCGTTCATGGCGGCGGTACTGTCGGCGGACATGGACAAGACCGACAAGATCGTGACCTTGATCGACGAATGCACGGGCATGGGTCTGGAGGTGGAGCCCCCGGACGTGAACGAGTCGGTGTATGCCTTCAAGGTCTCGGGGCCGATGAGCATCCGTTATGGCATGGGCGCGATCAAGGGCGTGGGCGCCTCCGCGGTCGATGCCATCATCCAGGAGCGCGCGGCCCGGGGGGCGTTCGAGAGCCTGCCGGATCTGTGCCGCCGCATCGATCTGCAGCGGGTCAATCGCCGCGTGTTCGAGGCCCTCATTCGCTCGGGCAGCCTCGATGGAATCGGGGCCAACCGCGCCACCCTGAGCGCGGACCTCGACAAGTCCATGCATCTGGGCGAGCAGAACTCGCGCGCCTTGAGCGTCGGCCAGGACGATCTGTTCGGCCTTGCGGCGGAGCCCCGCGGGCCGGCGGCGTCGGGTGTGATCGCCGAGTGGAGCGAGGCGCAGCGGCTCGCGGGCGAGCGCGAGACCCTGGGGCTGTTCCTGAGCGGCCACCCGATCACCCCGTACGAGCCCGACCTGAAGCTCCTCGGCGCGTCGCGGCTCGCCGATGTCGGGGGCCCCAGGCCGCCCGTCGTCGAGGGCGGGCGCAGCTGGTCGCAGGGCAAGCTCGCGACCGTGGCCGGATTGGTGCTGGAGATCCGCCGCCGTCCGAACCGCGTCACGCTGATCCTCGACGATCGAACCGCGCGGCTCGAAGTGAGCCTGTTCGAGGAGATCTTTCAGAAGCACCGCGACATCATCGTCAAGGATGCGATCCTGATCATCGACGGCATGCTGCGCTTCGACGATTTCATCGAGGCGTGGCGATTGCAGGCCAAATCGCTCATGGACATCGACCGCGCGCGCGAGCGCTTCGCCCGGCGGCTCTGGCTCAAGTGGCCGGCGGAGTTCGACGGACCGCAGGGTCTCAACCGTTTCGAGCAGACCTTGAAGCCCTACCTGCGCGGGCCGTGCGGCGTCAGCATCTCGGTGCATCGACCCGGATACTCGGGCCGTGTCAATCTGGCGGACTCCTGGTCCGTGCGACCCACCCGGGAGCTTCTGGACAAGCTGTCCACGTTGGTCGGGCGCGAAGGGTGGTATTTGGTGTATGGTCCGCGCAGTGATGTCCGTGGCGAGGAAACGTCCTCATGGCGATGAATTTTCTGGAGTTCGAGCAACCGATCGCGGAGCTCGAGGCAAAGATCGAGGAGCTCAAGTTCCTGGGCGCCGATTCGAGCGTCAATATCAACGAGGAGATCAAGCGGCTGCAGTCGAAGAGCCGGGCACTGACCAACAGCATTTTCGCCAATCTTTCTCCTTGGCAAATCACCCAGTTAGCGCGACATCCTCAGCGGCCTTATACGCTGGATTACGTGTCCATGGCCTTCACGGATTGGCACGAGCTGCACGGGGATCGCATGTATGGCGATGACCTCGCCATCGTCGGCGGCCTGGCGCGGCTCGAGGGGATGCCGGTCATGCTCATCGGCGAGCAGAAGGGCCGCGACACCAAGGAGCGCGTCCGGCGCAACTACGGCATGCCGAAGCCCGAGGGCTATCGCAAGGCGCTGCGGCTCATGATGATGGCCGAGCGATTCCGCCTGCCCATCATCACCTTGATCGACACGCCGGGTGCCTACCCCGGGATCGGGTCCGAGGAGCGCGGGCAGAGCGAGGCCATCGCGCGGAACCTGTACGAGATGTCGCACCTCGCCACGCCCATTTTGAGCGTGGTGATCGGCGAGGGGGGCTCGGGCGGCGCGCTCGCCATCGGCGTGTGCGACCGCCTGGTCATGCTGCAGTTCAGCGTCTACTCCGTGATCTCGCCGGAGAGCTGCGCGTCGATCCTGTGGAAGAGCACCGAGAAGAAGGAGATCGCCGCGGACGCCATGGGGGGAACCGCCGAGCGCCTGAAGAAGCTGGGGCTGGTCGATGAGGTGCTGAAGGAGCCGCACGGCGGGGCGCATCGCGACCCCGAGGCCATGGCCGAGGTGCTGAAGCAGAGCATGATCAAGAATCTGGCCGACCTGCGCAGCATGCCGATCACCCAGCTGCTCGATGCGCGCCAGGCGCGCCTGCGCGGCTTCGGCGCATTCGGCGATGCCTGACGAGGATTTCGGCGCCGCGCGACGCCGATGAGCCTGTCGTCCGGACGGTTGCGTGCGGCGCTCGAGGCGCACGTGCCGGCGGGCACGACCGGGCTGGTCGTGGCACTGAGCGGCGGCGCGGATTCCGTGAGCCTGCTGCGCTCGATCGGCGCCCTGGGCAGCACCTTTCGCGGCCTGTCGACGCGGGCCGTGCACATCGACCATGGATTGAGCCCGGCGGCTCCGGAGTTTCGGGCCGCCTGCGCCCGTCTCTGCGCGAATCTCGGCGTGCCGTTGACCATCATCGAGGTCGAGGTCGACGCATCGCCCGGCGTGTCGATCGAGGCCGCCGCGCGCGACGCGCGGTACCTCGCGCTCGCCGCCGAGCTTCGCAACGGCGAGTGCCTGCTGACCGCCCATCATGACCGCGACCAGGCCGAGACCCTGCTTCTGCAGGCGCTGCGCGGGGCGGGCTTGAAAGGCATGTCCGGCATGCCTGCCTGCCGCCCGTTCGGCAGGGGCTGGCACGTGCGGCCGGCGCTCGATGTATCGCCGGAGGAACTGGCCCGGGGCATCGGGCGGGGCGCGTTCGTCGAGGACCCGATGAACGCCGACCTGCGCTTCGATCGCAGCTATCTGCGCCGCGAGCTCTGGCCGGTCATCGAGAAGCGCTGGCCCGGCGCGCGCGTGGCGCTTGCGCGCTCGGCGGGTCACGCGGCCGAGGCGCAGCGGCTGCTGGACCGCGCCGGCGCCGCCGAGGTCGCGCGGATCCGCGACGGCGACGCGCTCGCCGTACCGGCGCTGCGCTCGCTCTCGCCCGGGGCCCGGATCAATGCGGTGCGCTGGTGGCTGGCGGAGGCAGGCGTCGAGCCGCCGTCGACGGCGAGGCTCCACGAGGCCCTGCGGCAGATCTTGCGCGCCAGGGACGATCATCTGCCGGTGGTCGCCTGGGGTGGCAACGCCTTGCGGCGCTATCGCCAGCGATTGTTCCTGACGGACGCGGAGCCGCCGCGGCTCGGCGACGCCCGGGCCTGGTCCGTGGCGCCCGGCGGCCGTCTCGATCTCGGTGCGGGGCGCGGTGAGCTCTCCTGGCAAGAGCAGCGCGGCGGCCTCGATCGTGCGCGCCTGCCCGCCGCCGTCGTGGTGCGCGCGCGCACGGGCGGCGAGGCGCTGAAGCCGAGCCCGCGTGGCCGCACGCAGAGCGTGCAGCATCTCTTCCAGTCTTACGGCGTGCTGCCCTGGATGCGCGACGCCGTGCCGCTGATATTCGCGGGCGAGAGCCTCATCGCGGTCGCGGATCTCTGGGCGGACGGGCGCCACGCCGCAGTCCCGGACCAGCCGGGACTCGCCGTGGTGTGGGAGCGCGGGCCGGTGGTGATCTGAGGGGGCGCCCGGCGTCACGGCGGCCGCGCGCAGGCGGGCGATGATGCGGCGGCGGCGGAGCGCAGCGGACCTGCGGGCGCTTTGTAGGGTGTTCCGGTAACGATTGTCGCGCGGCTCCCGTTCTGCTAACCTGAATTCCCGTCGAATTGATCGATTCCCTGTAAGCAATCGTTTTCACGCTTCGTTGGCGTGAAGGCTTACTTTTTTTATCGGCGGTGGCCACATGACCCGATTCGTATTCGTCACCGGCGGCGTCGTTTCCTCCCTCGGGAAGGGCATCGCATCGGCGTCCCTCGGCGCGATTCTCGAGGCTCGCGGGCTCAAAGTGAGCATGGTGAAGCTGGATCCCTACATCAACGTGGATCCGGGCACCATGAGCCCGTTCCAGCACGGCGAGGTGTTCGTCACCGCGGACGGCACCGAGACGGACCTGGACCTCGGCCATTACGAGCGCTTCGTGCGCATGACCGCGGGCCGCAACAGCAATTTCACCACCGGCCGCATCTACGAGCGGGTGATCGCCAAGGAGCGGCGAGGCGACTATCTCGGCGCCACTGTGCAGGTGATCCCGCACATCACCGATGAGATCAAGTACCGCATCCGCATGGGCGCCGCCGATGCCGACGTCTGCATGGTGGAGATCGGGGGCACCGTCGGCGACATCGAATCGCTGCCGTTCCTCGAGGCGATTCGGCAGATGGGCGTCGAGCTCGGGCGCAACCGGGTGCTGTACATGCACCTGACCCTGGTGCCCATCGTGGGGGGCTCGGGCGAGATCAAGACCAAGCCGACGCAGCACTCGGTCAAGGAGCTGCGCGGCATCGGCATCCAGCCGGACATCCTCCTGTGCCGCTGTGCGCACTCCCTGCCCGACGAGCAGCGCCGCAAGATCGCGCTGTTCACCAACGTCGAGGAGCGCGCGGTCATCTCCGGCGTCGACGCGGACGACATCTACAAGATTCCGATGCTGCTGCACGAGGAGGGCCTGGACGACATCGTCGTCGACAAGCTGCGCCTCGATGCACCGCCGACCGACCTGCCCGAGTGGCGCGCCGTGGTGGCCGCGAAGCAGAGCCCGGAGGCGGTGGTGGACATCGGCATGGTCGGCAAGTACGTGCAGATCCGCGACTCGTACATCTCCTTGAACGAGGCGTTGATGCACGGCGGGATCAAGACCAGGACCCGCGTGAACATTCATTACTTCGAGTCGCAGGACATCGAGCGCATGGGCGCGAGCTCGCTCGAGCGCATGGACGCCATCCTGGTTCCCGGCGGCTTCGGCGACCGCGGCATCGAGGGCAAGATCCAGGCGATCCGCTTCGCCCGCGAGAACCGCATTCCGTACCTCGGCATCTGTCTCGGCATGCAGCTCGCCATCATCGAGTTCGCCCGCAACGTGCTGGCCTTGAAGGGGGCCAACAGCACCGAGTTCGACCGCGCGACCCACCATCCGGTGATCGCGTTGATCACCGAGTGGCAGGATCTCGAGCGCGGCCAGCAGGTGCGCAACGAGCGCTCCGATCTCGGCGGCACCATGCGGCTGGGGGCCCAGGAGGCGAAGCTCGTCAAGGGCACGCTCGCTCACGCGATCTACGGCAAGGACTCGATCTTCGAGCGCCACCGCCATCGCTACGAGTTCAACAACCACTATCTCGAGGAGCTCAGCGCCGCGGGCATGACCTTCTCGGGCTTCTCCGGCGACGGGCTGGTCGAATTCGTCGAGCTCGGCTCGCATCCCTGGTTCGTGGCCAGCCAGTTCCATCCGGAGTTCACTTCCACGCCGCGCGACGGGCATCCCCTGTTCACGGGATTCGTGCGCGCCGCGCGCGAATATCGCGCGGCGCTCAACCCGAAGCGCGCGACCGCATGAGCCCCGCGAACGGCATGAAGCTGGCCTCCGTCGAGGTCGGTCTCGATCGTCCGTTCTTTTTGATCGCGGGTCCCTGCGTGGTCGAGAGCGAGAGCCTGGTGCTCGACGTGGCCGGCCGCCTCAAGGAGATGACCGGCGCGCTCGGCATTCCGTTCGTGTTCAAGGCCTCCTACGACAAGGCCAACCGCTCCTCGCGCGCGAGCTTTCGCGGGCACGGGCTGGAAGCGGGCCTGAAGGCGCTCGCCAGGGTACGCGAGCAGATCGGCGTCCCCGTGCTCACCGACGTGCACGAAGACTCGCCGCTCGGCGAGGTGGCCGCCGTGGTCGATGTCCTGCAGACCCCCGCGTTCCTCTGCCGCCAGACGAATTTCATCGTCGGCGTGTGCTCGCAGGGCAAGCCCGTCAACATCAAGAAGGGCCAGTTCCTCTCCCCGTGGGAGATGCAGAACGTGGTCGACAAGGCGCGCTCCACCGGCAACGGGGAGATCATGGTGTGCGAGCGCGGCTTCTCCTTCGGCTACAACAACCTGGTCAGCGACATGCGCTCGCTCGCCGTCATGCGCTCGACCGGCTGCCCGGTGGTGTTCGATGCCACCCACTCGGTGCAGCTCCCCGGCGGCAAGGGCGACGCTTCGGGCGGCCAGCGCGAGTTCATTCCGGTGCTCGCGCGCGCCGCAGTCGCCGCCGGGATCGCGGGCCTGTTCATGGAGACGCACCCGGACCCGGCCAAGGCGCTCTCGGATGGTCCGAATGCGTGGCCCCTCGGCCGCATGGCGGCGCTGCTGGCGACGCTCAAGGAGCTGGACCAGGCCGTCAAGAAGCGGCCTTTCGAAGAATCCCTGCTGTGAAGGAACCCCTGTCATGAGCCGTATCGTCGACATTCGCGGCCGCCAGATCATCGATTCGCGCGGCAACCCGACCGTGGAGGCGGAGGTGGTGCTGCATTCCGGAACGAGCGGACGTGCCGCCGTTCCCTCCGGTGCCTCGACGGGCTCGCGTGAGGCCATGGAGCTGCGGGACGGCGATGCCGGGCGCTACGGGGGCAAGGGCGTGCTCAAGGCGGTGGCCAACGTCAACGGCGTGCTGCGCGGGGCATTGCTCAACTACGACGCGCAGGATCAGCGCGGGCTGGACGAGCGCATGCTGAAGCTCGACGGCACGGACTTCAAATCGAACCTCGGCGCGAATGCGCTGCTCGCGGTCTCCCTGGCCGCCGCGCACGCCGCCGCGCGCGATCGCGGCCTGCCGCTGTACCGTCATCTGGCGGGTTCCGGCGATCTCACCTTGCCCGTGCCGATGATGAACATCATCAACGGCGGGGCGCACGCCGACAACAGCGTCGACATCCAGGAGTTCATGATCCTTCCCATCGGCGCGCCGACCTTCTCGGAGGCCGTCCGTTACGGGGCCGAGGTGTTCCACGCGCTCAAGAAGGTCCTGCACGCCAAGGGCCTCAACACGGCTGTGGGCGACGAGGGCGGCTTCGCGCCGGATCTGCCGTCCAATGAGGCGGCGCTCGCCGTCATTCTCGAGGCCATCGACAAGGCCGGCTACCGCGCCGGTCACGATGTGTATCTCGGCCTCGACGTGGCCAGCACCGAGTTCTACAAGGACGGCGTGTACGAGCTCGAGTCGGAGGGGCGAAGATTCAGCCCGGCCGAGTTCGCCGACTACCTCGCGGGCCTGGTCGCGAAGTATCCGATCGTGACCATCGAGGACGGCATGAGCGAAGGCGATTGGGACGGCTGGTCGATCCTCACCCGCAAGCTCGGCGCGAGGGTGCAGCTCGTCGGCGACGACCTCTTCGTCACCAACACCAAGATCTTCGCCGAAGGTATCGCCAAGCAGATCGCGAACGCCATTCTCATCAAGCCGAACCAGATCGGTACGCTCACCGAGACGCTGGCAGCGATCGACATGGCCGCCGGGGCCAAGTACGCCGCCGTGGTCTCGCACCGGTCCGGAGAGACCGAGGACGCCACCATCGCCGACATCGCCGCCGGCACCACCGCGACGCAGATCAAGACCGGGTCGATGTCGCGGTCGGATCGGGTCGCCAAGTACAACCAGCTCCTGAGGATAGAAGGGGAGCTGGGGGCGAAGGCGGGGTATGCAGGGAGGAAGGCGCTGTCGGTTCAGATCTGAATCAATAGGATACAAGCCAGAGTTCATGCTAAGCTTCCACCCCCATGAGGACTCTCGCTCTAGCCTTGGGGTTGGCACTGGTTTTGCTCCAGTACCGCCTGTGGCTCTCCGATCATGGCCTGCGAGAAGTCACCCGTTTGCAATCCGCCGTTGCGGCGCAGGCCGCCGCCAATCACGAGCAAGCTGAGCGCAATCGTCAGCTGATCGCGGAAGTGTCCGATCTCAAAGTGGGAAACACCGCGCTCGAGGAGCGCGCCCGCAGCGAGCTCGGCATGGTCGGCAACAGCGAGACTTTCTATCAAGTCGTGACCGCGGCGACGCCCATGCCGGGCGCGCCTACGACCCCGATCACCGCGCGCGCCGCGGAATGACCCCCTCCCGAGAGCGTCGCGTCTGGGCGATCGTGCCCGCGGCGGGCCGCGGCGCGCGTTTCGAATCGTCGCGGCCGGCATTGCCCGTTCCGGCACCGTCGCCCGTTCCCGCAACGTTGCCCGCGCACGCAACGTTGCCCGCGCACGCAACGACGCGGACGCTCTCGCAACCCAAGCAATACGCCGCGCTGCGCGGAGCCACGGTCATCGAGTGGTCGCTGCGCGCCCTGCTGGCGGAGCCGCGCATTCACGCGGTCGTCGTCGCGCTCGCTCCGGACGACTCGCACTGGGTGTCGGTGGCTTCGCGTCTCAAGTCGGCGAAGCTCCATGCCACGCTCGGCGGGGCGACGCGGCAGGACACGGTGCTCGAGGGCCTCAAGTTTCTCGCCGCCCATGCCGATCCGCACGATTGGGTGCTGGTGCACGATGCGGCGCGCCCGTGCTTGAGCGCCGCGGATCTCGGGCGCTTGCTCGACGCGTTGCAGACGCAGGAGAGCGGCGCGGTGCTCGCGGCGCCGCTGGTGGACACCATCAAGCGCGAGACCTCCGCGGGCGTCGCGACCGTCGATCGCGAGGGCCTCTGGCGCGCGCTGACTCCGCAGGTATTCGTGCTGGACGAGCTGCGCGCCGCCCTTCGTGAGGCGGCCGGCGCCGGCGTCACCGTCACCGACGAAGCGCAGGCGATCGAGCGCCGCGGCGGACGGCCGGCGCTGGTGGCGGGCTCGGCATTCAACGTGAAGGTCACGCGGCCGGAAGATCTGATCTCGGCCGAGAACATCCTCAAAACCATGGAGGAGACTCCCATGCGAGTCGGACAGGGCTTCGACGTTCACGGGTTCGGCGAGGGCGATCATGTCGTGCTCGCCGGCGTGCGCATCGCGCACGTCCGTGGCGTCGTGGCGCATTCGGACGGCGACGTGGTCATCCACGCTTTGTGCGACGCCATTCTCGGTGCGCTCGGCGAGGGCGACATCGGCCAGCATTTTCCCGACACCGATGCCCGCTACCGCGGCGCGGACAGCCGCACCTTTCTCAAGGTCGTGGCCGAGAAGATCGCCGCGGCGGGCGTCAAGCTCATGAACGCCGACGTGACCGTGGTGGCCGAGGCACCGCGCATCGGCGCGCACCGGGCGGCGATGGCGCGCAACCTCGCCGAGGATCTCGGCGTGTCGGTTCAGCAGATCAACATCAAGGCCACCACCACCGAGCGTCTGGGCTTCATCGGCCGGGGCGACGGTCTCGCCGCGTTCGCGTCGGTGTTGCTCGGCGTCTGATGACCCCGGGATGTCCGGCGGAGTGGCGACGCGCGGCGCTCGAGCCGCCTCGCGTGGGCGCCGCGCCACCGGCAACGGCGACGCTCAAGGCGGCGGCGGAAGACTTCCTCGTCGAGGAGCGTCTGTCGTTCGAGCCCTCCGGCGACGGCCCGCACTGGCTGCTTCAGGTGGAGAAGCGCGGCGCCAATACGCACTGGGTGGCCTCGGAGATCGCGCGGCGCGGGCGCGCCGACCCGCGGGACGTCGGCTTCGCGGGCCTCAAGGACCGGCATGCCGTGGCGGTGCAATGGTTCAGCGTTCCGCGCGGGGCGAGCGTCGCCGCGGATTGGCTTGCGATCTCGAGCCCGGAATTTCGTGTGCTCGACGTCCGCGCCAACGGGCGCAAGCTCAAGCGCGGCGCACTGTCCGGCAACCGCTTTCGCATCCGGCTGCGCGACATCGCCGGGCCGGCCGCGCCTGTCGGATCGAGCGGGACGGCGGGAACGCGTGAGGCGGCGCGACCGCCTGAGGCGGCGGGATCGAGCGAGCCGGCAGGATCGCGTGAAGCGGCCGGATGGCGCCGGGCGCTGGAGGCCCGCCTCGAGATCATTCGCCGCGAGGGCGTGCCGAGCTACTTCGGCACGCAGCGCTTCGGCCGCCACGGCGCCAACCTCGATCGCGTCGCGGACTGGGCACGCGGCGGCGCCGCGCCGCGCGGGCGGTCCGCGCACGGCTTCGTGCTGTCGGCCGCTCGCTCGCTGGTCTTCAACGCGTTGCTCGGGCGCCGGGTGGAGGCGGGGGATTGGGCACGGCTCCAGCCCGGCGACATCGCGAGCCTGGATGGCAGCGGCAGCCATTTCGCGGTGAGCGCGGTCGACGCCGAGATGGAGCGGCGGCTGAGCGAGCTCGACATTCACCCTTCGGGACCCTTGTGGGGGCGCGGCGAGCCGCGCACGCAGGGCGAGGCATTGGCGCACGAGCTCGAGATTGCACGGGCGCTGCCCGAGGTCACCGGATTGCTGGCCTCGCAGGGTCTCGCGCAGGAGCGCCGCGCCTTGCGTTGCGCGGTCCGCGAGCTCGCCTGGTCGTGGGACGAGGATGCGCTCGACCTGAGCTTCTCGCTCGCGCGCGGACAGTTCGCGACCGCGGTGCTGCGCGAGCTCTGCAATCTGCGCGAGGGCGATTCGCCCTCACTGGTCGACGACGGCGACGACTGAATCGGCGGTTGCCGCCGCGGCGAGCGATTGCAGGAATTCGCCCACCGCCGCGGCGCATTGCGCCGGCCGCGTCTGCAGCAGGAGGTGAGGCCCGTCGATGTCCGCGCTGTCTGCGTTCGGCAGGCCCTCGAGCATGAGGCGCGTCGCCGCCCTCGAGATCACCCGGTCGCGGACGGCTCGGAGCACCAGGGTGCGCGCTGCGATCCGCCCGAGAGCGGCGCTCTCGTCCACCTCGAGGAGCTCGGCGATGCGCCGCCTGAGGACGGCGGCGGAGACGCCCGCCACCGCGCGCTCGAGCCCCGCCGGCGCGCGAGCCGGGGAGAGGGATCCCCACATCAGCGGCGCGCGAATCCAGCGCGGCAGCACCTTCAACGGCAGATACGGCGCGAGCGGACGGGCCCAGCCGAGCTTGGGAAACGGATTGCGCGCAAAGGTGGCGCAGAGGATCAGTCCGGCCAGCAGCGGCTGCTTGCTCGCGGCGATGCGGATGGCCAGAGGCCCGGAAAAGGACTCGCCGCAGAGAACGTACGCTCGATCGCGCGGCAGCGCGGCGCGCACCAGCAGCTCGAGCTCGTCGTAGCCCAGCGGGGTCGTCTTGGGGTAGGCGATGAGGCGTGCCTCGAAGCGGGGGCCGAGCTGCGCCAGGAATTCGACGTAGAGCTTGCCGGTGCCGTCGAGACCCGGCAGCAGGATCAACGCGGGCGGCGTGCCGGTCACTCGATATCGAGCACCGCGTCGCGCCGCCCGACGCGGCCGCGCTGATCGGCGATGAGCAGCAGCAGGTGATGATGGCCTTGCGGAAGCTGGGCACCGCTCACGCGCACGCCGTGCTCGGTCACCGTCACGTGGTCGGTGATCCGGCGGGTGATATCCATGGTGACGAAGCCGACGTAGCAGACCCGGAAGCTCTCGGGCCGAATCGGCGCGCTGCTGGTCGGCACGAATTGAACGTCGATGTCGAGCGGATCGCTCAAGGGCCGTCCGAGCGGGGGCGAGATGATGCGAATCTGCGGATTGTCGGCCTGGTTGTCCGACGGCGAGTGGCAATTGACCACGTCCTCGCCGAGATCCCGCGTGTTGAGGCCCGCGGGCTGTTCCGGGCGCGGCTTGTTCCAGTCCGCCGCCTCGCCCGCCGTCACGAGATCGAAGCGGTGTACCGCGTCGAGCCCGCTCGCGGGCGTGTTGACCGGGGAGGCGGCGGGTTCGGCGCCGGGCGCAGCGGCGGCGACGGCCGCTGCGAGGATGACGGAAAACGCAATGGCGGATCGAATCGAAGTCATGGTCTCACTGTCTCACTCGCGCGTCGTGGCGCGCAAACTCATCGCCGCAACAGGACGTACAGGGCGCCGGTCCCGCCGTCGATCGGCCGCGCCGAAACGAATGCGATCACATCGAGGTGCCGGCGCAGCCAGGCATTGACGGCGCTCTTCAGCACCGGTCCCCGGGCGCCGGAGCGATAGCCCTTGCCGTGAATGATACGGACGCAGCGCAGCCCGGCATCGCGGCTCTCCGCCAGGAACAGAGCCAGACGGTCTCGCGCAGCGGATTCCGTGTCGCCGTGCAGATCGAGCTCATTCTCGACGGGAATGAGCCCGCGCCGCAGCCGCCGGACGACCGCGGCTGCGACGCCCGGCCGCTGATAGGACAACGCGCCTTCCCGTGTGACCTCGCCTGCGTCGCGGCCGGTTTCGCGCGGACCGCCGTGCGCGTGGGCATCGATACCGGGTGGGTCGAGAAGGGCCGCCGCCGCCGCAAGCCGCCTCGAATCGCGGCGCGGCTTCGGCTTCACGAGGTGCTCCAGGGACACCGCGGGAAGCGGCGTCACGTCGCGAACCGCGGCGCGGAAGGCGCGAGAGTCCTCGTCGTGCGCGGCCGGCGCGGCGGCGGGTCGTCGTTTGGCCATGCGTCGTTGGATCGCTACTAAGCTATTGAGGCTTACAGTATAGTCCGCACCGCGACCCCCGCCAGTGTGGGGTAGGTTGTCAAATCTCGTGAAGATTCTCCTTTCCAACGACGACGGATACCGCGCCGAGGGCCTGATCGCGCTCGGGGAGGCCTTGAAGCCGCTGGGATCGGTGACCATCGTCGCGCCGGATCGCAATCGCAGCGGCGCCAGCAACTCACTCACCCTGGATGTGCCGGTGCGGGCGGCCCGCTACGACAAGGAGGCCTACTACGTCAACGGCACGCCCACGGATTGCGTGCACCTCGCGATCTCGGGGCTGTTCGATTTCGAGCACGACATCGTCGTTTCCGGCGTCAACGACGGCGCGAATCTGGGCGATGACACCCTGTACTCGGGCACCGTCGCCGCCGCGGTCGAGGGCCGCTTCCTCGGTCTGCCCTCGATCGCGGTCTCGCTCTGCGTCGAGCCGGGCAGCCCGCGGAATTTCGCGTCGGCGGCGCGCGTCGCGGCGCAATTGATCCGCCGCATGACCCGCGAGCGGCTGCAGGGGCCGGAGGCGGGCCCCGTGATCCTGAACGTGAACGTGCCGGATCTCCCGGATGGCGCGATGCGCGGCATCCAGGTAACCCGGCTCGGCAGCCGTCACCGCAGCAAGCCCATCGTCAAGGCCAAGGATCCACGCGGCCGGAATGTCTACTGGGTCGGCAACGCCGGAGCCGGGCAGGACGCGGGTCCGGGAACCGACTTTCATGCGGTCGCTCAGGGGTTCGCTTCCGTGACGCCCTTGCAGATCGACCTGACCCGCCATGCGGCGTTGCCGGATCTCAAGCGGTGGCTGGAGCGTGAGTAGCTACATGGAGCCGCCGCGTCTCAACGGCATCGGCATGACCTCGGCCCGCACGCGCGAGCGGCTGGTGCAGCGCCTGCAGGAGCAGGGCATCAAGAACCCCCAGGTGCTCGACCGGATACGCACCGTGCCCCGCCATCTTTTCATGGATGAGGCGCTGGCAAGCCGCGCCTATGAGGACACGGCGCTGCCCATTGGATTCGGACAAACCATTTCACAACCCTACGTCGTTGCGCGCATGACCGAGGCGCTGCTGCGGGGCGGTCCGGTGCGGGCCGTCCTCGAGATCGGCACCGGCTGCGGCTATCAGACCGCCGTGCTCGCCCCGCTGGTCGAGAAGATCTACACCATCGAGCGGATCGCCAGCTTCGTCGGGCGTGCGCGGCGCGCTCTGCGCGAGCTGCGCATCCGCAACGTCAGCTTCCGCCATGAAGACGGAAACGTCGGGTGGCCGTCGCACGCGCCGTATGACGGCATCCTGTTGACGGCGGCGCCGCACTCGGTGCCGCCGGCCCTGCTCGATCAGCTCGCCGTCGGCGGCCGGTTGATCGCACCGGTCGGAACCGAAGGGCGTCAGGAGCTCTACCGCTACACCAAGACCGAGACGCGCCTCGAGCGCGAGTCGCTGGGCCTCGTGAGCTTCGTGCCGCTCGTGTCCGGAACCCAACCTTGAGAGCATTTCTGTGAGCGCCCCCGCTCGCAGATGTCGTTTAAGAAGTTATCTTAAGCTATTGATATCTAATGATTTAACAATTTGCAACGACTTACGAGATCATCTTGCAGCGATTCATTACGTATGCTTAACTGTGCGCTGATCGGGAAAGTCCATTTGCGGGGCGCCGTAGGCTTACACGGGTTCAGAGGGAAAAAAGAGTAAGAAGATCAAGAAGAAGAACAATAATTCTCGATACCGTATTAATCGTGTTTTCCGTAAGCGCCCTGCCATTTTCTCTCACGTCATCAACAGCGCCACCACGCGGCGCCGCTCTCCCACCAAGACGTTGAACGTGCGGCACGCCGCACCCGAGTCCATCACTTCGATGCCGATGTTCGCCTTGAGGAATTGAGCGCGAAACTCCGCCGGCGGGAACACCTGGCGCGGCCCCGTTCCGATCAACACGAGCTCCGGCTCGAGCGCACGCATGCGCAGGGCGAGGGGCCCGGCGACCGCCGGGTTCGAGAGGTCCGCGTTGCTTTGGATCTCGCGCGCGGTCTCGATCATGGACGCGCTGACGATCACCGTCTCGCGAAACACCGCATCGTCGATCTGGATCTCCCCTTGGCGGTAAGCTCGGATCAAATGAGCGGCGGAACTTGAGTCTCGGTCGAGGCGCATGCCCTTAAGATACTCAAAATCCATGCCGCAGATCGCCTCCGCTCGCTATTTGCGCTTCGGCCTCAACGAGTCCCGCGAGCGGCGTCGCTCCGTCCTGATCGAGCGGCTGCTGGCGCGCGCGGAGCCGGCCGCCTTGACGCGCGACTGGCGCCGCGACGCCTTCGAGGTGATTGCTGCGGACGGCGCGCCCATGCCGGGCGTCGCACCGTGCGCCTGGTGGGCCGAGCAGGCACGCATGGGGATCCGCCCGGCCGCCGCGGGCGCGACCGGGCTGCCGGGCACGCGAGTGAGCGGGGCCGCGCGTGCCGGGACCGTGCTCCTCGCGACGCCGGTCGAATACCTCGCGGAGATGAGCAACGTGCGGCTCGCGGATACCGGTATCCTCGCGGTGGCGCCGGAAGAGGCGACGGCGCTTGCGGCGGATTTCGGGCGCGTCCTCGGCGACGGCGAGACCCGGCTGGCCGCGGCGCCTTCCGGACGGCTCTTCTGCATGCATAACCGCGAGATCGTCGGCACGACGTGCGATCCGCAGAGCGCGGCAGGGCGGCACATTCAGGAATTCCTGCCGTCGGGACGCGACGGCGCGCCCCTGCGGCGGCTCATGAGCGAAATGGAGATGTGGTTGTACGAGCACGAGGTGAATCGCAGGCGCACGGCCGCCGGGCTGCCGGTCGTGAGCGGCCTGTGGCTGTGGGGCGGCGGCCCGCAACTCGAGTCCCTGCCGCCGACCCACGGCTCGGCCGCGGGCGATGACCCGCTGTTCGATGCCTTTCAGGTTTCGGCCACGGCGGCTCGCGGGGACGCCGCGGTCATGGCGGTCGCCGCGCAGCCGGGAGGCGCGGCGTGGCGCGAGCTCGACGCGTGCTGGCTCGAGCCGACGCTCGCGGCGCTCGAGGCCGGCCGCGTCGCCGAGCTCCGGCTCTCGGCGGGCCAACGTAGCTTCCGCCTGACCGGCCGGGGCTTGCGCCGCTTCTGGCGCCGCCCGCGCCCGTGGTGGGAGCATTTCACGTGAGAGCGCGGCGTGTCTTAGGGCCCTGCGCTTGAGCGCATCGCGGATCGAGCGGCGGCCGTTGGTCGCCGGCAGCCGGTTCACCATGCAGGTGCATCCGGTGCTGCAGCGGGTGTACGCGGCGCGCGGACTGTCCTCCGACGACGATCTCGACCTCTCTCTGAGCCGGCTGCTGCCGGTCGGCTCCTTGCCCGCCGCCGACGCCGCAGCCCGCCTGCTCGCGGATCACCGCACCGGCCGCGTGCTGGTCGTCGGCGACTTCGATGCCGACGGCGCGACCAGTACGGCGCTCATGATCCGCGGCCTCAAGGCCTTGCGCTTCGAGCACGTCGATTTTCTGGTGCCGAACCGGTTCCAATTCGGCTACGGGCTCACCCCGGAGATCGTGGCGCTGGCGGCGTCGCGCAATCCTTCGCTGATCGTGACCGTCGACAATGGCATCTCGAGCCTCGCGGGCGTTGCGGCCGCGCGGGCGCTCGGCATACCCGTGCTCGTGACCGATCATCACCTGCCCGGTGCGGAGCTGCCGTGCGCCGACGTCATCGTCAATCCGAACGCCGGCGAGGCACGCTTCGCGAGCTCCGCGCTGGCCGGCGTCGGAGTCGCCTTCTACGTGATCGCCGCGCTCGCACGCACCCTGCCGGCCGCGCCATTCAAGGTCGCGGACCTCCTCGATCTCGTGGCGCTCGGCACGGTGGCGGACGTCGTACCTCTCGATCGCAACAACCGCATCCTGGTCGAGCAGGGGTTGAAACGGATCCGCGCCGGACGCTGCGTGCCCGGAATCCGCGCGCTGCTCGAGGTCGCGGGCCGGCGCATCGACCAGATCACGGCCGCCGACCTTGGCTTCGCCGTCGGGCCGAGGCTCAACGCGGCGGGCCGGCTCACCGACATGAGCATCGGGATCGCCTGCCTGATCGCCGACGATGCGGCCGAAGCTGCGCGCCTGGCCGGTACGTTGTCGAAGCTCAACGACGAGCGCCGCGAGATCGAGCAGCGCATGCAGCTCGAGGCGTTGGAGAGTGCGGCGGCGGCCCGGGTCGGCGAGCTCGGCGCCGAATCACTCGGGCTCTGCCTGTTCGAGGAAAGCTGGCACCAGGGCGTCGTGGGGCTCGTCGCCGGAAGGCTCAAGGATCGGTTGCACCGGCCCGTGATCGCGTTCGCGCGGGCCGAGAGCGGAGACCTGCGCGGCTCGGCCCGCTCCATCGCCGGAGTACACATCCGCGATGCGCTGGACAGCATCGCCGCCCGCCATCCCGGGCTCATCGAGAAGTTCGGAGGTCATGCCATGGCGGCAGGCATGACGCTGAAGGAGGCGAACCTGACGAGGTTCCGGCACGCCTTCGCACAGGAGGTTGCCGCGCGTGCCGATGCCCGCGCGCTCGCGGGGATCCTGCACTCGGACGGGGAGCTCGCGCCGGCCGAGCTTTCGCTCGACACCGCGCGAATCTTGCGCGGCGCCGGGCCCTGGGGTCAGGGCTTTCCGGAGCCGCAGTTCGACGGCGACTTCCACGTCCTCGATGCCCGCTTGGTCGGCGAGCGGCACCTGAAGCTGCAGCTCGGCCCGGCCGCGGCGGATGCGCGATCCGCCGCCGGCAGCTCCCTCGAGGCGATCGCGTTCGGCTACGTCGGCGGCACATCCGAGAGCGCCGCGGTTCGCGCGGGGGCGCGCGCGCAAATCCTTTACCGCCTCGAGGTGAACGAGTACCGCGGCTCCGAGCGGGTGCAGCTCAACTGCCAGCACCTCGACATCAGAACTTCGCCGTGAACGCGACGTAGAGCTGGCGCCCGAGCTGATCGTAGGTCGGGAAGGAGTTCGCTGCGCCCCCGGCGACGACCGACGAGGACACGACGGGCGGGTCCTTGTCGAGCAGATTGTTGGCGCCGGCGCGGATCTCGAGCCAGTTGAGCGCCTGCCATGCCGCAGACAGGTCGATGTAGCTGATGTTCGGCATGGCGGCGTCGAAGGCATCGTACGATCCGGTGTTCAGGCTCGGATCCGGGCTGTTGCCGTCCAGGCCCACCTTGCCGATGAAGCGCCACAACGCCGAGAGCTCGACGTTCCACGGCGTGATCCAGGTGGTGCGCAGGTTGTGCCGCCAGCGCGGATTGACCGTGAGGCAGGTGGGACCGTAGAGGCCGGCGCAGTCATACGTGGGGCCGCCGGGGACGGACGTGGTGGTCGAGGTGAGGAGGTAGGAACCGGAGAACAGGAACGCGAGGTGTCCCCAGCCCTCGAGCGGCAGCCGGTAGGCCGCCTGGACGTCGATTCCCGACACGGCTGCGGCACCCACGTTGACGCCGGTCTGAACGATGTAGCCCTTGCCCGCGATGGTGGATCCCTGCAGCGACCCGGTGGACGATCGCTCGACTAGGCTGCAATACGTCGGGTCTCCGGTGTTCAGGCAGTTCTGCAGGATCAGCGTGGCGGCGATCGTGCCGATCTCGTCCTTGATCTTGATGCGGTAGTAGTCGAGGCTGCTCGTGAAGCCGGGCAGGAACGTCGGATTGAAGTTGAGACCGAGGTTCAGCGACTCGGACTGCTCGGGCTTCAACGCGGGATTGCCGCCCGCGAGCTGGCCGCATTGCTCGGCGGTGCACTGGCGGACGGTATTGGTGGTTCCGCCGTTGCCATACTCGGCGGCCGTCACGCCGGTGCGCGCGCATTGCACGAACGAGGCGCTCGCGGGGATCAGTGCGCCGGTGACCGGGTCGCGCGTGGGGGCGCAGGGGTCGGTGCCCGGCGCGCTGATGAGCTCGGCGGCCTGGGGGGTGAACAGCTCCTGAATGTTCGGTGCGCGGATGGCGCGCTGATAGCCGCCCCGGAAGCGCAGGTCCTGCACGGGCGCGTATTGGACCTCGAACTTGTAGGTGTTGACGCCGCCCGACAGGTTGTAATCCGAGTAACGATAGCCGGAATCGAGCACCAGATCCCGGACACCGGGCTTGTCCTGAGCCAGCGGGGCGCGGAGCTCGATGAAGCCCTCGGTGACGCTGACGCTGTTGTCGATGGCCACCGAGGCGCCGCCGAATCCCGACAGCTCGTTGCTGATCTCGGCCGCGTCCGGCTCGAAAGACTCGAAGTCGTTGCGGTGCTCGAAGCCGGCATTGACGGCAATACCGTCGTTCGCGAGCGGCGACTTGATCCCGTACTTGCCGAGATCCCCCGTCACGTCCCCGTGCTCGATCCGCTCGGTGGCGGTGCCGTACGAGGTGCCGGGGCTGTAGAGATAGTTGAGCGCCCCCTGCGTGACGCCCCCGGTGGCCCAGATGTTCCAGGGCACGCAGGGCGGTCCGGAGATGCATTGCGGATTTGCCGGGGTGCCCGAGACCTGCAGCGCGTTGTTGACCGATGTGTAATTGAAGAAATTGGCGTTCGAATTGAAAAGGGTGGTGGTGTAGTAGCTCGCGTACACATCGTAGCTCCACGCGGTCGCGAGCTCTCCGGTCGCGCCGAGCACCGCGCGATAGTTCGTGTGGTCCCAGAACGCCTCGCGTCCGCCGCCCTCGACGTTGCGCCGGCCGATGGTGACGCTGGCGCAGTTGGGCGAAACGTAGCCGGCCGGAACGGGACTCGGCGGCGTCGCGCAGGGCGCGCCCGTGTTGGCCGCCGCCGTGGCGATTTGCGCCGGGGTACAGATGGTGGAGCGCTCCTGCGCGCTCAACAGCGGGTTGTCGCAATTGATGTTGAAGTTGTCGATACCCAGGGGGTCGAACGGATTGGCCTTGAAGAGCCCGGACGGAGCGACGTCCTCCTTGGTCTTGTCGTCCATGAAGCCGAACTGCACGTAGGGCTTGACCGCGTCGTTGATGTCGATGTGGCCCATCAGGCCCGCGTTGTAGCGCTCGTCGCCGCGGGACATGTAGATGAGGGTCTGCGAGTTGTAGTTCGCCGGGGGGTTGGAGCCGGCCTGCGGCCACGGCAGGAGCTGATTGCCCACCACCGAGTAGGTGTTGCCGTTGGCCGGCACGAACCAGTTGGAGCTGCTCGACCCCCCGCACACCACACCGCGCTCGTTCGTGGTCAGGTTGAGCTGGCAGCCGCCGAAGTCGCGGTCGCCGCTCGCGATCGGCGTGGAGTTCAGATAGCTGAGATAGGCGGTGACATTGCCCCTGCCGTCCGCAATGTTGGAGCCCATCAGGATGTCGAACGACCGGCCTCGGCCGTCGCGCGAGGTGCCGGTGACGGGCGCGTCGCCGGCCGCGACCTCGAGCTGCTGCGTCCACCCCTCGTGATTGTCGTGCCAGTACTCGCCCGCCTGCCCGTCGATCTGGATGCCCTGGAAATCCTTCTTCATGATGAAGTTGACCACGCCGGCGATGGCGTCCGAACCGTACACCGCCGAGGCGCCGCCGGTGACCACCTCGATGCGCTCGACCAGGCCGGCCGGGATCTGGTCGAGATCGGCCGAGGAGTTGGGGTTTGCCGTGTTCGGGTCGCCGACGCCGAGGCGGCGGCCGTCCACGAGCACCAGCGTGCGCTGCGGGCCGAGGCCCCGCAGGTCCGCCGTGGAGATGCCGCCGGGGGTCGCCAGGGCGGACGAGGTGTTGCTGAAATCGATCGAAGCGTTCTGGAAGTTCTGCGGCAGTTGATTGATGAGGTCGATGATGTCGGTCTTGCCCCCCTGCTGCAGCTCGCGGGCGGTGACCACCTGGATCGGGCTCGTGCTGGCGGCGTTGGGTGCCGCGATCCGCGAGCCGGTGACCACCACCTCATCCAAGCTGGCGGCCTCGGTGGTTTCGCCGCTTGTGGTCGAGGTCGCGGCGGCAACCGCCGCCTGTTGCTGCGCCGATGCGCGGGGGCTCGGGAACATCGTCAGCATTGCGGCGAGGAATGCGGCTGCAATGAGCCGCCGGCGGGCGGCCGCCTGCAAGATGCGCGTCATGGTTGTCTCCCTTCAGTCCGGTAGTGCGGCTGATGGGGGAGACTAATTGACCGCCGCGAGGGTCCCGGGCGCGATGATCCGAGGGGAGTGAACGATGTGGTGAGGCGAGCGAAGGGCACGCCGAGCCGACGGCGGGGCCGGGCGCTTCGCGCGAGGCCTGGCGAGGGCGGGTCGACGGAGTGGCAGGACGGTGCGAGTCGCGGGCGCTGCGGTGCGCCGCTCGCCCGGACAGGCTTCTAGAGCTCGCGTCCGACGATTCGCTTCACGGCGTCGCGGTAGCTGCGGCTCAGATGGTATTCCTGGCCGTCGTCGAGCACCACGTCGAACTCGCCGTTGTCGATCGGGCGCAGCTCCCGCACGCGGTCGGCGTTCACCAGGGTGGAGCGATGAATGCGCACGAATCCGCACGGCGCGAAGCGGGCCTCGACGTTTGCCAGCGTCTCGCGGGCGAGCCAGCTCTTGCCGTTCGATTGCAGCGACACGTAGCTGCCGGAGGCGATGACCGCGCTCACCTCGGCGATGCGCAGCAGGATGATCCGCTCTCCCTTGCGCACCGGAAAGAACCCGGGCCGCGCCGGCGCGGGGGCGGGCGGCGGTCCCGCGGCGATGCCTCTCAGTAGCTCGGTCAGTCCGGAGGCCGTCTTGGCCTCGCGACGGCGGCGCACCGCGGCGCACGCGCGCTCCAGGGCCAGGGCGAAGCGCTGCTCGTCCAGCGGCTTCAACAAATAGTCGACCGCGCTCACATCGAAGGCCCGCACCGCGTATTGGTCGAACGCGGTCACGAAGATGACGTGCGGCATGGAGTCGGGACCGATCTCGCGTACCACGTCGAAGCCCGACATGCCGGGCATCTCGATGTCCAGGTACACGAGGTCGGGCGTGATCTCGCGTATCGCCCGCACTGCGGCGGGCCCGTCGGCGCATTCACGCACCACGGCGACGTCGCGGGACCGCTCGAGCATGGCACGAACGCCGCGTCGGGCGAGCTGCTCGTCATCGACGATCAACGTGCGCAGCGTCACAGAGCTTCCTCGCAGGTCGCGAGGTCGAGGCGTGAGGGCTGCGTCATGCGGCGCGGCAGGAGGATCTCGACGCGCACGCCGCCTCCCGTGCGCGGCTCGACCGTCAGCGCCGCGTCCGATCCATAGAGATCGCCGAGCCGTGTGGCCGTGTTGGAGAGACCGATGCCGCCCGAGAATCCCGGCTTGCGCTGCAGGCCGATGCCGTCGTCCTCGACGCTGACCATGACGCCCGAAGGGGTCGCCGCGACCCTGATCTCGATGGTTCCGACACTGTCGCGCGGCAGGAGACCGTGGCGTACCGCATTCTCGACCAGCGGCTGCAGCAGCAGGCAGGGCATGAGCAGCGAGAGTGTCTCCGGATCCGCGTCGATGCGGCTCTGCAGCCGGTCGCCGAAGCGCAGCTCGACCAGCTCGAGATAGAGGCGCACGAACTCGAGCTCCTCGGCGACGCTGATCTCGGGGGTGTCCCGCATGGTGATGGTACGGCGCAGAAAGTCGCCGAGCAGCGAGATCGCAGAGCGCGCCTCGGTGCTGCGGCCGTCACCGACCAGGGTGGAGATCGCGTTCAGGCTGTTGAAGATGAAGTGCGGCTGCAATTGCGACTGCAGCGCGCGCAGGCGCGCGGTCTGCGCCGCGAGCTCCGCGCGTACCGCGCGCTCGCGCGTGAGCTCGAGATCCGCCCACGCCTTGATGGAGATGTAGAGGAGGCTCCAGGCGAGCAGCACCGTGGCGCGAATCCATGTCTCGCCGAGCAGGCTCTGCGCATCGAGGGAGACATCGACAGTGCGCGAGAAGGGGACGAGCGCCCAGCAGTTGAGCGCGTTCCAAAGAAAGCCGCCCCCGACCACGCCGGCACCCAACGCGATGCAGAAGGAAACGGGCCGGGCGAAATGCGTGCGGATCGCGCGCAGCGCCTCCCGCCATATGAGGGTCACCATCAAGCCGCTCAGTGCGACCCCGCTCGCCTCGATCAAGCTCGAGCGCAGATCTTCGACGGCGATCGAGCGTCCGAGGTAGATCGCGGCAAGACTTCCCCATCCGGCACACTGCAGCAGCCAGAACACCCGGCCGGGCGCGACGTAGTTGCGCGACGCCGACACCCACCAGCCGGGACGTTTCAGGGATGGGCGCACGGCGTCACACGACGCATCCGTGGGGCTTGAACACGCGATCGCGGCTCGGCGGGTATTGGCGCAACGCGGCGGCCGGCCGGATCGGCCTGCGCACGAACTCGCCGCCGCAGTTCGGGCATAGGCGATCGAGCCTGCGCTCGACGCACTCCGTGCAGAACGTGCACTCGAAGCTGCAGATCCAGGCGTCGCGCGAGTCCGGCGGCAGATCGCGATTGCAGCACTCACAGCCCGGTTTCAGGATCAACATCGGTGGACATCCCCAGGTGAGACGCATTGAGGAGGCCGCGCTGCGCAGCGGCCCGGCTCGGCTGCGGAGGCGCAGATCGCGGATTCGCGGCCATTGTAGCGGAGCGCCGTGCCGGCGAGCGCCGCCCGCAGCGCAAAAACAGGCTGACCGATGCGTCTCATCGCGCGGGACCCTCGGGTCATCGCGCGGGGTATGCGCTTCGACACACCGGAGCCGACGAGGTTCGTGGGCCGGCGACCGCGTTGACCAAAAATGCCAACCAGGAGCCTGTCCTGGTAATGATGCGCCTGCTGCGGTCGTCCGACCGCGGGGGTCGTGGCCTGTGCTAGCATTCGCGGATGGAAGTCAACCCAATCAAACGATCCATCAAAGATCTCGAGGAGCGCGCCGACTCTCTGAGGAGGTATCTTTGATTACGACAACAAGCACGAGCGGCTGCAGGAAGTAGAGCGCGAGCTCGAGCAGCCGGGTATCTGGAACCAGCCCGACCGGGCGCAGGAGCTCGGCAGGGAGAGGGCCAAGCTGCAGCAGGTCGTCGGCGGCCTCGATCGGCTCAAGACCTCGCTCGCCGATGCGGGCGAGCTGCTGGACCTCGCGGCGGCGGAGTCGGATGAGCGCGCGATCGCCGAGATCGAGGGCGACGTGGGCCGGCTCACGACGGAGGTCGAGCAGCTGGAATTCCAGCGCATGTTCCCCGGCGAGATGGACTCTCACAGTGCCTTTCTCGACATCCAGGCCGGCGCCGGCGGTACCGAGGCGCAGGATTGGGCCGCGATGCTGCTGCGCATGTACCTGAAGTGGGCGGATCAGCACGGGATCAAGACCGAGATCATCGACCAGAGCGGCGGCGAAGTGGCGGGCATCAAGGGCGCGACGGTGAGCATGACCGGACCCTACGCGTACGGCTGGCTGCGCACCGAGACCGGCGTGCACCGCCTGGTGCGCAAATCGCCGTTCGATTCCGGCAACCGGCGGCATACCTCGTTCGCCTCGGTGTTCGTATCGCCGGAGGTGGACGATGACATCGACATCGAGATCAACCCGGCGGATCTGCGCGTCGACGTCTACCGCTCGAGCGGCGCCGGAGGACAGCACGTGAACAAGACCGAATCGGCGGTGCGCATCACACACATTCCGAGCGGCATCGTGGTGGCATGCCAGGGCGAGCGCAGCCAGCACAAGAACCGCTCGACCGCGATGAAGATGCTGAAGGCAAAGCTCTACGAGCTCGAATTCAACAAGCGCAACGCCGCCGCGAAGGTGCTCGAGGATTCGAAGTCCGACGTGAGCTGGGGCAACCAGATCCGGAGCTACGTGCTCGATCAGTCGCGGATCAAGGATCTGCGCACCGGCGTCGAGATCGGCAACACCACCGCGGTGCTGGACGGCGCGCTGGATGAATTCATGCAGGCAAGCTTGAAGCAGGGCCTGTGAGCGTCTTCTCCCGTCAACCATAGAGAATCACCCGTGAGCGAAGACGACGAGAACCATCTGATCGCCGAGCGGCGCGCCAAGCTGGCGAGAATCCGCGAGCGCGGCATCGCGTTCCCCAACGATTTCCGGCGCGATGCGCTGGCCGCCGACATCCTCATGGCCTACGGCCAGAAGAGCGCGGAGGCGCTCGAGGCCGAGGCCGTCGAGGTGAGAATGGCGGGCAGGCTGCGTGCCAAGCGCATCATGGGCAAGGCCAGCTTCGCGAAGATCGAGGATTCCACCGGCGAGATGCAGCTCTTCATGCAGCGCGACACGCTCGGCGAGACGTATGACGAGTTCAAGGGCTGGGACGTGGGCGATGTGATCGGAGCCGAGGGCAGCCTGTTCCGCACGCGAACCGGAGAGCTCTCGGTCAAGGTACGGCGCCTCGTGCTCCTGACCAAGTCGCTGCGGCCGCTGCCGGACAAGTGGCACGGCATCGCGGACACCGAGCTTCGCTACCGCCGGCGCTACGTCGATCTGATCGTGAACGAGGAGAGCCGCCGGGTCTTTCGCATGCGCTCGGCGATCGTGCGCTACCTGCGCGCGTTCCTGGACGCCCGCGGCTTTCTCGAGGTGGAGACGCCGATGCTGCACCCGATCCCCGGCGGCGCCGCGGCGCGGCCGTTCAAGACGCACCACAACGCGCTGGATGCCGACATGTTCATGCGCATCGCGCCCGAGCTGTACCTGAAGCGCCTGACGGTGGGCGGCTTCGAGCGCGTGTACGAGATCAACCGCAATTTCCGCAACGAAGGGGTCTCCACGCAGCACAACCCCGAGTTCACCATGCTCGAGCTGTACCAGGCGTACGCGGACTACCGCGACCTCATGGAGATGATCGAGGCGCTGTTCCAGGGTCTTGCGGATGCGCTGCTCGGGACGCGCAAGCTCTCCTATCAGGGCACCGAGATCGATCTCGGCGGCCCGTTCGCGCGCCGGACCATCGAGGAGATCATCCTCGCCAACAACCCGGGCCTCGAGCCGGGCTCGCTGCGCGACGTGCCCTATCTGCGCGGGGTCTGCGACCGGCTGCGGATCCCCTACAAGCCCGGCGACGGAGCGGGCAAGCTGCAGATCGAGATCTTCGAGAAGACGGGCGAGCACACGCTGGTGCAGCCCACCTTCGCCCACGCCTATCCGGCCGAGGTGTCGCCGCTGTCCCGCCGCAATGACCGCGACCCGTTCATCACCGACCGATGGGAATTCTTCGTCGGCGGCCGCGAGCTCGCCAACGGCTTCTCCGAGCTCAACGATGCCGAGGACCAGGCGCAGCGCTTCAAGGACCAGGTGCAGCGCAAGGACGCGGGCGACGAGGAGGCCATGTACTACGACGCGGACTACGTGCGGGCGCTGGAGTACGGGCTGCCGCCGACGGCCGGGCTCGGCCTGGGCGTCGACCGGGTCGTCATGCTCTACACCAACTCGCCCTCCATCCGGGACGTGCTCCTGTTTCCGCACATGCGTCCCGAGGCCTGATTGGAGCCGCCCGCGACGCCGAGGCGCGCGCCGATCGGCGTGTTCGATTCGGGGGTCGGGGGCTTGACGGTGCTGCGCGCGCTGCGCCAGGCCATGCCGGCGGAGGATTTCGTGTATCTCGGCGACACCGCGCGCCTGCCTTACGGCACCAAGAGCGCCGCTACCGTCGCGCGGTATTCACTGCAGTGCGCGGCGCTGCTGGTGGAGCGCGGCATTCGCGGCCTCGTGGTCGCGTGCAATACCGCATCCGCGTCGGCCTTGAGCGCATTGCGCGCGCATCATCCCGCGCTGCCGGTCATCGGGGTCGTGGAGCCGGGCGCGCGCGCCGCGGTGGCCGCGTCCGCGGCACGCCATGTGGCCGTGATCGCCACCGAGGCGACGATCGGCGGCGGAGCGTACCAGCGTGCGATCGCCGGCCTGGATCCCGCCGTGCGCGTGACGGCGCGGGCGTGCTCGTTGTTCGTGTCGCTGGCGGAGGAGGGCTGGACCTCGGGGCCGATCGCGGAGGCGGTCGCGCATCGGTATCTCGATCCGATCTTCGACACCTCCGCGCCGCCCGATACCCTGGTGCTCGGATGCACCCATTTCCCGGCGCTGGCCGGCGCCATTCGAGCGGTATTGCCGCCGGGAACCCGCGTGGTCGATTCTGCGGCGACCACGGCAGCCGAGGCGCGAGCGCGGCTGGGCAACGAAGCCGGCGATGCGGCGACTCCCCAGGGCCGCATCACCTGGCTCGCGACCGACGGTGCGGCGCGCTTTGCCCGGGTGGGCCGCGGCTTTCTGGGCGAGCCGCTCGATGCGGGCGACATCGAGATCGTCGATCTCAACGTCGCGGGCGTCTCGCCGCAAACCTCGCAGACCGGCGCCTAGGGGTGTGGGCGCCAGAAAGCAGGCCCCGGCTCCCTTCGACCGACCTCCGCTCGGGCGCACCGTCCCGTCCGGGTAAGAGCTAGTCGGGCACTGCTACCCGTAGGTGGGTCTCGAGGCCGCGGCTAGACCGCTGCTCATCCGGCGGCCCCAAGGTGGACGTCGGAACATCTAACGGGTAGCAGTGCCCGCCTAGCTCTTA
>DATAYZ010000013.1:0-15901 GCA_036272295.1 Steroidobacteraceae bacterium
CTCATGCTGCGGGGATTCGCGGCGGATTTGACGGCTGCGTGGGCGCCCGTGACGCCGATCGAACTGGAACTGGTGAAGCAGGAGACCAATCCGCGCCTGGTGCCGCTGGGCGCTCCGCAAGAATCGCTGCTGGTCCTCAAATTTACCGTGGAATTCGCGGCACGCAGCGGCCCCATCGATTGGCTGCTGCCCGAGACTTTGCTGGCACCCGTGCGTGAGGCGCTCGCCGCGGACGGCAGCCAGACGACACTGCGCAAGCAGGAAGCATGGGCGCCCGTGCTCACCAGGTCACTGCAGGAAGCCGAAGTCGACACCCGCGCGGTTCTCGCCAAGGCGAAAATCAGCTTGGGCGAGCTGGTGCGGCTGTCGCCGGGCGACATCATTCCCATCGAGCCGCCGCAACAGGTCACCTTGTTCGCGGGCGATGTGCCGCTGTACCTCGGCCGATTCGGCGTCTCGCAGGGCCGCAATGCACTCAAGATTCTTTCAGGAGCTTCCACATGAGCACGCCCGACCCGAAAAATGCCGCCGTGACGCGCGCAAAATTCGGCGACCTAGGTCCCAATGCCGGCGGCACGGGCGGCCAGGAAATGAACCTGAATCTCATCCTCGACGTCTCGGTCACGCTGGCGCTCGAAGTCGGCCGCGCGCGCATGTCGGTGCGGGAACTGCTGCAGCTGGCGCCCGGCGCGGTGGTTGAGTTGGATCGTCTCGCCGGCGAGCCTCTCGACGTGCTGGTGAACGGCGTGCGCGTCGCGCGCGGCGAAGTGGTGGTGGTCAATGAGAAATTCGGCATCCGGCTGACGGATGTGGTGAGTGCCAGCGAAAGGATGGAGCGCGCTCAATGAGCGGGATGGCGCAACCCGCCTCGCCCTTGTCCGTGGGCAGCTTGACGCAGCTCACCTTGAGCCTCATCGCCATCGTGGCGCTGATTCTGGCCATCAGCTGGGCGCTGAAGCGGCTCAAATTGGCGGGCCCGCGCGGCTCGGGGGAGATGGTTGTCATCGATCAGCTCAGCATCGGTCCGAGAGATCGCATCGTGCTGATCCGCGTCGGTGAATCGCAAGTGCTGCTGGGTATAGGAGCCGGGGGCATGGTGCCGCTGACTCCGTTGGCGGTGCCCATTGTGCTCAAGGGCGGTGATCCCGCGCCGCCGTTCGCCGAGCGCTTGCGGGACATGATGAAGCGTCCGGGTGGTAGCGCGTGAATGAGAGCTGCGCGGCCGGAGTTCCGAGTGGGCGTGAGCGGCTCCCGCTGAGTCGGCTATTGACGCGCCGCTCGACTGCGGCAGCGGCGATCGGAGCGTCGGTGCTGGCCCTGCTGCCTCTGGGCGCGGCGACGGCACAGAGCATGCTGCCGGCACTCGCTATCAAAACGGCCGCCGACGGCGTACAGACCTACTCGCTCACCTTCCAGATATTGATTTTGATGACGGTGCTGACGCTGCTGCCGGCGATTCTGCTGGCGATGACGGCGTTCACCCGCATCATCATCGTGCTGTCGATTCTGCGGCAGGCGCTCGGCATGACCACGACCCCTTCGAATCAGATACTGACGGGTCTGGCGCTGTTCATGACTTTTTTCGTGATGAGCTCCACCATCGAGCAGTCGTACACCACCGGCATCAAACCCTATCTGGACGGCCAGCTGGCCGGTGAGCTGGCCATCGACCGCACGGTGCGGCCGCTGAAGAAATTCATGCTGGCGCAGACCCGCGAAAACGACTTGCAGCTGTTCACCAAGCTGTCCGGCAGGACTCAATTCGCGACTCCGGATGACGTGCCGCTCAGCGTGCTGATTCCGACCTTCATGACCAGCGAATTGAAAACCGCGTTTCAAATCGGCTTCATGGTGTTCATTCCCTTTCTTGTGATCGACCTGGTGGTCGCCAGCGTGCTGATGTCCATGGGCATGATGATGCTGTCGCCCGTACTGATATCCATGCCGTTCAAGATCATGCTGTTCGTGGTGGTGGACGGCTGGACGCTGCTGATGGGGACCCTGGCCGCGAGCTTTCATCAATGACGCCCGAGAACGTCATGGACCTGGCGCACCGCATGCTGCTCGTCACCTCGATGATCGCGGCACCGCTGCTCCTGATCGCGCTCATCGCGGGTCTCGTGATCGGCATGCTGCAGGCGGCGACGCAGATCAACGAGGCCACCTTGAGCTTCATCCCGAAGCTCCTGTTGCTGGTGCTGACCTTGTTCGTCGCGGGTCCGTGGATCTTGCGCGTGCTCATGGACTTCACGCACGACCTCTACGTCAACATCCCCAACATGGTGGGTTGAGCGCATGCAGCCGTTGACCCTGAACGCGGCGGATATCTCGGTGTGGGTGGGACGCCTCTGGTGGCCCGTTCTCCGGATCGGCGGGTTCGCTCTGTCGGCCCCTGCGTTCAGCGAGGCGACCATCCCCTCGCTGGTCAAGATCTTCCTGTCGGTGACCCTCGCCTTCCTGATGGCTCCGCTGGCTCATGTCCCGGCGGCGCTGTCGATCTTCTCGGCGGCGGGCATGCTCGCGGCGGTGCAGGAGGTGCTGATCGGGGTGGCCATCGGCATGGTGGTGCAGCTCGCCTTCGAGGCCTTGAACTTCGCGGGGCAATCCATCTCCCTCACGATGGGCTTGGGCTTCGCCACCCTGGTCGACCCGCAGCGCGGTGCGAACACCACTGCGCTCGGTCAGCTGTTCATGATCTTCGGCACGCTGCTCTATCTCGCCATCAACGGGCACCTCGTGCTGATCGGCGCGCTGGCGCAGAGCTTCGGCACGTTGCCCGTGGGCGGCGGGAGCGTCGGCGGCAATTTTCTGCTCTCGGTGGTGATGTGGGGCGGCCGGGTGTTCCAGTCCGGTCTCTTGATCGCGCTCCCTGCGGTCATCGCGCTCGTCATCGTCAATCTCGCTCTCGGCGTGGTGACGCGCGCGGCGCCGCAGCTCAACCTGTTCGGCATTGGGTTCACCATCACCTTGATGTGCGGATTCTTCGTGCTGACCGTCGGACTCGACGGCCTCATGAGCGGGATCCGCAGTCTAATCGACAGCTCACTGGCCGCCGCGACCGAGCTCGTGCGCGCACCGGCGGGAGCGCACTGATGGCCGAAGCTGAATTCGGCGGCGAGCGCACCGAGGAGCCTACCCAGCGCAGGCTGCAGGAGGCACGCGAGCGCGGACACGTGCCGCGCTCGCGCGAGCTGACCAATTTCGCGACCATGATCGGCGGCAGCGCCGGCCTGGTCGCGCTCGGCGGCTCGATGGCCCTGCGCATGGCGCAGACCATGCGGCACGGGCTGTCCATCGAGCCGCGGCAGCTCGAGGACGCGGGCGGCATGACCGCATCCCTCGGCAGCGCCGCCGGCGGCATGCTCACCATGCTGCTGCCGCTGTTCGCCGTGTTGATCGGCCTGACGCTGCTCGCCTCGCTGATTCTCGGCGGATGGAATTTCAGCGGCCAGGCCATGGTCCCGGATTTCACGCGCATGAGCCCGATCGCGGGACTCGGGCGCCTCTTCGGCCTGCGCGGCGCGTCCGAGCTCGGCAAGGCGCTGCTCAAGTGCGTGCTGGTCGGCGGGGTCTGCGCCGCCGTCGTATCGTTCACCTTCCACGACGTTCTCGCGCTCGGGCACATGGAGCCGCGCACCGCCATCGGCCGCGGGGCCGAGCTGCTCGGCCGGTCTTTCGTCTGGCTGTGCGCGTCGCTCGCGCTGGTGGCGGTGGTCGATGTGCCGCTGCAGCTCTTCCAGTACAAGCGCTCGCTGCGCATGACGCGCCAGGAGATACGGGACGAGTCCAAGGAGCTCGACGGCCGGCCCGAGACCAAGCAGCGCATCCGGCAGATGCAGCAGCAGCTGGCGCGCCGGCGCATGATGCACGCGGTGCCGACCGCGGACGTGGTGATCGTCAATCCGACCCACTTCGCGGTGGCGTTGAAGTACGAACCGAGCCGCATGCGCGCGCCGCGGGTCGTCGCCAAGGGCGCAGACCTCGTGGCGCAGAACATCCGGCGCATCGCCGCCGAGAATCGCGTGCCGGTGTTCGAGGCGCCCTCGCTGGCCCGCGCGCTGTACCGCTCGACCGATCTCAACAAGGAGATCCCGTCCGGCCTGTATGTCGCCGTCGCCCAGGTGCTGTCGTACATCTTCCGCATCAAGACGCTGAATCCGACCGTGGCCGCGCGGGTCGCGAAGCCTGATCCGCAGGTCGGCGCCGAGTATCGCGACGAATGAGCACGCGCGCCGCAGTAGCCTCGTTCGGGGATTTCGCGCGCACCGGTCTCGGCGTGCCGCTGCTGGTCATGGTGGTCCTCGCCATGATGGTGCTGCCGCTGCCGGCGTTCCTGCTCGACATCCTGTTCACGTTCAACATCTCGCTGTCGATCATGATCCTGCTCGGCGTGATCTACGTGCGGCGCGCACTAGAATTCGCCAGCTTTCCCACCGTGCTTCTCGGGGCAACGCTGCTGCGCCTGGGTCTCAACGTCGCCTCGACGCGCATCGTGCTGATCAACGGCCACACGGGCGCGCACGCGGCGGGCCACGTCATCGCCGCCTTCGGGCAGTTCGTGGTCGGCGGCAACTATGCGGTGGGCATGGTCGTGTTCACGGTGCTCGTGATCATCAACTTCGTGGTCATCACCAAGGGCGCCGGGCGCATCTCCGAGGTGAGCGCGCGCTTCACCCTCGACGCCATGCCCGGGCGGCAGATGGCGATCGATGCGGACTTGAACGCGGGCATCATCACCCAGGCCGAGGCCATCGTGCGCCGGCAAGAGGTGCGCGAGGAGGCCGACTTCTACGGGGCGATGGACGGCGCGAGCAAGTTCGTGCGCGGCGACGCCATCGCGGGCATCCTGATCGTGTTCATCAACCTGTTCGGCGGCATCATCATCGGCGCCGCGCAGCACGGGCTCTCGCTCGCCGACGCGGGCCGCAACTATGCGCTGCTCACCATCGGCGACGGCCTGGTCGCGCAGATCCCGGCGCTGCTGCTGTCGATCGCGGTGGCGGTGCTGGTCACCCGCGTCTCGCGCGCGCACGACATGACCCAGCAGATCGTCGCCCAGGTCCTCGGCCAGCCGCGGGCGCTGGCGGTGACCGCGGGCGTTCTGACGCTGCTCGGCATCATTCCCGGCATGCCGAACCTCGTGTTCCTCGGGATGGCCGCCGTCTGCGGAGTCGGGGCCTACTACGTCCACAAGCAGAAGATGGCGCCGAAGCCGGCCTCGGCGGCGGCGGCTCCCGCGCAGGTGGTTCCACCCGAGCAGCGCGAGCTGTCCTGGGACGACGTGGAGCAGGTCGATCTCATCGGCCTCGAGGTAGGCTACCGCCTGATCCCGCTGGTGGACCGCAACCAGGGCGGCGAGCTGATGGGGCGCATCAAGGGCGTGCGCAAGAAGCTGTCCGAAGAGCTCGGCTTCCTCGTGCAGCCGGTGCACATCCGCGACAACCTCGAGCTGGCGCCGAACTCCTACCGCATCACGATCCTCGGCGCGCCGGTCGGCGAGTCCGAGGTGTTTCCGGACCGCGAGCTCGCCATCAACCCGGGCCAGGTCTCGGGGACCCTGCAGGGCTCTCCGACCAAGGACCCGGCCTTCGGCCTCGACGCCGTGTGGATCGAGAAGTCGCGGCGCGATCAGGCTCAGGCCCTCGGCTATACCGTCGTGGATGCGAGCAGCGTCATCGCCACGCACCTCAGCCACCTGCTGCAGACCCATGCGCACGAGCTGCTCGGCCACGAGGAGGTGCAGCAGCTCCTCAACCGCCTCGCCAAGAGTGCGCCGAAGCTGGTCGAGGATCTGGTGCCGAAGCTCCTGCCCATGAGCGTGCTGGTCAAGGTGCTGCAGTACCTGCTCCTCGAGCGCGTTCCGATCCGCAATCTGCGCACCATCTGCGAGACGCTCGCCGAGCTCGCGCCGAAGAATCAGGATCCGCTGTCGCTCGTCGCGGCGGTGCGCGTCGCGCTCGGCCGCAGCATCGTGCAGAGCATCGGCGGACTGCGCCAGGAGCTGCCGGTCATCACGCTCGATCCCGCGCTCGAGCAGGTGCTGCAGGACTCGATGGCCGGCAGCGGCGACGCCTCGCCCGGCTTCGAGCCCGGCCTGGCCGACAAGATCCAGACGTCGCTCGCGGATTCGACGCGGCGCCAGGAAGCGGCGGGTGAGCCTGCGGTGCTGCTGGTCGCGCCCAGGATACGACCCTGGATTGCACGGCTGATGCGTCACTCGACGCCGTCGCTCGCCGTGCTCGCTTACAACGAGATTCCGGAAAACCGCCGCGTCCGTGTGATTGCGGCGGTGGGCCGCTGAGCTTTCGGCAGGCCCTTAAGATTCGAGTGGAGGTTGCATGAAGATCAAACGTTACACGGCTTCGAGCATGCGCGGCGCGCTCGCGCTGGTTCGCGCGGAGCAAGGCGCCGACGCCGTGATCCTGTCCAGCCGGCGGGGCCCCGACGGCATCGAGGTCATCGCCGCGGTCGATTACGATGAGGGCCTGTTCCAAGACATGAACCGACAGCGTCTGGCGGCGATCGAGGCCGCCCGAGAGTCCGCGGCAGCGGCGCAGCGGCCCGCGTCCGCGCCGCCTGTGTCATCACCGCGAACGGTCGCCGCCCCGGCCCCGGACCGGTCCGCGGCCCCGAAGCCCGCGCCCCGGCCGGCACCCGACATGGCCCGATCCGTGACGCCCGTGCCCAAAGTCGCGGTTGCCGTACCGCGTCCCATGACCGCCGCCCCGGCCGCGCCGAGGCCCGCGCCCATTGCGGCGCCGAGGCCCGCGGCGCCCGCGCCGCGTTTCGCTTCCGCCGCGTCGAGGCCCGCCGCCCCGGGACCCGCCGCTCCGTCCAGGGCCGCCGCGTGGGGACCTGCCGCCATCCCTCAGGCCGCCGCGGCGCGAGCTAACCTGGCCCCCGTGCCGGGCGCCGTGCGCGCGTCTTCATCGGCGGACCCCGCGCTCGGCGCCATGCAGCGCCAGCTCAAGGATATGCAGCGCATGCTCGAGACCGGCCTCGCCGACATGAGCTGGAACGATCGTCGTCTGCGCGAGCCCTTGAAGGCCCGGGTGCTCGAAGACCTGGCGCAGCTGGACATCGCTCCGGACGTCGCGATGGCGCTCGCGAGCCTCGCCCCGAAGCGCACGACCGTGGACGATCCGTCGCGGATTCCGCTGGCCCTGCTGGTCAAGCACCTGCCGGTCACCGCCGATCTCTCGTCGCTCTCGAGCGGCGTCGTCGCCGTCGTCGGTCCGACGGGGGCGGGCAAGACCACCACCATCGCAAAGCTCGCCGCACGGTGGTGCATGGAGCACGGCAGCGCGGATCTCGCGCTGGTGAGCACCGATGGCTACCGCATCGGCGCGCGCGACCAGCTGATGACCTATGCCCGGATCCTCGACGCGCCCATGCACGCGGCAAGCGGGGCGCGCGACCTCCGACGCATCCTCGAACGGCTGTCCTCCAAGAAGCTGATCCTCATCGACACCGCCGGCATGGGCCCGCGCGATGCGCGGCTCACGGAGCAGCTCGAGGCGCTCAAGCTCGGAGCGAGGGGCGCGCGCGTGTTGCTGGCGCTGCCGGCGCAGGGCGAGGGCCGCGCGCTCGATGAGATCGTGCGCGCCTTCGCGGGCGCGGCGCCTGCGGGCTGCATCCTCACCAAGGTGGACGAGGCCGCGAGCATGGGCGCCGTGATCTCGGCGACTTTGCGCCACCGCCTGCCGATCGCCTATGTGTGCGACGGGCAACGCGTGCCGGACGACCTGCATGCGGCGCACGAGCGGCGCATATGGCTGGCGCGCTGGGCCTTGAAGCTCAAGGAGCGCAGGCCGCCCAACCCTGATCCGGCCCAGCTCTCCCGCCACTTCGGCCGGGTGCCCGCCCATGCGTGAGCTCAGACTGTCGCCGGCACAACTCGAGGCTCTGGCCGAGCTGAATTCCTCGCGGCCCGTCAAGGTGATCGCGGTCACCGGCGGCAAGGGCGGCGTGGGCAAGACCACGGTGTCGACGAATCTCGCGGTGTCGATCGCCGCGCAGGGCCGCGACGTCATGTTGCTCGATGCCGATCTCGGCCTCGCGAACGTCGACGTGCTCCTCGGCCTGCACACGCGCTTTCACCTCGGTCACGTGATCAACGGCGAGTGCGCCCTCGAGGACGCCATCGTCACCGGGCCGCACGGCCTGCAGATCGTGCCGGCCGCTTCGGGCCTGAAGCGCATGGCCAATCTCACGCCGGCCGAGCACGCCGGCATCATCCGGGCGTTCAGCGACCTCTACCACCGCATCGAGGTGCTGGTGATCGACACGGCGGCGGGCCTGCACGACAGCGTCACCACCTTCACCCAGGCGGCGCATCACGTGCTGGTCGTGATCTGCGACGAGCCGGCCTCGATCACGGACGCCTATGCGCTGATCAAGGTGCTGAGCCGCGAGCATGGCGTGCAGCGCTTCCAGATATTGGCAAATCAGACGCGGCGGTCGGGCGAGGGGCCCGACCTGTTCCAAAAAATCGCGCGAGTCTGTGACCGATTTCTCAATGTGTCGGTGGAATATGCGGGCTCGATACCCTTCGACAACTATCTGCGGCGCGCGGTGCAGCGGCAGAGCCCGGTGGTCGAGGCTTATCCCGCCTGTATTTCGTCCATCGCCCTCAAGAATCTGGCCTCGAAAGCCGATAAGTGGTCGATGCCCCAAGGGGCGCGAGGTCACCTTGAGTTCTTCGTCGAACGCATGGTGGGAGCCCGGATGGGTCCGGGACCGTCGACGGTATTGCAATGAGAGCAAGCACACAGTACGCGAACACCCAGAAACGCGGCGCGAAGCCGATCGTGGACGATGACGTTCCGATCGACCAGGTGCCGCAACAAGAGCTGGTCTTGAAGCATGCGGATCTCGTCAAGCGCATCGCTTATCACCTGGTCAGCCGCATGCCGCCGAACGTCGAGGTCGATGACCTCATCCAGTCGGGAATGATCGGGCTGCTCGACGCGGCCAAGCATTATTCCGCCGACAAGGGCGCGAACTTCGAGACCTACGCGGGCATCCGCATCCGCGGCGCCATGCTCGACGAGGTGCGCAAGTCCGACTGGACGCCGCGCTCGGTGCACCGACACATGCGGGAGATGGCCGACGTGGTCCGCCGCATCGAGAACGAGAAAGGCCAGGATGCGACCCCGGCCGACATCGCCGGGGGCCTCGGCGTCTCGCTCGCGGAATACCACAAGCTGGTGCAGGACGCGGCGAGCTGCCGTCTGTTCAGCTTCGATCAAATGGGCTCGAGCGAGGACGAGTCGAGCCCCGCGGATCACGCCCGCGACGAGCGGCCGGGTCCCTTCGACCACATCGAGAATGCCGGCTTTCGCGACGCGCTCGCCGGCGCGATCAACGTGCTGCCCGAGCGGGAGAAGCTGGTGCTGTCGCTCTACTACGACGAGGACATGAATTTGCGCGAGATCGGCGAGGTGCTGGAAGTTTCCGAGTCGCGCGTATGTCAGATACACGGCCAGGCGCTGGTGCGGTTGCGCGCACGCCTCGCCGAGTGGCTGCAGCCCAACTAGGCCCTGGCCGTGGATATCCTCAGCATCATCGGAATCGTGCTCGGCCTGATCGCCATCATCGGCGGCGCGATCCTCAAGGGCTCGAGCGCCGGCGCGCTGGTCGGCAGCGCCGCGTTCGTCATCGTGGTGCTCGGCACCTTCGCGGCCAGCCTCGTACAGACGCCGCTCGCGACGTTTCTGCGCGCGTGGAAGATCGTCGCCTGGGTGTTCAAGCCGCCGGCGAACAATCCCACCGCGATGATCGAGAAGATCGTCGAGTGGAGCAACATCGCGCGCAAGCAGGGCCTGCTCGGCCTCGAGGCCGCGGTCGAGTCCGAGAAGGACGAGTTCGTGAAGAAGGGGCTGCAATCGCTGGTGGACGGCGGCGAGCCGGACGCCATCCGCTCGGGCATGGAGATCGAGCTCGACGCCATGGAGCATTTCGACACGCAGGCCGCCAAGGTGTTCGAGGCCATGGGCGTGTACTCACCGACGCTCGGCATCATCGGCGCGGTCATGGGCCTGATGGCGGTCATGCAGAACCTCAACGATCCCTCCAAGCTCGGTCATGGCATCGCGGCGGCGTTCATCGCGACGATCTACGGCATCTCGTTCGCGAATCTCCTGTTCCTGCCCATGGGCAACAAGCTGAAGGCCGTGATCCACGGCCAATCGCAGGTGCGCACCATGGTGATCGAGGGGCTCATCGCGATCGCCCAGGGCGAGAATCCGCGCAACATCGAATCCAAGCTGCAAGGGTACTTCCACCATTAGAGACGGACCTTAGGTCATGGCACGCAAGAAGAAGCACGAGGAGCACGTCAACGCGGAAGCCTGGGCCATCCCATACGGCGACCTCGTCACCCTGCTGTTCGCGCTCTTCACCGTGATGTACGCCATCTCGTCGGTGAACGAGGGAAAGTTCCGCGTGCTGTCGGATTCGATGATCGCGGCCTTTCACGGCTCGCCGAAGAGCATGCGGCCCGTGAACATCGGCGAGAACGAGCCGGGCAAGGGCGGCGACAAGCTGCTTACCGGCGTGACCCCGACGGTGCTGCTCCGGGTGGCCGGCAAGGCGGAGACCGGCGAAGGCGCCATTGCGACTGCCCGCAATCCGGCCAAGCCGGAGGTCAAGAACGAGATCCCGGGCGCGCTGATCCAGATGCAGCACCGGGTGCAGGAAGCCATGCAGTCGTTGATCGATGCGAAGCTCGTGACCGTGCGGCGCGAGAATCAGTGGCTGGAAATCGAGATCAACGCCGACATCCTCTTCCCGAGCGGCTCGGCGGCGTTCATCTCGGCGGCGGATCCCGTGCTCGACAAGCTCGCCGATGTGTTGAAGCCCTTTCCGAATTCCATCCGCGTCGAGGGGCACACCGACAACCGGCCGATCAAGACGGCGGCGTATCCCTCCAACTGGGAGCTCTCGGCGGCGCGCGCGGCGAGCGTCGTACATCAGTTCACCCAGCAGGGAGTCGACCCGCTGCGCCTCGAGATCGTCGGGTACGGCGAGTTCCACCCGCGACAATCGAACGACACGGCCGAAGGCCGCAACGCCAATCGGCGCGTGGCCGTGCTCGTGCTCGAGGAGCTTGCTCCGGGCGCGCCGAGCGCGGCGAAGAAAGACCAGGACCCCGGCAACGCCCCGACCGCGCTCGAGGTGGCGGATGCCGCCGGCGCGGCGAAGTCGCCGACCGAGACCCCGAATCCCCCGGCGGTGAAGGCGGCCATTCAAACGGCCATTGCCGGCGGCTCGGACAAGAGCATCGCTGCGGCGGCGAAGTCCGCGGCCGCGTCATCGAGCGGACCCGCGCCGGCCGCGGCGGCCGCGAAGAAAACCGTGCTAGTCAAAGACAAGCCCCCATGAGGGAGGTCACGCAATGAGCGAAGTTGACCGCTTGAGCAATTCCGGCCTGTATCCGGCGCTGCCGATCGCCGACAAGCGATCGTCGCGGGACGGGTCCACGACCCCCCGGCGCGAGGACAAGCCGGCGGCCGACAAACCCGCCTCGCAGACCAGCACGGGCGGCGATACCAACTCCCCGCGCCCCCCCAAATCCCTGATCGACGAGTACGCATGATGAGCACGAGTTTGACCCTGGAGATCCTGAGCGTGGGCGGCGCAATCCTCGGCGCGGTGGGTTTCATCGCCGCCCTCTTTGCGGCGAGGGCGGCGCGCAGGATGCAGGTGCGGTGCCTCAGCACCGAGGCGAGGCTCGCCGCGGTGCGGCGCGAAGTCGAGCACATGGCCTCTATCAGCATGAAGACCGGCCGCCGCGTCCGGCGCATCGAGCACGAGTACTCGGGGGTCGCGGACCGCGTCGACCAGGTGGAACAGCGCGGCCCGGCCCAGAGCTTCGATCAAGCCATCGATCACGCACGCCGGGGCGCCGACGTGGGCGCGCTCTCGAGCCGCTTCGGTCTGAGCGAGAGTGAAGCGGAGCTCGTGGCGCGCCTGCACGGGCACAAAAAGATCGCCTGACCGGGCCCGTCGGGTCTGCGAGACCGGACTTCCTGCCGCAACTCCGGCGCCATCTACCGGCGGAGAGGTGCGATGGTGCGGCGGCGCGGCCCGCGAGGGTGCGGCGGCGCGGCAGAGCGGCCCCTTCCGCGCTAACATGACCCCCTCATAAATATACGCGGCCGACGGCTCACCGCCGCCCGCGCGCGGAAGGGAGCCCTATGCGATCGGTTGCGCGCAAACTGCGACGTCCCCTGGTCTGGATCATGGCGAGCGCGGCGCCCGCGGCGCTTTGGGCTGCGGCCCCCGTGCCGCTGCCGGGCGCGGCCACCGCATCGCAGCCGCTCACGCTCGAGAAGATCATGTCGGACCCGGATTGGATCGGGCCGCCGGTTCAAGGCGGCTACTGGTCGGCCGACGACCGCGCCGTGTACTACTCCATCAAGCGCGGCGGCTCGCCCATCGTCGACCTGCACCGGATCGACCTTGGGGACGGCAAGGACCGGGTGGTCGACATCGGCGCCGTGGCGAGCGCCGACGGTCCCCCTGTCTATGACTACGCGGACAAGCGCGCTGCGTTCATCCGCAACGGCGATGTCTTCGTGCGTGATCTCGGCAGCGGGCGGCTCACCCAGATCACGCGGTCGCTCGAGGCCATGGACGCTCCGCGATTCTCGGCGGACGGCCGGCTGCTGACGTTTCACGCCGGGAACGACTGGTTCGTACATGCGTTCGAGAGCGGCGTCACCGCGCCTGCGGCCGTGGTGAAGGCGGAGAAGGACCCCGATGCGCCGCCCAAACCGGATGACCTTCGCGACATGCAGATGCGCACGTTCGCGACGCTGAAGCGCCTGCACGACGACGCCGAGGCGGTCCGCAAGGAGGCGGAGGAGCTGCGGCGCGGGGATGCAAGCCGCGCGGCGGCGCCGTTCTATCTGGGTGACGACGTGGTGATCAAGCGGACCGAGCTCTCGCCGGATGCGCGCTGGGTGATGGTGGTCACGACGCCGAAGTCGGCCGAGAAAGGCCGCGAGGGCAAGCTCACGCGCTACGTGACCGAGTCGGGCTACGAGGAGTTCGAGACCGAGCGCGTGCGCGTGGGACGCAACGAGCCCGCCCCGCAATCGCTGCTGCTCCTCGACCTCGCGACGCACACCATGCACCCGCTGTCCATCGAGAATCTGCCGGGCATCCACGATGATCCGCTGAAGGCGGTGCGCGACGAGAACGCGGCCGAGACCCGTGCGCGCGCGGTCGCGGCGCCGGGCGTCGCAGCGCCGAATGCCGGCGCGCCAAATGCTGCCGCGCCGGGCGGGGCGCCGCCGCAGCGGCGCGAAGTGATCGTGGTCGGCGAGGAGCCCGACCCGGGTGCGGGAGGCATCGTCTGGAGCCGCGACGCCAAGGGGCTGGCGATTCAGCTCGTGGCCGAGGACAACAAGGACCGCTGGATCGCGAGCGTGGATCTCGCGAGGTTCGTGCTCGTGCCGCAGCATCGGCTCACCGATCCGGCCTGGATCAACTGGGCCAACAATGAGTTCGGCTGGCTCAGGGACAACCGCACCCTGTGGTTCGTCTCCGAGGAAAGCGGCTTCGCCCACCTGTACGTCAAGTCACCCGACGCCGCGCCGCGTGCGCTGACCACGGGCAAGTTCGAGGTGACCGAGCCGGTCCTGTCAGAGGACGGGCGCTGGTTCTACGTGCTCTCGAACCAAGTCGCGCCGTATTCGCAGGACGTGTATCGCGTCCTTGCCGCGGGCGGCGCGCTCGAGCGCATCACCCAGCTCCAGGGCGTGGAGCACTTCGTGCCGGATCGCGGCGGCAACCGTGTGCTGGTCACGCACTCCGGGCCCTATACGAACTCGCAGCTCGCGCTGGTCACGGCCGGAGCGCGGGGCTCGCGCGAGCTGACCGATACCCGTACGCCCGAGTATCGCGCGCGATCCTGGGTCGCCCCGGAGATCGTGAAGGTTCCCTCGGCCCACTTCGACGGTGTGATCTACGGCAAGCTGTATCGTGCCGCGGGGGGCGTCGACGCCGTCGCGCACTCCGGCCCGGGGGGTGCGGCGAGCGACGGCGGGTTGCACCCGGCCGTGTTGTTCATTCACGGCGCGGGCTATTTGCAGGACGTGCACCTGCGCTTTCCGTACTATTTCCGGGAGCAGATGTTCAACAATCTCCTGGTGCAGCACGGGTACGTCGTGCTCGACCTCGATTACCGCGCCTCACAGGGCTACGGCCGCGACTGGCGCACGGCCATCTATCGCCAGATGGGCCATCCGGAGCTCGAGGATCTGCTCGACGGCAAGAAGTGGCTGACCGAGCACGAGGGGGTCGACCCCAAGCGCGTGGGACTCTATGGCGGGTCGTATGGCGGTTTCATGACCCTGATGGCGCTGTTCCGGGCGCCCGGGGAGTTCGCGGCCGGCGCGGCGCTCCGGCCGGTGACGGACTGGATGCAGTACGACCACAATTACACCGCCGCCATCCTCAATCCGCCGCAAATCGACCCGATCGCGTATCGGCGCTCATCGCCCATCGAGTTCGCGGCCGGCCTCGAGGACTCCCTGCTGATCTGTCACGGCGTCATCGACGACAACGTGCTGTTCGAGGACTCGATGCGCCTGTATGAGCGGCTGATCGAGCTGCACAAGGACAAATTCACGATCTCACCCTATCCGCTGGACCGGCACGGATTCACCAATGCCGATTCGTGGCTGGATGAGTACAAGCGCATCTACCGGCTGTTCGAGTCGCGCCTGCAATGAGCGTCTGGTTTTTCTTGCCGGAGCGGCGAGCGGCCCGGGCTTCCGGGCCAGGGCACGTCTCGCCGCCGCGCACGCGCGGCGATTTTTCGCAGTGGTCACTCCTTGCGCAGGATCTCCGCGGCGGCGCGGCGCAGGATCTCGGCGATGCGCTCCTGCATCTCGCCCGATGAGCTCAAGGTGGCAGCGATCGCCGCGCGCAGCTCCTCGCGTGCGCGATGGAATTCGCGTGAACCGCCCCGGTGACCCCGCGCATCGTCCGGGCTCTGGTCATCGGCGTCGGCATCCAGTACGCGCCGCACCCGGTCCATGCGTTGGCCCACGCGCTCGAACTGATTGAGCAGCGCCTCGGCTTGGCTGCGGTTCTCCTCGAGGTGCGCCGTGCCGGCAGCGGTGATGCGGTAGAGCTTGCGGGTGCCCTCGGTCTCGACCGTGGCGTGGCCGATTTCCTCCAAATAGGTGAGCGCGGGGTAGATCATCCCGGGGCTCGGCACATAGAAGCCGTGCGTGCGCTCCTCCAGCTCCTTGATGAGCTCATAGCCGTGACGCGGCTTTTCGGCGAGGAGGCGCAGGATGAGGAGCTGCAGGTCGACCGACGCGAGCTTGCGGCCCATGCCGAAACCGCGGCCGCCGAGGTCCCCGTCCATGAATCCGCGGCCGAAGCGCCCGAAGCCGTGTCCGCCCTGGTGGCGGCCGAAGTGGTGGTGAAAGAAGGAATGCATAGAATATCTCCAGATATGTCTAAAAACGTATCGTAAGATATATTGTATCGTACGATAGAGTCAAGCAGAAGTCTCCGGGGACATGCAAGCGCCGCTCCAATCCCGCGTTTAGGGTTGAGTTGTCGTTGACACCGCGTGACGCGCGCCGCAAAATACGCGGCTCATTTTGAGGAGGGGTACCCAAGCGGCCAACGGGGGCAGACTGTAAATCTGCTGGCTTTTGCCTTCGTAGGTTCGAATCCTACCCCCTCCACCAGCGTGAAGTGTGGGTTCGGTGCCATTGGCTTTGGCTTCTAACGGAGTGCGGGTGTAGTTCAATGGTAGAACGTCAGCCTTCCAAGCTGATCACGTGGGTTCGATTCCCATCACCCGCTCCAAATGGATGCGGCCCACGTAGCTCAGTTGGTAGAGCACGTCCTTGGTAAGGACGAGGTCAGC
>DATAYZ010000014.1:0-37816 GCA_036272295.1 Steroidobacteraceae bacterium
CAGGGCTTCCGCGACGGCGGCTCGAACAGCGGCATCGCAGCGCAGTGCCTGAAGAACGGCGCGCCGCTCTCGTACACGCCCGATACCCTGACGAACTACGAGGTCGGGTGGAAGACCACCTGGATGGAGAAGCATTTCCTCTGGAACGGCGCCCTGTACTACATGCCGTGGAAGGATTTCCAGACGCTCATCTTCGATCCGAACGTCTGCCCCTCGTCCAGCTTCAACGCAAACGTGGGCAACGCGCGCATCTACGGTGCGGAGTCGAACGTCGCATATCAGGTGACGCAGGCTCTGAACCTGGGGCTCTCGGCAAGCTACAACGACTCGCGCATGTCCCAGAATTTCTTTTCCCAGGGCGGCGTCTTCGACGTGAATCCCGGGCAGCGCCTCCCTTACGTCCCTTACTTTTCGTGGAGCGGCAACGCCCGCTACGAGATTCCGGTCAAGGACAGCCTGCACGCCTTCACCCAGTATGACGCGTCCCACAAGGGGGACATGTGGAACGACCTCCTGGCCAGCGGATCGAACGGCCTGCCCAGGATCCTGCAGCCGGGCTACACGATCATGGATCTGCGCTTCGGCCTGACGGACGTGGAGAAGAAATGGGTGACGGAGCTCTACATCACGAACCTTCTCAACAAGAACGCGGTCATCTACACCAACGAAGGCAACTTCGATCTTCGTCAGACGCGAAACGAGCCGCGGGTGTTCGGCCTGCGCCTGAGCTACAAGTGGGGCGCAGGAAAGGGCGGAGGCTGATGGATGCCCGCTGCCGGCGGCGGCCTGAACGGCGCGCCGGGGCGGCTCGGCGGGGCCGGACGGTCTATTCGGAGTTGGTCTCCTTGCCGAACCGGTAATTCATGCGCACGCCGAAGACCCGGGGCTCGTTGACCGTCTGCCGCAGGTCGAAGTTCCCCGTGTTGCTGTAGATGATGGCGTTCTTGTTGAACAGGTTGGTGACGAACAGCTCCGTCAACCAATGTCCGCCCTCGGGGCTCAAGCCCACTCGTACGTCCGCGATGGTGTAGGGCGGCTGCAGGATGCGCGGAAGCCCATTCGAGCCTTCCACGTGCAGGTCGTTCCACATGTCGCCCTTGTGGGCCATGTCGAGCTGCGCATAGCCTTTGAGGGTGCCGTTGAGCGGATGCTCATAGCGGGCGTTCCAGCTCCAACTGAAGTAGGGGACGTACGGAAGACGCTCGCCGACGTTGGCTTCGAAGGTCGCGTAGGGACTCGACACGAGATGCGAGTCCGTGTAGCTGCTCGCCGCCTGCAGCGACCAGTTCTCGTTGACCTTGTAGTCGACGTTCGTTTCGAGGCCGTAGATGCGCGCGTCTCCGACGTTGACGTAAAAGCTGCTGGGCGCGCAGATGTCCACGTCGTAGATGATGGTCTGGAGCTGGCTCCAGTTCATCTTGTAGGCGGCGCCGTTCCACACGAGGTGCCCATTGAGGCTCGTGGTCTTCCAGCCGACCTCGAAGTTGTTCAGCGTATCCGGGACGTAGCTCTGTGGAACGCCCTTGTTGTAGCAGGATTGCGGGTATCCCGAATTGGATCCGCCATCGCGGAATCCCTGCGCGAAATTGGCATACACCATGATCTTGTCGGTGATCTTGTAGTTGACGCCGAATTTGCTGTCCCACTTGCTCGATGACCCCGCGGAGAGGGTGGGCGTCGTCGCCTGATAGGCGAACTGACCGAAGGGACTGTAGTAGTTGAAGTCGGAGTGGAAGTGCACCACGCCCGCCTCGATGTTGAGCTTCTTGGTCGCGTCGAAGCTGATATTGGTGAATTCCGTGGTCTGCAGATAGTCCGCGCGCGTCGAGTAGGCGTACCACTCGTGGGCCGGAAGCGAGGTCGACCCCGGCGGTGTGCCGTTGTAGTAGTTGTAGTACTCGAACGTCGGGCTGTTGGTGCGCAGGCCCGGCATGAAATAGGTGCTGCCGGAGCTGTCGTCCTTGGTCTTCTCCCAGTAGAGGCCCACCAGCCAGTGAAAGCGGCCGCCCTCCTTGGACTGCAGACGAAGCTCATCGGACCAGCGCTGCGGGTTGGTGTGGTACTCGTAGTACTGGATCGGCGAGTTGCAGCCGGTATAGGGCCCGGTGCCATACACGGGGTCGTTCAGGCAGGTGACGCCTTCGTTGGCGCCGTGATTGAAATTTTCGATGTACTGCGAGTATTCGTTTTGTTGCCGCGTCGGCAATGCCCAGTAGGTGCTGGCGAAGACGAGGTCGCCGATGCCCACGTCGCCGTCCAGATGAAAGTCCATGGTGCGGGCCTCGAAGCGGTGGCTTTCGGGACCGAAACGCTCGACGGTGAGGGGCGCGAGATTGGGGTCCTCGTCCCATGCTCCGAGACTTGCCTGGCGCTGGAAGCTGTAGGTCAGCGTCGCGCTCCATCCGTCGTTGATGACACCCTTCAGCGCCACGCGGCCGCCTTCGACGTGAGCACGGTTGTAGTTGTCGCGCGCCCAGGTGGCATTGTTGGACACCGCTCCGTTGACCCAGGTGCGCGTGGTCAGCGGGTTGTCGATGAAGCCGCCATGGGAGTCGCTGAACGCCGAGAGCCTGAGACCCAGCACACCGTCGATGATCGGCGCGTTGAAAAAACCTTCGTAGGTCCAGTTGTTCTGCGCCGACTGGATGTGCCCGCCGGTGAAGTCGAGACCGCCGCTGAAGGCGTGCACATCAGGCTTGTTCGTAATGTAGCGGATGGCGCCCGCCATGGAGCCTGCGCCGTAGGTCGTGCCTTGAGGCCCGTTCAACACCTCGATGCGCTCGATGTCGTAGAGATGCAGGTCGGGCTGGACTCCCTGCCAGCTCATCGACATGTCATCGACGAAGAAACCGGTCGCCGAGGTGTTCGAGTAGTTCGGGTTGCTGCCGTCGGAAACGCCGCGCATCACGAAGAGCTGGGTGCCCGGACCCTCGCTGATATACGAGATCGAGGGAACCTTCTGTGCATAGTCGTCGAAATTGGCGATGGCGAGGTTCTGCAGGTCCTTCTTGGTGAAGACATCGATGCTGAGGGGAACGTCCTGCAGGTTCTCCGCACGCTTGCGCGCGGTGACCACGATCTCCTGCAGCGAGGTATCCGCGGCGTCGCTTGCCGCCGCCTGAACGGGGCGCGATGGAGCGACCGCGAGGGCCGCCGCCACGGCAAGACTGATCTTCGAGACCGTGGCCCCGCGAAACGAAACCACACCGTGGCGACTGCGAACTACCATATGCATCCCTCGCCCGATTCATGGCGCGGCCACCCCGTGGATGGGGGCCCATTACGTCACAGGATCATCCTTCGTGCGGGCATCGGACGTCAACCCTGATTGTAGATGCTCGAAACGCTGCAGAGCGTCGCCGAGGGCCTCCCGCAGCGGCTCGAGCTCCTTCTCGAAGTGCCGCCAGTAACCGACTCCCGAGGTGTAGATCGGCCGCCGCACCTGCTCCGCGCTCGCGGTCCGCACCGGGCGTTGCGTCTCGTGAAAGGCGAGGCAGGAGGGCTCGAACGGCAGCCTGCAGTGGTCGAGGAGGCCGCGAATGTGCCGCTCCGGGTCGCGCACGAGATCCTCGTATTGAATGTGCAGCACCTTCCCCGGCAGCACTTCGTCCCAGTGGTCCATCAGGGAAAGGTAACAGCGATAGTAGCGGCCGAGGTCGCGCAGATCGTAACTGAAGGTTTGGCCCTCTGCGAAGTGTTGCTTGAAGGTGCTGAGGCACGAATCCATCGGGTGCCGGCGCGCGTCGATGACGGTGGCGTTCGGCAGCATTGCGGCGATCAGGCCGACGTGACTGAAATTGTTGGGCAGCTTGTCGGTGAAGCGCTCGCGGCCGCCACGCAGCGGCGTGGTCTCGTCGAGATAGCGCGAGCCCAGCTTGGCGAACAGCCCGATCGGTGCCGTGCTGACCGTCTCGGGATAGCCGTCGCGGTCAGCGGTCATGTCGTCGAACTGGTGGGTGATGGTGATGATGTTCGGCAGCTCCATCGTGCCTTCCACCTGCGGATGACTGGCGAGGATCTGCTCGACGAGGGTCGAGCCCGAGCGGGGTAGTCCGACGATGAAGATCGGCGCCGCGCTGGGGTTGCCGCCGCCGCGGCGCGCGGCGAAGAACGTGTGATCGAAGAAGGCGCGAATGCGCGCGGTACGGCGCTCGAAGTGGTCGATATCGAACGGAGCATCGAGCCTGCGCAAGGCGTTGCCACGGACGTAGTGCGCGAAGGCCTCGGTGTGCCGGCCCCGCTGCTCGAACGCCTTGGCCAGCGCGAAGTTCAACATCGCCGCTGCGGCGGGCCGCGCCTGATCGTCCTCGAGCCGCCTCTGCATCGCGGCGATCTCGTCGTCGCCGAAAGAGTAGTTCTTCAGGTCGGCGAGGCTCCAGTAGGCATCGGCGCAGCCGGGGCTCAGGGTCAATGCGGCCTTGTAGGCGGCCTCGCTCTGTGCGCGCCGGCCGAGCGTCTTGTGAACGTGACCGATCGACAGCCGCATCCGGAAGTCGTCGGGACGGAGCCGAGCCGCCTTTTCGTACTCCTCCAGCGCCTGTTCCTGGCGCAGCAGGCGAATCGAGACCGAGGCGCTGGTGATCCAACTCTGTGGGTTTTCGGGCTCCATCCTGATCAGGCGTTGCGCGGCGGCATGCGCCTCCTCGAGACGCCCGAGCGCGGAGAGCGCACGCACGAGCTCCCTCCAGAGCAGGGGATGATGCGCCGATTGTTTCTGTGCGTGGCGCAACAGGCGCTCGGCATCGCCGCCCTTGTCGGCCGCGAGCGAGATCGAGGCGAGCCCGCACAAGGCCGCCACGTGGCTCGCATCCTCCTTCAGGATGCTGCGCAGGATCTGCTCGGCAGTCTTGCGGTCGTCGGCAGCCAGCGCGGCGATGGCCTTTTCGATCTGAACGCGATACGGGTCGCTGAGCCGGGCGCGCTCGAAGGCGACCCGCGCATCGGCGTATTGCTCCAGGTCGACGAGCACGTCGCCGTAAGCCAGCCACGCGAGCGGGTGATGCGGAGCGGCTGCGAGGACGCGCCGAACGTCATCGCGGGCCCTCGCGGCATGGCCGGCACTGCGGTGAGCCCGCGCAAGGTCGACGCGAGCGTGTGAGAAACCAGGGACCCGCGCGAGCAGCGGCTCCAGGATTTCGATGCTGTCGGCGACCTTGTCTTGCTGAAGCAACGCTGCGCCGAGCAGCCACAGGCAATTGGGCTCTCCGGGGTGTCGTTTCTCGAGGGTGCGGAGCTGACGCTCGGCGCTCGCGGCGTGGCCGGCGCGAAGCAGCGCATGCGCCCGAGGCAGGCTGGCGTCTTCGTTTGGCGAGGTCATGACTGGCGGAAAAAGCCTAACACAGTCGCGGCGGGACGCAGGCGTCGGCCGAACCCGCGGATTGACGCGCTCCGGCTCCCAAGGGATGATGCGGTGCCATAAGCGGCACACAAAGCCGCCAGGTTAAGTGAACATGCGATCAATAGCTGCCGCGGGGGTTTGGCTGTGCGTTTCGTGCGCATTTTGGACGGGGTCGATCGCGGGTGGGCTGGATGCCCCGCCCGGCAACACGGCGCAAGCGGCGCGGCGCCACCTGACGCCGGATGACCTCTACCGTCCGATCGACGTGAGCGACCCCCGCGTGTCACCCGACGGCCAATGGGTCGCGTACGTCGTGAGCACCAACGAGCGGAGCTCCGACACGGCGCCGTCGACGATCTGGATGGCGAGCTGGGACGGGACTCAGCGCCTGGCGCTGAGCGCACCTTCCGAGAGCACCAGCAAGCCGCGCTGGAGCCCCGACGGGCGGTATCTCGCGTTCCTGTCCGATCCTCCGGGCTCCGACAAGACGCAGGTCATGCTGCTCGACCGCCGCGGCGGAGAGGCACGCGCGATCACGCATGAAAGCGGCGAGATCAACGACTACGCGTGGTCGCCGGACGGCAAGCGTCTGGTGCTGGTCATGGAGCAGGGCGAGGGCACCGCGCCGAAGCCCATCGTGATCGACGCGCTTCACTTCAAGCAGGATGGCGACGGCTACCTGAGCGCGGCGCGCCTGCGGCATCTGTTTCTGGTCGATGTGGAGACCGGGCGCAGCGAGCCTCTGACCGACCCCAGGTTCAACGATGAAGTCCCCGTGTGGTCGCCCGACGGCAAGTACATCGTTTTCGAGCGCACGCGCGAGCGCGGACCGGACACGGACGCGCGCGAGGACATCGACATCATCGAGGCGCGCGGCGGCGCGACGCCGCGCACGCTGGTGCGGCCGTACGCACCGAACTCACAGAAGCTCGCCTTCAGCCCGGACGGCACGCTGGTGGCGTTCTTCGAGGGCATCGACCTCAAGTACAACGCCTACATGCAGGACCGCCTGTTCGTGATCCCGGCGGCGGGCGGCCAGCCCCGCGCGATCACCGACAAGCTCGACCGCGCGGTCACCTCCTACGCCTTTGCGGCCGATTCGAGCAGCATCGAGATCCTCGTCGAGGACGATCTCACGGCTTATCCGGCGCGGGTGAGTCTCAAGGACGACGCCATCGAGCGCGAGATGGCGCCCGCCCCGCTCGTGCTGTCGAACATCTCGAGCGCGGGAGGTCACACGGCCGTCCTGCAGTCGACCGATGCGACGTTCCCCGAGGTGTATGCGCTCGAGAACGGCAAGCTGCGCAAGCTCACCGGCCACAACGATGCGTTCCTCGCGGAGCTCGAGCTCGGTGCGGTCGAGGAGCTGCGCTTCAAGGGCAAGGACGGCACCGACATCCACGGTCTCATGGTCAGGCCGCCGGGCTTCACGGCCGGCCGGCGCTATCCGACGCTGCTGTGGATCCACGGCGGACCGAACGGCCAGGACGAGCACTCCCTCGAGCTCGACGGCTACCAGTTCGAGCCGCAGATGTTCGCCGCCAAGGGCTACGTCGTGCTGCGGATCAATTATCGCGGCGGCAGCGGCCGCGGGCTTGCTTACGCCAAGGCCATCGCGGCCGACTGGGGCCACAAGGAGGTCATCGATCTCCTGGCCGGCGTCGATCACGCCATCAAGATCGGGGTCGCCGACCCGGAGCGGCTCGCGATCGGCGGGTGGAGCTACGGCGGCATTCTCACCGACTACACCATTGCGAGCGACACGCGCTTCAAGGCGGCCATCGCCGGCGCCGGCAGCGCCAATCAGATCTCCATGTACGGCTCCGACGAGTACGTCCTGCAGTACAACAACGAGCTTGGGGCTCCGTGGCGCGACACCGCGCTGTGGCTCAAGGTGTCGTACCCGTTCTTCCATGCCGATCGCATCCACACGCCGACCTTGTTCCTGAGCGGGCTCAAGGATTTCAACGTGCCGACGATCGGGGGCGAGCAGATGTACGAGGCGCTGCGCACCCTCGGGGTTCCGGCAGAGCTCGTCGTCTATCCGGGCGAGCACCACGTCTTTGCGCGTCCGAGCTTCGTCAAGGATCTGGCCGAGCGGACCACGGCGTGGCTTGATCGTTTCATACCCAACACCGCCCCACGCTAGCCTGACGCCTGGCGATGCCCTCTGGCCGTCCAAGTCAAAGCTATTAGGTGACTGCTACCGGTAGGGGGTCCGCCGGGCTTAGTCCGGCCGTCGAGTGACGATCGGTCGATCCGCGGTCACACGGCCCCTACCGGTAGCAGTCACCTAATAGCTTTGACTTGGACGGCCAGAGGGCACCGCGACGCGGCGGCTGGCGTGGGGTGGCGCTGGGGATGACGAGAGCCTGTTATGGCGCGGGCGCGGTGGCGGCTACCGGGAGGCCGTGGATGGAGCCATGGATCTCGGCGTGGGGAAGGGTGTCGGATTCGTTCCAGGAGATGTCGAGCTTTCCGGAAGTGCCGTCGGGGGACTTGAGGGAGAGGTCGGCGTGTACCTTGCCGCCGCGCGGGGCGCTCTCCTCGATGGTGCCGCTGACGGCGACGTCCTCGGTCCAGAGGACTTGGGTGAGATCGATGTGAAGTCCTGCGCCCGGCGTGAGCTTGGCCTGGTAGCGGCCGCCGCGCAGGCCTGTGCCGCCGGTTCCGTCGCGGGCGTCGGGCCGTGCGAGCACGTCGCCCACGGTGGCGAGCGCCGCGCTCACCCGGGAGAGGTCGGCGGCATCGGCGCGGTTCCCCCGGGCGGCGGTCATCGGGTCGAGCTCGGCGGCACGGCGCGCGAAGCGGGCGACCAGGCGCAGCGGCGGCACCTCGTGCGCGCAGGCAGTGTCGCCGGGCGTCAGATCCACGATGAATCTCCGCACGATCTGCGCCGCGCAAGGGCTGCGGGCATGCGGCAGGGCGTTCACGTGAAAGCTGTTGGAAATCACGATCTGGGTGCCGCGCTTGAATGACGCGGCCGCGGCCGCGCCGTCGGCGGGCGTGGTGATGTCGTCGAGCTCGCCGGATATCACCAACGCGGGCACATCGGGAAGGTGCGGGCGAACCGAGATCGCCTGCATGACGGCGGCGGGGACCGAGGGCCATTCGACGCACTGGTCCAGGAAGCCGTAGTCGAGCGGCATGCCGCGAAATTCATCGATGGTGAACGGCGCGTAGGTATCGGGATGGGTGCGCTGGCGCTCGTCGATCGCGCGGTCGCGCTCCTCGCGCCGCAGCGGCGGAGTGTCGCGCATGTCGTAGATCTGCGCGGGCCCCACGCACATGGCGGCGATGGAGAGGCCCGCGCTCCATTGCATGGGATCCCCGCTCGGATCGCGGGAGTCCACGCCGACCCGTGTCTCGGCCATGAGGCGCAGCAGCGGAGCCCGGTCGCCGGCCACGAAGGCGCGCGCGGCCGCATCCGTCTCGCGCGTGGTCGCGAAGGCCGGAGCGCTGGCGAACATGACCGTCGCCAGCATGGAGGCGTCGGCGCGCAAGGGCGGTGTGCCGTCGTCGGCATTCGGCGCGGTGGCGTCGAACGGGTGCGCCCGGAGCAGCTCCAGCGCCGGCCGGATGTGGTCGATGGAGCTGCCCGGGAGCTTCGCGCACGGAGCGGCTCGCTCGCAGGCAAGGTCGAACTTCGCGCGCATCGCGGGCGCGTAGCTCGGATACCAGGCGTAGTCCGGTCCATCGACGGGATATGCTCCGTCGAGCACGATGGAGCGCAGCAGCTCCGGATGGCGCGCGGCGAACACCTGCTCGAAGTAGGTGCCGTACGAGTCTCCGTAGAGGTCGATGTCCCGCAGGCCGAGGCGCTCCAGGATCGCCGCCAGGTCGTCGGCCGCGAATGCCGTTCCATAGAGCGCGGCGGCCGTCCCGAGCGATGCGCCGCACTCGGCGATCAGGGACACGGTCCACTTCGGCGCCGCCTGCAGCGCGGAACAGCTGATCGCCCCGGATCGGCCCGTGCCGCGATTGTCCATGATGAGCACGTCCCGCGTGCGGCGCAGCGGCTCGAACAGCGCAAGATACGCGCCGCGCGACAGCGTCGCGGGATAACCCGGGCCGCCCTCGGTCGCGACCAGGATTCCCGCAGCCGGGCCGGGCGCCGAATGCGGATAGAGCTCGAAGTGGATGGAAATATCGCCCTTCACCGCTCCGGTGGGGTCGAGCGGCCGCTCGAGGGTGCCGCAGTACGCGATGATGTCGCGACAGCGCGGCAGCTCGACGCCGCCCCGGGCCAGCGCCCGGGGCGCCGCGCCGGGCCAGACCGGCGGCGTCGACGGGTGGGGTTGCGGGGCGGCGTGTGCCGCGAGCGTGTAACACGCGGCGATCGAGGCCGTAACAAGCGAAATTCGGCGGCGCATGGGCACGACGGTCATGGGCACGACAGTGACGCAACGCAATGTCGAGCGCAACTGCGGGTAAAGCCTTGTCGTAATTTCCTCAGAAGGGGTCGCTTGGCGGCATTGGGGACCGCCGGTATCCTGCTATGTTGCCGCCGTCACCATCGGGGGATCCATGAGCGCTCGCGATACCATGCTCGAACGGCTGCGGGGCCGCAACCTGGAGACCGCGCTCGAGCGGGATTTCTACTGCAGTCCCGAGGACTATCAGATCGATCTGGACATGATCTGGTATCGGGACTGGCTTTTCATCGGACACGACGGTGAGATTCCCAAGCCCGGCAATTATCTGACCGCGCAGATCGGGGAGTATCCCGTCGTCGTGCTGCGCGACCGGGACGGCGGCGTGCGCGCGTACCACAACACGTGCCGCCACCGCGGATCGCGCATCTGCTCCGCATCGCACGGCACCGCACCGCGCCTGGTCTGTCCCTATCACCAGTGGACCTACGCGCTCGATGGCCGCTTGATCGCCGCGCGCGACATGGGCGAGGACTTCGACAAGACCCAGCACGGCCTGCGCGCCGTCCACTGCACGAGCGTGGCGGGCTACATCTGGATCTGCCTTGCGCCGGTGGCGCCGGATTTCGAGCCGATCCGCAGCCATATCGAGCCCTGCCTCGCGCCGCACGGATTGCATCAGGCCAAAGTGGCGTTCGAGTCGACCATCATCGAACAGGCCAACTGGAAGCTCGTGTGGGAGAACAATCGCGAGTGCTATCACTGCTCGGCGAATCACCCCGAGCTGATCCGCACCTTCCCCGAAGACCCGACCGCGACGACCGGCGACGAGGCCGCCGCCAACCCGCGCACGGCGGCCAAGTGGGCGCACTGGGAGTCGATCGGGTTGCCCAGCAAATTCCATCTGTCGCCGAACGGCCAGTACCGGACTCTGCGCACTCCGCTGCTCGAGGGCTCGGTGAGCTTCACGATGTCCGGACAGCCGGCGGTTCGCCGGCTGCTGTCCGATCAGGTGAGCGAGCCCGATGTGGGGACGCTGCTCCTGTTCCATTTTCCCAGTCTCTGGAATCACGTGCTCGCCGATCACGCAATCTCGTTCCGGGTGCTGCCGCTCGGCCCCACGCAGACTCAGCTCACCACCCGCTGGCTGGTGCATCGCGACGCCGTCGAGGGCGTCGACTACGACGTGGGCGAGCTGACCCGCGTGTGGCTCGCGACCAATGCGGCGGATTCGCGCAACTGCGAGGAGAACCAGATCGGCGTGAATTCTCCCGCCTATGATCCGGCGCCGTATTCCCCGGTGCACGAAGCCGGGGTCACGCAGTTCGTGCACTGGTACTGCACGCACCTCGAAGGCCGGCTGACGGAAGCCGCCGCCGAGCACGGCGGGCGCGTCCCGGGCGGCCCGCGCCTGCAAGCGGCGCGCTGAGCCTCAGGCTGCCGCGAACGCCGCGCCCGCGCGCCGGGCTTCAGGCTGCCGCGGACGCCGCAGCTGCCGCGGGCTTCGCATCGATCGCCGCGGCCTGCTCGAGCGAGGAGCTTAGGGCGTCGGCCCGGTGCTCCGCGCCGAGCGCGATGCCTTCGGCAATGACGGTCTCGGGCGCGGCAACGCCGATGAATCCAAGCACCGTGCGCAGGTAGCTCTCGGCGTGCTCGAGCCCCGCGGCGGGGCTTCCCGCTCGATAGATATTCCCGCGCGACAGGGCGAGGATCACGCGCTTGCCGGCCGCGAGGCCGACGAGGCCCTGCGGACCGTACTTGAAGGTCTTGCCGGGCACGACGATGCGGTCGATCCAGGCCTTGAGCTGGCTCGGGATGGTGAAGTTGTACATCGGAGCGCCGATGACCACCGTGTCGGCCTCGAGGAACTCCTCGAGCACGCGGTCGGCGTGCGGGTCGTTGGGATTCTTCGCGACCGGGTGGCTCGAGGGCAGCGTGGCGGGGGTCGCGTGCGAGAGGGGCGTCGCGGCGAGATCGCGGTAGACGGTCGCGGCGTCGGGGTGCGCGGCGCGCAGCTGGTCGACGATCCGCGCCGACACCTGACGGCTGACGGAGCCCTCGCCCAGAATGCTGGCATCGATGTGCAGGATGTTCATGATAGGTGGTCCAGTTACTAATTGTGCCTATGGGATATACTAGTAACTTGCAGCGACGTTGCAAGAAGGCACAATTTCCATACCAAGTCACCTGCAGGTAACCGCCTCGAAGTGGGCCGGGCACGCGGAGCACGGATCGTGAAGACGCCGCGGCTCGACATCCAGTCGCTCGACTGCCGCCGGGTCTCGCGCGTGCTCGCGCGCGTCGGCGACAAGTGGAGCGTGCTCATCATCATGAGCCTCGGCGAGCGCTCGATGCGCTTCAACGAGCTGCGCCGGGCCATCGAGGGCATATCGCAGCGGATGCTGACGCTCACGCTGCGCGGGCTCGAGCGCGACGGCCTGGTGTCGCGCCACGTGACGCCGAGCATTCCGCCGCGCGTCGACTATCACCTCACCGAGCTCGGGCGCTCCCTGTCGGCGCCGGTGCGCGCGCTCGGCGGCTGGGCCCAGGCGCACAGCGAGGAGATCGAGGCGGCGCAGGAGAAGTTCGAGCTCGCGCGGGAGGGCGGCAAGAAGTGACGGGTCGCCCGGGAAGTGCCTGGGGGCGGGGGGCAGCACCGGTGCGGCGTCGCAGGCACGTCACGGCCTGGACGATCGTCTGGCTCCTGCTCGCCGCGCTCCTGCTCGCGGCGGTCGTCGTCGTGTGGCGCGCACCCGAGGCCGCGACGTGGCGGTATCGCATCGAGAGCGGCGGGGTGCCCGTGATGAGCGCGACCGCGCCGGTGCTGAGCGCCGGGCTGCAATGGGCGGATGACTATTATGCGGTGGCGGATCTGGGCCAGGGCGCCTTCGCCATCGGCGAGCCGAAGTACGGGCAGTGCAATTTCAGCTATCTGATCGTCGGCACGCAGCGCGCGCTCCTCTTCGACACCGGCCCCGGGGTGCGCGACATCAGCCCGCTGGTGCGCAGCATGCTGCCTGCGTCGATGCCGCTCGAGGTGCTGCCGTCGCACCTGCATTTCGATCACACCGGCAACCTGCACCATTTCGATCACGTCGTGCTGCCCGATCTGCCCGCGTTGCATGACCAGGTCCGCGACGGCTCGTTCCACCTCGGTTTCTATCAGAGCCTGGGCTTCGTGGAAGGATTTCCGCGCGTCCCGTTCCACGTGTCCCGCTGGATCGAGCCGGGATCGGTGCTCGATCTCGGCGGCCGGCGTCTCGAGATGCTTTCGCTGCCGGGCCACACGCCCGATTCGGTGGTGCTCTACGATCGCGACGCGAACCGGGTGTTTGCCGGCGACTTCATCTATCCCACCAGCATCTATGCGTTCCTGCCGCATGCGGATCTTTCGAGCTACGCCGCGAGCGCGCGGCGCCTGCGCGACCTCATCGACGATCGCACCCGCGTCTATGGCGCGCACGGCTGCGACCATCCGCAGGTCGACGTGCCGACGCTGACGCGCGCCGACGTGGCGGCGCTGGAGACCGCGTTGACACAGGCTGCGACCCACATCGGGCGCCTCGGAACGGGCTGGTATCCGCGCGTGGTCCCGGTCAACGACCGGATGAGGCTGCTCGCGACGTATCCGTGGATGGCGCGCTGACGAAACCCGAATCCCCGAAGCCACCGGCGAGTCCATCTGGCGCGCTTGCAGCTCCGTGCTCGCGGGTTGCCAAATTGGTTAAAAGAGGTTAGTTTTTCAGGTGGATATGGTGTTGATTGCGCCTGCTTCTCCGGGCAACGTGATCGTCTGTGAGAAGCGCGGAAGTCATCAAGTTGCTGAGGGCCGATGGTTGGTCCTTGGTGCGCGTGAAGGGTTCTCACCACCACTTCAAGCATGGGAGCAAGCGAGGTCTGGTGACGGTGCCGCATCCGGCAGCAGAAATTCCCGCCGGCACTCTGCGAAGCATATTTCGGCAAGCCGGCTTGCGGGACAACGCTGACTGAGATGCGGTGGAGCACCGGGGACATCATGAAATTCACTCTCGCGATCCATGAGCACAAGGGTAAATTCGGGGTCACGGTGCCGGATCTTCCCGGCTGCTTCTCCGCGGGCGAGTCCTTTGATGAGGCGCTGGAAGGAGCCCGGGATGCAATCGATGGTCACGTCGAGCTGCTGATCGAGCGCGGGGAGGGCCTGCCTGAGGCGCGCAGCATCGATGACCATCGCGCAAATCGTGGGTTTGCGCGCGCGATCTGGGCCGTGATCGAAGTTCCGGTGGAGCGCTATTTCGGCCCGGCCGAGAAAATCAACATCACAGTACCCGCGCTGACCTTGCGGCGCATCGACGCGCATGCGGCACAACGCGGCGTTCCGCGCTCTCGATTCCTGGTCGAGGCGGCAGAGGCGGCGATGCGCAAACCCGACTGAGCTTTGCGGACACGCGCGCGTGCGGACCCTCTACGGCGCGCGATATGCCGGAAACCTCGCCATCGACTCCAGATCCCCGAGATCCTGATCGTTGCGCACGTACTGCCGGCTCGCATCGCGTGTCGGCTGAAAGTCCCAGGGCGTGTAGCGGCCGGCGCGCAGGGCGGCGTAGACCAGGTGCCGCCGGCGCTGGCTCGCGAGCACTTCGGCATGCAGCTTCCCGAGGTTCCAGCGGCTCGCCACCTCGCCGCGGAATTCCTCGACACGGGCGGCGTGATTCGGTGAGCCGGCGAGATTCGTGAGCTCGTCGGGGTCGTCGGTCAGGTCATAGAGCTGATCGGGATCGACGGGCGAGTGGATGAACTTGAAGCGGCCGCGCTTGATCATGACCAGCGGCGCGACCGCGCCCTCGGCGCAGTATTCGCCGATGACCTCGTCCCGGGCCGGGTGTCCCCGCAGCTGCGGCCCCAGGCTCGTGCCGTCGAGCTCGGTGGCGTACTCCGCGGCATCGCCGCCCGCGAGCTCGCACAGCGTCGGCAGCACGTCCACCAACGAGGCCGACTCCTTCACCCGTGCAGGCGCGAATCGCCCCGGCGCATGGACGATCAGCGGGATCCGGCACGCGGGCTCGAAAAAGCTCATCTTGTACCAGAGGCCGCGCTCGCCCAGCATGTCGCCGTGATCGGCGAGCACCAGGATCACCGTGTCCTCGGCGAGGCGCGCCTCGGCGAGCGCCGCGAGCATGGCGCCGATCTGGTCGTCGACATACGACACCGCACCGTAGTAGGCGCGTCGCGCGGCGCGGACCTGCGCCTCCGTCACGGGCTGCAGATCGAGCCCGATGACGTGCCGCAGGCGCTTGGAGTGCGGGTCCAGGGCCTCGGGCGGCATCGTGACGCGCGGCATGTCGATGCCGGCGTCGGCATAGCGGCTCCAGTACTGCTCGGGAATCACGTAGGGATCGTGCGGGTGGGTCATGGAGACGACCATGCAGAACGGCCGCCGATCGGGCGCGCGCGCCAGGTCGAACAGCTTCTGCCGGGCGTTGAAGACCACGTCGTCGTCGAAGTCGATCTGGTTGGTGCGCACGCACGGCCCCGCCTGTGTGACGGAGTCCATGGTGTGGTACCAGGTCGGCCGGATGTCGAAGCGGTTCCAGTCCGGCGTCCAGCCGAAGTCGGCCGGATAGATGTCGGTGGTCAGCCGCTCCTCGAAGCCGTGAAGCTGGTCGGCACCGCAGAAGTGCATCTTTCCGGAAAGGATGGTGCGGTAGCCGTCGCGGCGCAGATAGTGCGCGAACGTCGGGATCTGCGCCGGATACTCCGCCGCGTTGTCGTATGCGCCGATCGCGGACACCTGGCGCCCCGCCAGGAACGAGAATCGCGACGGCGCGCACAGCGGGCTGTTGCAATAGAACGAGTCGAAGACCACTCCGGATGCCGCGAGGGAGTCGAGGTGCGGGGTCTTCGCCACGCGGTTGCCGTAAGCGGGCAATGCCCTCGCGGCGAGCTGATCGGCCATCAGGATCAAAAAATTAGGGCGTTCCGACAAGACAACCTCCGGCCTGGCGCGGCTCCCGACCCAGGAACGGAATCGCCGCGAGCGCCACCGCCGCAGCGATCATCACGTACCAGAACGGCGCGTAGATCGAGCCGCCGGAGCGCTGCGTGAACCAGGTGAGAATCATCGGCGCGAAGCCGCCGAACAGCGTGAACGCGCCGTTGTAGGCCAGCGAGGTGCCGGTCGAGCGCACGCCGGTGGGAAAGATCTCGGAGAGCGCGGCGGGCGCGACGCCGACGAAGCTCGCCACCAGGATGCAGACGATGCACTGGACCACGATCAGGGTCGGGAAGGTGGGGTCGGCCTTGAGCCAGAGGAACAGCGGCAGGATGGCGAGCAGCAGCGCCGTTGCACTCAGGGCGAGGCTCAGGCGGCGGCCGATGCGGTCGGAGAGGATTCCGAAGCCGATGCAGCCGAGCACGAAGGGGATGTTGCCGATCAGCGAGGCACCGAACGCCTGGCGCGGCGTGAAATTGAAGGTGCCGGGTTTCTGCACGTACGTGGGCAGGAAGATCATGAGCACGTAGACGGCAACCGCCCAGAGCACCGCGACGCAGAACCCGACCGCGAGCGTGCGGCCGTGGTCGCGAAAGATCTCGACGAGCGGAATCTTGTGGGAATGCGTGCGGTCGCGCGCCGCGGTCTCGGCCCTGAAGGCTTCGGTCTCCTCGAGCGTGCTGCGCAGCCAGAGGCCGACCGGGGCGATGGCGAGACCGAGCACGAAGGGCAGCCGCCAGCCCCACGCGGCGACCTGGCCGGCGCTCAAGCCGGCCGTGATCAGGAATGCCACCAGCGCCCCGAGGATGTTCGCCATCCCCATGCTGGCCTCCAGCCACGAGGCGGCACGCCCGCGCTGCGCCACCGGCGCGCTCTCGAGCAGATACGCGGTCGCCCCGCCCACCTCGCCGCCGGCGGAGAAACCCTGCAGCACCCGCCCGAGCAGCAGCAGAAGCGGGGCACCGAATCCGATGCTGGCGTAGTTGGGCGCCACGGCGATGAGGCCGGTGCCGGCGGCCATGAGCAGGATGGTCAGGGTGAGCGCGGCCTTGCGGCCGGCGCGGTCGCCGTAGTTGCCGATCAGCACCGCGCCGAGCGGCCGCGCCACGAAGCCGAGGCCGAACACCAGGAACGCCTTGAGCAGGCGCGTTCCCGGATCATCGCCGGCCGGAAAGAAGTTGCCGGCGATGTACGCCGCAAACAGCGCGTAGACGGTGAAGTCGTACCACTCGAGCATGTTGCCGATCGAGGTGGCGAGGATGGCGCGCGCGTTGCGGGTCACGGGCGCGCTCCTCTCGGGCGGTCGGCGGTGCGGCCCCGCGCGGCTTGCTGGGACACGACCACCGCTACAGGAACGGGTGCACGGGGCTGAACACGGGCTTGAGCAGGAACCGGCGCACGAGCACCGCGTAGCCCGGATACACGAACTCGGCATTGCTCGCGAGCAATTCGGCACGGTTGTCGCGGTAGTAGCGCGGAATCTCGTACCAGGGCATGGTCGGCTTCAGGTGATGCGCCACGTGCAGGTTGTTGTAGAGGAACAGCACGCCGAACACCGGGTTGGACTCGACCGAGGCGGTGCGCTCCTGGGAATCCTCCGCGGCCCGATGCTCGGTGAACGCCCGCAAGAGCCCAAGCGAGAGGCCCGGATAGGCGACCAGCAGGCAATACTGCCACCAGGGGAACTTGCACACCCCGGAAATGAACCAGAAGAGCAGCCCCACCGCGACGGCATGAATCGCCCAGTGGGGGAGATGACTGAAGTCTCCCTCCCGCACGCGGCGCGTCTCGCGCACGACGAGCGTCCACAATCTGAGCCAAGGGCCGAGCACCAGACGCCCGGCCAGCGTCTGGTTGGCGAGGAGCAGGCCGCGCCGCAAGCCGCTCATCCGCTCCCAGTCCTCCTTGCGCACGTAGTAGCTCTCGGTATCGACGCCCGGAGTGGTGAGATTGACGTCGCGATGGTGCGTGCTATGGCTTTTCCGATAGAGCGGGTAGGGGAACCAGAGCCCGATCGGCGGGAACACCACCGCGAAGCGCAGCCATGCAGGCACGCCGCGAAACGAATGGATGGCTTCGTGCTGGAGGGAGAAGTGCCAGGCGACGAGATAAGCGCCCACCGGCACGATGATCCACCAGGGCAGGATGGCGTTGTACCAGACGAGCAGGAACCAGGCGCCATAGAGCACGACCGCCACCAGCCAGGTGGGGCCGTCGACCTCGAAAAAAGCGCGCTCGAGTCTGCTCATGCTCCATCCAAGTCTAGGGCGAATCGCGGCCCGGCGAAACCCGACGCCTCCGAGCCGGACGAGGAGCCGTGACGTCCGCGGTCGTGCGTCAGACGTGCGCGGCGGCACACATCAGAAGTGCGCAAAGCCCGGGCCGATCCGGCGGGCGAGCGCGTGCTCGCGCCAGTAGGCCGTGATGTTTTCATAATTCGATCGCAGCGCATCATAGGCCTGGGGCTCGGGCTGTACGAATCGCTCCAGCAAGAGATCCGCCATCAACGGCCGGAGGGCATCGACCCGGTGTGCCTCGAGGAATGCCCGGCGCAGCGCCTCCGGCCCGGGCGCGGAGGCGACCAGCGGCGGGATGGGCGTGGGCCGGGTGCGCGCGATGCTCCTGACCGCAGCGGTGAGATCGCGGCGATATCTTTGCAGCAACGCGAAGGCATAGGCATCGACGGGCGCGACCTCGGCACGTCCGTCGACGACCGCGGACAGCGCCGCGAGCGGCGTGATCTCGGGCCCGATCACCTCGTCGTAGACCGGATTCGCCCGCGCCGGTCCGGCCTCCGCGGCCAGCGTCTGCCGCAGCAGCGTGAGCGGGGCGATGCAGCCCGACTGCGAGCCGCCCACCGTGAGGGCGAGGCGCCGCCCGAAGGTATCCTCCAGGCGCTCGAACGGGCTGTCCTTGCGGACCACCATCTCGCTCCAGTATTCGGGCCGGCCGCGAAACTCCGGCGGCGCGGGCACCGGCGCCGCGATCAAGGCGGGCTGCGGCTCGGCGCGCGAGAAGGGCAGGCCGCACATGAAGACGGCCGCCATGTCGGAGCGCCCCCAGAGCTCGTCGAGGGGCCTGGGCGCGGTGTGCTCGAGCACCTCGATGTCCAGACCGGCATGCTCGATCACGCCCGCAAGGAGCTTGCGCCAGAGGCTCGCCGTCTCCGGGCTCACGGAATACATGCGGGCGTTCGCGATCATGGCTCGCGGAATTCGTCCTGGTCGAAGCGGGCGCTCGCGATCATGGCTCGCGCGCGCCGTCCTCGTAGAAGCGGGCGGCGGGGTGGCTGCGGATGAAGGCGGACGCGATCTCGTGAATGGGGCGCTCCGCGGCGGGTCCTGCGCCGTTGAAGGGGAGCGCGGCGCGAAACGCGGTCCACACCGCCGTCGGCGCCCCGCCGAAGCGGCGCGCGGAATCCTGCGACCTGCGCAAGTCCAGCCAGTAGGTGCCGGTGAGAAGATCCTCGGCGAGGAGCTCGAAGGTGTCGTCGACGGCGGCGCGGGCGCGGGTGACCTTGAGGCGCGTCTGCGTCTGCATGTCCTCGACGTTCTGGATGAGCGCGTTGCCCTGCGGGGGCACCGGATTGACGAAGCCCTGGATCTCCTGCATCAGCGCAGCGGCGCCGATCTCGCTGCCCTCGGTGAGATGGAAGCGCCCGGGCTCGCCCGGCGTCTCGTCCGAGGCGCCGATCACGGTGAAGAACGTGTTCGTGAAGCGCACCAGCCGCGACGCCACGGCCGCGTCCATGTTGGCGAGCGCGATGGTGAAGGCCTCGATCTCGTTGGCCATGGGGTACGGGTCCCAGTTGGCATTCGAGAATATGAAGCCGTGCTGGTTGTGGTTGCGGGCGCTGCCCTTCACGTAGAACTGGGCGAGCTGCGGCGTCGAGAGCTCCCAGGAGTCCGAGGGGGACGCGCCCACGCGAACCGCCGGATTGTGGTCCGAGGAGTTCATCTGGATCCGCGCGACGTCGCGCAGCTCCGCCCACGCCTGCCATGCCGAGCCCTGGCGGATCGAGGAGGCGCGCAGGGATTCGGGATCCTGGATGATGCGCTTCTCGTCCAGATCGAACAGGTAGCTGCCCTTCAGCATGCGCAGCACGCGGGCCGCGTCCCAGTTGAGCCACTTGAAGGGCCGGTTGAGCTGCACCGGCAGCGCGAGGGGCGAGACGCTCGAGTTCATGCCGTTCAAGTCGATGGCGTAATTCAAGTCGGCCCACGACAGAGCCTCGCGCGCATCGTGGAGCAGGAGCGCAACCTGACCGGTCGCGTATGCATTCGTGCTCTCGAGCTCGCTGTCGTCGGCGCCGAAGGGCGCGAGCGGCGCGAGCCCGGCCTGCTTCAGCGCCTCGGCCGCGGACATGCGCACACCCTTGTAGTACACACTGCCCGCGCCCACCATGGCCGCGCCCACGTTGGTGAAGGGGCCGAGATCGCCCTCACCGACCGTGCTGCGCGAGCGCACCACGGGCGTGATGCGCTCGTTGAGGAGATCGAGCAGCCGCTGCGTGAGCTGTGGGCTCGCGGCCTCGTAGCTCATGGTGTTGGCGCGCACCACCAGCATGGCGCGCACGATTTCCTCGTCGGCGATCTCGGGTCCGATGCCGGCGAGCGCACCGCGCCTGAATACGGCGAGCTGACGCTCCTCGAGCATCTTCTTGTTCTGAGGCGCGAGCGGATCGCCCTTGAAGATGAAGCGCTCGCGGCCCGAGCCCGATCCGCGATTGAACCAGTACACCGACACGCCTTCCACAGCGGCCTCGAGCAGGAGCGCGTGCGCGTCGGCCGAGCGCTGGCGCGCCTCCGGGCTCAGCGCGACCTTGGCGCCGTAGCGCGCGACCTCGGTCACCTGATCGACGGTGAGATCCTTGCCGGTCAGCACGATCGTCTCGCCCGCCATCGTCGGCGTGATGGGACGGTAGGCACCGGCCGCCCGCTCGGCGCCCTGAGCCGCTGCCTGGGCGCCGCCGGGCACTGCCTCGGCACCCGCGGCCGCCCCGGAAAGTTGCGCCCGGACCGGTGATCCGGCGGACAGCAGCAGAGCGCCCAGGAGGCTCGCGGCGCGGGCCGCCGTGATGTTGCGTATCGTCATCGTTGCGCTCCGCATGTCGTGATCGATCGTCTCAGGGGTTCTCGCCGCCGGCCAGGATGCGGGCGAGCGGGTCCAGCCAGGGCTCGAAGCGGCGCCACTGGTCGAGGCCTTCCTTGAAGATCGGGCGGCGCACCTGCTCGGAGCTCGCGGTCCGGATGCTGCGCTCGGTCTTGTAGAACTCCAGGCACCGCGGCTCGAAGGGCAGCCCGCAGAACTCGAGGATCCGCCGTACGCTGCCCTCGAGATCGTCGACCACCGCCTCGTGCTCGACCTTCAGGATCCTGCCGGGCAGCACCTCGTTCCAGTGCGCCATGAGCTCGACGTAGGTGCGGTAGTAGCGGCCGATGTCCTCGAGGCCGTAGGTGAATTCCTGTCCCGAGGCGAACAGCTGCTTGAAGTTGCTGAAGCAGCAGGCCATGGCGTTGCGCCGCGCATCGATGATCCTGGCGTTCGGCAGGATCAGGTGGATCAAGCCGACGTGGCGGAAGTTGTTCGGCATCTTGTCGATGAACCGGGGCTTGCCGCCACGGTACACGCGCGTGTCGCGGAGGTACTCGGCGCCGAGGCGCGCGAAGTCCTCCGTCCGGAGCTCCGCGAGCACGGCCGGATAGCGCGACACCTCGTCGTCCGATTCGCGGCCCTGGAGCGCGAGCACCATGCGCGGGATGTTCGCGAGCTCCATCGTGCCCTCGACCTCGGAGTGGGAGGCGAGGATCTGCTCGATCAGCGTCGACCCGGAGCGCGGCAGTCCGACGATGAAGATGGGGTCCGGCGCCGGGTCCCCGACGCCGGCGCGTGCCGCGAAGAATTCCCGCGTGCAGGTGGCCTTTTGCAGGCGCGTGTTCCGCTCCACGGGCTCGGGCCGGTAGCGGCTCTGCGATTTCTTGAGGGCGTTGCCCCGCTCGTAGTAGCGGAAGGACTCCGCGTATTCCCCGCGGTCCTCGAGCGCCTTGGCGAGCGCGAAGCAGAGGTGGAGGCGGTCCACGAGCCCGACGGCGGCCGCGCCCTCCTCGGCGCGCATGCGCGCGATCTCCTCGTCCGTGAACCGATAGGTCTTCAGGTTGGCGAGGCTCCAGTACGCATCGCCGAAGCTCGGCCGGACCGCCGCGGCGCGCCGGTAGGCCTCGACGGACTCGGACTGGCGGCCGAGCGCCTTGTAGGAGTGCGCAATCGACAGGTGCAGCTCGCTCGCCTGGAGGGGCTGGGGCGCATCCCGGACGAGATCCTGATAGAGGGCCAGCGCCTCGTCGTGATGCCCGAGCCCGATGAGCGCCGTGGCATGAGTCGTCTTGTACGAGCGGTTGCCGGGCTCGACCGCGAGCAGCCGTTCCAACTGCGCGATCGACTCGGCGTGCTTGTGCCGTCGAAGCAGGGCGATGGCGTAGTCGTATCGCGCCGCGTGATAGTCGGGCGCGAGGTGCAGCACTGCCTCGAGCAGCACGTCGGCATCGTCGAGCACGTCGCGCTCGAGGCCGATGCGGGCGAGCAGCCGCATGGCCTCGACGTGGTCGCCATGCTTCAGCAGGTAGGCGCGCACGATCTGCTCGGCCGGCGCGAGGTCGCCTTCGAAGAAGAGCGCGTTGGCGGTGACGATGTCCGGCGGGAGCTTCGCGAGCGTCGCCACGTGCGCGGCGGCCATGCGGCGGTTCTCCTCCTGCCGGGTCATCCGGAACAGGGACTCGAGCATGCTCCAGCTCGCCGGCAGCGCCGGGTTGATGTTGACGCCGCGGAGGAACGCGTCGATCGCGCGGGGCGCGTCACGCAGCGCCACGTGGCAGTGGCCCCGCTCCTGGTACAGGCGGCTGAACCCCGGGTGCAGGGCCTGCAGCCGATCGAGCGTGGCGAGCGCGGCAGGGATGTCGCGCAGATAGCGTTGGCTCACCGCCAGCAGGTAGAGCACGTCGCGGTTCTCGGGCACGCGCTCGGCGAGGGCGCGCGCGGCGGGCAGCGCCGAGGCGAACTCCCTGCGTTCCACGAGGGCGCGGATGCGCAGGACCTCGGCCTCGACGGAGGAAGGGGGACCGCTCGAAAGGGCTGTCTGCGTCATTCCAAAAAAAGAGGCGGGCCTTCGAGCCCGCCTCCCAGATTACCTCCAATTCGCGCGGCCGGCCGCGGCTCCGATGTTCCTCGCGGCGCCTCGTGGGGAGCCGGGGGAAAACCCCTCGCGCCGCTCGACGCGAGGGATCACCTCAGAACTTGTAGCCGAACTTGATGCCGAGCACCCGCGGGCGGAGCACGGTCTGGGCTACCACGAACTGCCCGGTGTTGGTGAACACGCTGGCGTTCGAGTTGGCGAGGTTCTGGCCATAGATGTGCGCCGTCCACTTGTCCTTCGCGACGCCGACCGATGCATCGAAGGTCGAGTAGGCCGGATTCTCGAAGCGCAGCACCGTGGTGTTGACTCCGGAAGCCGACAGCGACGGGTTCGAGCCCGCCTGCGAGAACGAATGCCCTTGGTGCGTCGCGCCCGCCTGGACGAAGTAGTTGTAGTCGCTCGCGGACCACTCGTAGCGGATGCGCGCGTTGAACTGGATCGGCGGCGAGTTCGCGCTCGGCCCGCCGATGGGTCCGAACAGATTGTTGAGCGGGCTGCAGGTCACGTGTCCCGGCGTACCGCCGCAAGCTTCCGTGATCGGCTTGCCGAAGTTGACGCTGGCGGGGTTGGTGTCCATCAGGGAGGGCGAGTTCGTCTGCTCGCTCTGGTTCCAGGCGGACGCCGCCTGAACCGTCAAGCCGGGGAGCACCACGGCGACCACGGAGGTCTCGATGCCGCGGATGCGGAAGTCCTGGCCGTTGGTGCCGAAGGTGAGGTTGCCCGTCTCGCCCGGGTCGAAGAACCCGGTCTGAACGTTGTTCCAGTTCTCCTGATAGAGCGCGCCGTTCCACTGGAAGCGGTGATCCATGAACTCGGTCTTCCAGCCGATCTCCTTGTTGGTCAGGTCGTCCGACTGGTAGGTCTGCGGGATGCAGAACTGGTTGAGCAGGTCCGGCCCCTTGATGTGGGATGAGCCGGCGCACGTCGCCCCGTTGATGTAGCTGCCGCCCGTGCGATTGAACCCGCCGGGCCGGAAACCCTGCGACCACGTCGCGTAAATCATCACGTCCGGGGTCACGTGCCAGGTGATGTTGCCGCGGCTCTTGAAGCCCGATTCCTTCGTGCTGAGATCCTTCGCATTGAGATTGGTCGAGTCGTTGAGGCAGCCGCCGGCGATGATGCCCTGCTCGAAGCAGTAGAAGCTGCTCGCGACGCTGCCCCTGAAGTACTCGTCGAAGTTGTAATGCCGCGTGCCCGCGGTGATGGTCAGCACCTTCGGAATGATGTCGAAATCGATGGATCCGAAGAACGCCGTCTGCTTCACCTGGCGCGTCGTGTCCTCGAAGAACGCGACGTTGTCGTTCTGCTGGCCCGGGTTCTCGACGCTCGTTCCCGGGACGGTGCCGACGTTCGTGAAACAGCCGGAATTGCCGAGGTCGCCGGGAGCCGCGTTCGAGGTGCAGGTCGGCACGGTCCTGTAGAGCCAATCCGTCTGATCGAACAGCGTGTTGTTCTCGAAGAACGCGCCGACGATGCCGCGGGTACGCCAGTCGTCCGGCGTCGAGAAGCGGAACTCGTTGGAGAGGTGCTCGTTACGCTCGGTCTCGCGCCAGGTGGTCGAGGGCGAGAAGCAGGTCGACTTGAGGTTCGGATCGCCGGCGCCGCCGTTGACGGCATAGCCCGTGCCGGGTCCATAGCACTGATAGTAGTCGGCATACACGCCGCGCGCGTAGTTGGTGTAGTCGCCCACCTGATCGACGTGGCGCACCAGGTAGCCGCCGGTATAGACCGCCTTGATCGGGCCGATCTTGCCGTTCAACGTCCAAGCCGTGTTCTCGAACTTGTCCTTGTCGTAAGAGTTGTTGAACAGGGTGACTTCCAGGGGCTTCAACTGGGCGCCGTCCGACGCGTCCGGCATCTGATAGAACACACCCTCGGAATCCATGTTCTGGTAGGACTGCGAGACCAGCACGTTCCAGTCGTCGTTGATCTGGTACAGGGCCTCGACGCGGGTGCCGGTATAGGTCACGGGGTTGATGTTGTTGCCGGCGATCGCGTTGTTGTTGATGGACGGCGAGCCGGCGGGTACGCCGCCGCCGGGGTTGTGCGCATAGTAAATGCCGAGATCGGTGTCCTTGCGGGTGAAGGTTCCCGGAACGTTGTCGATGTAGCCGCCCCGGCGGTCGCTGTAGATCAACGCGCGGACGGCGAGGGTGTCCGAGATCAACGGCAGGTTGATCACCGCGCTCAAATCCGTATTGGGATCGCCGCCCGCGGTGATGCCATAGCCGGCCTCGAAGTTGGCCTCCGTGGTGTTCAGCTTCGGCTTGTTGGTGATGTAGCGGACCACGCCCGCCTGGGCGCCGGCGCCGAAGAGGGTCCCCTGAGGGCCTTCCAGCACCTCGATGCGCTCGAGGTCGGCCGCATAGACGTCGAGGTTGCGAGCCGGAAGCTGGCCGGATTGGTCATCCAGGTAGATGGCCACGTTCGGGAATCCGCCGATCGAGCCGCTCGACTGGCTGCCCGCGGAGCCGACCGACAGGCCGCGCATGAAGATGTTGCCCTGGCCGGGACCGTTGGTCGGCGCCGTCACGTTCGGCAGGTACCGCACGTAGTCGTCGAAGGTCTCGACGGAGAGCTGATTCAAGGTCTCGGCCGTGAGCGCCTGAATGGTGATCGGAACGTTCTGAATGCTTTCCGACCGGCGCTGAGCGGTCACCGTGATCTCTTGAATGGAGTCGAGCGAGGTGTCGGCGGCGTCGGCGGCCGCGGCCGCGTGCGCGAGTCCGGGACCCGCGCTGCTCAGGATCGCGGCGATGGCATAGGACAACTTCGGATTTGAATTCATGCTTCCATCCCTTCCCTTAATTTCGGTAGCCCAAAGGAACCGTCGGGGAGCGCCCATTGGAGGTCTGACTTTGCACCCCAGAGCCCCTGACTTTGTAATAATTCGCAGAATAGCATCGCTCACACAAAGCGAAAGGCCTATTTTGTTGCAGCGATGCATCGCCGGTATGCCGATTTTCGATCTTGCCATGCGGAAATTCGATTTCAGGCATCCTCCGGCCCCAATCGAGCCGGAAATCCGGGGGCGCGGAGCGGCGTTCCGACCGCATCCTCGAGGAGCTTCACGATCATCGAGGACCATGCGGCACCGCCATAGCGGGCGCGGCCCTCGATGAAGATCTGCTCCATGACTCCGGCCAGGCGCAAAGGGACCCCGAAGCGGCGTCCGAACTCGACCGCAAAACCGGCATCCTTGCAGGCCAAATCCATCGTGAATCCAATGTCATAGCTGCCGTTCAGGATCACCTGGCTCTCGGTCTCGTGCACGAAGCTGTTGCCCGAGCTCGCCGCGATGGCCTCGAAGGCGGCCTTGAGATCCACACCGGCCTTGGCGCAGAGCATCAGGGCCTCGCCCGCGGCGATGAGATGGATGAATGCCAGCATGTTGGTCACCACTTTGGTGACCGCGGCCTGCTCGATGCCGCCGAGATGGATGACGCAGCCCCCCATGGCCTCGAGCGCGGGCCGGTGCCGATCGAATACCTGTTGCGCGCCGCCAACGAGCACGGTGATTTTCCCGGCCTCCGCCCGGTGAACGCCGCCGGTCACGGGACAGGCGAGGGTTTCGACCCCGCCGGCGTCCGCGCGCGCGGCGATGGACTCGACCTTGGCAAAGTCGTTGGTGCTCATCTCGATCCAGGTCGACCCCGCACGGAGCGCCGGCAAGGCCTGATCCATGACGGCCGCGGTCGCGGCCGGCGAGGGGAGGCATGTGATGAAGCCATCCGAGGCTGCCGCCAGGGTCGCCACGTCCGGCGCCCAGTGCGCCCCCGCCGCGAGCACGCTGTCGGCAGCCGCGCGGTCGAGGTCGAACACGCTGACGTCGAAGCCTCGCCCTGCGAGATTGGTCGCGAGGTGGCGACCCAAATTGCCAAGTCCTACAAAGCCGTATCGCAATTTAGTGATCCCAATTCTAGTTCATGATTCGGGCAGCCTGATGGAAGCTGCTCAGCCCTCGAGCGGCACTGAGGACGCCCCCAGCTTCGCGGCGCAGCGAGCCGGTCTCGATGGAGCTCGCTCGCGCCACGGCTAACCGAGCGGCCGCCCGGCCATCTCGAGGTGCAGCGGCGTGTCCTTGACGTAGGCGTGCGCACGCGCGAAATCCTCGTCGAGCTCGACACCCAGGCCCGGCGCGGTCGGCGGGATCACGTAACCTTCCTCCCAGCGCACCGGCTTTTTCAGGAGCTTGGCATGAATGCCGCCCCACTGCTGGATGCTCTCCAGGATCAGAAAATTCGGCGAGCACGTGGCGATCTGGATGTTGGCGGCGCCGACCACGGGGCCGCAATAGAGGTGCGGGGCGATCTGCGCGTAGTGTACTTCGGCAAGGGCGGCCACCTTCTTGGCCTCGAGCAAGCCGCCGACGCGGCCGAGGTTCATCTGCAGGATGTTCGCCGCCCCGGCAGCGAGCACCCGCGCGAACTCGTACTTGGTGACCAGCCGCTCGCCCGTGGCGATCGGGATGGAAGTGCCGCGGGCGACGACGGCCATCTGCTCCGGCATCTCGGGAGGCACGGGCTCCTCGAACCAGAGCGGATCATAGGGCTCGAGCTGCCTGGCCAGACGGATCGCGCCCGAAGGGGTGAACTGGCCGTGAGTTCCGACCAGGAGGTCGGCGCGCTTGCCGACCGCCTCGCGCACGAGCTTCACCAAGAGCACGGTCCGCTCGATCTGCTCCTGGGTCGGCTGGCGCGGGTCGAATGCCGAATACCCGCCGGTCGGGTCGAACTTGACGCCGGTGAAGCCCTGCGCGACGTACTCCGCCGCGCGCTCCGCCGACAGCGCCGGGTTGTGATAGAACTCGTCGCCCTCGCCGGCGGCGGTGTTCGGATACAGGTAGGTGTACGTGCGCAGGCGCTCGTGCACCTTGCCGCCGAGCAGGTTGTACACCGGCTGCTCGACCGCCTTGCCGATGATGTCCCAGCAGGCCATTTCGAGGCCGCTCACGACGCCCATCAACGAAAGGTCCGGGCGCAGCGTGAAGCCGGAGCCGTGGCTCTCGCGCCAGAGCGCCTCGATCTGAAAAGGGTCGCGCCCGGCGAAGCGCCGCGCGAACAGGTCCTCGATCATCGCCTTGATGACCTTGGGACCGAAGGTCGCGGCATAGACCTCGCCGACACCCTCGACGCCGCAGGCGGTCTTGAGCTTCAAGAACACGAAGTAGCGGCCGCCGAGCTCGGGCGGCGGATTGTCGACCAGGAACACCTCGACGCTGTCCAGCTTCATAGTTCAATCCTTCCCAATGTTAGATTCATCCGCCGTCGGCGCCGAGCGCGCTATCCGTCCTTGGTCATGAGGTCGGCGGCCTTCTGAGCCACCATGATGGTCGGTGCGTTGGTGTTGGCCGAGGTGACCGTCGGGAACACCGACGCGTCCACCACGCGCAGGCGCTCGACGCCGTGCACCCGGAGCGATGCGTCCACGACCGAGTCCGCGATCGACGGCCCCATGCGGCAGGTGCCGACCGGGTGATACACCGTGCTCGCCCGGGCCCGAAAGTCCTCCACCAGTCCCGAGTCGCTCAGCGCGCCGAGGTCGGGGGCGATCGGCGCCGCGATCAGCTCGCGGATCGCGCGCGTCCGCGCGATCGCCTGGAGCAGGCGGCCGCCGTGAATCACATCCTCGACGTCCTTTTCCGTCGACAGGTAGTTCGGTGCGATGGTCGGCGGGCGCCGAAAGTCGGGGTCCGCGATGTCGATGCGCCCGACGCTGGTCGGTCGCGTCGGCTGAAAGCAGAGATAGAAGCCCGGGAAGGCGTCGACCTCGATGCGCGTGCGCCCGGCATCGCCGGCGCCGTAGGTGACCGGATTGAAATAAAGCTGCACGTCGGGCCGGTCGCCGCCAGGGTTCGCGCGCGCGAACCCGCCGAACTGGTTGACGCTCAAGGCCAGGGGCCCTCGCCGCGCGAGCAGGTAACGCAGGCCCGCGATCATCTGGGCGGAGAAAGAATGCAGCTCCTCGTTCAGGGTCGGGCGCGTCGCCTTGAACGAGTAGACCACGGCAAGGTGATCCTGCAGGTGCCCGCCGACCGAGGCGTTGTCGACCCGTGTCTTAAGCCCCGCCGCCTGGAGCACGCCGCCCGGGCCGATGCCGGAGAGCTGCAGGAGCTGCGGCGAGTTCACGGCGCCGCCGCACACGATGACTTCGCGATCCGCGGTTGCCTGGCGCGATTCGCCGGCGCGCTGGTACTCGACGCCCGTCGCGCGGCGCCCCTCCAACCGGATCCGGCTCACCCAGGCGCGGGTCTCCAGATGCACGTTGGGGCGCCGCAGGGCGGGGCGCAGGAAGGCGTCCGCGGCCGAGCGGCGCAGCCCGTTGCGAATCGTCACCTGGTACGCGCCGAGCCCCTCCGGAAGCGGGCCGTTGAAGTCATCGGTGCGGGGCAGGCCGAGCTCCGCCGCGGCATCCGACCAGTTGCGGCTCATCGGATGCAGGAAAGGCGTCACGTCCTTCACGTCGAGGGGCCCGTTGCTCGAGGCATGGCCCGAGGGGTCGACGCGCCGCTCGGAGCGCTCGAAGCAGGGCCGCACGTCGTCCCAGCCCCAGCCGACGTTGCCCATGCGGCGCCAGTCATCGAAGTCCGAGGGAAATCCCCGGCAGTACACCAGCGCGTTGATCGAGCTCGATCCGCCGAGCACGCGGCCGCGGGGCCAGTAGATGCGGCGGCCGTTCAGGCCCGCATTCGGCTCGGTCTGGTACTTCCAGTTGACCTTGGCATCGGCGAAGGTGCGTCCGTAGCCGATGGGCGTCTTGATCCAGAAGCGCCGGTCGCTGCCGCCGGCCTCGAGCACCAGCACCCGATCCCGTCCGGAGGCCGAAAGCCGCTCGGCGAGCACGCAGCCCGCACTGCCCGCACCCACGATTATGTAGTCAAACCTGTCCACGGCCCGCGGCTTCTCCCTGGCGGGAGCTTAGCTCTTCGTTTCCCCGGCGCTATGCCATTTCGCGATTCACCCATGTCATTTTTCGACGGAGGCCGGCAGTCGCCTTGGCTCCGCGAACCCTGTATGGTGCGGAAAACATGGCACCGAAGATCACCCCGTGAGCACGACCGCCCTTGAAGGCGCTCGGTCGGCGCCATCCTCGATCGAGCGCTGGTACGTCCTGATCCTCACCTGCCTGATATACGCCATCAATATTGCAGATCGTTACGTCGTATCGACCGTGCTCGAGCAGATCCGCCTGGAGCTGCATCTTTCGGACAAGGGCGTGGCGTTCCTCTCGGGCGCTCCGCTCGCCCTGTTCTACGTCACCTTCGGCATCCTTCTCTCGTGGTTCGCCGACCGGTCCAACCGGCGCAACATCCTGTCCGCCTCCCTGGTGATCTGGTCCGCCTTCACCATGCTCTGCGGCCTGTCGCGTACCTATGCGCAGTTCGCGCTCGGCCGCGTCGGCGTCGGCATCGGCGAGGCGGGCGGCACGCCCCCCTCGACGGCCATCGTGTCGGACTGCTTTCCGCCGGAGCGCCGGCCGATGGCCATGACGGTTCTCGGGGTGGGCGCCCCCATCGGCGCCTTCCTCGGCCTCACCATGGCGGGGTGGGTCGCGCAGGCCTATGGCTGGCGCGCCGCCTTCCTGGCGCTCGGCGTCCCGGGGCTGGTCATGGGCCTGCTCGTGTATCTGACCGTGCGCGAGCCGCCGCGGGGGCGTCTCGATGCGGTGACGCACGAGGAGAGCGCATCGCTCATGACCTCGCTCCGCTTCCTGTGGAAGCAGAAGGCGGCGTACCACGTGGTCATGGGCGGCGGCGTCACCGCCCTCTGGGGCTGGGGGCTCATGTGGTGGACGCCGACGTTCCTGGAGCGCGCCTATGGGCTCAACGTCGGACAGGCCGGCGAGGTGACCGGCAACATCCATCTGTACGGCGGCTCGCTCGCGACCATCGCGACCGCCTGGGTCCTCGGCAGGCCGGCGATGGCGAATCCCCGGAACGCCGTGCTGCTGCTCGCGGCCGGGATCGGGCTCGCGACCGTGCCCTCCATCGTCGCCTACTGGACGCACGACATCACGCTGTGCAAGGCCATGTTCTGGATATTCATCCCCGCGATCTACTTCTACATCGGTCCCTGCTTCGGCCTGCTGAACAATCTGTCGCCCTGCCACATGCGCAACATGTTCATCGCGGTGTCGCTGCTCGTGGCCAACATCTACAACCTGGTGGTGGCTCCGTGGGTTGTCGGCCTGCTGAGCGACCTGTACGCCGGCAGCCATGCCACCGACGCCGCCTCGCTGCGCTTCGGCCTCCTGTGCCTGGCGCCGACGGGCTTCTGGGCGGCATACCATCTGCTGATGGCGGCCCGCACCATCGAGGCCGACCAGGCGCGCGCCGTGGGCTACACGAAAAATTGGGCGCCGTGATGGGCAAGACCTCCATCGACCGCCGCTGGCTGCCCCTGAACGCGCTGCGCGCGTTCGAGGGCGTCGCCAAGCACTCGAGCTTCACGGCGGCCGCCAATGCGCTGCTGATCTCGCAGAGCGCGCTCTCGCGCCACGTGATCGCGCTCGAGAAGCTCATCGGCACGCAGCTCTTCGAGCGCCGCCCGCATGCGCTCGCGCTCACCAAGGCCGGCCAGCACCTCCTGCCCGCCGTGCAAAAATCGTTCGACCGGCTGGAGTACGCGCTCGACGACATCCGCAACGACGGGTCGACCACGCTGCGCACCTTGCGCGTCCAGATGCCGCCGAGCTTCGCGGTGCACCTCGCGGTGCCGATCCTGCGCGACTTCCGGCGCGCCGCATCGGAGGTGGAGATCGATCTCGTGAGCCCCTACGGCGTCGGGCCGCCGCCGAGCGACGTGGACGTCGCGGTCGTGTACTCGAAGCCCACCGTCACGGACCTGGTGACCGACCTGCTCTGGCCGGTGCGCTTGAGCCTGCTGTGCCACCCGAGCATCGCGGCGCGCCATGCCGGCAGGCCGCTGGCGGAGTTCGTGGAGGCGAATGAGCTCGTGCACGTGCGCATCTCGGACCAGCCGCGCCATCACCTCTGGACGCAATTCGCCAAGCAATCGAACTTGAATGCCCTCAACGTCGAGCGCGGCCTGGTGTTCGACACGGCGCTGCTCGCCGTGCAGTACGCGCTGAGCGGCGAGGGCATCGTGCTGGTGGACAGCTACCTCTTCGGCGACCACGTGCGCACCGGCCAGCTCGTCAAGCCGTTCGAGGACACGCTGGACGACGGCTACGGCTACTACCTGATCACCCACCCCGAGGCGCTGAGCGATACCGCGGTCGCGCTGTTCCGCTCGTGGCTCATCGAGCGCTTCGGGACGCAAACCGGCACGGGACAGTCGCCCCTGCACCTTGCCGTATCCAACGAGTAACGAACCTCGCAACCATGTCGGAGACTCCATGAAAAGCCACGCGCAAGCGGTGGTGATCGGCGGCGGCGTCGTCGGTGCCAGCGTTCTCTACCACCTCACCAAGGCGGGCTGGAAGGACGTGCTCCTGATCGAGCGCGCCGAGCTCACCTCGGGATCGACCTGGCACGCGGCGGGCGGCATGCACACGGTGAACGGCGATCCCAACGTCGCGAAGCTGCAGCAGTACACCATCGAGCTGTACGAGGAGATCGAGCGGATCTCCGGCCAATCCTGCGGCGTGCACATCACGGGCGGCATCATGCTCGCCGGTACGCGCGAGCGTCTCGACTGGCTGAAGATGGCCAAGGCGCGCGGACGCTATCTCGGGATGGACCTCGAGATCATCTCGGTCGACGAGGCGGCGCGGCTCTTTCCGCTCATGGACAAGAAGCACTTCGTCGGCGCCATGTACGATCCGATCGAGGGTCACGTCGATCCCTACGGCGTCACGCATGCCTATGCCAAGTCCGCGCAGATCGGCGGTGCTGAGATCGTGCGGCACACGCGGGTCACGGCTTTGAACGCGCGGCCGGACGGCGGCTGGGACGTGATCACCGACCACGGCAACGTGCGCGCGGAGCACGTCGTGAACGCGGGCGGCCTGTGGGCGCGCGAGGTGGGGCGCATGGTGGGTCTCGAGCTGCCGGTGCTCGCCATGGAGCATCAGTATCTGATCACCGGCGACATGCCGGAGCTCGCGGGCAGGAAGGAGCAGCTCCACGCGATCGATTTCGAGGGCGAGATCTACACGCGCCAGGAGCGCGGCGGCATGCTGGTGGGCACCTACGAGCGCGCGGGCGTGCCCTGGTCGCCCGCGACGACGCCCTGGGACTTCGGCCAGGATCTGCTGCCGAACGACCTCGAGCGCATCGCGCCGAGCCTCGAGGTGGCGTTCGCCCACTTCCCCGCGATCGAGAAGGCCGGCATCCGCAAGGTCGTCAACGGCCCGTTCACCTTCGCGCCGGACGGCAATCCGCTGGTCGGCCCGATCCGCGGCCTGCACAACTTCTGGGTCGCCTGCGGCGTGATGGCGGGATTCAGCCAGGGCGGCGGCGTCGGGCTCGCGCTCTCGCAATGGATGGTGAACGGCGACCCTGGCGCCGACATCTGGGGCATGGACGTGGCCCGCTACGGCGACTGGACCACCATGGCGTACACCAACGCCAAGGTGCGCGAGAACTATTCGCGCCGCTTCAGCATCCGCTTCCCCAACGAGGAGCTGCCCGCGGCCCGGCCGCTGCGCACCACGCCGATCTACGAGCGCCTGGCGGACCGCCACGCCGTGTTCGGCGACTACTGCGGCCTCGAGCACCCGCTCTGGTTCGCACCGAGCGCGGAGGAGGCGGTGGATCGCATCAGCTTCCATCGCTCGAATTCGCACGAGCACGTCGGTGCGGAATGCGGGGCGGTCAAGAGCGAGGCGGGCCTGCTCGAGATCTCGAACTACGGCAAGTTCGAGGTCCGCGGCCCCGGCGCGGCCGAGTGGCTCTCGCGCATCATGGCCAACAAGGTGCCCGCGGTCGGCCGCATCGCGCTGACGCCGATGCTGAATGAGCGCGGCAAGCTGATCGGTGATTTCACCATGTGCCGGATTGCCGCCGATCATTTCTTCCTGATCGGCACCTACGCGGCGGAGACCTACTACCTGCGCTGGTTCGAGCGGCACATGCCGTCATCCGGAGTGTCGATCCGGCCGTGCGCAATGGAGTACGTGGGCCTGTCGGTGGCGGGGCCGAAGTCGCGCGCGATCCTGCAAAGCCTGGTGCGCGACGACCTGTCGACGCCCGCGTTTCCCTTCATGACGTTCCGGCGCATGGAGGTCGGCATGGTGCCGGCCTACGTGGGACGCGTGTCCTTCACCGGTGAGCTGGGCTACGAGATGTGGGTGACGACCGATTATCAGCGCGCGCTCTACGACCTTCTGGTCCAAGCCGGCCGCGGGCAGGGGCTCAGGCTGTTCGGCGGCCGCGCATTGAATTCCATGCGCATCGAGAAGAGCTTCGGCAGCTGGGCGCGTGAATTCCGTCCGATCTACGGCCCCTTCGAGGCGGGCCTGGACCGCTTCGTCGATCTCAACAAGGGCGAGTTCATCGGCCGCACGGCGGCGGTGGAGGAGAAGGCCGGCGGGGGCAAGCTGCGTCTCGTGACCCTGGCGGTGGATGCCGCCGACGCCGACGCGATCGGCGATGAGCCCATCTGGCACGACGGCAAGCCGGTCGGCTGGGTCACCTCGGGCGCGTACGGCCACCGGGTCGGCGGCTCGCTCGCGCTCGGCTACGTTCCCGCGGGCGTGGCCTCGGCCGAGGAGGGCTTCGAGGTGGAGATCATCGGAGAGCGGCGCAAGGCGCGGCGGCTCGCGGGGGCGGCGTACGATCCGAGCGGCAAGCTCATGCGTGCCTGAAGGCGCCCGCAATCCTCAGATGGGGCTGCGGATTGCGGCGAGCCGCTGGGTTTGCTCGGTGCGTACTTCCTCGATGCTGAGCCCGGTACCCGCCGCAATCACGTCCAGTATCTTGTGCGTCGGTGCGCGCGGCAGCGCCACCTGATGCAGGCGCTCCCAGATGCGGATGCGAGCCTCCGGCGTGTTCGATCGCGAGGCCTGCTCGCTCAATTCGTGCTCGCGCTGCTGCACGATCTTGGCGCGCTGCGCCAGCACGCGCGCCCGGTAGTCGGCGCTGCTGCCGGTGTCCAGGGGTGCGGCGGGCAACAGGGCGAGATCGGACTGCTTGATGTATTGCATGATTCCCCGCGCGAAGGTCAAGACTCGGAACCGTTGGGGACACTGCCCTGGCCGGGCGCACCCGGCGTCGCGGCCGCACCGGGAGTCGAGGCCGCGGCGGGCTCGGGGTCGGTCTCGTCCGCGCGACGCTGCCGCCGCTGTTGCTTCTCGGACTGACGCACCTTGCGCGCCGCTTCCTTCTGATTCTTCTGATGGCGATAATTTGGCCGGGGCAGGGGGAATTCCGTGATTGGCTGCGCGGATGAGAGCTTCCGCGCAGCCAGCGTAACACGGGACCGCCATCGCCACCGGTCATTTTCTAGCCGGGTCGTTTCGGGCGCCCGGCGTGGAAAATCGCTAGAATCCCGCGCGGGAGGGTCTTCGCGCATGACTGCAAACAGCGAAATCGCGGGCTACAACGGTCTCACCGAGCGCACCGAGGGCCTGCCGGCCGACGCCTACTTCGACCCGCGTCAATACGAGCGCGAGCTGCAGCGCGTGTGGTACCGGAACTGGGTGTATGTCGGCCGGGCCGCCGACCTCTCGAACCCGCGGGACTTTCGCACCTTCGAGCTCGGTGACCAGCGGGTGCTGCTCGTGCGCGATGACGAGCGCGTGCTGCGGGGGTTCCACAATACGTGCCGGCACCGCGGCGCGGCGCTGTGCCGCGAGGCTTCGGGCACGCTGCGCAGCGCGCAGATCGTCTGCCCCTACCATGCGTGGACTTACAGTTTGCAGGGCGATCTCAAGCGCACCTCCTCGAAGCTGCTGCCGCGGAATTTCGACGTGGCGGACCATCCGCTCTATCCGGTGCGCGTGAAGGAATGGAACGGCTTCGTGTTCGTCGCCCTGACGGACGATCCGCCGCCGTTCGACCAGATGTTCGACGTTCCCGTGAACCGCCTCGATGCCTGGCCGCTCGCCGCGCTCGAGATCGGCCACGTGCTCGAGAAGAACATCGAGTCCAACTGGAAGATCTTCTGGGAGAATTACAACGAGTGCCTGCACTGCCCGGGTGTGCACCCGCAGCTGTCCCAGCTCGTTCCCATCTACGGTCGCGGTCTGCTCGAGGAGCGCGACGATCCGGACTGGAAGTCGCACGTCGATGACGCCGATCCCCGCTTCAAGGGCGGGCTGCGCCGCGGCGCGGACACCTGGTCGCTCGACGGGCACCTGACCGGACGGCCGTTCGCGGGCGTGAGCGAGGCCGATCGCAAGCTGGGCCAGGTGTACATGACCGGCCTGCCGTCGGTGTTCATCGTCGGTCACGCCGATTACGTACGGGTGGTGAGGCTCCTGCCGCTGGGCCCCGAGCGCACGCACATGCGGATCGAGTATCTGTTCCTGCCCGAGACGCTGCGCGATCCGGCCTTCAATCTCGCGAACGTGGTGGACTTCACCAACACCGTGATGACCGAGGATGCCGAGGTGTGCGAGCTCAACCAGCGCGGGTTGCGGGCGGCCCCGCACCTGCGCGGCGTGGTCATGCCCGAGGAGTACGTCATCCGGCAGTTCCACGACTGGCTCGAGGCCGAGCTCGCGCGGATCTAGGGAACATGAGGAACCCCGCACGCGGGTTCCCGGCGGTGGCGCTGCTGTCGCTCGCGGCCGGCCTCGGCGGCTGCGGCTCGAAGCCCGGCGCGCCGGCTGCCGAGCAGCGCGTGCTCAACATCTACAACTGGGCCGACTACATCGGCCGCGACACGGTGGCCGAGTTCGAGCGGCGCACGCACATCAAGGTCGTCTACGAGCTCTACGACTCGAACGCAACCCTCGAGGCCAAGATGCTCGCCGGTCAGTCGGGCTACGACATCGTGAGCACGACCACGGAATTCTACGGGCGCGAGATCAAGGCCGGCGCGTATCGGCCGCTCGACAAGTCGCTCCTGCCCAACTGGAGGTATCTCGATCCGGCGGTGCTGGCGGTCCAGGCGCGCGTGGATCCCGGCAATCGATATGCGGTGCCGTACCTGCATTCCATGAACGGGCTGGTCTACAACGTCGACATGATCAACGCGCGCATGCCGGACGCGCCGGTCGACAGCCTGGCGATGATCTTCGATCCGAAGGTGGTCGCGCACTTTGCCGATTGCGGCGTGACCTTCCTGGATTCCTCCGAGGACGTTCTGCAGCTCGCGCTCGCCTACCTGCATCTCGATCCCAACTGGGACTCGGCGGACGATCTGCACGCCGCGGAGCGCCTGGTCATGGCGGTGCGGCCCTACATCCGCATCTTCGATTCGAACGACTACTGGCATCAGCTCGCGTCGAAGGAGGCTTGCCTGTCGATCGCCTGGTCGAGCGATTACTCCATCGCGCAGGCGCGCGCCAAGGAGGACGGGACCGGTGCGCATCTCGCCTTCATCCAGCCCAAGGAAGGCTCGAACATCGCGTACAACGCATTCCTCATTCCGGCGTCGGCTCCGCACCCCGAGGAGGCGCACGAGTTCCTGAATTTCATCCTCGAGCCCAAGGTGATCGCCGCCATCACCAACGACATTCACTACGGCAACGACAATCTTGCGGCGGCGGCGTACGTCGACAAGAGCCTGCTCGACGACCCCGCCGTGTATCCGCCGCCTGCGCTGCGCGGGCGTCTATACCTGCCGCTCGAGCTCGGCGCCGACTACGACCGCCTGCGCACGCGCGTGTGGACCCACATCAAGACCGGCCAATGACCCCTCGCGAAGCCGGGGCTGCCGGAGCCGCCAGGCCGCCGCGGCTCGGCCGGGTCGCGGCGACGGATTAGTTTCCCGTAATCCGGGACATTTTGTGACCCAGGCCAGGGTCCGGCGGCCCTTGGAAATGTACAGTGCCGCCCCCATAAAGGACGTGGGCCACCCGGATCGTCGGTTGGT
>DATAYZ010000015.1:0-16815 GCA_036272295.1 Steroidobacteraceae bacterium
CCAAGACCCTTTGTCCCGGAAACATCTCACGTGCGATTCGAGCAATCTGCGCGCATGCGGTAGACAGGCTCGCGGCCTGAGGAAAGTCAGGCGAGCACACCCGCTGCACCCGGCCCGATAATTCGTTCCACGAAAAGCTCAACGTCGGCGGGTCCCTTCTCAGAGCAAGCAATAGCGCCCGATACACGTCTCCACGGCTGCCATCCTCTAAACCAAACTCTTTTCGTTCAGTCCCTCTCACCTTTGGACCGGCATGCATACTACGAATTAGCGACGCGAAATCAGTGCGCGTCGACGTCTCTTCGAACGCTCGCTTAATCTCATCCTGCGTTAAATTCAGAGGCCGTTTGAACAGCGTCGAGTCGTAATGCTTGGCCGTAAAACACAACTGCAGGCATATGGCCTGCATGAGCTGCGGCGACTGAGACGCCTCCACCGCAAGTTCCTGCAAAAACACGTCGGTTACCTCGAGACCCGCCTTGGGAAATCCAAGTCGACCGATTTCCACAAGTTCCGACGCCTTCCACGGCATGGTATCAACTGCGCGAACGCGGCCCCGCAGCTCCGGGTTGCTGCGAACCACGTCGTCTGACCGGTGTGGCACCGAGGCCGTTACGATTTTGACGCCCTGTCGGGCGGCCTCTTTGATCTGTTTCGCAACGTCGGCCTGTATTGCTGGAGCCATGTAATGGAAATCGTCGACAAGGAGCACGTAGCTGCTGTTCCCAATCTCACGCACCACCTGCGCCATCCCTCCCCGGCCGCGGCTCTCAGTGGTCTGTGTCGTACGCGAGGCATTTGCGCCTACAGAACCTTCGGCCTGTGCAGACGCCACCAAAGGAATCGATACCCCACCCTTTGCACCTCCTGAGACCGAGCCTCCAAGGGCGTGGGTCACCGAGCCTCCAACCTGTGACGGTGCGTCCATCCAATCGAGAGCCCGATCCCAGACCTCGCTGCCCGAGGTGATTCCGGCGCCCGTGACGCTTATCAGGTTGTCTCGGCCAGCAACCTTTTCTATCAATACCGTCTTACCAGACTTCGACGGCCCTGATACCGACACGATCTCCCCAGGTGTGGCCAGGGCTTCTCGCATTCGCTCTTCAAGGCGGTCCTCCGACCGAGCCACATAGGTATGGGTTGGATAGTCGGACGGTGTGAAGATCTCTGTAACTTTCATAGCTTTATAGTCCTCCATGACAGCTGTAGCCGCATACACAACTAAGACAACCGCGAAGACACGGTAGATGCCGTGGTCGCTCGCTCCCTTATCTCCTTATTTCGTCGCGTCGACGGAAATGCTTTCGAGACGTCTAAAACGTAGCTGATTTGTACCACTTTATTCCAATACATTACGTTTCGCAGCTCGGGTAGACCCTAGCGAGCGCTGCAGAGCGTTGATTTTTAAGGTCCCGTCTTCACTGTTAATCCGTTGGTCGGGAGCTCGAATCTCTCCCGGGGAGCCAATTTAAAAAATTTCGGGAACCGCGAAACGGCCATGTCCTCCGGAAACCAAAAACCCATCAAATCATTCCTTTAAATAGGTCCAATTTGCGCTACGCGCCGACCCCGGCTGACCGTCCGGCAATACCATCTCACGCTGATTCGGTGTAGGCCTTGACGTTTTGGCGCACGAGGGCGCGGGCGTCGGCCGGTATGCCCTCGACCAGCGACTCATCCGGCAGCCACATGACCCCTCTTGCGTGCACCTTGAGAAGCACACCTTGCGGATAGAAGATCGCTGACGGCAGGCCGGACCATTGCATGAGCGAGTTGCTGTTTGGACCGATAGTGTTTACCCCTTGTTCATCGATCGAAAACGTAACTGTTGAACCCTTGATCGGGTTACGGTTGCGGGCCTTCGCCAACGCTCTCCGACTCAACATTGGCTGAATGAAGGTGAAGATCAGCACTGCGCCAAATAATGCAACTATCGAAAATGATGGCGCGTCAGACAGGCACATCCATACGATGAACCCGGCACTAACTATCCGCGGCGGCCACATGAACCACCATGTTTGATAGATCAGTCGCAAGCCAGTATTTTGAGCCAAGACCAGTCGCTGTACGTCTTTCAAATATTCGTCGGTCACCGGTACGCTGTAGGCCACTTTCATTGTTTTTCCTCGGCCTCCTGCGAATCTTCCCCCTATCCATAGGATTCTAGCGTGTGGGACGAATCGAAACGGCATCGTCACCGTCAAACGATTCACCCATAACTTACAAAATCCGCAGCCGGGGATCCCCCGCCATCAACCTTGCGGCCGACCTTGCACTTGCGGTCTACGCGCAATGAGGTCATCGTCAGAACACGGCTTGCGCCTCGATAAGGACGCGATCTCGGATGGCGGGATCGAGGCCCGCTCTCGTGACGACATCCACTGGCCGCCCGAGTTGATCCTCCAGGAAATCCTTGACGGCGACCAGATCGACCAAGCTGAATCGCTCGCCCGGAGAGACATCGATGAGCACGTCGATATCGCTGTCGGGGCGAGCCGTGCCGCGAACCACCGATCCGAAAAGCGCGAGCGACGTGAGCCCACGCTGGCGCAACGCCTTCTCCAGCGCGCAGAGTTCGGCGACGACATTCTCGAGCTCTAACGTCAGCGAGACATTCATGGGGTAACTCGGGTCACAGCCCCAGGTTGCCCAAGGCGCCGATTTGGCGCGAATGCCAACCCACCAAAGTACTTTGGCCTCACCTCTCGACCTCGGGCCGCGGGGCTACCTCCGGCGCCGGCAACAAAATCCGCAGCCGCGTCCCCCTCCCCGGCCCCGAATCGATCTCGAGCTCGCCGCCCAAATTCTGAATCCGCTCCCTCATGCCAGGCCGAGGTGCCCCCCGGCGGCGGCCTGATCGAGGGTCTTCGTCACGTCGAACCCCACGCCGTCGTCGCGAATCGTCAGCTCCACGAGCCCCTCGGCCCGGCTCAATTCGATCGTGACGTGCTGCGCCCGTGCGTGGCGGATCACGTTGGTCAGCGCTTCCTGAACGGCGCGGAAGCAGACGATCGCAAGATCGCCGGACTGGTCATCGATCTCTCCGACGACTTGCGTCGCGATGCCGGTGCGCTCGAATTCATCGTGCAATTCACGGGACAGGTGTCGGCGCTCCTCCTCCTGGACCACCAGCAAGCGCCGCGAGAAATCCTGCGAGCGATCGGCGGACTCGCGCAGCACGCTCTCGGCGTGCACGCGATCGGTAACTTCCTCGTTGAGGATGAGGCTCCCTACGATCTCTCCAGCCGCATTGCGGATGGGCACGGCCGAGTTCTGGATCGTCTTCCGACGCCCGTCGAAGGCCTCGATGTCGATCAGCTCGTTCAGGATCGTCTGTCCGTCGCGCAGGCACCGCACGGAGGCCCATTCGCTCGGCCCGATGCGCTTGCTCGTGCCGTGCCAGAACGCCCTGGATCGCGCCCATCGCTCTTCGCCCGAGACGATGGTGTCGCCCCAGATGAGCTCGGAGGCCGCATTGGTGAGAACGATGTTGCCGGAGCGATCGATCACCGACACGCCGACCGGCAGTGTGGCGACGATCAGGCGCAGGAGCTCGGGGCTTTCCCAAACCTCTCCCTCTGCTACCTGGGTGTCAGTGAGATCGGTGGGCGACGTATCGGATCCTGCGGGGTGGCGTGAAAGCGGGGATGTCATCCAGGAGAGCGCGCGTTCCAACCTTCCATCCATGGTGGCCTGCGCGACAACGTCATGTTCAAAGTATAGGGCAATTCCCGCGGCATTGGCCTCGTGCGTCTCATGACCGTTGCCCGATATTGTGCATCGCGCACGGGAGCCGCTGGCGTGCGAAGATCTAATCTAGGCATCGTCTTAAGGACCCCCGCCCGCGATGGACCGCACCCGCTCATCCACTGATCGAGACATCGCATGAGCGGGCTCCTCATCGTCGCGAACCACGAATCGTTTCTGGACGGCCTGCTGCTCGGCATCTTCCTCCCAGTACGCGCAACGTTTCGTGGTGCACACCCAGGTCCTGAAGAGTGCGGTCTTCCGCCTGCTGCTCAAAGTCATCCCGCATCTCGTGGTCGACTCGACCAGCCCGCTTGCGATTGCCATCGGCGCCGACGCAATGATCACACACGACCGCGACTTCTCGGCGCTGCGCGGCTTGCGGATCTTGGGCGTCGATGCCCGCTAGATCGAGATGAGCCGCAGCGCGCGATCGTGGGCTGATCAGCGGCTGGTGGCGATCGGGCTACATAATCACCTCATCCACTGAGGCGATTACGTAGTATAATCACCTCATATCCTGAGGCGATTATGGCAGTCAAACGGCTCAAATCCTGGATCTGGCAGCGTCACGATTGGCCCGAATTCGGCTGGGACACGGCTCGTCTGGCGCGGCAGCTTGCGGCTGCCCGCAGGGCACAGGGTGAGCTGGACGGAACAGCCCGGTTGCTCGACTCCGATGCGGACGTCCGCGCGCTCCTCGAGGTGCTGACCTCCGAGGGCGTCGCGACCAGCGCCATCGAAGGAGAGCGATTCGACCCCAATGCACTGCGCAGCTCGCTCGCCCGCCGTCTCGGATTGCCGACCCAAGGGCTGCCGGCACCCACCCGCTCGATCGAAGGACTGGCCGACGTCCTCCTTGCCGCCCCCCGGAGCCCCGGGGAGCCTCTGACTCTCGAGACGCTCGCGGATTGGCAGGCCGCTCTCTTTCCGACCGGCCGCTCGGGGCTCGCCAAAATTCGGGTGGGCGGGCTGCGCGGAACCTCGCCCATGCGGATCGTCTCGGGACCGATCGAGCGTGAGCGCGTGCATTACGAGGCACCCCCGCGGCGCGGCCTCGAGCGCGAAGTCGACCGGTTCCTGGCGTGGTTCAATTCGCCGCCGGCCGAGCTCGACGGACTTCTGCGCGCCGGTCTCGCACACGCATGGTTCGAGATCATTCACCCGTTCGAGGATGGCAATGGCCGCGTGGGCCGCGCGCTGCTCGACCGGGCGCTTGCACAAGATCGAGCCGGACACTCGCAAGGCTCATCGCGACTGTACAGCTTGTCGGCTCGATTCATGGCGGTGCGCGACGAGTACTACGCTGAGCTCGAGGCCCTTTCGCGGGGAAGCATGGATGCCACGGACTGGCTCCAATGGTTCCTCGAGCAGGTCGTCGCGGCGTGCGAGGCAAGCAGCGATACCGTCGAACGCGTCGTGCACAAGACGCGCTTCTGGATGCGCCACGGCCGATCCGACCTCAACGAGCGTCAGCGCAAGGCGCTCGATGCGCTCCTCGATGCGGAGCCCGGGGGATTCGTCGGCGGCATGACCAACAAAAAGTATGCGCACTTGAACCATGTGAGCCCCGCCACCGCGCAGCGAGATCTCGCGGAGCTCACCGGACAGGGCATCTTGCGCACTCGAGGGGGAGGCCGCAGCCTGCGTTACGAGCTTTCGGCATGATTCACCGCCGGCCGGTAAACTGCCGACTCCGCCCAGCGTGGGGAGCGCCTTGGAGCACGTAGAGTCCTGGACCGATTTCCTGGTCGCTTCCGCCGGCGCCACCGCGGCGCTCGCGGGGCTCCTGTTCGTCGCGCTGTCCATCAATCTCGCCAAGATCCTGGAGCTGCCGCAGGCGTCGGGCCGCGCCGGCGAGACGCTGGTGATCCTGAGCACCGGGCTGATCGGCTCCTTGCTCGCCCTCATTCCCGGGATGGATCGCGCGCATCTCGGGCTGGCGTTCATCGTGCTCTGGGTGCCGACCTGGCTCGGGCCCTCGCTGATCCAGGTGCGCACCTTTCGGCACCATGACTACTTCAAGCTCAGCCTCGCCATCTGGCGCTCGGCGCTCTACCAGCTCGCGACGATTCCCCTGCTGCTCGCGGGACTCTCCCTCCGCGGCTGGATCGGCGGCGGCCTCTACTGGTTCGCCGCGGCCCTGATCCTGTCGCTGGTGGTGGCGCTCTTCAGCGCCTGGGTGCTGCTGGTCGAGATCCTGCGGTAGCCGGCGATGCGAGCACGCAGAGAGAGCTCGTGCGATTGACGCGGACTCTTCGGCCCGCGCCGAGGCGCCTTGGGCCGGCTGGCCTCGGCCCGACCGCGACGTTGGCGCTCCTCGCCGCCTGCGCCACCGACAACACCGTTCTCGTCGGCGAGCCGCGTCCGGCGCTGACGCCCGCGCAGGTCCAGGTGTACCTGCACCCGCCCGAGGCGAAATACCGGGAGATCGCCAACATCTACGCCTCGAGCCGCGGCTCGTTCGCATTCGGCTCCGGCGCGAAGATCGACAAGGTCGTCGAGCGGCTCAAGATCCAGGCGGCGAAGGTGGGCGCGAACGGCGTCCTGCTGCACGGGGTCGGCAGCGAAGCTTCGACCGGCGTCGGCGGCGGCATTTCGAGCGACAACGGCCGCTCGCCCTACGTCAACGTCGGCGGGGGCTTGCTGCTGCGTGCCGAGGCGGGCGACGGCGTCGCCATCTACGTCGAGCCGTGACGATGCGACCTCGCGCGCAGCGCTCGACCATCGGCGTCGCGGCAGCCATGGCATTGGCGGCGGCAAGCCTTCACAATTTGCGCCACCGACCTCATTCATCGAACGTGCCCAGGAACCCGTCATGTCGCCGACCGTGAAAATCGACCAGCTCGAAATCGACCGCAAGCTCTACGATTTCGTCAACGAAGAGGCGGCTCCGGGAACGGGCATCGATCCGATCGAGTTCTGGTACGGCTTCGCCCGGCTGGTGGGAGCTTTGGCGCCGCGCAACGCAGCGCTCCTTGGGCGGCGCGACGAGCTTCAGTCCCGCATCGATGCCTGGCACCGGGAATTCCCGGGCGCCGATTTCGATCCGGCGCGCTACAAGGCCCACCTCGCCGCCATCGGATACCTGCTGCCCGAGAAGGGGCCCTTCGAGGTCGAGACCGCGAACGTGGACGCGGAGATCGCGCACGTCGCCGGGCCCCAGCTCGTCGTGCCCGTCAACAACGCGCGCTACGCGCTGAACGCGGCCAATGCCCGCTGGGGCAGCCTCTACGATGCGCTCTACGGGACCGATGTGATCCCGCGCGACGGCGGCTCGCGCGACGGCGGCTCGCGCGATGGCGGCTCGCGCGATGGCGGCGTGCTGCGTGACAGTAACGCCACGCGCGGCGGCGACGCGGCGCACCGGGACGGCTATGACCCCGCCCGCGGCGCGAAGGTCATTGCCTATGCGCGGGACTTCCTCGACCGCCACTTCGGCCTCGCCGAGGGCTCGCATCGCCAGGCGGTGAGATACCACCTGGCCGGCCGGGCACTGCACGTGCACCTCGAGGACGGGACCGTGAGCCCGCTCAAGGATCCCGCGGCGTTTCGCGGCTATCAGGGACCGGGGGATGCGCCCACGCGGGTGCTGCTCGCGCACCACGGCCTGCACGTCGAGATCCACATCGACCGGGCGCATCCGATCGGCCGCACCGATGCGGCTGGCGTGAGCGACGTGGTGCTCGAGGCCGCGCTCACCACCATCGAGGACTGCGAGGATTCCGTGGCGGCCGTCGACGTCGACGACAAGGTCGCCGTGTACCGCAACTGGCTGGGTCTCATGACCGGCCGCCTGGCGGCGGAGGTGTCCAAGGACGGCGAGCGCTTCACGCGCCGGCTCAACGACGATCGCCGCTATCGCACGCCGCAAGGCGGCGAGCTCGCGCTGCACGGCCGCAGCCTCATGCTGGTGCGCAACGTCGGACACCATATGATCACCGACGCGGTGACGCAGGACGGCAAGGGCGTGCCCGAGACCTTCGTCGATGCCGCGGTCACCTCCCTCATCGGCATGCACGACCTGGTGGGCCCGGGCGCGCGGCGCAATTCCCGCGCCGGCTCCATCTACATCGTCAAGCCGAAGATGCACGGCCCGGACGAGGTCAAGCTCGCCGTCGACCTCTTCCACGAGGTGGAGCAGATCCTGGGCCTCAATCGCAACACCCTGAAGATCGGCATCATGGACGAGGAGCGGCGCACCACGGTCAACCTCATGGAGTGCATTCGCGAGGCGCGTCACCGCATCGTGTTCATCAACACGGGCTTCCTCGACCGCACCGGCGATGAGATTCACACCTCGATGGAGGCGGCGCCGGTGCCCCGCAAGGCCGATCTCAAGAAGGCTCGCTGGCTCGAGGCGTACGAGCGTCACAACGTGGACGTCGGCCTCGCGTGCGGCCTGCCGGGCCACGCCCAGATCGGCAAGGGCATGTGGGCGATGCCGGATCTGATGGCGGACATGGTCAAGGCCAAGATCGCGCATCCCCAGGCGGGCGCGAATACCGCCTGGGTGCCCTCGCCGACGGCGGCGACGCTGCACGCCATGCATTATCACGAGGTGAGCGTCGCCGACGTGCAGCGCGCGCTCGCGAGCCGGGCCCGCGCGCTGATCGACGACATCCTCGTGCCGCCGCTGGTCGCGAATCCCGCCTGGAGCCCCGCGGACATCGCTGAGGAGCTGAACAACGACGCGCAGAGCATCCTCGGCTACGTGGTGCGCTGGATCGATTCCGGCGTCGGCTGCTCCAAGGTTCCGGACTACTTCGACACCGCGCTCATGGAGGATCGGGCCACGCTGCGGATCTCGAGCCAGCATGTGGCGAACTGGCTGCACCACGGGGTGTGCTCGTCCGAAGAGGTGATGCAGGCGCTGCGGCGCATGGCGGCCGTGGTCGATCGCCAGAATGCCGGCGACCCGGGCTATCGGCCGCTCGCCACGGATCCGGACCGCAATGTCGCGTTCCAGGCCGCGTGCGACCTCGTGTTCAACGGCCGGGAGCAGCCGAACGGCTATACCGAGGCGATCCTCACGGCGCGCCGCAAGGAGCGCAAGGCGCAGCGCGGCGGCTGAAGGAAGGTCAGGACGGCTGCCGCAAGCGCCGCGCGCCGCTGACCGCGAGCGCGATGCTGCCGGCGAGCGCGACGTACGCACCGAAGCCCACCGAGATATGTCGCGAGACCAGGCCGCTGCCGCGGTGTACCAGGTCGTTCGCGAAGCGGATGACGCTGCCGGTCAGCGTGGCCGGGTCCTGCGGCCCCTGCAGGAAGTCGCCGGAGGTCTTGGCGTAGAGCCAAATCCCGCACACCACCATCAGTGCGAGCGGCGCGAAGTATCCGGCGATGGAGGCGCGGGACGGCCGCAAAATCCTGAGCAGCGGGCCCAGCAGGCAGGCGAAGCAGAGCACGCCGAACAGCGTGCGCTGAAACGGGGCGTCCACCCCGAAGAAGATGCGCATCGGATCCGCGATGATCGCCGACATGTCATAAAACCGGACGCCGTGCTGCAACGAGCCCAGGGTCGCGACCAGCGTGTTGGTGAGGAACCAGCCGATGAAGACGGCGACGATCCCGGAGAGGGCCAGGCCGTCGATGGGCGCGGCGGCCGTCGTTTCCCGGAGCGCCTCGGACGGCGCACCCTTGTGCTCGACCGCAGCGGCGGCGTCGAGACTGCGGGGATCTTCCATATTGCGGCAAGCCTAGCGCCATCTGCGCGCTTTGGCAGCAAAAATCGCGCGGTGATAAAATCGGGCCAAAGGGGATGTCTGTTCCGCCGGATGCGCTTCCACCCACTGCCACGAATTCCACGCTTCCACCGCTTACATAGGTCTGCGCTCGGCGCGCTTGCGTGCGTGACGCTCTTTGCCGGCTGCGCCACGGTCGATCAAAAGCTCGGCGATCAGCAGTGGTATCAAAAGAGCAAGGAGGTCTCGGGCAAGGCGGTCGCGGCGACGGAGTCGGCGGCCGCGAAGATCAATGCGCGGATGCAGAAATACCTCGCCGAGAAGGACGTGCTCAAGACCTTCCAGGATGCGGGCGAGCACAGCGAGGTGGCCGTGCTCGGCGTGCTGCACAAATCCGGAATCGCCGGCACGGCGCGACCGCCCTCCTCCGGCAAGCCGGCCAAGCCCGGCGCGCCGTCGACGCCGGGCACGCCGTCGGGCAAGCCGCACGCGACCCCGCCGCTCCCGCTGAACGTACCGGAGCAGTACGCAGGGACCCTGCGTTGGCCCGTCGACGCCTGCATCGTGAGCTCGGAGTACGGCGAGCGCTGGGGCAAGATGCACAAGGGCATGGATCTCGCGGCCGACGTGGGCGAGCCGGTGTACGCCATCGCCGACGGCGATGTCATCTATGCCGGCGACGGCCTGCGCGGCTACGGCAACGTGGTCATCCTGCGGCACGACCGCAAGACCACTTCGCTGTACGCGCACAACAGCGAGCTCAAGGTGAAGCAGGGCGACCACGTCAGCCAGGGCACGTTGATCTCCCTGCTCGGTAGCACGGGCCACTCGACCGGACCGCACGTGCACTTCGAGATTCGCGACGGCGACGCCGCGGTGAACCCGCGCACGCTCCTGCCGAAGAAATTCGCGGCGCTTTCCTCGGCCAAGTAGCGGCCAACGCGGTCAAGATGGCACGCCGTCGACCAACGCCACCGCCGTCGAGCCAAGGGCACCGCGACCCGGTAACGGCAGGCCCACAGCGCGCTCGGAGCGCCGTGCCCGCTTCCGGCTATCAGGCCGCGGGCGGCGCCGGCTTTTCCTCGGTTTCCTTGCCCGGCAGACCCGCGCCGCAGTCCACCCAGGGCAGCCTGCTCTCGATGCCGTAGTGATGAGAGGGCCGAAGGGTCTCCGGCTCATCGAAGACGCCGACCAGGATCCCGATCTCGTCCGACTGGTCGTAGCGCAGATAGAGCGGCGTTCCGCAGTCCCGGCAGAATCCGCGCGTCGCGATCGAGGATGAGCGGCGCGACGGCGCGCTGAACAGATTGCCGCGAACCGCCTGGCTCGAGAACCAGGCGAGCACGGCGAAAGGTCCGCCCACGGCGCGGCGGCACTGGGTGCAGTGGCAGTAATTGATCGAGGTTGGAGGGGCCACGCACGCGAAGGTGATCGTGCGGCAGTGACATTGACCGGTGAGCCAGTACTCCTGCCGCGGCGCGACGTCCGCCGGGGGCGAGTCTTCGCCCTGCCGCGACTGGGCGTCATGCTCATCGTGCTGCCGCGATGAGGAGTCCGCCGCGGGCAGATCCCCGCCCGCGGCTTCCTGTCCCCCGCGTGACATCGCGTCGCTCATGCGCGCCGCGCCGCGGCCATCCGCGCACCCGGGCCCCGCAGCATTACTGCGCGGGCGTGACGGGCTTCTGCGGCTTGCCGACGTTTGCCTTGAGCTGGTCGCGGCAGGACTTGTGCATGTCCTTCTCCGACATGCCGTTGTTCGACTGCTTGGCCTTGTTCATGCAGTCCTTCATGAACGCCTTTTGCGACGCCGTCATTTTCTTGGTCGACGTGCCGTCCTGCTGCTGATCCATCTGGGTGTTCGATCCCGCGGAGGCCGCCTGATCGGTCGACGAGGGCTGATCCGCCATGGCGCCTGCGCCGGCGAAGGTCAATCCGGCGACAATCATTGCAAGGGTCATTCGATTCATGGGAGCTCCTCATTCGAAGGTAGCGCATCTGTCGTGCTGGAAGGGACGACGCTACACCCAGGCCATGCGAGCGCACATCCGCCTGCGCCGGCCCTTGCTGCCAGCCCTCTCCTACCGAACCGTCGAACTGGGTGTAACGGAGCGTAGGACCCGCCCGGCGGACCGTGAGCCCGGTGCTTTACCTCCCGCCCCGGTTCGGGTACAGTGCGCCCTGCTCGATGCTTCCGCGCCCATTTGCGCGGACGAATTGGGGTGGTGCTCGGTCAGAGCCGCCCGTCGCTCGAGTCGTTCTCTCTCAAGATCATCTTGGGCTTCCCTCCTCGCTGCTGACCGCTGCACAAGTCTTTAAGGCTTGCGTCGTGCGAGTCCACTCAACAATACCCATACCTCGCCTCGCGCGGGGCTCATCAATCAGGAATTTTAATGTCATTCAACGATCTCGGGCTCGTCCCCGAACTTCTGCGTGCCGTGGCCGACAAGGGCTACGACACCCCTTCTCCCATTCAGTCCGAGGCCATTCCCGCGGTGCTCGCGGGCCGCGACGTGCTGGCCGGCGCACAGACCGGCACGGGCAAGACCGCCGGCTTCGTGCTGCCCATATTGCAGCGCCTCGCGGCCGACGCCTCCGGCACCCAGCGCCGGTCTCCCCGGGCTCTGGTGCTGGCACCGACCCGCGAGCTCGCGGCGCAGGTCGCGCAGAGCGCGCGCGACTACGGCAAGTATCTGCAGGTGCGCACCTTCCAGGTGTTCGGCGGCGTCAACATCAATCCGCAGATCTCAGCGCTGCGGGCCGGCTGCGACATTCTGGTGGCCACCCCCGGACGCCTGCTCGATCTCATCGGGCAACGGGCCGCGGACCTCTCCCACGTCCAAGTGCTCGTGCTCGATGAGGCGGACCGCATGCTCGACATGGGCTTCATCAACGACATCCGCAAGGTCATCAAGCTGCTGCCGCAGGCGCGCCAGAACCTTCTGTTCTCGGCGACGTACTCGGACGACATCCGTACCCTGGCCGAGCGCTTGCTGCGCAACCCGGTCTCGATCCAGGTGGCGCCGCGCAACGCCCCGATCGAGCTCGTCGAGCAGCGCGCGTATCGCGTGCAGAAGGAGCAGAAGCGTCACCTCCTCATCCATCTGATCCGCGAGGGCGACTGGCGGCAGGTGCTCGTCTTCACGCGCACCAAGCACGGCGCCAACCGCTTGACGCAGCAGCTGCAGGGCGCCGGCATCGAGGCTGCGGCCATTCACGGCAACAAGAGCCAGGCGCAGCGCGTCAAGGCGCTGGAGATGTTCAAGCACGGTCAGATCGCGGCGCTGGTGGCAACCGAGGTCGCGGCCCGCGGCCTGGACATCAAGGAGCTGCCGCACGTGGTGAACTACGAGCTTCCCAACGTCCCCGAGGACTACGTACACCGCATCGGCCGCACCGGCCGCGCGGGCGCCACCGGCGAGGCGATCTCGCTGGTGTCGAACGACGAGGCGGATCTGCTGCGCGACATCGAGCGTGTGCTCAAGCGCGCCATTCCGGTGGTGCAAACCCCGGGCTTTGCCATCGTGGAGACCGCGGCCCTGCCGCAGCGCCCCGAGGCACAGCGGACGCAGGGTGTGCGCGGGCAAGGCGCGCACCGCGGCGGCGCACACCGCTCCGGCGGGCATGGCAGGTCCGGCGGACACGGGGGCGCCCGGCACGGCACGTCGCACGGCGGCGGCGGACAGGGCACCTCGCGCGGCGGCGCGGGACAGGGTGCATCGCGCGCCGGCTCCGGACAGGGCGCCTCACGGGGCGGCGCGGGAGCGCGGCATGCCACGGGCACCCGCAGCTTCGGTCCGAAGCGAGGCGGAGGGTTCCGGCCCTAGGGCTGGAAACGCTCCACCTGACGCAGGCGCACTTCGGCCGGCGCCGGAAGCGCTCCGTCAGTCGAGCTTGCCGACGAGCTCGCGCAGGTAGCCGGCGAAGTTGCCGCCGAGACTCGGGTGCTTCAGGCCGAACTCCACCGTCGCCTGGAGGTAGCCGAACTTGCTGCCGCAGTCGTAGCGCTTGCCCTCGAACTCGAACGCGTAGACCGGCTCGCGCTGCATGAGCTGCGCGATGCCGTCGGTGAGCTGGATCTCGCCGCCGGCGCCCTTGCCGATCTTGGCGAGATCATCGAACACCGACGCGGTGAGCAGGTAGCGGCCGACGACCGCGAGCGTCGAGGCGGCCTTGTCGGGCTTCGGCTTCTCGACGATGTGCGACATGCGGCCGATGCGCGGCGCGACGCTGCGCTCGAGCGAGACGATGCCGTACTTGTCGGTGTCCTGCCTCGGCACGTTCTGCACCCCGAGCACGCTGCCGCGATGCGCGCCGAACACCTCGACCATCTGCTTGAGGCAGGGGACCTCGGCGTCGATCAGGTCGTCTGCGAGATGCACCATGAACGGCGCGTTGCCCACCACCGGGCGTGCGCAGAGCACCGCATGGCCGAGACCCAGGGGCGCGGGCTGCCGGATGTACACGCAGGAGGCCCAGCTCGGCAGGATGCCGTGCAGGGTGTCGAGCAGGTCCTGCTTGCCCTGCTGGTGCAGCACCGCCTCGAGCTCGGGGTTGCTGTCGAAATGATCCTCGATGGCGCGCTTCGAGCTGCCGGTGATGAACACCAGCGTGTCGGCGCCCGCTGACAAGGCCTCGTCGACCGCATACTGAATCAGCGGCTTGTCGACGATGGGCAGCATCTCTTTCGGGCTCGCCTTGGTGACGGGAAGAAATCGCGTGCCGCGCCCGGCGACGGGAAATACGGCGGTTCTCACGGCTTTGTATGGCATGGCGAAATGATAGCGGATTTTCGCCGCGGGAGTCTCGGGGGGCCCGCGCACTTTGTGCGGGCGATCACGGCGGCTCGGGCCATCACGCAGCTCGGGCGATCGCCGCCGATCGCGCTCGGGCTATCTCAGCTTCACGATGGCGTAGCCTTCGAAGCTGTCCCAGGAATGACATGCGGGGCAGTGCCAGTAGAAGCTGCGGCCCGAGAACCCGCACTCGTTGCAGCGGTACTTCTCGGCGTGCGCCAACAGCGCCCCGATCTCCTGTGCCGCGCGCTCGTACGCGGCCGGCTCCGAGCGGACCATCGCCGCGAGAGTCTTGTCCTCCTCGAAAACCCGCTCGAGCGAGCGCGTGAGCGGCGCGGCGCCGGCGAGCCCTGCCGCGATCGCGGCGAACACGAAACGCCGTTCCTGCTCGTGGCCCTGCGCCTCGGCGCGCGCGGCCATCTCCGCGAGCACCGGTTCCCGCTCCCGTCCGTCCATCAGCGCGTTGAGGTGCGGCAGCTCTTCCTGCAGGAGCTGCGGCGCCTCCGCCAGGGCCTGGCGCAGGAGCCTCACGGCAAGCGCGAAATCGCCGTCGCGCTCGGCGATTCGCGCACGCAGCAAAGCCGCGCGCGGGAAGGACCTGGCCTCCGAGCGCGCCTCGCGGAGCAGTTGCCGCGCCCCAGCGCCGTCGCCGCGCTCGAGGGCCGCGGTCGCAAGCTCGCAGAGGTAGTGCGCCGCGACCTTGCGCGGCGGCGCCGCCTTGATGCGCTCCAGGCTCCGGTAGGTATCGAGGGCCGGCCGCCACTCGTGCTGGCGCTCGTAGACCAGCCGCAGCGCGTCGAGCGCGCTCGCCCGGAGCCGCGGTGCTTCGCTGACCTGCTGGAACAGCCCCTCGGCGCGGTCGAGCAGGCCGGCGCGCAGATAGTCCTGCGCGAGCGCGAGCAGCGCCTGCTCACGGTGCTCGGGGGCGAGCGCCTCGCGGGCGAGCAGATTCTGGTGGATGCGGATGGCGCGCTCGGTCTCGCCGCGGCGGCGGTAGAGCGCACCGAGCGCGAAGTGCGTCTCGATGGTATCCGCGTTCGCGTCCATGAGCTTCAGGAACACGTCGAGCGCGCGGTCGGGCTGCTCGGTGACGAGGTAGTCGAGTCCGGTGAGATAGTCGGGATGCAGGCGCTCGAGCGAGCCCGGCCAGCGCCGGCCCCACCCGAAATGTCCCGCGAGGATGCCGACCACGAGCGCGCCGACGACGAGCACCCACGCGATGAACGGCAATCCCGTCATGGAGCGCACCGCGGTGAACGGCGGCCCATCTCGTCCCTAATCGCGAATGGGCTGATCCGCGCCGTCGTTGACGCGCTCGCGCAGGTCCTTGCCCGGCTTGAAATGGGGGACGTGCTTCCCCGCCAGCGCCACGGCCTCACCGGTCTTCGGATTGCGGCCCTGGCGCGGCGGACGGAAGTGCAAGGAGAAGCTTCCGAAGCCGCGTATCTCGATACGCTCTCCCGTCGCCAGAGCGTCGCTCATGATCTCCAGGAGCTGCTTGACGGCGAGTTCGACGTCCTTCGCCGGTAGATGCTTCTGCTTGGCCGAAATGATCTCGATGAGTTCCGATTTCGTCATTATCGATCCGTGAGCGTCACTGTGCACCGATAGCGCCAATAGGCATCAATCCTGGCCGGAGATCTGCTCCTTGAGGAGGTCTCCCAAGCTCGTCCCCGTGGGCGAGTCGGTCCGGTAATTCTGCATGGCCTCTTGCTCTTCGTGGATGTCCTTCGCCTTGATCGACAGCGAGATGCTGCGGCCCTTGCGATCGACACCGGTGAACTTCGCCTCCACCTCCTCACCCACCTTGAGCAGCAGCCGGGCATCCTCGACGCGGTCGCGTGAGAGCTCGGAGGCACGGAGCTGGCCATCGACGCCGTTGCCGAGGTCGATGATGGCGCCCTTCGCGTCCACTTCGCGGACCACGCCGACGACGATGCTGCCCTTCGGATGCTCGGCGATGTACGCCGAGAAAGGATCCTTGGCGAGCTGCTTGACGCCCAGGCTGATTCGCTCCCGCTCAGGATCGATCGACAGCACCATGGCATCGACCTGCTGGGCTTTCTGGTAGCTGCGCACCGCTTCCTCGCCGGGCATGTCCCACGAGATGTCGGACAGATGCACGAGGCCGTCGATGCCGCCCGCCAGCCCGATGAAGATGCCGAAGTCGGTGATCGACTTGATCTGGCCGCTGACCTTGTCGCCGCGGTTGTAGTTCTCGGCGAACTCTTTCCACGGGTTGGTCTTGCACTGCTTGATGCCCAAACTGATGCGGCGGCGCTCTTCGTCGATGTCGAGCACCATGACCTCGACTTCCTGGCCGGTGTGCACAACCTTCGCGGGGTTGACGTTCTTGTTGGTCCAGTCCATTTCCGAGACGTGAACCAGGCCTTCGACGCCGTCCTCGATCTCCACAAACGCGCCGTAGTCGGCGATGTTGGTGACCTTGCCGAACACGCGGGTGTGCGGCGGATAGCGGCGGGAAATGTTCTCCCACGGATCGGCTCCCAGCTGCTTGAGACCGAGGCTCACTCGTGAGCGCTCGCGATCAAACTTCAGGATCCGCACGTCGATCTCATCGCCAACCTTGA
>DATAYZ010000016.1:0-12547 GCA_036272295.1 Steroidobacteraceae bacterium
CCCTGCCTTCGGCCGCCACGTGCAGGGCCCTGCCGATCGACGCATCACCGGGCTTGCCGACCGCCTCCACCCAGGCGAGCGTGTGATGATCGGGAGAGAGAGCGACCTCGTGATAGTCCGGCGTGGACATGAGGCCGCGAACGTCTTCCGCGATGGTCCCGGCTCGCGCCGCGAAGGGCATGCACGGGGCGGCCGCTGCCGCGAATGCGAGCGCCAGCGCCGCCGGCTTGATGCGATTCATCGATGAGTCTCCTGATACGGGGCAGATGCGGCCACGACGCGCAGAATCGTGCAATATGCCATTTTTGGCAATGACCGGGATACCTGCCGATGCGCGGGACGCGGACGCCCGCCGTCAGTGATCGCTGATGCCGGGTTGCGGTGACGCACCGATCGCACCGGGCGGCTCGGCCCTTCCACAATGCGCAATCCCAACATTGGAAGGAGAACGTCATGGCCAAAGACTCGCTGAGCGGCCTCAAGGTCGCCATTCTCGCAACCGACGGCTTCGAGCAGTCCGAGCTGACCGAGCCCTTGAAGGCGCTCAAGGAGGCAGGCGCGAATACACAGGTCGTATCGCCCAAGACCGGCAAGATCCGCGGATGGAATCACAAGGAATGGGGACAGGAAATCGGCGTCGACCAGGAGCTCAAGAGCGCAAGTGCGGAGGACTATGACGCGTTGGTGCTGCCCGGCGGCGTGATGAACCCGGATTCCCTGCGCATGGAGCCGAAAGCGGTCGCCTTCGTGAAGTCGTTCTTCGATGCCGGCAAGCCGGTGGCGGCGATCTGCCACGGGCCGTGGACGGTGGTCGAGAGCGGCGCCGCCAAGGGACACAAGATGACCTCATGGCCTTCGCTCAAGACCGACATCAAGAATGCGGGCGGCGAGTGGGTCGACCAGGAAGTGGTCGTCGACCATAACCTCGTGACCAGCCGCAAGCCCGACGACCTGCCGGCCTTCAATCGCGAGCTGCTCAAGATGTTCGCGGAACGCGGGTCTCGCCGCGAGCAGCGCACGCGGGTGTGATCTTGCGGCACGGTGGGTGCGGGCGTGAGCTAGCGGGAAGCGTGGTGCGCCCGTCCCGGCGCACTGCGCCCGCCCGTGCACGGCCGCCCGCGCGCCGGACCGCGCCGGCGCGCCGGGATCGGTCAATCGCGAGGCTTGCCGCCGCGCCGGACCACCTTACGGGCCACGGCTGGGACGAGCGCCGGGCAGCCGGCAGGCAACGTGCCGCAGAGCGCGTTGATCAAGGTCAGGAGCCTCTGGGCCGCACGGCGCGACTTGGGGCGCTGGGTGCCGGCACCATTCAAGAAAGCTTGGGCTGCGTCCATCGGTGTCTCCTTCACGGCCATTTCGGTCTTAGCGGCAGGTTGCAGCATTTGTTGAGCCCGTTAAACTCTTCACGTCCGATTCACGGGCGGGACTCGTCCTACCCCGGAGAATGCCATGACCGCAACGACTCCTTCTCACCCCGAGTCACCCCACCGGCTCGGATGGGTGCGCGCGACGCGGCGGCGTCTCGTGCCCGTGGTCGCGGGCCTTGCGATCACGGCCATTGCGGCGGCGGACAACTTTGGAGCCGTGCGCTTCGATCCGGGCTCTGGCCAGCTCATCGTCGTCATGCGCTACCGTGGCAGCAACCCCGATCACAATTTCTCGCTGCAGTGGGGAGAGTGCAAGCCGGCGACCGAGGATGGCAAGCTGCCGGAAGTGGCCGTCGACGTGATCGACGATCAGTTCCGGGACCGGGCTCTCCAGGACTACAAGAAAACCGTCCGCTTCGATCTTTCCGGCATGCCTTGCCGGCCCGCGCGGGTCACCCTGAGGACCGCGCCGCGCTACTACTACCAGCTGACGATCCCGCAGTAGCGACCATTGACGCGGCCGCGGGCCGGACAATCCGGGGTGGCGAACGGGGCCGTTGACGAAACCCGCGGCGGGGCATCTGCGTAGGACTTCCTCCGACAGCGGGTTGATGCGAAGCTCGCTAGCGGCCCGCGCCGCGCCGGAACATGCTTGCGGCGCGAGCAACACGGAGCGGACCGTGAAACTCATGGCTGGTTTTCTGATGGCCCTCGTTATGTTGAGCGGTTGTGCGACCGGCAATATTCCTCATGCCGACAGCGAAGGCGCTACCAAGCGCGATGCGGGTCCGATGCTTTGCCACGACGGCTCGACGCCGCCCTGCAACGATCGCGACTGATCGGCCCGCAGGTCTCGGCGGATTGCAGCCGCCGGCGGAATGACGGTCAGGATCGCCTCGCGCCCGCTCCAGTCGGCCGGGCGTGCGACTTTAGCAGGGCGCGCGATTCCGGGGCGGTCACGATGTGGAAGCGCTCGAGGATGGCCCGGATCTGCTCGAGGCGCACCGGCTTGCTGAGAAAATCGTCCATTCCCGCCTCGAGACAGCGACGCCGATCCTCGTCCATCGCATTGGCGGTGAGCGCCACGATCGGGACCCGCACGGTCCCGGCTGATTCCCGCCGCCGCAGCAGGGCGGTCGCCTCGTAGCCGTCCATCTCCGGCATCGAGCAGTCCATGAAGATGATGTGGTAGGGGAGGGCCGCCGCCATCGCGACCACCTCCCGGCCGCTGCTGGCAAGATCCACCTTGAATCCAAGCTTGTCGAACATCCGCTTGACCAGCAGTTGATTCACCGAATTGTCTTCCGCAACCAGTATGCGCACAGACTGCCGCTCCCGCCGCTCGGAATCCCGGCCGACCTCGGGCAGGCGAACCACGGGCTCGATGGGCCGCGGAGGAGCCGCCGGTCGATGCAGCTCGCTCCAAGCCCGCATCAGCGCCTCACGCAGTTGTGCAGGCCTGATCAAAGGCTTGGTCAAAAAGGCACAAAAACCCGCGGCGACGAAGGCGTTCGCACTCGAGCGTTGGCTCGCGGACGTCATCATCACCAGCGCCGTGTCGCGCAGCCGCGGGTCCCGCTTGATGCTGAGTCCGAGCTCCATGCCGTCCATGAGCGGCATCTCATGGTCCACGATCGCGACGTTGAACCGGCGGTGCGCATCCAGTGCCGCGCTCATCCGGCCGAGAGCTTCCTGGCCCGTGGCGGCGACCTCGAACTCGACGCCCCAGCTCGCCAGCTGCCGGCCGAGCAATTGCACGTTCAGGGCATAGTCATCCACGATCATGACCCGCATCTCCGCGAGGGATCGCTGCAACCGCTCGGGCGCGCGCACCGCGGCGCTCGCGCTCGCCGGCAGGGTGAACCAAAACGTCGAGCCCCGGCCGGCCTCGCTCTGGAAGCCGATCTCGCCGCCCATCAGCTCGACCAGGCGCTTGCCGATCGCAAGCCCGAGCCCGGTTCCGCCGAACTCCCGGGTGGTCGAGGAGTCGGCTTGAGAGAATTGCTGGAACAAGAGCGGCTGCCGGTCCTCCGGAATGCCGATGCCGGTATCGGTGACGCAGAGCCGCACCGCGCCCGCCGCGTCCCGCTCGGATGGCGTGGCTCGGCCGATCTCGACCAGCACGTGCCCCTTGCGGGTGAACTTGATGGCGTTGCCGACCAGGTTCAGGAGCACCTGCCGTACGCGGCCGGGGTCGCCCTCGATGGTGACGGGCACGCCCGGCGCAGCCTCGATGGCAAGCTCGAGACCCTTGTTCTCCGCCTGGTGTGCCAGGAGCTCGACGACTTCCATCGCCGCCTGGACCACATCGAAGGGCAGCGTTTCGACGCTCAGCTTGCCCGCCTCGACCTTGGAGAAGTCCAGGATGTCGTTGATGATCTGCAGCAGCGACTCGGCCGAGTGCCGGATGGTCTGCACGCTCTCGAGCTGGTGCTTGTCGAGGTTGGTGTCGAGCAGGAGGTGGGTGAATCCCAGCACGCCGTTCATCGGGGTGCGTATCTCGTGGCTCATGTTGGCGAGGAACGCGCTCTTGGCGCGGCTCGCGGCCTCGGCGGCCTCCCGGGCCTGCGTCAACTCCTCGGTCTGAAGTGCGGCTTGCTCGACCTGCGCCTCGAGCACGCTGGTACGGCGCAGCTCCTCGGCCCGCTGCGCACGTTCCGCCATCTCGGCCTCGAGCGCCGCGCTCTTGGCCTGGACCACCTCGGTCATCTCGTTGAAGGCGCGCGCGAGCTCCGTGCATTCATCGGCGCCCGAGACCGGAGCACGGAGCGAGGCCTCGCCGCGGGAGATCCTGCGCACGATGTCCGTGAGCTTGAGGATCGGCCCCGCGATCCGCCGCGCCAGCAGGATTGCGCACACCGCGCTCACGACGAGCGCCAGCAGCACGATCGGCATGGCCTGCAGGAACATCCTGCGGACCGGCGCGATCACCTCGTCATAGGGGGCGATGGTGACGACGCTCCAGCCGCCGGCCCGGTTGACGCCATAGGTCGGCAGGCGCATGTACGCGACCACGAACGGCCGGTCGCCATGCGGGACCACCAGCGACCCCGCGAGATCGTCGACGAGCCGTGCACCCAGCTCCCGGTCGTCAGCCAGGCTCGATTCGAGGCGCGGACGGTCGTCGTCGGTCGAGCGCAACAGCACGTGGCCGCCCGCGTCCACGAGATAGGCCTGCTGGATATCGGATCCGCCCGGGCCGACATCTCGGAGCATCTCCTCGAACGGGGCGTTCAAGAGCACGGTCACGAGCACGACGGGCTTGCCGCCGGGGCCGTCGTCGATCCGGGTCAGCAGGCGGAACGCGGTCTCGCCGCGCCGCAAGGGATGCGCAGGCCCCGCCATCTCGACCGAGCCCGGCGGCAGCGACAGCACCCGCTGGAAATGGGGGCGCAGATCATCGGACAGCACGAACGCAGAGCGTCCCCGGTCGGCCGGCTCCGAAGAGGCGAGGATGTTGCCCGCCTGGTCGGCGAGGTAGATCCGGCGCAGATAGGGATACACGTAGGTCGCGGCCCGCAGCCGCTTGACCATCGCATCGTCATCCTTCTCCTTGAAGCCCGGGTCGCCGGCCATGAGATACATGCCGCGCTGGGCATCGAGCAGCAGGTTGTCGACCGCGCGGGCCGTCGGAACCAGGCTGTCCTGGAAGCGGCTCACGACCAGCTGCTGGGCGTGCTGCTTCACGAGCACATAGAGCGCGAGAATGGCCGCGACCAGCGAGACCACCGTCAGGCCGACGAGCGCCGCGAGTATCTTGCGGGAGATGCTCATCGCGGGTCCCCGGTCATTCCAGCATTCGGATGAACTCCGAATCCAGGTGGGGTGGGCTGTCGACGCGCCGGACGACCTCACCCGTCTCCAGCATGAAGTCGTTCATGCGGCGCCACGAGCCGTGCAGCGACTCGAAACCTGCGGCATAGGAGAAGGCCCGCTCATTGTCGGCAAGATCGAGGATGCGCACGGTGTGCATCAGGCCGCGGGTCGTCGCCGGCGGTTGATTGAGCGAGGCCGCGACGATGGAACAGGCCTCCTCGGGGTGCTCGCGCACCCAGCGCTCGGTGCGATCCCACACGCGCATCAGCGCCGCGACCTGCTCGCGATGCCGCCGGATGTAATCCCCGCGCAGCGCGAGCACCGAGTAGTTGAGCCCCGGAGTGTCCGCGGTGGAGAACAAGGTCGTTCCGCCGGCCGCCACCGCGTAGGATACATAGGGTTCCCAGAGGAATATGGCATCGACGCGGCCGGCCTTGAAGTCCTCCAGCGAGGCATCGCCCGATCGATCGACGAGCACGATATCGCCGATGTCGATGCCCTCGCGCTCCGCCAGGATCGAGAGCAGATACTCGAGATAGGTACCTCGATACAGCGCGAGGCGCTTGCCCTTGAGGTCGCGCAGCGAGTGAATGCCCGGTCTCGCCACCAAACCTTCGGCGCCGGAGGAGTAGTCGATCACCGCCACGCCGACGAGGTCGCTGCCATCCGCGACGCGCTTGACCATGTCGTACTCCGGAAACCCCATCGCATCGATCTTGCCGTCGACCACCTGGTCCAGGGCGTGGAAATACATGCCGTCGACGTCGATCCGCTCGACATCCAGGCCAGCCTCCTTGAACCAGCCCTTTTTTACGGCCACGTCGATCCAATAGCTGCCGGGCCAGTGGTAGGTCGCGAGCCGCAGCGTCGTGGTGCCGGTCTTGGGCGGTGAGCCGCACGATGCGAGCCCGAGCGTCGCCGTCAGAGCAATCACGACGAAGGAGACCCAGGAAGATCGGATTGACGCCAAGGCCTTGTCGAACGAGGATTCGGACATTCGAGCCTTCCGGAAAGAGCGCCGGGTCGAAATCTAATCGGCGTTCGAGCGTGGATCTTGAGGATTTTGCGGGTGTAATAGGGCCGGGCCCTACATAACTTGCGCGTGTAGGATTTTTCCTTCGTGCGATTGAGGGGAGAGCTGAATGATCGATCCACGCAGTCGTGACCCATGACCGGTACGGTCCTGCGGCGCACGCTGATCGGCGCCGGACTGCTCCTGTTGCTGATGCTCGTCACGGTCGCGCTGCTCGCGACGGCGGTGGATCGCGGCTACCTGCGGGGACCGCTGCTCGCATACCTGGGCGAGCGCAGCGGGCGCCACATCGAGGTTGGCGGCGCGCTGCGAGCTCACATCCTGACCATGCATCCGGCCATCGACGCGTGGGACGTGAAGATCGGCAATCCTGCCTGGATGCCGCCCGGCGTGACCGCGGACGCGAAGCATCTCGAGATCGCCCTGCATCTGCCATGGATCGGGCGCAAGCTCGCGATCGAGCGGCTGGTCTTGGAGGGCGCCACGCTCCTGCTGGCGCGCGACGCGAAGGGACGTGCCAACTGGCAGTGGCACGATCCCGCCCGGCCTTCCCGAGGGGATATGCCGCTCGTGCGTGTACTGTCGATCGTGGACGCGCATGTGCTGCTCGACGATGAGCGCAGGCACCTGAAATTCGACGGTCGGGTGAGCGCCGGCGAGGCGGATGGCGCTCCGGGCGCACGGCTGCACCTTCGCGGATCGGGCGATCTGAATCAGCGCGCGGCGACCTTCGACGTCGACGGCGACCCGCTCGCCACCGCGGAGCGCGACCGCCCGTATCGCTTCAGCTATCGGGAGGAATCGAGCGGCTCGACGCTCGTCGGCCGGGGCTCCCTGTCTCGTCCATTCGATTTCAGCGTGCTCGATACGTCCTTCGAGGCGAAGGGCGCGGATCTCAAGGATCTGTACTATCTGGTGGGCGTCAGTCTGGTGAACACCGGAAGCTATGAGTTGACGGGCTCGATGTCGCGGCGCGGCGCCGAGACTTTCTTCACGGGGCTGAGCGCCACCACCGGCGACAGCGATATGCAAGGCACCGTCGCGGTCGACTCGTCGGCCGAGCGCTCGAAGGCGCGCGTGGATCTTCGCTCACGGTTCCTGCGCCTCGCGGACCTCGGCCTGCGCGCAGCGGGCCGGGAGCCGCCGCACGCAGGAGCACCGCTGCTGCTGTCCGATGCGGCGTTCAGCTCCAAGGGAATGCGCCGCGGCGACGCGGTGGTCAGCTTCCACGCCCAGCATGTCGAGGTCGGCCGGCTCGATCTCACGTCGGTGGCGGGTCACATGACCATCGATCGGGGGGTGATGGCGATAGCGCCCCTCACCGCCGCGCTGCTGCAAGGAAAGCTCACGGCGCGGGCGCGCGTCGATGCCACGAGCGAGCCGCCGCTGGCGGATTTCGACCTCGAGACGAGCGGCGTCGAGATCGGCGAGTGGCCGCGCAAGGACGGCAAGCCGATGGGATTGCAGGGGCTCCTGCAGGCGCGTGCCAAAGGCAAGGGCCGGGGCAGCTCCATCCATCAGATCGCGGCGAGCTCGAACGGCACGCTGACCGTGGTGCTGCCGCATGGCGCAATCCGCTCCTCCCTCGCGGAGCTGGCCGGGCTCGATCTCAAGGGCCTCGGCCTGTGGGCCGCGAAGAGCCGCGAAGAGACCGGGGTACGCTGCGGCGCGGCGAGCTTCGACGGGCATGACGGCACGCTCACGGCGAAGACCCTCCTCATCGATACCGATCCCGTGCTCATTTCCGGAAGCGGCACCATCCGCCTCGACACCGAGGCGGTGGACCTCGTGCTTCACGGCCGGCCGAAAGCGGTGCGGCTGTTTCGGGTGCGCGCGCCGCTCCGGGTGGACGGGACCTTGTCGCATCCCTCGGTCAGCATCGAGACGCGCAAGTCCGCCGGTCAGGCGGCGGCGGCCGTGGCGCTCGGAGCGATCCTCACGCCGCTCGCCGCCGCCCTCGCGTTCGTCGACCCCGGGCTGGCCAAGAACGCGGACTGCGCGGCCTTGCTCTCCGGCGCCGACCCAAACTAGCTTCCGCCGACGGCGATGACGGCGCCTCGGCAGGACCCGGTGCCCCGTCAGTCCGCGCTCGGCCGCAGCGGCTTGCGCAGCGCCTCCATGCCCTTGAACTCCACGAACTTCGTGGTCGTCGCCCAGAGGTAGTCGCCGAACAGGAAGGGCTCGAAGGCCGTCGACGGGTCCATGGGCAGAGGGCGGATCTGCGCATCGGCGCGCGCCTCGTAGAAGAACGGAATGGACATGCGCTCGAGGCCGTTGCCGATGACGCGGTGCTCGGTGGCGCGGATCCGCCCGCCGCTCCAGCGCTCGAGCACCTTGCCGAAGTTGACCGCCAGGCCGTCTTCGAGCGGCGGCACGTCGAGCCAGGTGCCGTCGAGGTGGCGGGCCTGTAGACCGGCGACGCCGTCCTGTGCGAGCAGCGTCAGAAATCCCGAATCCACGTGCGGCGCGCCGTTCACGTAGAAGCGCCGTCCCTGATGCGTGATCCAGACGCCGGGGTCGGATTCGGCAACCCGCGCCGCATCGACGCGCACTGGATAGCGCAGGAGGCGCAGGGTCGAGAGCCCCTTCTCGAACGCGGCGTCGAAGAAATGCTCATCGAGCGCGAGCCCGCGTGCGATCGAGCGCATCAATGCCTGACTGACCCTCTCCATGGCCCGGTAATACCCGCGCACCGAGGCGCGCCAGCCGGGCAGGCACTCTTCCGCGGGCAGCGGCGTCGCCTCGCGCAGAGGGTCCTCATCGCGCACCACCGACGCGCCATGGAGGATGTCCCCGCCCATGTCGATGCCCTCCTTGGCGGTCAGGAAGCCCTGTTGCAGCGGAAACCAGCCGCGATATACGTTGCCGTGCGCGGGATCGAATTTCTGACGCCACAGCTTGCGCGTCTCGCTCGGCGGGAGCCGGAAGAGCCGCAGCAGCTCGGCGCGCGCCGTGGCGCCGAGCGGGATGTCGGAGGGACAGCCGCGTGCGACCAGGAATCCAAACGTCGCCGAGGCCGACATGAGCGCGCGATCCGCGAGGTCGCGCGGCGGCGAGGGCGGCCCGAACAGGGCGCCGATGTCCACGACGGGTATGGAGTGATGCATTTCGAGTATCGAGAGCGCGCGAAGGCCGCCGCCGCTAGAATATACCGCCGCGCGCGTCCCGGCGGCGCGTCAACGCGATGAAAGGATTTTATGGGTCCGTACGTCGATGCCATCGGCTCCGACGAGGCGCTGCCTGCCTCCACCTGCGTCGCCGTCATCGGCGGCGGGATCATCGGGGTGTCCGCCGCGCTGCATCTCGCGAGCCGCGGCGTGCCGGTCACGCTCTGCGAAAAAGCCTACATCGCCTGCGAGCAGTCGAGCCGCAACTGGGGCTGGTGCCGTCAGACGGGCCGCGACGAGCGGGAGATGCCGCTGATCGTCGCAAGCCTCGCGCTGTGGCGCGACATGGATCGCCTCACCGAGGCCGACACGGGCTTCCGCCAGCGCGGCGTGCTCTATGTCGGCGAGAGCGAGGCGGACGAAGCCCGGTTCGAAGAGTGGCAGCGCATGGCGAGGCCGTACGGCGTGGATGCGCGGCTGGTCGTCGGCGCCGAGCTCGAAGCACTCATGCCCGAGGCGGCGCGCGCCTATCGGTGCGGCCTGCACGTGCCGACGGACGGCTGCGCGGAGCCGCAGCGCGCGGCGCCGGCGATCGCCCGTGCCGCGCAGCGCAAGGGCGCGATCATTCTCAACCATTGCGCCGTGCGCGGCATCGAGCGCGCCGGAGGAAGGACGGCCGCCGTCGTGACGGAACGCGGCACGATCAGGTGCGAGGCGGTGATCCTGGCCGGCGGTGCCTGGTCGAGCCTGTTCTGCGCGAGCCTCGGGATCCGGCTGCCGCAATTGAAGGTGCTCTCATCAGTGATGCGCACGGCTCCGGTGGCGCGCGGACCGGAGACCTGCACCTACCTCGATGACGTCGCCTATCGCAAGCGGCAGGACGGCGGCTACACCATCGCGCGCGGAGCAGGTTTCATCGCTCCGTTCGTGCCGGATTCGCTGCGCTATCTGGGCGAGTTCATGCCGACCGTCCGCAAGGAGTGGAGCTCGCTGCGGGTGCGTCTCAACGCGCAGTCCGTGCGCGAGCTGCGCGCGCCGCGCACGTGGAGGCTGGATCGGCCGAGCCCCTTCGAGACCGCCCGCGTGCTCGACCCCGAGCCCAACCGCAAGCTGAATCGCGCGGCGTTCGAGTCCATGATCGAGCTCTACCCGGGCTTCGAGGGAACGCGCGTGGTGCAGGAGTGGGCGGGCTACATCGACGCGACGCCGGACGTCATTCCCTACATCGGCCCGGTCGGTGCGCTGCCCGGGCTCATCGTGGCGGCGGGATTCTCCGGGCACGGCTTCGGGATCGGCCCGGCCGCGGGGCAACTGGCCGCGGAGCTCGCGACGGCCGCCTCACCGTCGGTCGACCCCGAGCCGTTCCGCACCTCGCGATTCAGCGATGGCTCGGCGATCGTGATCGGACCCGAGATTTAGACGGGAGCCGGGGAGGGATGGCCCCCCGGCTCCGCCCGTCGAGGTCGACGGCTACCTGGGCTTGCGGAACTTGAGCACGTAGTTGTCGGCTTCACCCACCGCCACGTAGCGTGCGCGATCCTTGTCGCCTTGCGTCAGCGTCGGCGGCAGCGTCCAGACGCCGTCCACCCAGTCCTTGGTGTCCTTGGGGTTGGCATTGATCTCGGAGGTCGCCGCAAGCTCGAAGCCCGCCTTCTTGGCGGCCGCGATCGTGTAGTCCTGGCGCACGTAGCCGCTCTTGGCCTTGGGGTCCTGCGGTTGATCATTGCGGCCGCGGTGATCCTCGATGCCGAGAATTCCGCCTGGCTTCAGGGCCTTGAACGCGGCCGCGAGCGCTTGATCGGCATAACCGCCGTCCATCCAGTTGTGGAAGTTGCGGAAAGTCAGGACCAGGTCGGCGGAGCCCGGCGGCGCGATGTCGAAATGCCCTGCGCCCAGCATGGTCTCGTGCACGGTGCCGAGGCGGCCCTTTTCCGCCGCGATGCGTGCCTTGAACTTCTTCACGCCGGCGTCCTCTTCGGCGTCGCCCGGCGCATTCAGCGCGACATAGTAGGTGCCGCTTTTGGCGAGGTACGGACCCAGGATGTCGGTCCAGTAGCCCCCGCCCGGCCACACTTCGACCACGGTCATGGTCGGCTTCAGGCCGAAGAAGGTCAGCTCCTCGACGGGATGACGCGCCGGGTCGCGCGCGACCGCGGAGGGGCTGCGATCCTTGCTTGCGACCGCCGCGACGAGCGCGGGGTCGGCCTGAGGAGCCGCGAGCGCAACGGAGCCCGCCGCCAGAAGGCTCGCCGTCAAGAAAGCGGAAAAACGCAAAATACGCATGAATTACCTCGATCGTTGGCCGTTGTAGGGGGGTGTACGTCGTCCGCGACGGTCACTTCGGAGGCAGGTCCCCGCTGTACGTCATTGCGGTGGCTCCGATGACCGTCCCGATGGTTGCCTTGTCGCTCACGTAGAGATCGACCTTGCGCTCGAACTTGAGATCCCCCTGCACCGTCGCGCCCGGGCCGATGACGATGCGCGGCACGTCCTCGCCGAAGTGCAGGAGCTCGTTCGAAGGCTTCTGGACCAGGATCCCGCCCTCGATCTTGGATGCGCCGGTGATGCTCATGCTCGCGTCGACGGTCTTGATGCCGCCGCCGACGTGCGCCCCGGTGATGGTGATCTTGCCGTTCACGTTGCTGAGCGCACCGGCCACGTCGGCGCCTTCGGCGAGGTCCATCTCGCCGTTGACGGCGTTGATGGCGCCGGAGACCTGTGCGCCCTTGCCGAGCGTAATCGATCCGTTGACCGTGTTGAGCAAGGTGGCCGTCGCGTGATCGCCGACGTGGATGCTGCCGTTCACGGTGGTCGCCGACGTGACCGTGGCGGTGTCCGCGATGTGGATGGACCCGTTGACCGTCGACACTGCGGTCGCCGGCTTGCCCGCGGGCACGTGCACGGAGCCGTTGACCTTGTTGGTCGAGTCGCTGTTGTCCGAAATGTCGCAGCCGGACAGCAGCACCGAGAAGCAGAGGGCGATGCTGACTCCCGCGGCGGCAGCTCGCGGCAGACATCGGTTCCGACGGCCATGAGCCTGCAAGGTGTAGTTCGAGCTCTCGGCGACGCGCATGTCGACCCCCGTTGAGTTTTTAGTACTTTACCACCCAATCCGATGTCGGCAACGGATTACACCAAGCAAAGGCGTTCATCCGTGGCGACGCCCGGCGCGTGAAGCTAGCATCTGCAACCATCGCAACGTGCTGGGAAGTCTCGTGATCGCG
>DATAYZ010000017.1:0-1718 GCA_036272295.1 Steroidobacteraceae bacterium
AGTGTGGCCCTCGCGCCGGTTGCGATACGGCGCAACATTCGCGGATTGAACGACGCCGCTTCAAGCGATCGCAGCTCGGCTTCCGACCGGATTGCGGCAAGCGTCGCCGGCGACCTGCCGGGCGTCAGTCGCGCGGTATAGACAGCCCCGCGAGAAGCTGAGCGTACGCGGCGAGCCTGCGGGATACGAACTCAGTGAAGAGCCGAACGCGCTCCGTCTTGCGTGCCTCCCCCTGTGTAAGAAGCCAGAGCGTTGCGTGTGCTTTCAGATCGATGCCCGGCACCCTCGCCAGTAGGCGATCGGCATCTCCAACGAAACACGGCAGTCTTGTCATACCGATCCCTTGCCGTGCCGCAGCGATCTGCGCCTCGGCGTCGGGCGTCCTGAACGAAACCCCTGTCGCACGAACCTCGCCCTCGTTGGCCCAGTCCGGAACTCCCTGAACGCCGATGACGATGGGCCGGATGGGATCCGGTGCGCCCGCACGCCACGCGGCTAGCCGATCGCGGGACATATAGACGCCTGCGAACAGCTCCGGGCCCTTCAGGCCATGAAGATTGAGCGGCAGGGTCTTGCGATCGGAGACAATCCGGATCGCGACGTCCGCCTCTCGGTTGGTCAGATTCACCACGTCGCCGGTCGACACGATCTCCATCTCGATGTCCGGATGCATACGCGCAAAATCGGCGAGATCCGGCATGAGCAGGTGCGTCGCAAGGAACGGAGGCAGCGTCACCCGCAGAAGCCCACGCACGCTCTGGTCGCGACCGAAGACGCGCGTCTCCAGCTGGTGCGATGACGCTTCCATCTGCTCCGCGAGCTCGAGGACCTCCTCGCCCGCAGCCGTCAGGCGGTAGCCCGAAGGCAGCTTTTCGAACATCTGCGTCCCGAGGCGGTCCTCGAGCTGAGCGATGCGTCGTAGCACGGTCGCGTGATTCACCCCGAGGCGCCCGGCGGCAGCCCGCACCGAGCCTCCGCGCGCGGCGGCTAGAAAGTAGCGAACGTCATCCCAGTCGATCATGGTGCATTCCCGCGCCGCAAGCTGCGCCTTTTCGAAGTCCATTCTAGCACGCTGTGCCGCAATGCGCGCGAACGCCACGGCGTTCAATCGTCCAACTGGATCGTTCTTGCACCACCGATGTGCGCGATTCCGCACTCACCGCCTGCCACCGGCGAACCCATGTTGAGGCTCCCGGGAACCTCCCCGTACAGCCGAGGACCCGAGACGGCGAAACAAGGACTGCACGACATGACCAGATTGAATGGAAAGACCGCCGTCATCACGGGCGGCGGCACCGGCATCGGCCTCGCCTCGGCAAAGCGCTTCATCGAGGAAGGCGCCTTCGTCTTCATCTTCGGCCGCCGGCAGGAAGCGCTCGACGCCGCTGTGGCCGACCTCGGGCCCAATGCCCGCGCGGTGAAGGGCTCGCTCTCGGATGAGGCCGACCTCGACCGACTCTACGCGGCGGTGAAGGCCGAGCGCGGGACCCTCGACATCGTCTTCGCCAATGCCGGGGCGGGAAGCCCGCTTCCGCTCGGCCAGATCACCGCCGCGCACATTGACGAAACCTTCGACACCAACGTGAAGGGAACGATCTTCACGGTCCAGAAGGCGCTGTCACTGATGGGCAAGGGCGGTTCGATCATCCTGACCGGATCGAGCGCCGGCACCACGGGCGCCCCGGCAATGAGCGCCTACAGCGCGAGCAAGGCAGCGG
>DATAYZ010000018.1:0-20270 GCA_036272295.1 Steroidobacteraceae bacterium
ACCGTGTTCTTCTACAGAATGAGCACCTTGGCGAATTTCGCAGGATTCGAGAATCCGGACCCGCCCGCCTTTGCCCATATTGGGCCGCTGTGGGGGATTTTGATCGTACTAGTAGTACCATTTTTGTCGGCTTTTTCGCAACGAGGATGCCAGTGGGGCAGGCCGCCATCGTTTCGCTATTCGCCTGGTTCATAATCATGACCTGTTTCATGATTCCCGGAATAAATCCGGGCCATCACTTCTGGCCTCTCGCTAGAATGCTTCCGGCCATGTTGCCTGGTTATGCGGTGGTCATCCCGATCGCATGCGTCCTCGCATACGCAGGAATGTGGGTCAAGGGTCGAGCGACTAAGCGCTGATGGAGTCGCGCTGTGTTTTGAGGATCCGGCCTAGGTCAAAGCTTGTGCGTCGATAGCAGCAAGCTCGTCTCCGTATTCGATATCCCATCGATCATCCGTATCCGGCTCAGCACCTTGTCGACCTCCTCGAGGCTGTCGGTGCGCAGCTCCGCGACGATGTCCCAGCGCCCGTTCGTGGTGTGCAATGCCACCACGGCGGGATCCCCGCGCAGCTCGCGAATCACCTCATCGGTGCGGTTGCCTTCGACCGCCACGGTCATCAACGCACGGACGCGTTGATCATCGGCCTGCGGCTTGAGCCGGACGGTGTAGCCGACGATGGTGCCGTCCTTTTCAAGCCGGGTGAGCCGGTTCTGCACCGTGCCGCGGGCGACCCGCAGCGCCTTCGCCAGCGAGGCGACGGAGGTGCGGGCGTTGTGGCGGAGCAAGGAGAGAAGCTGTCGATCCGTGGTGTCCAAAGCCCAACCCTGTTGTGCTGCAGCAGCGCCGATATTCGTGTCTGGATCGATCAAAACGTCAAAACCTCCTGACGATATTACCAATTTTTCTGACTTTTTGACCATCTTTCTGGCTTTTCTTTGGCCCGTCTCGCCCCGACACTAACCCTCGGGATATTCGCAGTGGGGGTCATCACATCATGGTGAGTTACATCGGCACCACACGGCTGGCCGAGCTGATCGCGCGGATCGGAGCGGCGCGGTTCATCGAGGAGCTGGCGGCGGAGATCGAGGCCGATTACCGGCGCTGGAGCGAGTTCGAGAAGTCGGCGCGGCTGGCCAGTCACTCTGAGGTCGGCGTCATCGAGCTCATGCCGACCAGCGACGGGAAGCTGTATTCGTTCAAGTACGTCAACGGACATCCGAAGAACACGGCGCGGGGCCTGCTCACGGTGACGGCGTTCGGCGTGCTCGCGGACGTGGCGACCGGATACCCGCTGCTGCTCTCGGAGATGACTTATGTGACGGCGCTGCGTACCGCGGCGATGTCCGCGGTGGCGGCGCGACAGCTGGCGCGCCCGTCGAGCCGAGTCATGGCCATCGTCGGCAACGGGGCGCAGAGCGAGTTCCAAGCCATCGCCTTCCATCACTTGGCGGGCGTGCGCGAGCTGCGCCTCTTCGACACGGACGGCGCGGCGACCGCCAAGCTGGTCCGCAATCTGACGCGCCTGCAGCTCCCGGGCCTGCACCTCGTGCGCGCCGCGAGCACCGCCGAGGCGGTGCGCGACGCCGACATCGTGACCACCGTGACCGCGGACAAGCGCAATGCCACCATTCTCACGCCGGACATGATCGAGCCGGGCATGCACCTGAACGCGGTGGGCGGCGACTGTCCGGGCAAGACCGAGCTGCATGCGGACATCCTGCGCCGCAGCGATGCGCGCATCGTGGTCGAGTTCGAGCCGCAGGCACGCATCGAGGGCGAGATCCAGCAGCTCGGCGGCGGCGGCGAGGTTGCGGAGCTTGCCGACGTGCTGCTCGGCCGGAAGGCCGGCCGGCTCGACGAGAGCGAGGTCACCATTTTCGACTCGGTGGGCTTCGCGCTCAACGACTTCTCCTCGCTTCGGTACCTGCACCGATTGAACGCGGAGCAGCCGGACGGCGGTCAGAGCATCGATCTCATTCCGAATCCGGAAGATCCCAAGGACCTGTTCGCAGGTCTGTCACGCGAGACGGCGCGCACGCGCCGCCGCCGCTTCGGCTGAAGGAGCCTGTGATGTCCCGGACGAACGATCGAACCCGCGTGGCGGGCGCCGCCATTTCCGCAGCTCGCAAGGGCAGCCAAGCCGGTGCCCCGGCCCTCGAAGGCCGCAACGCCAGTCTCATCGGTGCTCCCACCGACATAGGCGCCGGTGACCGCGGCGCCTCCATGGGCCCCGAGGCGCTCCGGGTCGCGGGCATCCACGCGGCGCTGACGCAGCGCGGTCTCGACGTGGCGGACTGCGGCAATGTGGCGGGCCCGCCGAATCCCGGTCTGATCAAGGTCGAGGGCTACCGCAACCTCTCGCAGGTGGCCGCCTGGAGCCACGAGGTCCACGACGCCGTCTACCGTGAGCTCTGCGAGCGGCGCCTGCCCATCCTGCTGGGCGGCGATCACTCCTTGAGCATCGGCTCGATTGCCGCTGTGGCGCGCCGCTGCCGCGAAACGGGCAAGCGCCTGCGCGTCCTCTGGATCGATGCGCACGCCGACTTCAACACCCGCGAGCTGAGCCCGAGCGGCAGCCTGCACGGGATGCCGGTGTCGGTGCTGTGCGGCTTCGGGCCGCGCGAGCTCATCGAGATCGGCGGTGCGGTTCCGGCGATCGAGCCGGCCTGCGTGCGCCAGATCGGGATCCGCAGCGTCGATCCGGGCGAGCGGCGCTTCGTGCACGAGCAGAACCTCGAAGTGTTCGACATGCGCTCGATCGACGAGCTCGGCATGCGCCGCGTCATGGAGCTCGCGCTCGAGGATCTGGATGCGGACACGCACCTGCACGTGAGCTTCGACGTCGACAGCCTGGATCCGGAGATCGCCCCGGGCGTCGGCACCACGGTGCCCGGCGGCCTCACGTACCGGGAGGCGCAGCTCTGCATGGAGATGATGGCCGATACCGGCCGCGTGGCCTCGCTGGACATCATGGAGGTGAACCCGGCCCTGGACGTGCGCAACAAGACCGCGGTGCTCGCGGTCGACCTGGTCGAGTCGCTGTTCGGCAAGAGCACCCTCATGCGCAAACCGCTGGAATTCAGGGGCGACCTTACCGATACTAACGCAAGGTCTGCGCAGGTTTCAGGAGCTTCCCCGAGGCGGATATCGTCCGAGGCGCTTCCCTGACGCGGCCCCATCGACTGCAAGGACACCCATGGCCGCGAGCTTGAACCCGCCTCCACCCCTCGAGTCCCTCGATGCCAGGCGTCATGCCATCCGCGAGCGCGGTGAATGGACCGAGGATCGGGCGGTCACGAGCCTGTTGCACGCGCTCGAGCTGACCGGCGGCGCACGCCACCGGGCCGTCGCGCGCGCGATGGCGCTGGTCGAGGGGGCGCGCGCGCGGCGCGACGAGCGCCCGTTTCTCGACGCCTTTCTGCAGGAGTTCGGGCTGTCCAACCAGGAGGGCATCGCTCTCATGTGCATCGCGGAGGCGCTCTTGCGCATTCCGGATGACGTGACCGCCGACCGGCTGATCGCAGAAAAGCTTGCCACCGGCGACTGGTCCTCGCACGCCGGCAAGTCCGAGTCGCTGTTCGTCAATGCCTCAACGTGGGGGCTGATGCTCACCGGCGGGATTCTCGAGCTCGACCCCGGCATCAAGACGGACACCGACGGATGGATGCGCAAGCTCACCCGCAAGGCGGGGGAGCCGCTCGTGCGGCTCGCGGTACGCCGCGCGATGCGCATCATCGGCGGCGAGTTCGTCGTCGGCCGCAGCATCGAGGAGGCGCTGGCGCGCGGCACGCGCGAAGCGGACCTGGGGCTCTGCTCCTTCGACATGCTCGGGGAGGGTGCGCGCACCCAGGAGGACGCCGGGCGGTATCTCGAGTCCTATGAGCACGCCATCGACGTGATCGGCGCATCCGCGAAGGGCCGCTCTCCGCAAGAGGCCTCGAGCATCTCCATCAAGCTGTCGGCGCTCGAGTCGCGCTACTCGCTGCTGCAGCACGAGCGGGTCATGCGGCGCCTCGTGCCGGTCGTCACGGGGCTCGCGCGGCGCGCCGCTGCCCTCGGGATCCAGCTCACCATCGACGCGGAGGAGGCGGACCGGCTGGATCTGTCGCTCGACCTCATCGAGGCGCTGGCCGGCGACCCCGCGACCCGGCAGTGGCCGGGGCTCGGGCTCGCGGTGCAGGCGTACGGCAAGCGTGCGCCCGAGCTGATCGACTGGGTCGCGGCTCTCGCCCGCTCCCACGGCCGGCGCATGAGCGTGCGCCTGGTCAAGGGGGCGTACTGGGACTCGGAGATCAAGCGGGCGCAGGAGCGCGGCCTCTCGGGCTATCCGGTGTACACGCGCAAGGTCACGACCGACGTGTCCTATCTGGCCTGCGCCGGACGCCTGTTCCGGCATCTGGACGTGATCTATCCTCAGTTCGCCACCCATAACGCGCACAGCATCGCATCCGTGCTCGAGCTCGCGCCGCCCGGAGCGGACTACGAGTTTCAGCGGCTGCACGGCATGGGCCGGCTGCTCTACGCCGAGGCGGCGCGGCAGGTCGAGCGCTTTCCGCGCATCCGGGTATACGCCCCGGTCGGTGAGCACAAGGATCTGCTCGCGTATCTGGTGCGCCGTCTGCTCGAGAACGGCGCCAACACCTCGTTCGTGAATCGCTTCATGGACGAGGAGGTGCCGGTCGCGGAGATCGTGCGCGATCCGATCACCGAGGTCGAGCGCCTGGAAACCTACGCCCACCCGCGCCTGCCGCTGCCGGGCAACCTCTATGCGGATCGGCGCAACTCGCGCGGCATCGATCTCGGCGATCCCGACGAGGTCGATACGTACCGGCGCGAGCTCAAGTCCCGCCGCGCGTCGCGCTGGGCCGCCGGCCCGATCATCGACGGCGTGCTCCAGCCCGGCGAGACTCGTCCGGTCGTGAATCCGGCGGATCGCCGCGAGCAGGTGGGCACGACTCGCGATGCGGCGCCTGCCGAGATCGTCCGCGCGTTCGAGGCGAGCGCCGCTGCGCAGCCGGCCTGGGATCTCGAGGGAGGCGAGGCGCGTGCGGCGTGCCTGGACAAGGCGGCGGACCTGCTCGAGGAGCGATCGGCGGATTTCCATGCGCTGCTGGCGCGCGAGGCCGGCAAGACGGTCGGCGATGCGATCGCCGAGGTGCGCGAGGCCGTGGACTTTTGCCGCTACTACGCCGTACGGGCGCGGGCCGACTTCGGCACGCCCCGGCGCATGGACGGCCCGACGGGCGAATCGAACGAGCTGTCCCTGCACGGCCGCGGCGTGTTCGCCTGCATCAGCCCCTGGAATTTTCCGCTGGCGATCTTCGCCGGCCAGGTGACCGCCGCGCTCGCCGCGGGCAACGGCGTGATCGCCAAGCCCGCCGAGCCGACGCCGCTCATCGCCGGCCGCTTCGTGCAGCTGCTGCACGAGGCCGGCATTCCTGCGCGGCTGCTGCACCTCGTGCCCGCGCCGGGACGGATCTTCGGCGAGATCGCCTTCGCGCAAGGGGCGCTCGCCGGCGTCGCCATGACCGGCTCGACCGCGACCGCGCTCACCATCAATCGCACGCTGGCCGCCCGCGGCGGGGCCATCGTGCCCCTGATCGCCGAGACCGGCGGCATGAACGCCATGATCGTCGACTCGACCGCGCTGCCGGAACAGGTCGCCGATGACGTGGTGACCTCGGCGTTCATGAGCGCGGGGCAGCGCTGCTCGGCGCTGCGGCTGCTGTTCCTGCAGCATGAGATCGCCGACACGGTCCTCGAGATGATCTCGGGCGCCATGGACGAGCTCGTCATCGGAGATCCGTCGCGGTTGGATGTCGACGTGGGCCCCGTGATCAACGCCGCCGCGGCCGAAGGGCTCGAGCGCCACGTCGAGCGCATGCGCAGGGAGGCGCGCATTCTCAAGGCTTGCGTGCTCGGCGAGGCGCATGCCCACGGCAGCTTCTTCGCTCCCCACCTGATCGAGCTCGGGCGCGCCTCACAGCTTACGCGCGAGGAATTCGGGCCCATCCTGCACGTGGTGCGCTATCGCTCCGCGGACATCGTCGAGGTGCTCGGCGAGATCCGCGCGAGCGGCTATGGCTTGACGCTCGGCGTGCAAACGCGGCTCGAGTCGTTCTGGCGCGAGGTGTTCCAGCAGACCTCGATCGGCAACACCTACGTGAATCGCAACATGATAGGCGCGGTGGTCGGCGTGCAGCCGTTCGGCGGCAACGGACTGTCGGGCACCGGGCCCAAGGCCGGCGGTCCGCACTATCTCGGGCGCTTCGCGAACGAGCGGACGCTCACGGTCAACACCACCGCCACCGGCGGCAACGCGGCGCTGCTCAACCTCGGGAATTAGGATAGGCCCCCAGGACCGCGCCGACACGATGAGCCGGAACCCGATCGGGAGCGGGGCGCGCTACCTCAAGCTGGTTCCCGGCGATCTGAACGGCTTCCTCGGCCTCGCGGTCGACAACCTGTCGGTGCTCGCGCTGCTCGCCGCGGTGCTGGTCGGCGGCTTCGGCATCCCCGCCTCGATCGTGTTCGGGCGCATGTTTCCGGGCACGGCGCTCGGCGTGCTGGTGGGCGATCTCGCGTACACCTGGCTGGCGGTGCGCCTCGCGCGGCGGGCCGGGCGCGACGACGTGACGGCGATGCCGTTCGGTCTCGACACCCCCTCGACCATCGGCATGGCGCTGCTGGTGCTCGGGCCGGCCTTCGCCCGTTTCCGGGCGTCGGGTCTCGATCCCGAAGCGGCGGGACTCGAGACCTGGTATCTCGGCATGGCGGCGACCGTCGTCATGGGCGTGATCAAGCTTGCCCTGGCGTTCGGCGGCCGCGCGCTGCGCCGTCTGGTGCCGCAGGCGGGGTTGCTCGGATCGCTCGCGGGCATCGCGCTCATGCTGATCGGGTTCTTTCCCATGGTCGAGCTGCTGCAGTCGCCCATCGCCGGGTTCCTCACCCTCGGGCTCGTGCTGTATGCGCTGGTGGGCCGGGGGACGGTGCCGGGCCGCGTGCCGGGCGTGCTGTTCGCGGTGGTGGTCGGCACCGCGGTCTACTATGCCTTGCACGCGGTGGGTCTCGAGCCCCGGCACGCGGCGGCATCCTCCGTGCCGGCGCTGCGCTTCTCCCTGCCGCATCTCGATCCCGGGATCGTGCACGGCTTCGAAGCGCTGCCCCCGCAACTCCCGCTCATCGTGCCCTTCGCGCTCCTGACCGTGATCGGCGGGGTGAACAACACGGAGAGCGCGCACGTCGCGGGCGATGACTACGACGTGCGCAGCATCCTGCTCGCCGAGGGTGCGGCGACGCTCATTGCGGGGCTCGCCGGCGGCGTCGCGCAAACGACGCCCTACATCGGCCATCCCGCCTTCAAGCAGATGGGCGCGCGCGCCGGCTACACCTGGCTCACCGGAGTCTTCGTCGGCGTCGGCGGGAGCCTCGGCCTGGTGTCGAACATCATCGCGGTGGTTCCGCTCGCGGTGCTCGCGCCGGTGCTCGTGTTCCTGGCGCTCAACATCACCGCGCAGGCCTTCACGGCCGTTCCTCCCCGGCATGCGCCGGCGATCGCGTTCAGCTTCTTTCCATCGATCGCCCGGCTCGTCACCATCGAGCTCTCGAACCCCGCCTACGTCGCCCCCGCGAAGCTCGCCGAGCTCATGAGCACCGCGCAGGCCGGCCTCCCGCCGCTCGCGGTGATCGTGGCACTCGGCAACGGGTTCATCATCACGGCCACGATCTGGGCGGCGTGCCTCGCCGAGATGGCCGATCGGCGCTTGCGCGCGGCGGCGGGCTATCTGGTCGCGGGCGGCGCGCTTTGCGCTTTCGGCGTCATCCACTCGGTGCGCCTCGACGGCAGCGCCTACGCCCTGTGGCAGCTCCGCGGCAGCGAATGGCAGGTCGCGGCCGAGCTTTGCGCCGCGTATTTCGCGCTCGCCGCAGCGCTCGGCCTCCTGTCGCTGCGCCGGCCGCCCTAGCAGCGTGGGCGCCAGCAAGGAGGCCCCCGTTCCCTCGGACCTCCGCTCCGGCGTCCCGCTCCGTCTGGGTCAGAGCTACGCGGGCACTGCTCCCCGTAGTTGGGTCGCTAGGCCGCGGCTAGACCGCTGCTCATCAGGCGGCCCCCAGGTGGACGTCGGACCCTGTAACGGGTAGCAGTGCCCGCGTAGCTCTGACCCAGACGGAGCGGGACGCCGGAGCGGAGGTCGAAGGGAACGGGGGCCTCCGTGTCAGTTGATTCCTACAGGCGCCATGGCAGGCCGATATCGGGTTCTCACGTACAATTTGCGCCATTTTCAAGGCAGATCTCATGGATTCGAGCGCGGATACCCACCAAACCCTCGATCGCGTGCTGTCCGGGTCCTGGCTGCCGGGCCGAACGCTGCTCGGATTCCTGATCGCCGTGACCGCTGTCCTGGCGATCGCCGGGTTGTCGTACCAGTCGCTGCAGGCCAGCAATGCAAGCGCGGGGAGCCTGACGCGCTCGGTCCAGCTCCTCGGTCAGCTCGAGAGCCTGCTGTCGACGCTCAAGGACGCCGAGACCGGGCAGCGCGGGTACCTGGTCACCGGTGAGGACGATTATCTCGCGCCCTATCTCGACGCCAAGGCCACCCTGCCGTCCGAGCTCAAGGCGCTGCACGCGCTCATGGCGGGCCGCACCGACCAGATCCGCCGCCTCGATGCCGTCGAGGGTCTCGCCGGCCAGAAGATGGACGAGCTCGAGCGCACCGTTTCGCTGCGGCGCGCGGGCAAGACCGATGCGGCGCTGGCGCAGGTGCGCACCGGACGCGGCAAGACGCTCATGGACCAGCTGCGCGTCGGCATCGGCGAGCTCGAGGACAACGAGCGACAGCTGGTCGCGCAGCGCTCGCAGACGTGGCGGGATTCCGCGCGCATCTCGCTCGCGGTCACCCTGGGGGGCTCGGGCGTGCTCCTCGCCCTGATCTGGGTGTCCGCGGTGGTTGCCTCGCGCGATCACCGCGCGCGCCAGCTCCAATCGTGGATGCGCACCGCGCAGATGTCGTTGAGCGAGACCATGCTCGGCGATCAGGCTCTGGAGAAGCTCGCGAACAACGTTCTCGGAGATCTGGCTCCGCTCATGGGGGCACAGGTCGGCGCCATGTACGTGGCCGAGGGCGGTGCCTTCCGGCGCCATGCCGCCTATGCGTTGCCGGCAGGCTCCAGCGTGGAAATCATGCGCGGCGGCGACGGGCTCGTCGGTCAGGCCGTGAGGGACCGCCGGAGCCTGCGCGTGCGCGACGTGCCGCCCGGCTATCTGCCGATCGAGTCCGCGGTCGGGCGCGGCGCCCCGGGCGAGCTGTTGATCGCGCCGGCGGTCGTCGACGGGGTGGTACAGGCCGTGGTCGAGCTGGGTTTCTTCGCGGCGGTGCATCCCGCGAAGCCGGAATTTCTCGACCGGGTATCCGAGTCGATCGCGATCGCGGTGCGCACTTCCAAGGATCGGCAGCGGCTGGAGGAGTTGTTGCAGGAAACGCAGCAGCAATCCGAGGAGCTCCAGACGAGCTCGGAGGAGCTCAGGGTCAGCAATGAGGAGCTGGAGGAGCAGGGCCGCGCCTTGCGCGAGTCGCAGGCGCAGCTCGAGTCGCAGCAGGCCGAGCTCGAGCAGATCAATTCGCAGCTCGAGGAGCAGACCCAGATGCTCGAGCATCAGAAGGACGCGCTCGGCCGGTCGCACGAGGTGCTCGCCGCCAAGACCGCCGAGCTGCAGCGGTCCAACGAGTACAAGAGCGAGTTCCTCGCCAACATGAGCCACGAGCTGCGCACGCCGCTCAACTCCACCTTGATCCTCGCCAAGCTCCTCTCGGACAACAAGGAGGGCAATCTCACGCCCACGCAGGTCAAGTTCGCCCAGACCATCACCTCGTCCGGCAACGACCTCCTCGATCTCATCAACGACGTGCTCGATCTGGCCCGGATCGAGGCGGGCAAGGTCACCGTTGCGGTGGAGGCGACCTCGATCCCGCACACGATCGAGGGTCTGGCCAAGGCGTTCCAGCCGATGGCGGAACAGAGGCGCCTCAAGTTCTCGGTGGGCGTCGACCCCGGCGTCCCCGCGGAGATCGAGACCGATTCGCAGCGGCTCGGCCAGATCTTGAAGAATCTGCTCTCCAACGCCATCAAGTTCACCGAGACCGGCGAAGTCATGCTGCGCGTGTTCTGTCCGCGGCCGAACACCGTCTCGTTCGCCGTGCGCGACACCGGCGTCGGAATCCCGATGCATCAACAGGAAGTCATCTTCGAGGCCTTCCGCCAGGCCGACGGCAGCATCCACCGCAAGTTCGGCGGCACCGGTCTCGGGCTGTCGATCTCACGCGATCTCGCCGCGCTGCTCGGCGGATCGATCGGCGTGCAGAGCCAGCCCGGCGAGGGCAGCGTGTTCACGCTCACGCTTCCCTTCGCGTACGCGGGCACGGCGCGCGAGAGGGCGGAAGCCGTTGCCGCCTCGTCTGCCGCCGCGCCGCTGCCCGCCGCGGCGGGACTCTTCGGCACGCGCGTGGAGGCCGCCGCCACGGCCGCGTCGGCCGCGGCCGCCCTGACGGCCGCGCAGGCCGCCGACATGCTGTCGCCGCCCGCGGCCGAGGACGACCGGGAGTCGGCAACGCCGGGCGGGCGCACCATCCTGGTCGTCGAGGACGACCTGGCCTTCGCCGTGATCCTGCGCGACCTTGCGCGGGAGATGGGATTCAAGTGCATCCTGACCCATCGCGCGAACGACGGCGTCACCGCCGCGGCGCGCTTCCTGCCCTCCGCGGTGCTGCTCGACGTGAACCTCCCGGATCATTCCGGTCTCGGCGTGCTCGACCAGTTGAAGCACGATCCGCGCACCCGCCATATCCCTGTCCACGTCATATCGGTGACCGACTACAAGCGCGAAGCGATGGAGCTCGGCGCCATCGGCTTCGCGCTCAAGCCGGCGCGGCGCGAGCAGCTGATCGAGGCGTTGAAGCGGATGGAGGCGAAGTTCGCCCAGAACGTCCGGCACGTGCTCGTGGTCGAGGACGACCAGCGGCAGCGCGAGAGCATCTGTCAGCTGCTGGCGACCGACGATGTGCGCCTGACGGCCGTGGCGAGCGCCGGCGATGCGCTCGAGGAGCTCAGGCAGAAGACCTTCGACTGCATGGTGATGGACCTCAATCTGCCCGACCTGTCGGGTTACGATCTCCTCGAGAGGATGGCCCGGCAGGAGGAGGTGGCGTTTCCGCCGGTCATCGTCTATACCGGGCGCTCGCTGAGCCCCGATGAGGAGCAACGGCTGCGCCGCTTCTCGAAATCCATCATCATCAAGGATGCCCGCTCGCCGGAGCGGCTCCTGGACGAGGTGACCTTGTTCCTGCACCAGGTGGAGGCCAAATTGCCGGCCGCGCGGCAACAGATGCTCCGCGCGGTGCGCGATCGCGAGATTGCGCTCGACGGGCGCAGGATACTGATCGTCGAGGACGACGTGCGCAACATCTTCGCTCTATCCAGCGTGCTCGAGCCGAAGGGCGTGCAGCTTTCGATCGCACGCAACGGCCGCGAGGCGCTGGAGGCGCTTGGTGCGGCTCCGCAGCCGCCCGGAAGGGCCATCGACCTCGTGCTGATGGACATCATGATGCCCGAAATGGACGGCCTCACGGCCATGCGCGAGATCCGCAGGCGGCCCGAGTGGCGCAATCTGCCGATCATCGCGCTCACCGCCAAGGCCATGAAGGACGACCAGGAAAAGTGCCTGGCCGCCGGTGCCAACGACTACATCGCGAAGCCCCTGGACGTGGAGAAGCTCTTGTCGTTGGTACGCGTATGGATGCCGAAATAGGCGCATCCACCCAATCGGGCAAAGAGTTCGAGATCGAATTCCGTCTGCTGATCGACGCCATCTATCAAACGTACCACTACGACTTTCGCGGCTACGCGTACGCATCGCTCCGGCGCCGCCTCAAGGCAGCCATGGTGCGATTCGAGTGCGCGACCTTGTCGAGGCTGCAGGACCGCGTCGTTCACGAGCCGGACGTGTTTCCGGCGCTGCTCGACTTTCTCACCGTGCAGGTGAGCGAGATGTTCCGCGATCCCGCCTTCTTCGCGAGCCTGCGCAGGCACGTGGTGCCGATGCTGCGCACGTATCCCTCGCTCAAGGTGTGGGTCGCCGGGTGCAGCGCGGGCGAGGAGGCGTACTCGCTCGCCATCCTACTCGAGGAGGAGGGGCTGCTCGACCGCACGCTCATCTACGCCACGGACATCAATCCGCGCACGCTGCAGAAGGCCGCGGCCGGCGTGTATGCGGTGGATAGAATGGCGGGCTTCACGGTCAATCATCAGAAATCCGGCGGCGTCACCTCGCTCTCGGACCATTACACCGCGGCCTACGGCCGCGCGCTGTTGGACAAGGCGCTCAAGGACCACATCGTGTTCTCCGATCACAGCCTCGCGACCGACAGCGTATTCGCGGAGGTGCAGCTCGTGTCGTGCCGCAACGTGCTCATCTACTTCAATCGCGCCCTGCAGGATCGCGCGCTCGGACTGTTCCGGGAATCCTTGTGCCGGCAGGGGTTTCTCGGCCTCGGCGCCAAGGAATCCTTGCGCTTCTCGGCTCATTCGGACGCGTTCGTCGACATCGCGCGCGAGGAGCGCATCTACCAGAAGCGGGGTGCGGCATGACCCGTTACGAGAGCCTGCGCGGCCGCGTGGACGCCGTGGTGATGGGCGGCTCCGTGGGTGGCATCGAGGCGCTGTCGGTGCTGCTGCCGGCGCTGCCCGCGGGACTGCGGGCCCCGGTCTTCATCGTGATCCACCTGCCGCGCGACAAGCCGAGCCTCCTGCCCGAGATATTCGGGCGCAAGTGCGCGCTCCCGGTGCGGGAGGCGGAGGACAAGGAGCCGGTGGCGCGCGGCACGGTCTACTTCGCCCCGGCCAATTACCACCTGCTGCTGGACGCGGGACCCCAGTTCTCGCTCTCGGCGGACGATCCCGTGCACAATTCGCGCCCTTCGATCGACGTGCTGTTCGAATCGGCGGCGGACCTGTACGGTGATCGATTGCTCGGAGTCATACTGACGGGAGCCAACGAGGACGGCGCGCTCGGGCTCGCGGCGATTCACGACCGCGGCGGCGTCACGGTGGTCGAAAGCCCGGAGACCGCGCGCGCTCCATTGATGACGCTGTCGGCGTTGAAACTTCGGCCCGCGGATCTGGTCTTGCCACTGGAGGAGATCGCCGGTTTGTTGAGCTCACTCGATGCCGACGGTGCGGTGAATCCGTGCTGATCCCGGTGAAATGCCTGCTGGTCGACGACCGCGAGGAGAACCTCCTGGCGCTGTCAGCGTTGATGCGGCGGGATGGGGTCGAGCTCCTGACCGCGCGCTCGGGCGCGGAGGCGCTCGAGCTCCTGCTGGTCGAGGACGTCGCTCTCGCCTTGCTCGACGTGCACATGCCGACGATGGACGGATTCGAGCTCGCCGAGCTGATGCGGGGGAGCGAGCGTACGCGGCACATCCCGCTCATCTTCGTCACGGCCGGAGCGCACGAGCAGACGCGGGTGTTCAAGGGATACGAGACGGGTGCGGTCGACTTCATCTACAAGCCGATCGAGCCGCACATCCTGCGCAACAAGGCCGATGTGTTCTTCCAGCTCTACCGCCAGCGCAAGCAGCTCGCCATGGAGCTGCAGGAGCGCACCGAGACGCTGCGCCTCAACGAGATGTTCAGCGCGCTATTGGCCCACGATCTGCGCAGCCCGTTGAGCGCCATCCTGGCCTCGGCGCATCTGCTGCAGCGCCAGTGCGAGGAGCGCCCGGCGCAGGAGGCGGCGGCGCGGATCAGCGCGAGCGGCAAGCGCATGGCGCACCTGATCGAGGACATGCTGGATCTGGCGCGCGCCCGCCTTGCCGGCGGCATCATGGTCAAGCGCCAGCCGGCCGACATCAGGGCGCTGGTCGAGCGCGTGGCACGCGAGCATCAGACGGCCCAGCCGGGCCGGGCGCTCGAGTCGAGCTACGAGGGGACTTTCGCCGGATCATGGGACCCCGAGCGGGTCGCGCAGGTCGCTTCGAACCTGATCGGCAACGCGCTCAAGCATGGCGATCCGGCCGCGCCGGTCGAGGTGCGGCTCGACGGGACGGGCGCGGATTCCGTCATCCTGCGGGTCGCCAACCGCGGCGTCATCCCACCGGAGGTGCGGCCTCACCTGTTCGATCCGTTCCGGGGGCGTCGCGAGGCGGGCCGGAGCGAAGGCCTGGGACTCGGGCTCTACATCGTTTCGCAGATCGTGCAGGCTCACCAGGGCACGGTCGAGGTCACCACGGGGCCGGACGACCGGACGGCGTTTCGCGTGTCCCTGCCCCGCACACCTCGCTGATCAGCGCGTCGATGTCGACGCCGTCGAACGGCTTGATGATGGATCGGACCGTCGGCCCCCAGTTCTGCGAGCTCAAGTCGAGCGAATAGCCCGAAGCGATGATGATGGGCATGGCGGGCCTGCGTCCGCGGATGTGGCGCGCGAGATCGAGGCCCGACATGGCCGGCAGGCTCACATCCGTGATCACCACGTCGAAATCGCGGCCCTCGAATTCTTTCATGGCCTCCTCGGCGCTTGCCACCGAGACGATCTCGCGGCCGTCGGTGTTCAGGAGCTCTGCCGTCACTTCGCGCACGAGCCCGTTGTCCTCGACGTAGAGGATTCGAAGCGACTCCACGAGGCCTCCTTCAGTGTACCTTCTGTATGAGCCAGAGCCCCGGCTTGCCCCGCTGGTTGAGACCGAGGCTGACCAGAGCTGACTTATTCTCCCAGAGACGCGCGACCGGGAGCCCTTCTCGATGAAATTTCCTTGCCATCTCCTCGATGCGGCCCGGCTCGCGGGCCGGCATCGCCCCGGACGATAGCCCGAACTTATCGGCCGAGCCTAATTTATCCGGCGACCCTAAAGTTTGCCGGCGCAGCGCCGACGGGAAGGCGTTGGACTCCTTGGCCGCTCCCGCAATGACGTTCATCGGCGGGCGCAGATCCAGATGCTCGAATCGCTGCACCCCCAGGTTATGTCCGGAAGGCGCCCCGGCCCACGCGGGAGGGGGGGTTGCGAGGCTCAGCACGACGATCCCTGCCAAGGCTGCCAAGCGGATTTCTTTCTCACGTCCCATGGCGAAAGTTCACCACGGACGTGACGTACGTGCATTCGGCGGCGGTAAATACTCATCGTAGGACTGATCTTAAAAGCCGTACGTATCTCTGGTATCGGTCGATTCCTACATCGCATGGTGAGCAAGCAACGATTTCGAAGATTTAATGTGCCGGTGATCATAAGTAAACCGAACCACCTCCCGAGAAATGAAATGATTGCACAACGCGCGAGATCGTGGGCCGTGGTATTGGCGGCCGGCGAGGGCAGCCGCTTGCACGGACTGACGCGAAATTCCAGGGGCGTCGTCGTACCCAAGCAGTTCTGCTCGCTGCAGGGCGGTCCCAGCCTCCTGCAGGAGGCCATTCAGCGCTCGCTCGCGGTGGCGCCGCTGCAGCGCGTGTGCACGGTGGTCGCCGCACAGCATCGTCACTGGTGGCAGCGCATGCTGAGCTATTTGCCTGAGCAGAACATCATCGCGCAACCTCACAACCGGGGCACCGCTCACGGGATCCTGCTTCCGCTGCTCAGGATCGCCGCACAGGATCCGGACGCGGTGGTCATGTTCCTGCCGTCCGATCACTACATTGCCGACGAAGGCGTGTTTGCCGCCGCGCTGCGTCAGGCCGCGACGCTCGCGAGCATGGACGAGAGCTCTCTCTACCTGCTCGGCACCGAGCCCGATCAGGCCGACCCCGAGCTCGGCTACATCGTGCCGACCAGCCGCTCCCGCGAGGTGCCCTCGCCGGTGCTGCGCTTCGTGGAGAAGCCGACGCCCGACGCCGCGATGGCGCTGCTCGAGCAGGGCGGGCTGTGGAACGTGTTCGTGCTCGCCGCGTCGGTCCGTACTCTCCTGGGGCTGTTCCGGGAAACCCTCCCCGGCACCCTGGATGCCATGGAGCACTTGAATGGCCACGCGATGGAGAACATGTATCGGAATCTGCCGACGGTGGACTTCTCGCGCGACATTTTGCAGGGTCGCGAGGAGCGCCTGCAGGTGATCTGCGTTCCCCAGTGCGGCTGGACCGATCTGGGCACCCCGCCCCGCGTCGCATCGACGCTGCAGCGGCTGGAGGAGATCCGCGTCGGGCCGGCGCGGCGCGCCAATCCGTCCGTGCACTTGAATCTTGCCGCCCAGTACGAGTGGCTGCAGCAGCGCGCAGCCGCGGAGCCGAGCTTCGCGCGAAGCGACTCGCGCGCGTAACGAGCGCCGGAGCCCCGGTGCGGGGTGTCCGTCGGCCGCCGCGGCGCGCGGCGCCAGTCCGTTATGTGCTTATGCGCAATCCGCAGGCGATCCCGGCTGCGCCGAACGGTAAAATTCCTGCCAGGCCTTTCAGGAGAGCGACGTGGCGAGCGTGGGTTCGGAGCGGGTGCTGACCGTTCGGCATTGGAACGATACGGTGTTCAGTTTCAGGACGACGCGCGATCCTGCGTTGCGCTTCGAGAACGGCCATTTCGTCATGCTCGGGCTGCCCGTCGAGGGCAAGCCGTTGCTGCGCGCCTACAGCATCGCGAGCGCGAATTACGAGGATCATCTCGAATTCCTCAGCATCAAGGTGCCCAACGGGCCCTTGACCTCGCGCCTGCAGTCGATCCAGCCAGGCGATGAGATCCACGTCAGCCGCAAGCCCACGGGCACGTTGCTGCTGCGCGATCTCCGGCCCGGCAAGCGCCTGTATCTCCTGTCCTCGGGCACCGGCCTCGCGCCGTTCATGAGCCTGATCAAAGATCCCGAGATCTACGAGCGCTTCGAGAAGGTCGTGCTCGTGCACGGCGCGCGCTATCGCAGCGAGCTCGCCTACCGGGACTTCATCGAATGGGATCTCGCGCACCACGAGTATCTCGGCGAGCAGGTGCGCAAGCAGCTCATCTACGTGCCTACCGTCACGCGCGAGCGCTTTCGCCACGAAGGGCGCGTCACCTCGTTGATCGAGACGTGGCGGCCGTTTCGCGAGCTCGGGCTGCCGCCGCTCGATCCCGCCGCGGATCGCGCCATGGTGTGCGGAAGCCCCGCCATGCTCAACGACGTGTCGGCGCTCCTCGATGCCCGCGGCTTCGAGATCTCGCCGCGCGTCGGCGAGCCGGGCGACTACGTCATCGAGCGGGCGTTCGTCGAGCGCTGAGGGGGCCCCTCGGCAACGGCGGCTATGCGTCCTGAGCCTCCCCATCGATCCAGGTCCGTGTCACCCTGAATTCGCCGTCCAGGGCGACCAGGTTCGCCCGGTAGCCGGGTGCGATACGCCCGAGCTCGTGATCCAGGCGCAGGAACGCGGCCGGATATTCGCTGGCCATGCGCGCGGCCTCGACGATGTCGAGCCCGAGCAGCCGCACGGCGTTGCGCACCGCCGAAGCCATGTCGAGCACGCTGCCGGCGAGCGTGCCGCGGGCGTCGCGGCACACGCCGCCGGCCGCGTCGATGCGGCGGCCCTGCAGCACGAACGAGGTCTCGGCCGAGCCCACCGGGGGCATGGCGTCCGTCACCAGCAGGAAGCGGTCGCGGCGCTTGCAGCGCAGCGCAAGCTTCAAGACGACGGGATCGACGTGGTGGCCGTCGACGATGATCCCGCACCAGGTCTGCTCGTCGTGGAGCGCGGCGCCGACGATGCCGGGCGCGCGCGCCTCGAGCCGGGACATGCCGTTGAACAGGTGCGTGAATCCGCGTACGCCGGCGGCGATGGCCGCCGTGGTCTCGGCGAAGCTTGCCTCGCTGTGTCCCGCAGAGATGAGGACCCCGGCTGCCGCCAGCCTCGCGACCCGGTCGGGCGCGGCCATCTCGGGCGCCAGCGTGACCAAGGTCCTGCCGGTGCGAAGGCCCGTGAGGAGCGGCAGCGAGTCCGAATCCAAGCGGCGCAGATAGCGGCGCTCGTGGATGCCGCGGCGGGCAGGGCTGATGAAGGGGCCTTCGATGTGGATGCCGAGAACGCCCGGCACGCCGGAATCGAGGGCGGATTGTACGGCGTTGACCGCGGTCTCGACGGTGGAGAGCTCGGAGCTGATCAAGGTGGGCAGCCACCCGGTGGTCCCGAAGCGCCGATGCGCCGCTCCGATGGCCCTGATCGATTCCACGCTGGGATCGTCGTTGAAGAGCACGCCGCCGCCGCCATTGACCTGCACGTCGATGAACCCGGGCAGCAGGAGGCCGTCGCCGAGATCGACGCGGGTCGCGCCGGAGCAGCGCGGATCGGCGGAATCGACCAACGCCTCGATGCGCGCTCCCGAGAGGAGCAGAGCACGCCCGCGCACCAGCCCCTCGGCGGTCAGTATCCGGCCGTTGAGCAGCGCGGTCCTGCTCACACCGTCTCGGTCACCTTGCGCAGGTGCGCCGGCCGGTCGGGATCGAAGCCGCGCGCGAGCGCAAGCGTCGCGATCAAGCGATAGGCGCTTTGTACCAGCAGGATGGGGGCGATCTCCGCCGGCGCCTCGAGCGTCGGCAGCACGATCGCGCCGGCCGCGCGCGCCTCTGCGGCTGGGGTACCTGCGATCAGGATCGGCACGTTGCGCCGCGCCAGCTCGGCGGCCAGGGTCTCGACGCCCGCACGCGTCGCATCGTCCTGCGCATACAGCAGCGCGGGGAAGCCGTGATCCAGCAAGGTGAAAGGACCATGCCGGAGCTCGGCGCTCGAGAACGCCTCGGCGTGCAGCCCACAGGTCTCCTTGCACTTGAGCGCGGTTTCCTGCGCCGCGCCCAGGCCGAGTCCGCGGCCGACCACGTACAGATGCTCGACGTGCACCAGCACCGGGAGCGCCGGCGACCAATCGAGCGTCCAGGTGCGATCCATGAGATCGGGGAGCGCCGTGGTCATCTGCGCGAGCTCGGTATCCCCCTTCCAAACGGTGACCAGGCGCAAGAGCGCAGCCAGCGAGGCGAGATAGGACTTGGTCGCCGCAATGCTGGTCTCGGGCCCGGCATCGAGACTCATGGTCAGGTCCGCCGCCCGCATCAGCGGCGCATCGGGACTGTTGCAGAGGGCGAGGATGGTGGCGCCCGCCGCCTTGGCGGCCGCCACCGAGGCCAGGAGGTCGGGGCTGCGTCCCGACTGGGAGATCGCCAGGAACAGGCAGCCGCTCAAGTCCTGCGCCACGCCATAGACCGAGCTGACCGACGGTGCGGCGGATGCGGTGAGCACCCCCAGCCGCGTCTCGATCAGATACTTGGCATAGGTCGCCGCATGGTCGGAGCTGCCGCGCGCGCAGGTGATCACCGCTCGCGGCGCCAGCCGGCGAAGCTCCCGGCCGATGGACGCCGCGGATGCCTCATCGCGCAGTTGCGCGCGCACCGCGGCGGAGGCACTCGCGGCTTCGCGAAACATGGCGGTGGCGTCGACCGGGGGAAGCTCGAGGTTCATGGCGCGACGGATTATAGGGCCCCGATTCGTACGGGCCGAAATACTAAGGCTCCGGGGCAAGCATTTCCAAACTAGTTACTATCTAGTTATTTAAAGGATAAATTGCACGATAAATGATTGAATATATCCATATTTAACTAGTATATAATCTAGTTTATTTTACCAGCTATACTAAGCCAATAGTATGCTCGCCGACCGCCAATCCCAAATCGTTGCTCTGCTCGAAAAGGGCGTAGCCACATCGCTCGAGCTGCAGAAGGCGCTGGACCTTTCCCAGGCTGCTGTCTCGCGACTGTTACGCGGGCTCGCCTCCGCAGGCAGAGTCTTTCGGCTGGGCACGACGCGAGGAGCCCGCTACGGGCTGCTTCGTCCCATTGCGAACATCGGATCGCAATGGGAGCTGCGCCGGATCGATGAGGGGGGCAACGTACGGCTCATGGGTCAGTTGCATGCGCTCGCGGCGAATCAATACTCGTTATCTCCTTCGACGGGGACCCATCTCGCGCCGCGGGAGGTCACCGAAGGCATTCCCTACTTTCTGCAGGACGCCCGGCCGGGCGGCTTTCTTGGGCGGGCCGTACCCCAGCGATACCCGGAGCTTGGCCTGCCGCAGCGCGTCGACGACTGGAAGGATGACCACACCCTGCAGTACCTCACTCGGCGCGGAGCCGACGTTTTCGGGGATCTCATCCTGGGCGATGAGTCATTCAACCAATACGTCGAGCTGCAGAAACAGCGCACGCCGATTGCAGCGAAAGCGCGGGCGACGCAGTTCCCGCTTCTGGCCAAGGAGGTGATGGCCGGAGGATTGCCGGGCTCCTCTGCTCATG
>DATAYZ010000019.1:0-1602 GCA_036272295.1 Steroidobacteraceae bacterium
CTACGTCGCGATGGGCGACGTCGACGCTCCGTACTAGCCATGAGTCAAGAAGCCTTCGACTATGTGATCGTCGGCGCCGGTTCCGCGGGCTGCGTTCTCGCGGACCGCCTGACCGAGAGCGGCGAGCATTCGGTGCTGCTGCTGGAGTACGGCGGCTCGGACCGGTCGCTCTACATCCAGATGCCCGCGGCGCTGTCGATTCCGATGAACATGCCGCGCTACAACTGGTTCTTCTACAGCGAGCCCGAGCCGAATCTCGGCGGGCGGCGTCTGCATACGCCGCGCGGCAAGGTCCTGGGTGGATCATCGTCCATCAACGGCCTGGTGTATGTCAGGGGCAATCCGCTCGACTTCGAGCGCTGGGCGGCGGAAGGGGCGAGCGGGTGGGCCTACCGGGACGTGCTGCCTTATTTCAAGCGGACGGAGCGGCGCGAGAAGGGCGCGGACGCCTATCGCGGCGGTGAGGGGCAGGTGCACACCCGCTACGGCCGGCTCGACAATCCGTTGAATCAAGTCTGGCTCGAGGCCGGCCGGCAGGCGGGTTATCCGCTCACTCAGGACATGAACGGCTTCCAGCAGGAAGGCTTCGGCCGGATGGACATGACGGTGGGCGGCGGCCGGCGCTCGAGCGCCGCAAATGCGTATCTTCGGCCGGCGATGCGCCGGCGAAACCTCACCGTGCGCACTCACTCGCTCGCCACGCGCATCCTCTTCGAGGGTCGCCGGGCGGTCGGGGTGGCGTATCGCCGCGGGAACGAAGAGCACCGCGCGCGAGCGCGCCGCGAGGTGATCGTGAGCGCGGGACCCATTCAGTCCCCGAAGCTGCTGAAGCTCTCGGGCATCGGGCCGGCGCAGGAGCTCGCGCAGCACGGCATCGCGATCATCCACGATCTGCCCGCCGTCGGCGAGAACCTCCAGGACCATCTGGAGTTCTATTTCCAGATGGCGTGCACGCAACCCATCACGCTCTATGCGCAGACGACTGCGTTTCGCAAGGCGCTCATCGGCATGCGCTGGCTGCTCACCAAGGACGGCCTCGGGGCGAGCAATCACTTCGAGACGGGCGGCTTCATCCGCAGCCGCGCCGGCGTGCTTTACCCGAACATCCAATACCACTTCCTGCCCATGGCCGTGAGCTACGACGGCTCTTCTCTGGCGCAGGAGCACGGCTTCCAGGCCCATGTCGGACCCATGCGCTCGCAGAGCAAAGGCTGGGTGCGGCTCGCCTCCGCGGACCCGAACGAGCAGCCCAAGGTGTTCTTCGACTACCTGTCGCGGCCGCAAGACTGGGAGGAGATGCGGGCCTGCGTGCGTCTCACGCGCGAGATCTTCGCGCAGCCGGCGTTCGCCCCCTACCGGGGCAGGGAGATTCAGCCGGGTCCCGGCGTGCAGAGCGATACGCAGATCGACGAGTTCGTCCGCAGTCACCTCGAGAGCGCCTATCACCCCTCCTGCTCCTGCAAGATGGGAAGGCCCGACGACCGGCAAGCCGTGGTCGATCCGGAGACGCGGGTGATAGGACTTACGGGACTGCGGGTGGTCGACTCTTCGATCATGCCGTCGATCACCACCGGGAACCTCAACGCGCCCACCCTCATGTTG
>DATAYZ010000020.1:0-7173 GCA_036272295.1 Steroidobacteraceae bacterium
GCCTCCTTCCTGGAGCCCACAGTACTAGGTGACGCCGGCCGCCTTGAGGACGCGCTGGGGCTGGGAGACGCCGTAGCCTTGGGCGTAGTCGACGCCGAGGCTTTGCAGCATGTTGATGATCTCTTGATTTTCGGCGAACTCGGCGATGGTCTGCTTGCCGGTTAAGTGCCCGATCTCGTTGATCGACCGCACCATCTCGCGGTCGATCGGGTCGTGCAGGATCTCCTTGACGAAGCTGCCGTCGATCTTGAGAAAGTCGACCGGGAAGTGCTTCAGGTAACCGAACGACGACAGACCGGTGCCAAAGTCGTCGAGGGCGAACTTGCAGCCGAGCTCCTTGAGCGCCTGGATGAAGCGGTTCGCCTGCGAGAAGCTCGCGATCGCCGCGGTCTCGGTGATCTCGAAGCAGATCTTGGTGGCGTCGAGACCGCTGCGGTGGAACTGGTCGATGACGTAGGGCAGGAACTTGTCGTCGCCCAGGCTCTGGCCGGACAGGTTGATCGAGCACATGGTGAGCTTCTCGCGCTCGTCGGCCTCGGAGACCAGCCAGCGAAAGGCGTTCTCGATGACCCAGCGGTCGATGCTCGGCGTGATGCCGTAACGCTCCGCCGCGGTCATGAAATTGTCGGGCGAGACGATCTTGCCGGCTTCATCGCGCATGCGCAGGAGCAGCTCGTAGTGCGCGCCCGTCTCGTTGCTCTGCAGCGGCAGGATGGTCTGGCGGAACAGCTCGAAGCGGCCCTCCTCGAGCGCGTTGTTGATGCGCGCCGCCCACTGCATCTCGCGGCGGCGACGCATCAGATCGATGTCGTTCTCCTCGAAGCTGTGCACCCGGTTGCGGCCGGCCTCCTTGGCTGCCTGGCAGGCGCTGTCGGCGGCGCTGAGGATCGAGGCCACATCGACGTTGTCCGGGGAGATGGGCACCACGCCGATGCTGGCGCCGAGACGGAACGTGCGCTCCTCCCAGGTGAACTTGAAGTTGCGCACCGCCTCGCGCAGCGTCTCCGCGGTGCGCATCGCCTCGTCCAGCGAGCAGCTCTCGAGAAGGATGCCGAACTCGTCGCCGCCAAGGCGCGCAAGCGTGTCGCGCCAGCGCACCTTGGACTTGAGCAGCGCGCCGACCTGGCCCAGCAGGGCATCGCCCGCGCTGTGGCCGCAGGTGTCGTTGACGATCTTGAACTGGTCGAGATCCAGGCAGCAGAGCGCGTACGAGGTCTCGCGCGCCTTGGCGCTCTTCAGCGCCCGCTCCAGCCTCGTCTCGAACTCGCGCCGGTTGACGAGGCCGGTGAGGACGTCGTGGCTCGCGTGATAGGACAGACGCCGGTTGAGCTCGCGCGCCTCGCTCACGTCGTGGAACACCAGCACGCCGCCGGACACGGCGCCGCTGCCGTCGCGGATCGGCGAGGCGGTGCTCTCCACGTAGATCTCGTTGCCGTCGCGCCGGATGAGCAGCATCGGCCGCACCGACTTGATCGAGCGCGTGCGGCGGATGGCGACCGCCAACGGATTCTCGAGCGGCTCGCAGGTCTCCTCGTGGAAGGCGCGGAACACCTCCTCGATCGCGCGCCCCTGGCTGTCCTCGAGGCGCCAGCCGGTGAGCGACTCAGCCACGGGATTCACGTAGTCGATGACGCCGCGGGCATCGGTGGTGATGACGCCGTCGCCGATGCTCTGCAGCGTGATCTGCGCGCTTTCCTTCTCGCGGAACAGCGCCTCCTCGTAGAGCTTGCGCTCGGTGATGTCGAGCTCGACGCCGACCAGCCGCAGCAGGCGGCCTTTGTCGTCGACCTTGGCCTTGGCGCGGCTGATCACCCAGCGCCATTCGCCGGTGGCGTGGCGCATGCGGTGCAGGCTCTCGAACAGCGGCGTCTTGCCGGCGACGTGGTCGCGGATCGCCGCCTGCACCCGCGACATGTCGTCGGAATGCACCAGCGTGCGCCAGTCGGGAGCCCGGCCCACGTCCGCCTCGTCGTACCCCAGCATCGCCTTCCAACGCGGCGACAGGTACACGCGGTTGTTCAGCGTGTCGAAGTCCCAGAGACCGTCGTTGGCGCTGTAGAGCGCCAGCTCGTTGCGCTCCTCGAGATCGTGCAGCAGGCGCTGGATCTCGATGCGCTCGAGGCCGGTGGCGAGGCTCGATCCCATGAGCTTCATGAGCAGATGGAGCTGCACCTCCCAGTTGTCGCGCGGCTGCGCGCCGGCGATGCCGAGCAGGCCCGCGGCGCGGCCCTCGATGAAGTAGCCGATCATGAGCACACAGCCGATGCCGAGGTGGCTCCAGGCATCGGCGTCCTGGCGCTGGTCCTCGCGCGGCTGCGAGGTATCGCGCAGCTCGGAGACCCGCAGCGGCGCCAGGCGCGACTTGAGCCAGGGAAAAGCGTCGAGGCCCAGGCCCTGCAGCTGCTCGGGGTTGCCGGTCGAGAGCATGCCGCGCGCGACCTGGATGTCGTTGAAGACGCCCGCCTCGGCATCGATCGGGATGTGGAACGCGGCGTCCGTGCGAGTCGCCTCGCGCAGGAGCTCCAGGTTCGCGGCGATGACCTCGGGCGCCGTTACCGCTGTCATCGACTGGAAGTCGACGGCGATCTTGGTGCAGATGACGTCGAGGCCGACGGCGGGGCGATTGTTGCGCTTCGGCCAGGCCTGGGGCGACAGGATGTCCGAGGTGGTCAGATCTGGGTGGCGAGGATCGTGGGGTGCTATGGCCATGCGCCGAAAGAAATCCCAGATGACATGTGGCGGTTATGAATCAACACTTTGCCACTGGAATCGAGCAAAAACGCGAATGCGTCACACAGTTCCTTTTGTCGGTTTGATCCGACATAGGACTGGATTCTCGCATAAGTTATAAGGAATACAAGCTAAGCAATTGTATTGATAGGGCTTGGCGGGCCGAAGCCTACAGGAGCGCCCGCGCTTCCTCGAACAGCTTGGAGAGACGCTCCTCCATGTCGGCCTGCAGGCGGGCGAGCGCATCCGCGTCCAATCCCTTGCCCACATAGACCGGTTCGCCGACGGCCACCGCGATCCGGGCCAGCGGCCAGGGAATCACGAAGCGGTCCCACTGAATCCTCCAGGCGCGCGAGGCGGCATAGCTCATCGGGACCATCGGGCGCCCCGACAGTTGCGCGAGGAGGATGGCGCCCGGCTTGAATCTCCAGGGCGGACCCTTGGGACCATCGGGGGTGATGACCGGCGAGATCCCGTCCTGCACCAGCGCCTGGTAGTAGTCGCGCAAGGCGCGCGCACCCGTGTGCGTCGAGGACCCCCGGATCGCGCAGCCGCCGAGCCTCTGCACCAGCATCGCGGCGAGCTCGCCGTCGACCGAGGGCGATATCAGGAATCCGAGCTTGAGGCCGCGCGCGCGCAGCGCCGCGAGATGGCGGATGCAAAAGAGCTGATGCTGATGCCAGTAGACCGGGATGAACGACGGTGCGCGCGCGAGCGCCGCATCGATGTGCTCCGCGCCGCGAGTACTGACCGCCCGCGCCCAGCACCCCCACACGAGGCGCAGCAGGGCGGCGCCGATCGGCACCAGCATCCGGTAGAGCATCATGCGGCCGCGCGAGAGGCGTCGGCCCGAGCGGGTCTGATGCTCGTAGATGGTGTTTCGCAGGCCGGGGGGTTGGTCCACTACGTTACAATATCGCGATGCGGACCACGGCACTACCTCCCGGCCCCGCGGAGGGTTTCGACCTCAACGGCAGCGATGAGACGCTCGCGCGCCTGCGCGTCTATTTTGCCGAGTTCGGGGACATCTACCGGGTGTTCGCGCCCTCCCGCGGCACGTTCAACTACGTCATCAACCATCCGGACGACATCAAGCGCGTGCTGCTCTCGAACCACCGCAACTACACCAAGGGCGAGGGCATGGAGCGGGTGAAGATCCTGCTCGGCAACGGCATCATGACCAGCGAGGGTGATTTCTGGCGGCGGCAGCGCCGCATGATGCAGCCCTCCTTCCACCGGCGGGTGATCGATCGGTTCAGCGAGCTCATCCGCGAGGTGAACGACCGCTTCGCCGAGCGCTGGGCCGCCCGCGGGGCGCGGGGCGAGCCGGTGAACATCAGCGACGATGCCAGCGAGCTCACCCTCGAGATCGTGCTCGCCTCCATCTTTGGAACCGACCTCGAGCGGCTGGAGGCCGAGTTCGGCGCGAACCCGTTCGAGGTGGTCGCGAAGGAGCAGAACCGCGACCTGAAGTTCGCTTTTCGGTTCCGCTCGCTCACCAAGCTCGTGCTGCAGCTGGTCGAGCGCCGGCGGCGCGAGGCGACGGAGCACTTCGATTTCCTGGCCATGCTCATGGCGAGCCGCGACCGCGAGACCGATGATGCCATGAGCGACAAGGAGCTGATCGACGAGGTGCTCACCCTGATCGTCGCCGGGCACGAGACCACCGCGGCCGCGCTGACCTGGACCTGGTATCTCGTCACGCGGCATCCCGAGGCGCAGCGCGGCCTCGAGGCGGAGGCGGACGCCCTCGATCCGGGCAGGACCTTGGGGCTCGATGCGGCGGAATCGCTCGCCTTCACCCATCAGGTCGTGCAGGAGTCCTTGCGTCTCTACCCGCCGGGGTGGCTGATCACCCGCCGCAGCATCGAGGCGGACGAGCTCGGCGGCTACGACATCGGGGCCCGTACCGACGTTTTCATCAGTCCCTACATGCTGCACCGGCACCCCGCTTTTTGGAGCGAGCCCGAGGAATTCCAGCCCGAGCGCTTCGCCGGAGCCGACGCCGAGGAGCGGCACCGTTTCGCGTATATTCCGTTCGCGGTGGGCCCGCGCCATTGCATCGGCGAGAACATGGCGATGTTCGAGATGCTGGTGCACGTGAGCGCCATGTCGCGACGCTTTCGCCTGCAGCGCGCGGACGATGCGCCCATCGAGCTCGAGGCCCAGATCAATCTGCGGCCGCGCTCCAATCTCATGATGACCGTCGAGGAACGATGAACGACCACTCCCCCGCCCGCCACTCCACGCTGATCGAGGTGCTGGAGGCCAATCGCGGCGTCGACCGCGTGATCAGCTACATCGAGGGCGAGAGCTCGGAGCGGCAGGTCCCCTACCGTGACCTGCATACCCGGTCGCTCGGCATCTTGTACCACCTGCAGGCGCTCGGCGCGCAGCGCGGCGACAAGATGATCATCTTCTTGAGCAACAACGAGCAGTTCATCGACGGGTTCTGGGCCGCGCTCTGCGGCGGCATCGTTCCCGTCCCGCTCGCCGTCGGCATCAGCGACGAGCATCGCCACAAGCTCCTGCGCGTGGCGCGCAAGCTCGGCACGGCGCTGCTCTACACCGACTCGAAGAACCTCGAGCGGCTGCGCGCGCTGGCCGAGGAGGTCGGCGAGAGCGCGCTGTTCGCCGAGCTCAAGTCGCGCGCCTTCCTGGTCGAATCCATCACCGACATCTCGCGCCCGGGCAAGCTGGTACGCCCGACGCCCGACGACCTGGCCTTCATTCAATTCTCGTCGGGCTCGACCAGCGAGCCCAAGGGCGTGATGCTCACGCACGGGAATCTGCTCGCCAACACCTACGGCTCGACCGCGGTCGGCAAGTTCACGGACCGCGACATTGCCTTGAGCTGGATGCCGCTGACCCACGACATGGGCCTCATCGGCTTTTTCATCATGCAGTTCGTGAGCCGCGCCCAGATCAACCTGATGCCGACGGATCTATTCGTGCGCCGGCCGCTGCTCTGGCTGCAGATGGCGGCGAAGAAACGCGCCACCATCACCTGCTCGCCGAACTTCGGCTACCGCCATTTCCTCAAGGTGCTCGGCGACCGGCGCCTCGACGGCGTGGACCTCTCCTCCATCCGGCTGATCTACAACGGCGCCGAGCCCATCTCGGTGGAGCTCTGCAACGAGTTCATGGGGGCGCTGGCGTACACCGGACTCAAGCGCATGGCCATGTATCCGGTTTACGGCCTCGCCGAAGCCTCGCTCGCGGTCACGCTGCCCGAGGTCGGCCACGACTATCGCTGGGTGCGGGTCAACCGGCACAAGCTCGGCATCGGCACGGCCGTCGAGCTCAATCCCGCCGGGGCGCACGATGTGCTCGAGATCATGTGCGTCGGACCGCCGGTTCCTCCCACCGAGGTGCGCATCGCGGACGACTCGCGCCAGGCGTTCGCGGAGCGGCAGGTAGGCCACGTCCTCATCCGCGGCGCCAACGTGACCCGCGGGTATTTCAACGACGCCGCCGCCACCGCCGCGGCCATCTCTCCGGACGGCTGGCTCGACACCGGCGACCTCGGCTTCATCCACGAGGGCTCGCTCTACATCACCGGGCGCAGCAAGGAGATCATCTTCGTCAACGGCCAGAACTACTATCCGTACGATCTCGAGAACATCGCGCAGCGCGCGCCCGGGCTCGAGCTCAACAAGGTCGTGGCCGCGGGCGTGGCGACGCAAGCCTCGCGCGGCGAGGACCTCGTCGTGTTCGTGCTGCATCGGGGCAGCATGGCCGACTTCCTGCCGACGGCGGCTGCGGTGGGCCGCCTGATCAACGAGCACACCGGGCTCGAAGTGGCCGAGGTCATCCCGACCAGGCGCATCCCCAAGACCACCAGCGGCAAGGTGCAACGGCACCTTCTGGAGAAGGCCTATCTCGAGGGAGAGTTCGCGGCGGAGCTCGCCGAGCTCGCCGCGCTCAAGGAGTCCCAGGGCGGCGCCGCCGCTCAGGTCTCCGGCAGCGAGATCGAGAACCGCCTGCAGGCGATCTGCGAGACCGCGCTCCCCGGCAAGCGGGTCGGGATCAACGACAACCTGTTCGAGATTGGCGCGAGCTCGCTCAAGCTGATCGAGATCCACGAGAACATCGACCGCGAATATCCCGGCCTGGTCGACCTCACCGAGCTGTTCGACCACCCGACCATCGCAGATCTCGCCAAGCACCTGGAAGCCAAGCTCGCCGCCAAGCACGGCTGATCCACTCCGCTCTCCAGGTAGCCTCTGCGCCGGCTCCGCCGGGCGGAACCGTCTTGCTCAGTATGCCGAGCTGCTCGCTACGGCCGCTCCGATCGGGAACCGGAACGGCTCCCCCGGGTTAGAGCTGATCGGTGACTGCTACCTGTAATGGGCCGCTGGACCGCGCTTAGGCCGGTGCTCATTGGGCGGCCGCTACAAGTCCGTCGGACCCCCTACCGGTAGCAGTCACCGATCAGCTCTA
>DATAYZ010000021.1:0-20445 GCA_036272295.1 Steroidobacteraceae bacterium
CCGGTAGCAGTCACCGATCAGCTCTAACCCGGGGGAGCCGTTCCGGTTCCCGATCGATGCCGTAGCGAGCAGCTCGGCATACTGAGCAAGACGGCGCCGCCCGGCGGAGCCGGCGCAGAGGCTACCTAGAGGGAGGTGCCAGCGCCGAAGGTGTCGCAGTTGTCGATCTTCCCCGAGTCGAAGCCGCGCCTGAACCACCCCACGCGCTGCGCCGAGGTGCCGTGCGTGAAGCTGTCGGGCACCACCGTGCCCTGCATGCGCTTCTGCAGCGTGTCATCGCCCACGGCCGATGCCGCGCGCAGTCCCGCCTCGAGGTCGCCGGGCTCGAGGATCTTGCGCGCATCGTTCGCTTGCGCCGCCCACACGCCGGCGAAGCAGTCGGCCTGCAGCTCGACCTGCACCGACACGCGATTCGCGCCGACGCGGCCGGCCGCTCCTTCCGCCCGATCCGCCTTGTCGGTGATGCCGAGCAGGTTCTGCACGTGGTGCCCCACCTCGTGCGCGATCACGTAGGCACGCGCGAAGTCGCCCGGTGCTCCGAATTGCGTCGCGAGCTGCCCGAAGAACGACAGGTCGATGTAAACCTTGCGGTCCCCCGGACAGTAGAACGGTCCCGCGGCCGCGCTCGCAAAGCCGCACGCCGATTCCACCTGGCCGCTGAACAGCACGAGCGTGGGCCGCTCGTAGGTCTTGCCGAGGTCATGGAAATACGCGCCCCACACGTCCTCGGTCTCGCCGAGGACCGCGCGCACGAAGTCCACCTGCGGATCGTTGGAGCTCGCGGCCGGCGCGGGTGCGTTCGGCGCGCCCGCGACGTCGACACCCTGGACGTCGCCGCCGTTCAGGAGGCTCAGCAGCGTTTGCGGGCTCACCCCCATGAAGTAGCCGATGATCACTATGACGATCGTGCCGATGCCGATGCCGCCGCCCCGGCCGATGCCGGAGCCTCGCTGATCCTCGACATTGTCGCTGCGGCGGCTGTCATCGAGCTTCATGGCGCACTCCCCGGACGCGCTGGATCGGGCAGTCGGTATCGTAGCAGGGATGATCTCGGCCCGGCATCGCGCAAGCCACGACCGCAGCCGCGTCGACGTGGCTGCGGAACCACGACCGCCGCCGCCCCGGACAGCGGCTCGACGACGAAGGCTAGTCCGCGCCGTACAGCGGCTTCTGCAGCCGCCAACGCCGGTACGACCACAGCCAGTCGGCCGGATGGTCCAGCACGTCGATCTCGCAGGCGCGCGCGTAGCGCTCGGTGATGCCGTTCGCGTCCAGGGTCTCGCGTCCGTCCCAGAGCTCCTTGAGCCGCACCTCGTAGCGGCCGCGGGCCACGCGGCGCATGCCCACGTAGATCACCGGCAGCCGCGTGGCGCGCGCGATCTGCTCGGCCCCGATGTAGAACGCGGTGTCCTGCCCGAGAAATCGCGTCCAATAGCGCTTGTCGGTCGACACCGGCGCCTGATCCGCGTTCATGGCGAGCGCGCGCACGATGCTCTTGCGGCGCAGGAAGTCGCCCAGCAGCTCCTTGGCGGGAATCAAGCGCGCGCCGAACCGCGTGCGCATCTTGAGCATGAGGCGCTCGGCCCAGGGATCGTGCAGGGGCTTGTATGCCGCGTCGATGGGATAGCCGAGCTCGAGCGCGACCGCCTGCAGCAGCCACTCCCAGTTGCCGAGATGCGAGGTCACCAGCATGACGGACTTGCCCGCCGACAGATGGGCGCGCGCGACCTCCATGTTCAGGATCGGCACCCGCGCCCGCATCTGGTCCTCGGACATGGACGCGGACTTGACGAGCTCCATGATCACATCGCAGAAGTTCTTGAGGAACTGCTTGTGGATGCGCGTGCGCTCGTCCGGGGTCCGGTCCGGAAAGACCTTGGCGAGCTGGTCCTGGATCACCCGATGCCGATGCCGCACGACATAAAACGCCAGGAAGTAGAAAAAGCCGCCGATGCCATACAGCACCGGCATGGGCAGGCGCGACAACAGATCCACCAACCGCTTGATCATGCGGGCCGGAGTTTACCGGGCGCACCCCCGCGGCGCACGCCGGCCGCCTTTTCACCCTTTTCGGCCCCGGGGCCGCTCCTTGCAGCCCGGCCTGCGCTGCGTCAGACTTGAACGAACCTTCAACAGGCCGGCCACACCGGCTGCGGGATTCCAGGCTCCATGAACAGCGCCTCAGCGGCCATCGCCGCGACCTCGACCCTGGACGACGACGCCTGGGACGATCTCTTGAGCTTCATCGAGGAACGGCGGGTGATCCCCATCGTCGGCCCCGAGCTGCTTCAGGTCGCGACCGACCGAGGTCCCCGCCTGCTGCTTGACTGGGTGGCCGAGAAGCTGGCGGGACGGCTGAACGTCAACGTCGCGGAGCTCCCCAAGCCCTATACCCTGAACGACGTGGTGTGCTGGTTCCTGGCGGCGCGCGGACGGCGCGAGGAGGCCTACGTGCGCCTGCGCAGCATCATCAAGGACGCCAATTTCGAGCCGCCGGCCGCGCTCCGGCACCTGGCCGCGATCACCGACTTCGACCTGTTCGTGTCGACCACCTTCGATCCGTTCCTCGAGAATGCGATCAACCAGGAGCGCTTCGGCGGCGCGCCCTCGACCGACGTGCTCTCCTACGCACCGAACCGCATCGCCGATCTGCCGGCGGAGCGCGATCAGCTGCAGCGCCCGGTGGTCTACCATCTGTTCGGCAAGGTCTCGGCGTCGCCGACCTACGTGATCTCGGACGAAGACCTGCTCGAGTACATCTGCGCGCTGCAGAGCGAGCACCTGGCGCCCGAGAAGCTGTTCCACGAGCTCGAGCACAACCATCTCCTGTTCATCGGCAGCAATTTCACCAACTGGCTGGCGCGTCTGTTCCTGCGCATGGCCAAGCGCCACCGGCTGTCCGACCCGCGCGACGTGGGTGAGGTGCTCGCCGACAGCCACTCGAGCCAGGACGACCGGCTGGTCTCGTTCCTGCAGCAGGTGAGCGTGCGCACCCGCATCTACATCGGCGCCGAGCGCTTCGTCGAGGAGCTGCACGAGCGCTGGCAGGCGCGCCGCAAGCCCGCCGCCGCGGTGCCGGCCGGCGCCGCGCGCTTCATGCCGCCGGCCAAGGAGATGCCGGACAACGCGGTGTTCATCAGCTACGCGCGCGAGGATCTCGCCGCGGTCCAGCAGATCAAGGCCGGTCTCGAAGCGGCCGGCGTGACCACGTGGTTCGACATGGACCGGCTCGAGGCCGGCGATGACTACGACCGCAAGATCCAACGCAACATCGCCCGCTGCTCCTATTTCGTCCCGATCGTGTCCGCCGCGACGCAGCGGCGGCACGAGGCATACTTCCGGCGCGAGTGGAGCTATGCGCTCGACCGCATGCGCAACATGGCCGACGGCGCGCTGTTCGTGCTGCCGGTGACCATCGACTCGACCTTGGCGGCCGACGCGCTGGTGCCGGACAAGTTCAAGGCGCTGCACTTCAATCAGCTTCCGGGCGGCCAGGTCCCGCCGGAGTTCGCCCGCCGGCTCAACGACTTCATGCGGGCGAGGGCCCCATGAGCGCTGCGGTGCAGCGCCCGACCGCTCCGCCGCCGGCCGATTCCGCGGTCGACGACCGCAATCCCTGGCTTGGCCTCGCCTCGTTCACCGAGGACACGCGCCAGTACTTCTACGGCCGCGACGAGGAGATCGCCGAGCTCGCGCGCCGGGTGCAGCGCAAGCTCCTCACGGTGCTGTTCGGTCAATCCGGTCTCGGCAAGACCTCGATCCTGCGCGCCGGCCTGGTGCCGCGCCTGCGCGGCCAGGGCTACTGCCCGGTGTACGTGCGCATCGACTACGGCCGGGACTCGCCCGAGCCCGCGGAGCAGATCAAGGAATCCATTGCGCGTTCCGCCCGGATTTCGGGCCAGTGGACCCAGGTCGGGGTCGCCGTCCAGGGCGAGTCGCTGTGGGAATTCCTCCACCACCGCGACGACGTGCTGCGCGACGAGTCGGGGCGCACGCTCACGCCGCTGCTCATCTTCGATCAGTTCGAGGAGATCTTCACGCTCGCGCAGAGCGACGACTTCGGGCGCACGCGCGCCGCGCGCTTCATCGAGGAGCTGTCCGACCTGGTCGAGAATCGTCCGCCGAAGGCCCTCGAGGCGAAGCTCGATGCCGACGAGGCCGGCGCCGAGAGGTTCGACTTCGCCCGCTCGGACTATCGCGTGCTGATCGCGCTGCGCGAGGACTATCTCGCGCCGCTCGAGGGCCTGAAAAGGTCCATGCCCAGCATCTCGCAGAATCGGCTGCGGCTGGCGCGCATGAACGGCGAGCAGGCTCTCGCGGCGGTGCTGAAGCCGGGCAAGCGCCTGGTGAACGAGGAAGTCGCCGGGGCCATCGTGCGCTTCGTCGCCGGCGGCGCCGAGCTCGTCCACGCCGAGGTCGAGCCCTCGCTCCTGAGCCTCATCTGCCGCGAGCTCAACGACGCGCGCATCGCCCAGGGGCGCGAGGAGATCTCGCTCGACCTGCTCGCCGGCTCCCACGCGAGCATTCTCACCAGCTTCTACGAGCGCGCGCTGGCCGATCAGCCGCCCGCGGTTCGACAGATCATCGAGGACGACCTGCTCACGAGCTCGGGATTCCGCGAGAACGTCGCCGAGGAGCGTCTGCTGGCGCGCTTCCGCGAAGCCGGCGCCGCGCCGGACACGCTCGCCACCCTGGTGAACCGCCGCCTGCTGCGCATCGAGGAGCGGCTGGACGTGCGCCGGGTCGAGCTGACCCATGACGTGCTGTGCGGGGTGGTCAAAGGCAGCCGCGACCTCCGGCGCGAGCGCGAGGCGCGCGAGGCGACCGAGCGGTTGCTGGCCGAGCAGCGCGAGCGCGAGATCGCCGCGCACAAGGCCTTGAGGCGTGCCCGGCTGATTGCCATCGGCTGCACGGTGCTCGCGGTGCTTGCGGTGATCGCCGCCGCGCTCGCCTACCAGAGCACCGAGCGCGCGCGCCGCGCCGAGCTTGCTGCCCAGCAGACCCGCGCGGTGTCCGACGAGGCACGGCTCCAGGCCCAGCGCCTGCTGGGATATCTCACGGTGGACTTCGTCCCGCAGCTCGAGAGCGTCGGCCGGCTCGACGTGGTCGCGGAGTTCGCCAAGCGCCAGGTCGACTACTTCCATGGCTTGCCCGCCTCGCTCAAGGATACGGACACCACGCGCACGGGCGCGCTGGCCATGGTGGTATACGCGCGTGCGCTGCGCAACATGGGCAAGCTCGAGCAAGGCGCCGCCGCCGACTCCGAGGGCGTCAAGCTCCTCGAGGGCCTGCGCAACGCCGGAGACCGCTCCGAGGCGACGACCATCGCGCTCGCCACGGGTTATATGGTCGCAGCACAGCTCTTCGACAACCGCAACGACCCGCAGGGCCCGGTGGTGAACCAGCGCGCAGCCGCGCTGTTGCAACCCCTGGCAGATGCCCCAGGCGCCTCGGCTGCGGCGCGTAGGGCTTACATGGATGTTCTTCTGCGCCTCGGGTTCGAGCAGCAGGCCGCAACCCGCAACGAGGACGCCGTGCGGTCCGAAGAAAGCGCGATGCGCCTCGCCGCGGACCTGGGTGCCCTCGATGTCTCCAACATCGACATGGCCGCGCAGTACGCCGAGGCCTGCTCATGGTTGGAGTCGGCCCTGGCGAACATGGGCCGCAACGACGATGCGCGGGCCCGCGGACCCGCCTGCCTGACGCTGGCCGACAAAGTGCTGGAGCGGCGCCCCGGATACCGGCTGGCGCTGCACGCGGAGCAGATCCTCGTCTCGGCCCTGGGTCAGATCGAGACCAACGACCTGAATCCCAAGATGGCGTTGGTATACCAAGGGAAAGGTGTGCAGATCTCCGCGACACTGCTCAAATTCGATCCAAGCAACGTGGTGGCGATCAACAACATGGGCGCGGCTGACCAGAACGTCGCCGATGCAATGTGGGCGAGCGGCGCCCTGCACGAAGCCATCCCGAACTACCTGAAAAGCATCGACGATTTCTACCACGCCAGCGTCGGGGGCACCACGTTCTTCATCAACCACGCCGTCAATGTGTCCTTCACCTCCTATCATCAGGCGGAGCTCGCCGATGTGCAGGGCGCGGCGGCGACCGCGGCGCAGGGGCAGCGCGCACTCGCCGAGGTTCGACGGCGCGAGCCCAACGGCGGCTACGAGGTGGCGGTCATCCAAGTCATCGCTGAGCAGACGGCCGCCGGGCTGGCGCTGGCCCGAAACGATTTTGCCAAGGCCCGCGACATATCACTCGAGTGCATCGGCGGCAAGTTTTTATCCTTGCCCACGCAAGGGCCTTTGCAGGAGTTCCAGAAGTACATCACGCTGTTCTGGTGCAGTCACTACGCGGGACGAGCCGAATATCTGCTCGGGGATTATGCGGCGGCCGAAAAATCCGAGCGCGCGGCGCTCGATGCACGCAACAAATCCGGCATCACCGACTCGGTCTCGGACCAGCGCGACATCGCCGAGCTCGACACGTGGCTCGCTTTGTCGCAGGCACGGCAGGGACATGACGCTGATGCAGCCAAGACGCTGGCGCCCGCGCTCGACTTCCACCGCAAGCTCGCCGCCAGGAATCACGGCGATCAATGGCAGCTCGTGGAATTCTCTTTCGCCCAGTATGTACAGGCGCTGACCGACAAGGGTCATGCCGGGCCCGCCTTGAGCGAAGCCGCGGCGCGAATCGACGGCCTGGTGCCCGAGATGCGCGCCCTGCACGAGGTCAAGCGCCTGCGCGACTGGATCTCCACGGCCCAGCGAGGCGGCGTGTGAACGACGGGAGCGCGGGCGCCGGCGGCCGCGACACGCCCGTCTACCGCTCCTCCGGACAGCGCGGTTATTCCCCGCTCATCGAATCCGACGCGCGCCGCGTGCACGCGCGCAAGCTCGAGCGGCAGATCGACGTGCGCTTCACCCCGGTCGCCTGCGAGGTCCATACGCACGAGGGCGTCGTGCATGCGCTCCCGGGCGATGCCATCATCACGGGCACGGCCGGCGAGCACTGGCGCGTGTCGCGCGCGCACTTCCACGGCAAGTACCGCGCCGCGCCGCCCACCGTCGAAGGAGAGCCGGGCCGCTATGTGAGCCGGCCCAACCGGATTTTGGCTTTGCCCATGGACGGCCCGTTCGAGGTCGTGCTCGCCGACGGCAAGTCGCGCCTCATCGGGCACGCGGGCGACTGGCTGGTCGATTACGGCGACGGGAGCCTCGGGATCGTGTCCCGGGCCATTTTCGCGACCACGTACGAGATCGTGGGCTGACCATGGCGTTCCACCAGACCGTCCAGCGGATCCTATTGATCGGCGCGCACATCGAGTCGTCGCCGGCGCCGCCGCAGCCGCGGCCGCCTCCGGTCCTGACGCCGCTGATCGAGGCCGTCGCCCGCGCGCACAAGCGCTTCGACGATCGGGCCATCCACTTCGGCCACCGCTATCGGAGCGGATTCTGGGCGATCTATCTGCTCAGCGCCGTCGCGGTGCTGTTCGCGGTGATGCCGCTCGCGCTCGGCTGGGACAGCTCCAATCACGCGCTCCATCCCTACGCCGGCATCTGGGCTCTCGGCGAGGTCTTCATCATCGGTACCGTCAGCACCATCTACTGGCAGGGACATCGGCACCACTGGCAGGAGCAGTGGCTCGGCGCCCGCACCACCGCCGAGCTCTCCTGGTATCTGCCGCTGCTCGCGCCGCTCCTCGATTTCGAAGCGCCGGCCGGCGAGCCGAACTGGTACCTGCGGGTCTTCGATCCGGGCCAGCACGTGCGCGGCGCCGACGACGTCGCGATCCTCTGCAGGGAGCACGAGCCGCTGGCGCGGCGGCTGCTCACGGGCGCGTGGGACGATCCCGCCTTCGTATCGAGCTATGCCGGATGGGCCATGGACATCCTCGGGCAGCAGCGCCACTACCACGCGCGGATCGCGAGCCGCCAGCATGCGCTCCAGCACCGCGTGCACGGCGTCAACATTGCCCTGTTCGGGCTCACGGCGGTCGGCGCGCTGACCCACCTCGCGGTGCACACGCTGTGGCTGTCGCTCGTGACCACGGTCTTCCCGGCGCTCGGCGCCTCGCTTCACGGCGCGCTCGCGCAGTCGGAGGCGTACCGGCTTGGGACCACCTCCGAGCGCCTGGTGCGCGAGCTCGAGACGTCGATCGAGCGGATCCGCGTGGCGATCGCCGAGGCCGCGGGGGCGGCCGACGTAACCCCGATCAAGGCCGCGGTCGAGGCCGCCCTCGCGCTCATTCTCGAAGAGCACCAGGACTGGCATCTCCTGGTCCGCCCGCACAATTTGCCGCTCGCCTGAGCGCCGGCCGCGGGATCCGGCGCTGACCGATGCGGCTTAGTCGCGCTTCGCGCCTCCATTCCTTAATCTCGCCGCCACTCCGGCGCAATGATCGGCGGCTATCTTGGTGCTCGCCCGCCAAGAGCGTGGGAATGTCGGCAGTGAGTTCACTGCCACCCAGAAGCCCGTCCGAGTCATGGGCTGGACGATGGGGCGAATTGACCGCGCGTCGAGCGTATCCGCGGTCAGTTCGCCCCGGCGCGCGGCAGGAGCCGCGCCGCGGCTCGGTCCCGTCTCATCGGCCTCGCTTCACTGCGTGAGCTTGCCGCTGACGCCCCAGGTGTCCGCGACCACGTACCCCTGCGGGAAGGGATCGGTGCCGTCGAGCACGTAGTTGTGGAATCCCGTGATCCAGGCGCTGCCGCGGACCGTCGGCACGATCGCCGGCTTGCCGCCGACGCTGCACTCCCGCTCGATGCGGCCATGAAATTCCGAGCCGATGATGGAGCTGTGGATCAACGTGTCGCCGACTTTCATCTGCCCGCGCGCATGCAGCACCGCCATGCGCGCACAGGTCCCCGTTCCCGTCGGGCTCCGATCCGAGCGTCCCGGCGCCACGATGCAGGTGTTGCGCGTGACCTTCCCGGGTCCCTGGTAGGGCTGCGCGAACTGCACGATGGAGACGCCGCGGATGCCCGGATTCTCCGGGTGCACGACCTCGAGCTGCTCGCGGGCGGCGACCCGGATTTTCTCGCCGAGCTCGGCGAGCGCGCGCGCCTCGTCGGGGCGGATCTCGAATTCCAGCGATGCGGCATCGGCAATCGCGAAGAACATGCCGCCATAGGCGATGTCCACCGATATCCTGCCGACGCCGTCCACATCGAGCGGCGCATCGAGACGGTGGGCGAAACAGGGCACGTTCTCGAGCTCGACGCTCTCGCACTTGCCGCCGCGGCAGCTCGCGCGAGCCCTCACGACGCCGCCCGGCATGTCGAGCGTCACCAGCGTCTCGGGCTCCTTCATCGGCACCATCCCGGTCTCGAGCAGCACCGTCACGGACGCGATGGTGTTCGAGCCCGACATCGGCACGTACTCGGTCGGCTCCATGATGATGACGCCTGCGTCGCAATCCGGCCGTGTGGCAGGCACGATGAGATTCACGTGCCGCGCGACGCTGCCGCGCGGCTCGCAGAGCAGCATCCGGCGGATGTGGTCGTGGTCGCGCTCCATGGTGCGCATCTTGTCGTACATGGTGGCGCCGGCCGGCGGCAGCACGCCGCCGACGATCACGTCGCCCACCTCGCCGGCGGCGTGGCAGCCGACCACGCAGATGAGACGCCTCAAGACGACACCGCCGGACACTGCGCGGCGGCAGTGTAAGCGGCGTCCTTGGGATAGAGCGCCATGAGCTCCAGCATCACCCCATTGGTCCAGCCGAAACCGTCCTGGGTCGGATACTCGCCGCCGCCGCCCGGCTTGCCGGTCGCGACGACATCGTACTTCTCCACCAGCTTGCCGCTCCCGGCGTACACGCGATTGACGATCAGCATCCAGCGGCAGGCGACGGACTCGGCGAGCGGGTCGATGGAGTAGCGGCGCAAGCCGGCGACTCCGATCCATTGAATCGGCGCCCAACCATTCGGGGAGTCCCACTGCTGCCCCGACTCGAGCGGCGTCGTATCGATGCCGCCGGGCCTGAGGAGCTCGCGCCCGACACTCCGTGCCACGGCGCGGGCCTGGGACTGGTCGGCGACGCCCGCAAAGAGCGGATACAGCATCGCCGCGGAATCTCGGGGCACCCGGGTCCGCCCGACCCACCGATAGTCGCGGTAGACGCCGTCGGCCGGCTCCCACAGATAGCGCGTCATGGCCTCGCGCCGGGCGGCCGACCGGCGCGCGAACTCCGCGGAGCAGGCGGTATCGCCGCCGCGCGCGCATCCCGCGCGGATCGCCTCCTCCAGACCGAACATCAGGCTGTTGAGGTCGACGGGAACGATCTCGGTGGTGTCGATGGTCTCCATGCGCTTGCCGTCGGCGAACCAGCGCGTGCTGAAGTCCCAGCCGCTCTCGGCCGCGGCGCGCAAGTCGCGATACACCTGCTTGGGAATGCGCCCGCTGCGGCGCGCGAGGTCGGTGTCCTCCCGGTAGGACTCGTCGCGCGGCGTGTCGGCGTCGTCCCAATAGCGGTTCAGGACGGCACCGTCCGGCATCGCGACCACGCGGCGATGGGCGGTGCCGGGCTTCAAGCCCTTCTCGCCGTCCATCCAAAAGGCGTGCTCGCGGCGCAGCTCGCCCAGATACCTGGCATCCGCCGCCGCGGAATCGTCGCCCACGAGCCCGACCATGGCGTAGAAAAAGGGCGGCTGGGACCGGCTGAGATAGTAGGTGCGCGTGCCGTTCGGGACGTGGCCGTACTTGTCGATCAGGTAGGCGAAGTCGGCCACCATGTGCTCGACCAGGTCGCGCCGGCCGCTCTCCTTGAGACCGAGCATGGTGAAGTACGAGTCCCAGTAGTACATCTCGCGAAACCGGCCGCCCGGGACGACATAGGGCTCCGGCGTCGCGAGCAGCGAGGAATAGCGCGGCGGGTCGTTCGTCGAGCGCGTCAAGACATCCCAGAGCGAATCGATGTGGCGGCGGATGTCGACCTTGTCGGAGGATTTCGTCGGCACGCTGATCGTCGCCGGGACGGAGAAGTTCGCCTCGACGAAGCGCCTCAAGGCCTCCGGCGAGCCCGGCTTGGCCGCGTGATAGCTCGCCAGGATCTGCGCCGGCGAGAATTTCGGCACCGCATCGGCGAAAGTCTTGCTGTCGGGAAAGAGCTTCGCATCCTGGACTGCCACGAACAGGTCCTTGAAGAGGACGCGCGGCGTCTCCGGCAAAGCGCCCGCGCGCGCCGCAGGAGGCGATGTCGCCCGGGGCGCTCTCACCGTCGACGCCTCGGGTTGCGCCGCGGGCTGGGCGGGCGCAGCGAGGAATGCGAGCACGAAGCCCGCGACCGTCGCCGCCAGAAACCAGCCCCGTCGCCCCCGATGGCTCATCGATGACCTCGCTGCGCGCCGCGATCGGGTGCGCAAATCCACGCAGACCCTCCGCGTGCCCGTTATCGTCGTGCCTCGCCGCCTCGAAGTCAAAACGCGCAGATCTCCTATTTCCTCCGGGCGGAGATTGCACGAGAATCGAGCGATACCGCGGAGGAACGTCCGATGTCCGATCGCAAGCACCCGAACCCGTCCGTCCCTGACGATTCGATCCGATCCGACAGCGACGCTCGACCGGGCACCGGCGGCGCCCGCCCCGACACCAGGGACCTGACTCGGCGCGAGTTCGTGGCGAGCGCGGGCACGGCCACGCTCGGCGCCGTCGTCGCCGCGGGTGCACCCCTGATCCTTCCCAGCCGCGTGCTCGCCCGCGCACGCGCCAAGCGCGGCGAGCGGGTGAATCTCGCGATCGTCGGATTCGGCGGCATGGGCAGCCAGAATGCGCTCGTGCTCGCGCAGACCGATCACATCGGCGCGGTCTGCGACGTCGACTTCAATTTCAGCGAGCGCTGTCTCGAAGGCAAGATGACCGACGGCGGGGGGCAGCCGCTCGAGGGCGCCGCCAACCTTCGGGAGCAGTTTCAAAAAGCACGGCGCTATGCGGATTTCCGCGAGCTGCTGGACAAGGAGAAGAGCATCGAGGGCGTGGTGATCGCCACCCCCGACCACGCTCACGCGGTCATCGCCAAGGCGGCCATGCAGCTCGGCAAGCACGTCTACGTGCAAAAGCCGCTCGTCGCCACCGTGCACGAAGCCCGCGCGCTGCGCTCACTTGCGCTCGAGAATCCGCACCTCGTGACGCAGATGGGCAATCAGGGCCACTCGAGCGAGGGCGCGCGGCTGATCAACGAATGGATCGCGGCGGGCGTCATCGGTCCCGTGCGCGAGGTGCATCTCTGGACCAATCGGCCGGTGGTCTACTGGCCGCAGGGATTGCCGCGCCCGACCGGCATCCCCGCCCCGACCCCGCCGGCGCGGTTCGGCAATCCCTGGACCTACCGTCACGTGCAGGACGTGCTGGCCGCCGCCATGGGATCGGGCGGTGCTCCGCCTCCCGGACTCGATTGGGATCTCTTTCTCGGCCCGATCGCCGAGGACGTCCCCTATCATCCGATCTATCACCCCTTCAACTGGCGCGGTTGGACCGCGTTCGGCTGCGGTGCGATCGGCGACATGGGCGCCCATCTCATGGATCATGCCTACTGGGCGCTCGGGCTCACCTATCCCGAGAGCATCGAGGCCACGTCCACCGAATGGGGCACGATGGCCGTTCCGGGCACGGCGTCGGATGCCGCATCATCCGAGCGCAACCGGCGCAAGGTCTCCTACCCGGTATCGACCTGCGTGCACTATCGGTTTCCCGCGCGCGGCACACAGCCGCCGGTCAAGATGTCGTGGTTCGACGGCGGCATCTATCCGCCGCGGCCGGACGCCCTGCCGGATGACGTCGAGCTCCGGAGCGAGGGCGGCGGCATTCTCATCGGGGACAAGGGCATTCTCATCCACGAGACGTACGGCAAGAATCCGCGGGTATTTCCCGACAGCCTGGCCGCCGCGGCGGCCGCGGTGCCGAAAACCCTGCCGCGGATCCCCTGGAGTCACGAGGCCAACTGGACCAAGGCGATCCGCGGCCAGGCCACCGCCAGCTCGCCGCTGGAATACGCCGGGCGGCTGACCGAGTGCATGCTGCTCGGCCTGGTCGCCCTGCGCACCGGACCCGGACGCAAGATCGACTACGACGGCGAGAGCGGCAGCATCACCAACATCGCGGAGGCGAATCAGTATCTGACGCGGGAATACCGCAGCGGTTGGTCCGTTTGATCGGCCGGCGCCGGCTGTTGAGCCTGATCGGCGCCGCCGCAATGGCGCCGGCGGTCCGCGCGCGGTCTCGGGAACACCGCATCGAGCGCATCGGATTGCAGCTTTTCACGGTACGCGACGCCCTGCAGCACGACTTCGACGCAACGCTCGCCCGGGTCGCCGCGGTCGGCTACCGCGAGGTCGAGTTCGCGGGCTACTTCGGACACGATCCCGGCGAGGTGCGCGCGAGCCTGCGTCGCGCCGGTCTCACGGCGCCGTCGACGCACGTCGGCGCGCGCGTGCTCGACGGCGAGTGGGAGCGCACGCTCGATGCCGCGCGCACCATCGGCCACCGCTATGTGGTGATCGCCTCCCTGCACGGCCTGCAAACGGTCGACGACTACAAACGCGCCGCGGAACGCTTCAATCGCGCCGCGGAGAGGGCGGCCGAGGCGGGAATCCGCTTCGGTTATCACAATCATGATTTCGAGTTCAGGCCGGTCGGCACGCGTCTGCCGTACGACGTGCTGCTCGAGGAAACCGATCCGAAGTACGTGTGCTTCGAGATGGACCTCTACTGGATCGTGAAGGGCGGTCAGGAGCCGCTGCGCTATTTCGCACGCTGGCCGGGCCGGTTCGAGCTGGTGCACGTCAAGGATGCGGCCGGACCGGGTCGCGAGATGGTCGACGTCGGCGCGGGCGACATCGACTGGAAGGGCCTCTTTGCCCATTCCGCGCAAGCCGGCATCCGCCACTACTTCGTCGAGAATGATCAGGCGCGCGACCCGTTCGCGAGCATCGCCGCGAGCCATGCCTACCTGCGCGGGCTTCGGTTCTAGCGGCGATCAGGCGCCGGGAGCTGCCGCGGGTGTGCGCCTGAGCTGGGTGCGGCCGGCCGGGTCGCGCGCGACGGCGATGTCGTATCGCCCGCCGCGGAAGGTCACCCCTTTCAGCGTCATCGACTTCCACTTGGGCGGCAGAACCGGCGCGTACCTCGCCTCGAGACCGCGTTCCTCGATCCTGAGGCCCGTGAGGCCGAAGATCATGTTCTGCAGGAAGCCGCCCGAGGAGGTGACGAAGTAGCCGGTGTTGTTGGTCGAGGTCTCGGTGCGTACGTTGAACGGCGGCTTGATCAGGCCGCTGGTGAAGTTGCGCTCGAGCCACGCGACGGCGGAGTCCGCATCCCCCACGGCAGCAGCCGCGATCGACGCCGGCGCGAGGCTCATGCCGTGCGGCTCCTGATGGCCCTGGCGGATGCCGATCATGGTGTAGTCGAAATCGTTGCGGCGCACGCGCCCGCTCATCTCGAGATCGAGCGAAGGATACATGAGCAGCGCGAGCGTGCTGCCCTCCCTGGGATCGCGCGGCACGCTCGGGTCGAAGTCGAGATGCCGCTGCTCGGCGTCCGAGAATGGAATGTAGAGCTTGGCGGCAACCTCGGCCCAGTGCGGGTCAGCGTGCTCGCGCACGATCGCGGCGGCCGTCGCGGCGATCCGCAGCACCTTCTGCGCCGAGACGTTGGTGAAGGTGTCGTTCGGCACGTCGTTGTAGGGCTCCGCCACCGAGGTGACGTGGAGGATCTCGTAACGCCGCCGCTCGGCGTTCCAGGACGCGCGGCTCGCCCAGAAGGCGGCGGCATCGCGGATCACCGGCCATCCGTAGTGCTGCAGCCAGGCGCGGTCGCGCGTCGCAAGCCAGTACTGCCATTGCGCGATCGCGATGTCGGCGTTCACATGGATCTCACGCTCGCCCAACACGTAGGCGAAGTGCGGCGTCTGCTCGGTGCCGTACTGCGGATCCGATTCCCATGGGAACATCGCTCCCTGGAGCCCGCGCGCCCGCGCGCGCTCCTCGGCAGCGGGCAGCGTATGCGCCCGGAACATGACCAGGGACTTGGCGCGCTCCGGGTGCAGGAGCAGCAGCGCGGGAAAGATCCACGTATCGCCGTCCCAAAATGCATGCCCCGTGTAGCCCGGCGACAGCCCGCAGGCGGCGATGGGCCAGCGGGTGTCGGCGGTCGAGGTCGAGAGGAGATAGTAGAGATCCGAGTGCACCACGGTCTCAGCCTGCGGATCGCCGTCGATCTCCACGTCCGAGCTCCACAATCGGCCCCAGGCCGCGCGGTGCTCGGCGATGAGCCGGTCGAAGCCCTCGGTGCGCGCCGCCGAGGCCAGCGTGAGGTCCGCCCGTCCATCCCCGCCCCAGCCTTCCCGCGACGCGGCGACGATTTTGCCGAATCGGTAGGTCTTGCCCGCCGCGACCTCGACCTTGACATCGAGCGCGAGACGATACGGACTCTTGTAGAGCGTCGCCGCCGCAGGCGTCATGCCCTGCGGCAGCGCGACCGCGGCAGCCTCGCCCATGGCGAGACCTCCCTCGGCACGTCCGTCGAGGCGCAAGGTCAGGCTGCCGGTATCGCCGTCGGCGTCGAGCACGTGCGTGTCGCCGTGATACCAGATTGGCGCGCGGTCCGGCGTCGCGGGAGCAATGGCGGTCAAGCGCATGTCGTGAGCGGCGACCGCTTCCTGCATCTCATCGCCGGTCAGTTTCGCGAGAGGCAGGCGCGGCTGGTGCGGCGCCCAGAGATTGAGCGCGAACGAGAGCTCGACGGTGCCGTCGAAATCCGGCGTGATCGAGAGTTGCGTCGCCGCAAGATGGGTCGAGGCCTCGCTCACGAAGGTGACCACCTCCACACGCGTCGACCGCCCGTGATCGACGTAGGTATAGCTCGTCGTCAGCGTCGCATCGTGCAGGTTCAAGGTCTGGCGATAGTCCTTGAACCAGCCGGAGTCCATCGGCACCTGATTCATCCAGAAATGCCCCGCGCGGGAGTCCCCGGTCGAATAGTCGATCTCGCTCCAGCCGGGTATCGCCGCCGGGCGCGAGATGTCGTCCTTGCCGTAATCCATGAAGGCGACCATGTAGGCGAGATTGCCCTCGGTCCCATGCGGCGCCGTCATGGTGGAGAAGTAGCCGTTGGCAAGGTAGCTCGGGAAGTAGCTTCCCAGATCCTCCGCGTGTGCGGTCAGCAGGAACGTCGAGTCCTTCATCTGCGCGGCGGCAGAACCGGCGGCGGGAGCGGCGGCGACGGCTGGAGCGGCAGTGGCAGCGGCCTCGATGGAAGCAGCGGTGGCCGTGGCAAAAGCGAAAGCGGCGGTGGCCGCGGCAGCAATGGCGGCGATGGCGGCCCGCACGAACAGCCACCCGAGGGACATCGGCTTCATGCGGCCATTGTACCGCCGCCCGCGACCGACGCCGGCATGGCAGTCCCCCTGCCCTTGCCGCTATCCTCCAAGCTGGCCTTCCTCGAGGAAGCACCGTGAGCATGTCCTTCGATCTCCGCCGCGCGCTTCGTGCGCGGGTCGCGGCCGCCGCCCTGGTGCTCGGCATCGGCGCGGCGATGCCGTCGCCCGCGGCCGATGCGGGCGGCACGCCGCGCCTGTCCTTCGATGTCGCCGAGGGCCTCAATCTCAACAGCTTCCTGCGCGAGGGGCCGGTGGCGGCGCATCTCGTGCTGCGCTCGGGATCGGACCCGCGGGTGCTGGTGGCATTCCCGGCGGGCAACAGCGGTGTCGGCCTGTGGTTCGCGCACGTCGCGCGGCCCGTGACCTGGACGCTGCTCGAGCCGCCGCAGCCGCTCGAGGTCAAGGACGAGCGCGGACGCACGCTCCATGGCATCCGCGCCCGGATCAGGGCCGCGGGGGCCGCCACGCTCGACGTCAGGCAAGCGGTCCTGTCGAGCGTACGCGTGCTGCGCGACTACCAGGCGCTCGGCACGTTTCCTGCGGCAGTGCGTGCGGCGCCGACCGCACGCGGCTCGACGCTCACGTGGGCGCGCGATCGTCTGGACGGCGCCCCGGGATACCTGTTGCGCGTCGAGGTCGCGCAAGGCTCGATCACGGGCAAGCACCTGGCCGCGCGCGATGACGCGGGCCTCGTGCTCGAGATCAGCGCCGCGAGCGGCGAGACGCCTTTGACGCCGCTGCCGGCCGCCGAGCTGCTCGACGCGCACGCGGCGCCCGATCCGGCGGCGAGGAACGCGCTGACGTTCCTCAGCTATCACGAGAAGTTTCTCGCCGGCTCGTGGCGCTTCGACACCTACTTCGGCCGCGACACGCTGATGTCGATGCGCCTGCTGATGCCCGCGCTCACCGCCTCCGCGGTGGATGCGGGGCTCGGCGCCGTGCTCTCGCGGCTGTCGCCCGAGGGCGAGGTCGCGCACGAGGAGGACATCGGCGAGTTCGCGATTCTCGACCATCTGCGCATGAACGGCCGCAAGTCCGATGCGCCGGTCTTCGATTACAAGATGATCGACGGCACCTTCATGCTGGCTCCGGTCGCCGCGGCGTGGCTCTTGGACGATGCGCGCGGCCGCAGGCAGGCCGCCGCTTTCCTCGAGCGCCCGGACGGCCGTTACGGCTCGGCACCGCGGCGCTACGGCGCGGATCTGGTCGACAATCTGCGGCTCGTGCTGCGCGAGGCGGCGAAGTTCGGCGCCGAGCCCCGCGCCGCGAACCTGGTTCCCTTGAAGCCCGGCATGGACGTCGGGGAGTGGCGCGACAGCCAGGGCGGACTCGCGGGGGGCCGCGTACCCTATGACGTGAATGCGGTGTTCGTGCCCGCGGCGCTCGAGGCCGCGGCGCGCTTCTTCGCCAGCGGCCTGCTCGACCGGTACCTCGACGCGGACGACCGCGGGCGGTTCGAACACGCGGCCGCACTGGCCAGGGTCTGGGAGGAGCAGGCCGCGCCGCTCTTTCAGGTGGAGGTGCCGAACGGCGACGCGCGGCGCGACATTGCCGCCTATTCGGCGGCGCTCGGCATTCCCGCCGACGGCGCCCTGGCCGCGATCGATGCGGCAGCGGTGAGATTCCACGCCCTGGCGCTCGCCGGCGACGGCCGGCCCATTCCGATCGTCAATACCGACGAGGGATTCGCGCTCTTGTTCGGGCACCCGGATGCGGACGCGCTGCGCGAGTCCGTCACCGCCCTGATGCGGCCCTTCCCCGCGGGTCTGCTCACGCCGGTCGGCATGGTGGTCGCGAACCCGGTGTTCGCCTCGGCGGCCCTCCAGGCAGGGCTCACGAGCAATGCCTATCACGGCACCGTGGTCTGGTCCTGGCAACAGGCGATGCTGGCCGCCGGTCTCGACCGGCAACTGCGCCGCACCGATCTGCCGGGCCCGGTCCAGGAGCTTCTGCGAACGGCGCAGACCCAGCTCTGGCGGGCGATCCGTGCCGGACACGCCATGCGCAACTCGGAGCTCTGGTCCTGGAAGCTCGCGAACGGACGCTTCGAGATCGCGCCCTTCGGCTCGAGCGCGTCGGACGCCGACGAATCCAACGCCGCGCAGCTCTGGAGCACGGTCTACCTCGCCATCCCCGATCCCCTCCCCGCCGTGGCGGCGCCGTAAGCACGCCCATGCTCACCCCCGACCCGGCCACGCAGGCCGCCATGCACCGCATCAGCGCGCTGCTCCAGGCCGGCGAGTTCCGGACGGCACAAGAGCAGCTCGAGGCCGTCATCGCGGCCCATCCGCGCTACGCGGAGGCGCTGCGCCTCCTGGCCGGCACCCGGCAGGCCCTCGGCGACCCCGCCGCCGCGGAGGCGCTGCTGCGCCGGGCGCTCGCGCTCGATCCCGGCTGGACCCCGACGCTCGCCACCCTCGGCGAGCTGCTGCTCGCGGGCGGCCGCGCGCCCGAGGCCGAGAATCTGCTCGAGCGCGCCGCCACGGGAACGCCGGCGTATCCGCGCGCGGCGATGCGGCTCGCGCGCTGGTACAACGACACCGGACGTCCGGCGCGCGCGCTCGCGGTGATCGCGCCCTTCTGCGCGCGGGGCAAGGTGGCTCCCGACCTCGCCGCGCAGCACATCGCCGCGCTCGCCGCCCTGGGGCGCGCCGCCGATGCCGCCGCCCACTACCGGAGCCTCGCGTCGCTCGCACCCGACGACCTGGACGCGGCCGAGAACCTCGCGCAGGCGCTCGCCGTCACGGGCCGGCACGCCGAGGCCGCGGAGGCGGCCGCGGCCGTGATCGGGCGGGGCCGCGAATCCGCAGCGCTTCACGCCGGCCGTGCGCGCAGCCTGGTCGGCGCCGGCGACCCGGGCGGCGCCGAGGCGGCGCTGCGCAAGTCCATCGCGCTCGACCCGCGGCGCGTCGATTCGCATAACCATCTGGCGCAGCTCGTCTGGATGCGCACCGGCGATGCCGCCGCATCGACGGCAGAGCTCGACCGCGCGCTGACCCGATTCGCCCACGATGATGCCTTGTGGGCCGCGAAGGCCGCGATCCTGCAGGCCGCGGGGGATCCGCGCGCGGCTCTCGCCTGCCTCGAGCCGCGCCTCGCCAAGGACCGCGCACCCCCCATGCTGCTGGTCCGCGCCGCCCTCGCGGCGCTCGATTTCGATCCGGCCGGCGCCCTGCCGCTCGCCGAGCGCGCCGTCGCCGCGCTGCCCGGCAACCCCTCCGCCCGCACCGTGCGCATCGCCGCATGGCTCGGCGTCGGCGAAGCGCGCCGCGCGCTGCCCGAATGCGAGGCGCTGCGCGCAGCTGCTCCGGACGACCAGTACCTGATCGCGCTCGAGACCACCGCCTGGCGGCTCATCGGCGATGCGCGCTACGAGGCGCTCTGCGACTATGCCGGCCTGGTGAGGCCGGCCATGCTCGAGCCGCCGGCGCCCTGGACGAGCCTCGGCAGCTTCATGGACGATTTGCGCGCGAGCCTCGCCAAGCTGCACGATCCCAACGGGCACGCGCTCCTGTTTCAGTCGCTGCGCGGCGGCACCGAGACGCTCGAGGATCTGTCGCGCAGCGGCGATCCCGTGGTGCAGGCGCTGTTCAAGAGCTTCGCGGCGCCGATCGAGGACTACCTGGCCGCGATCGGCCACGGCACCGATCCGCTCCGGCGCCGCAATCAGGGCCGCTGGCGCTTCAACGGCGGCTGGTCGGTGAGCCTGCGCGCGGCCGGCCATCACCGGAGCCACGTACACCCGCGCGGCTGGATCTCCTCCGCGTTCTATGTGTCGCTGCCCGACAGCGTAGGCGACACGCGCATCGAGGAAGGGATCTTGAGCTTCGGCCGGCCGAGCCTCATCACCCAGCCGCCGCTCGAGGCGCAATATTCCGTGCGGCCGCGTGCCGGGATGCTGACGCTCTTCCCCTCCTATTTCTGGCACGGCACCACCCCCTTCTCGGGAAACGTCCCGCGCCTGACCGTCGCCTTCGACGCCGTGCCGCCCTAGCAGTATGGGCAGGAGGAAGGAGGCCCCGGTTCCCCTCGACCGACCTGCGCTCGGGCGTACCGTCCCGTCCGGG
>DATAYZ010000022.1:0-16260 GCA_036272295.1 Steroidobacteraceae bacterium
GGCCTATGCCAAGCAGCTGCTCAAGAAGATGCAATACATCGCCGGCGCCGTCGACCTGCACATTCAGCAGCAGCAGGACTACCCGCAGCTCAACGTCGACGTCGATCGGACCAAGGCTGCGCTGGTCGGGCTGACCCAGCAGAACATCGCCTCCAACCTGCTCGTGTCCCTGTCGGGGAGCTTTCAGACCACGCCCTCGTTCTGGATCGATCCGCGCACCGGCACGCAGTACAACGTGGTATCGCAAACGCCGCAGTTTCGGATGGCCTCGCTCAATGACCTCGGCAACACCCCGCTGAGCGCAACCGGTCCCGCCGCCGCGGGAACGGGGACCGCCGGTGCGGGCGGGGGCGGCGCGGCGACGGGCGGCGCAGGGGCCGGGGCGGGCGGCACGTCGCAGATCCTGTCGAACGTCGCGACCTTTCACCGCAGTGTCGGTCCCGCGGTGGTCAGCCACTACAACTCGCAGATCGCGATCGACATCTACGGCAGCGTCCAGGACACCGATCTGGGCTACGTCCAGGCGCAAACGGAGAAGATCCTCGACGATGCCAAGAAGGACGTTCCCAAGGGCTCGCACGTGGTCTTGAAGGGACAGGTGGAGACCATGCGCTTGTCCTTCAGGGGGCTCCTGATCGGCCTGGTCGGGGCCGTGGTGCTGGTCTACATGCTGATCGTGGTGAACTTCCAGTCGCTGCTCGACCCCCTCATCATCGTCGGCGCGCTGCCGGCGGCACTCGCGGGCATCGTGTGGATGCTGTTCCTCACGCACACGACCGTGAGCGTGCCGGCGCTCACCGGTTCGATCATGTGCATGGGCGTGGCCACCGCGAACAGCGTGCTGGTCATCAGCTTCGCACGCGAGCAGATGCATGCCGGCATGAACGCCGCCGCTGCGGCGCTCGAGGCGGGCTTCACGCGGCTGCGCCCGGTGCTGATGACCGCTCTCGCGATGATCATCGGGATGATCCCGATGGCGCTGGGACTCGGCGAGAGCGGCGAGCAGAATGCGCCGCTGGGCCGGGCCGTCATCGGCGGCCTGATCTTTGCGACGTTCGCGACCCTCTTCTTCGTCCCGGTCGTGTTCAGCCTGGCGCACAAGCGCGATGCGCCCGAAAAGAAAGCCAAAGCAGTCGAGAACAAGCCCGATGCCGGCCCGGCCGGCGATGCCTCCGGTGGGAGCACGGGCGGAGAGCACCGATGAACGACCGAGAAGGAACCCACCGCGACCCCCACGGACCGTCGCACGAGGAAATCGATCCGCGCGAGAAGGAAAAGCTCAAGGGGACCGCAAAAAAGGCGGTCATCATCCTGGTCGTGGTCGCCGTCGTCTTCGCGGTGTGGGGCATCGCCAGCCGGCTGATCGATCGGGCGCATCTGCGCAAGCAGACCGCGCAGGACGTGCAGGTCACGGTGGTGACGGTGAAGCCGGATTCGAGCAGCGCGGACAACGAGCTGGTCCTGCCGGCCAACGTCACGGCATTCATGGAGGCGCCGATCTACGCGCGCACCAACGGCTATCTCAAGGCGTGGGACACCGACATCGGCGCGCGCGTGCACAAGGGCGATCTGCTCGCGGAGATCGACACGCCGGAGGTGGATCGGCAGCTCGCGCAGGCGCGCGCGGACCTCGACACGGCCGGCGCGAATGCGCGGCTCGCGCAGACGACCAATGCGCGCTGGCAGCAGCTGGCCGCCAAGCAGGCCGTCTCCAAGCAGGACGCCGACGAGAAAGCGGGCGCCGCGGCCGCGACCGGCGCCGCCGAGACTTCGGCGCGGCAGAACGTCAAGCGTCTCGAGGACCTGGAGTCGTTCAAGCGCGTGGTGGCGCCCTTCGACGGCGTCATCACCGCCCGCAACACCGACGTGGGCGCCCTCATCAACGCGGGCGAGGCGAGCGGCAGCGAGCTGTTCCGGCTCGCCGACATCCATGTATTGCGCGTTTACGCGCAGGTCCCGGAGGCGTATGCGGCCGAGACGCGCGCGGGCCTGCACGCGCAGCTGCACTTCATCGAGCATCCCGGCGACGCCTATCCGGCCGAGACCATCCGCACGTCCAACGCGCTCGACCCGACGGCGCGCACCATGCAGGTGGAGCTGCAGCTCGACAACAAGGACGGCAAGTTCTTCCCGGGGGCCTACGCCGAGGTGCACTTCGAGCTGCCGAGCGACCGCGCGACCTTGCGGCTGCCGGCGAACACGATCCTGTTTCGCGATACCGGATTGCAGGTGGCGACGGTGGGCACCGATCACAAGATCAAGCTCAAGACCGTCGTCCAAGGCAGGGACTTCGGCAAGACCGTCGAGATCCTGGGCGGCCTCGACCCCAACGACGAGGTCGTGGTGAATCCGCCCGACTCCATCGAGGACGGGCTCGAGGTTCGCATCGCGCCCCCCAAGAAGGAAGGCGGCGGAGGACCGGCGGGCCAAGAGAATGCGCAGGGCGGCACGCAGAACCAGTCCGGCCCGCAGAACGGATCGAGCCAGCCGGGCGAGTCGAAGACCAAGACCAAGGAATCTCCGCTGTGAGAGCCGGCCCAAGCCGCGGTGCCGCCCGCGCAGCCGCGGTTGGCGCGATCGTGGCGCTCGGGGCGTGCTCGTTCGCGCCGCATTACCAGGTGCCGAAGACACCTGCGCCACCGCCGACCTACAAGGAGCTCGCGGACTGGAAGACCGCGCAGCCCGCGGATGCGGTCCCGAAGGGCGATTGGTGGAGGATCTACAAGGACGACGATCTCGGTGCCCTCGAAACGAAAGCCGAGGCGGCGAATCAGAATCTCAAGGCTGCGTTCGCGCGCTTGCAGCAGGCGCGGGCGGACACGCGCATCGCGCGTGCCGACCTGCTCCCGAGCCTCAATGCCAAGGCCACCGCAACACGGGCGCGGGTCTCGCCGAATTCTCCGCAATATCTCGCCGGTGCCCCGACCGAGGGCACGGATTTCGATCTCGAAGCCGATCTCTCCTACGAGATCGATTTGTGGGGGCGGGTCCGCAACGAGGTGGCTGCCGCCCGCGCGACTCAGCAGGCGAGCGCCGCCGATCTCGCCGCGGTCCGCTTGTCCATCCACGCGGAGGTGGCGACCGACTATTTCGGCCTGCGCAGCTACGACACGCAGCAGCAGCTGCTCGACAAGACGGTCGCGGACTACGCCAAGGCGCTCGAGCTCGAGCAGACGCTGTTCGACGGCGGGGCGGCCGCGCTGTCGGATCTCGAGCAAGCCAAGGCGCAACTGCATACCGCCGAGACCCAGGCGGCGGACGTGCACCTGCTGCGTGCCCAGCTCGAGCATGCCATTGCGGTCATGGTCGGCGAGAATCCTTCGTCCTTTCGGCTGGCGGTGAATCCGCTGTCGCAGGATGCGAGTCCGCCGCCGCTGGATCCCGGAATGCCGTCCGCGCTCCTCGAGCGCAGGCCGGACGTCGCCGAGGCGGAGCGGCGCGTGTCGGCGGCGAACGCCCAGATCGGGGTGGCGCGGGCCGCCTACTTCCCGCAGTTCGTCTTGAACGGCGCGGGCGGGCTCAACAGCGTGCACGCCTCCAACTGGATCGACGCACCGAGCCTCTTCTGGTCGGTGGGCCCGACGGTCACGATGCCGCTGTTCGAGGGAGGACGGCTGCTCGCACAGACCGCGCGCGCCAAGGCGGCCTACTCCGAGCAGGTGGCCGACTATCGCAACACCGTGCTGACGGCGTATCAGGACGTCGAGGACAATCTCGCGGCCCTGCGCCAGCTCGAGACCGAGAGCAACACCCAGGCCCAGGCGGTCGAGGCGACCGGCATCGCCCTGCAGAAATCCCAGGACCGTTACCTTGCGGGTCTCGTGACCTATCTCGAGGTGGCCTCGACGGAGACCGCGGCGTTGCAAGCGCAGCTCTCGCGCATCAACATCCAGGCACGGCGCCTCGATGCCTCGGTGCTCCTGATCAAGGCGCTCGGGGGCGGCTGGAGCGAGAACGCGAGCCCGGAACCGGATGCGGCGCGGCTCGGCGGGAATTGATCGCACGGGGATTTGGAGGGAGCCATCATTTCGGATCAGTTCGATATCTGCGTCATCGGCGGCGGCATGGCGGGCCTTTCAGTGTCCGCGGGTCTCGCGGGGCGCCATCGGGTCGTGCTGCTCGAGCGCGAGCCGCACTTTGCCTATCACTCCACCGGGCGCTCCGCGGCACTGTTCGCGGAGTCGTACGGCAACGCGCCGATCCGCGCCCTCACGCGGGCGAGCCGCGAGTTCCTGCTGGGGTCCCGTGACGCGCCGTTCACGCTGCCTCGCGAGGCACTGTTCGCCGCCGCCGCGGGGCGGATGGAGCCCTTGCTCGAGCTCCATGCCCAGCTGTCCGCGTTTTCCTCCGCGATCCGGTTGCTCGACACGAGCGCCGCGCTGAAGCGCTGCCCGATCCTGCGCCCGAGCGCTGTCGAGGCGGCGGTGCTCGATCCCGATGCGCGGGACATCGACGTGGCCCGCCTCGTGGATTTCTATGCCCGCGCCTTCAAGGCGCGCGGCGGCGAGCAGCGTCGCGGCGAGGACGTGGCGGCTCTCGAGCGGGTGGGCGGCGCCTGGCAGGTGCGGACCCAGTCTCGCGAGCTGCGCGCCTCCATCGTGGTCGACGCCGCGGGCGCCTGGGCGGATGTGATCGCGCGTGCCGCGGGCGTTGCGCCCGTGGGCCTCGAGCCGCGCCGGCGCACTGCGGTGCGCGTGAGCACCGGATCGTGGGACGCGGCCCGCTGGCCGGTGGTGATCGATGCGGAGGAGCAGTGGTACTTCCGCGCCGACGCCGGTGCGCTGATGCTGTCTCCGGCGGATGAGACCCCGACCGAGCCCTGCGATGCCCAACCCGACGATTACGACGTGGCGCTCGCCATCGAGCGGGTCGAGGCGGCAACCACGTTGGTCGTGGACCGGCCGCTCAGCAGCTGGGCGGGTCTTCGTACCTTCGCGGCCGATCGCACGCCCGTGGTGGGTTTCGACGCGCTGGTGCCCGGATTCTTTTGGATGGCGGGGCAGGGCGGCTACGGCATCCAGGCCGCGCCCGCTCTCGCCGATCTCGCGGTGGCGCTCATCGAGGAACGGGCCATGCCGCCGGCGCTAGCCGCGCACGGGGTGGATGCGGCCGTCCTGTCGCCGGCAAGGTGGCGTTGAGGGCCGCGCTCAGTCGGCGGCCACCGGCGCCGCGCCGGTCGCCGCGGGCCGGCGTACGAGGAAGCAGAGCGGCAGCAGCGCTACGCACAGCCACGCGGAGATATAGAAGAGATCGATCGAGGACATGAGGTAGCTTTGGCCCACGAGCCCGCGGGTCAGGGCGGCGGCGGCGGCCTGATCGCCGACTCCGAGCTGATGGAGCTGGCCGAGCGCCTCCTGGTAGGCGGGCGCATAGACACTGACGGCATCCGACAGGCGCGTCTGATGGAGCGCCTCGCGGCGGTCCCAGAAGGTCGTGGTCAGGGAGGTGGCGAAGCTGCCGGCGGTGATGCGCAGGAAGTTCGACAACCCCGAAGCCGACGGGATTTTCTGCGGCGGCAGGCCGTCGAAGATCACCGCGAGCATGGACACGAAGAAGAGGCCCATCGCGAAACCCTGCACGAGCTGGGGAGCCACGAACGCGAACACCCCGGCGTCGGCGGTCAGTCCCGCTCTCATGAAGTAGGAGGCGGCGTACAGGGCGAACGAGGCCGCAGCCAGCATGCGCGGATCGTAGCGGCGCATCAGGCGGCCCACGAAGAGCGAGGTGATCACGGCGGTGACGCCGCTCGGAGCGGAAACCACGCCCGCCCACGTGGCGGTATACCCGAGATAGCTCTGCAGCCAGAGCGGCATCAGCACGATGTTGCCGAAGAACACTGCGTAGCCCAGGCACAGGGCCACCGTTCCGAGCGTGAAGCTGCGCGACTTGAACAGGCTCAAGTCGACCACCGGATGCTGCTCGGTGAGGTTCCAGATCAGCCAGGCCGCGAACGAGATCGCGGTGACGACGAGCAGCGCCACGATCAGCGGCGAGCTGAACCAGTCGAGATCCTTGCCCTGGTCGAGCATGATCTGCAGCGCGCCGACCCAGATGAACAGCAGCGCCAGCCCGACGCGGTCGATCGGCAGCTTGCGCGTTGCCGTCTCGTGGGCCTTGAGCTTGGTCCAGCACACGTAGGCGCAGAAGATCCCGACCGGCACGTTGATCAGGAATATCCACGGCCAGACGTAGTTGTCGGAGATGTAGCCGCCGAGCAACGGGCCTGCGATCGGTGCGATCAACGTGGTCAACGACCAGATCGTGAGCGCCGTGGCACGCTTGGCGGGACCGAACACGTCGATGAGCAACGCCTGGCTGCCGGGGATCATCGGGCCGGAGACCGCCCCCTGCAGCACGCGGAACATGATCAACGAGGGAAGGCTCCAGGCCAAACCACAGAGCATGGAGGCGATCGTGAACAGCACGACGGAGGCGACGAAGGTACGGACCACGCCGAAGCGCTGCATCAGCCATCCGGTGAGCGGCACGGACACGCCGTTCGCGACCGCGAACGAGGTGATCACCCAGGTACCCTGGTCGGAGCTCACGCCGAGGTCGCCGCTGATGGTCGGAATCGACACGTTCGCGATCGAGGTGTCGAGCACCTGCATGAAGGTGCCGAGCGCGAGCGCGACGGCGGTGATGGCCTTGGCGCTGCCGATGAGGGTCGGCGCCGCCGCGATGACGGTCGCAGCCGCGGCGCCGGTGGTCGCGCGGGGGGCGGCGGTCGCAGTGGGCGCGGCGGTCGCGGACGAGGGCGCCGGGGCTGGGCCTTCCGCGGTGGCGATTGCGTTGCTCAGTTGGGCGCTCATGGATCGTGCGGCCCCGGGCTCACTTGCCGAGCACGCTGCCCGATGCTCTCGAGGCCGTCACCGGCGTGCTCGTCTCGTGATGAGCTTTGCGGCTGAGAAGCGCGGGCTCATTGGCCTTGGGACCGGCGTTGTCGGCGATGATCGAGGCTATCCTGGCATCCACGGACGGGTCGTCGCCGGCGCTGGCCTGCGTCGGCAGGGGCACGTTGCGCACCATCGTGGTCATCGCGGGCCCCGAGGCATCGTGCAGGTCGACCCGCACGCTGGTCGAGAGTCCGACGCGCAGGGGGTGAGCCTGGAGCTCGGCGGGATCGAGGAGAATGCGCACGGGCAGGCGCTGGACGATCTTGATCCAATTGCCCGAGGCGTTCTGCGCGGGCAGCAGGGCGAAGGCGCTGCCGCTGCCGGCGCCGATGCCGGCGATGTGACCGTGGTAGGTGACGCTGCGGCCGTAGACATCGGCGCGCACCGTCACCGGCTGCCCGGCACGCATGCGCTTCAGCTGCACTTCCTTGAAGTTGGCGTCGATCCACACGTCGTCGAGCGGCACCACGGCGAGCAGCGGCGTGCCGGCCGCCACGCGCTGGCCGACCTCCACCGAGCGCTTGGCGACAACGCCGCTGACGGGTGACGTGAGCTCGGCGCGGTGCACGGCCAGCGCGGCATTGCGCACGGCGGCGGCCGCGGCCAGCACCTGGGGGTGGTCCGCAATGGTCGTGCCGTCGATCTGCGCGACGGTCTGACTCAGCGCCTCGCGCGCCGCGGCGACATTCGCGCGCGAGCTCGTGACCGCATCACGGGCATGCGACAACTCCTCCGCGGAGATGGCGCCGTCGTCCACGAGTCCGCCGCGGCGCTGCAAGTCCTCATCGGCGGTACGCTCGACCTGCTCGCGCTGCTCGATCTGCGCGCGCAGCTCCTGGCCCTGTGCAAACAGGCCGCGCACCTGGCGCACCGCCCGTGCGAGATCCGCCTCGGCATTGGCCTCGGCGATCCTGGCATCGGCCGGATCCAGCTCGATCAGCGGCTGACCCGCGTGCACGGTCTGCGTGTCGTCGACCTTGAGCGACAGCACGGTCCCCGGGACTTCGCTGGTGATCTGTACCACGTCGCCGTTGACGTAGGCATCATCGGTGGCCTCGTAGTAGCGGCCATCGAGCAGCCAGTAGCCTCCATAGACGAGGCCGCTCAGTGCGACGACGGCACCGAGTCCGATGAGGCCGCGGCGGCGGTTGCTGCGCGCGGCGGCCGGTTGCGTGGCGGAATTCAGTTTGGTTTCTTGCGTGTTCATGGTCGTGTCCGGGCTTGATTCCGTGAAGAAAGAGTGGCGTGCGAGCCGCCGTCGCCTGCGGCGGCGAGAGCGCCGGGCGAGCGCGCATCGAAGCTGCCGCCGACGGCAAGGAGGAGGGTCACCCGGGCGGCCGCCTGGCTGGCGAGGATGTCCACCATGCCCTGGCGTGCGGCGAGCACCTGCGTCTCTGCATTGAGAACCGTCAGATAGCTCGCGAGGCCGGCCCGATAGCGCTCCTCGGCCAGTTTGTACGCGGCCTCCGTGGCCTCCAGCGTTTGCTGCTGGTCCGTGCGCTCACGAGCCAAGGCGTCGAGACCGGTGATCTGGTCCGCGGTCTGCTGCACGGCGCGCAGCACCGTGTCGTCGTAGCCGGCGATTGCCGCGTCGAGCTGCGCTTCGCTGGCTCGATAGCCCGCCTTGAGCCTGCCGCCGTCGAACAGCGGCAGAGAAATGAAGGGACCCGCGCCGTATCCGCGCGCGCTCCACTGCACCAGGTTGCTCATGCCGAACGCGGCGATCCCGGCGAGCGCATGCAGATTCACGTCGGGGTAGAACGCGGCCTTGGCGGCACGCCGGTCCGCATCCGCCGCATCGACGGTCATGAGCGCCGATTGCACGTCGGGGCGGCGCGCGAGCAGATTGATCGGCAGCTCGGCCGGCACGGGCAGAGCCGCTTCGACTTGCATGGAGGGCGGCTGGATCGAGGCGTACCCATCGGCGCCCTGACCCGTGAGCGTGGCGAGCTCGTGCACGGCGAGCACGGCGGCAGCCTGCGCCTGTTCGCGGGCGACGCGAGCCTGCGGGAGCTGTCCTTCCGCCTGTCGAACCTCGAGCTGCGTGTCGAGCCCGGCTTTCACACGCCGCCGCGTGATGTCGACGATGTTCTGGCGCTGCGCTTCGGAGCGCAGGGCGATGTCGGCGAGCGCATTCTCGCGATAGAGCTCGACGTAGGTGTGAGCAATGGCGCCCGCCAGCATCAGCCGCGCGTGGTCCTCGTCGAACCGGGCCGCCCGTGCGAGGTCCCGCGAGCCCTGCAGCGCGTCCGCCTGTCGTCCCCAGAGATCGAGGTCCCAGCCGAGCGTCGCGCCGGCCTGGCCCATCCAGAAGGTGTGCCCGGCCAGCGGCTGAGGAATCACATATTCCTGCGGGGCGCGCTGGTAGAGGGCGCTCGCGTCCAGACTCGCGCTCGGGAGGAGCTTCGAGTGCGCCGAGTCGGCTTCTGCGAGCGCCGCGGTGACTCGAGCCCGGGCTTGCGCGAGGGTCGGGCTGTTCTCGAGGCCGCGCCGGATCAGCCGGTCGAGTTGCGGATCCTGGAACGAGCTCCACCAGTCCGTCGGCGTCGGCGCGACGGCGCTGCCGGTCAGTCCGATGCGGTCGGCCTGGAGGGAGCGCGGACGCGGCGCCTCCTTGGGCGGCAGCACGCAGCCCGCGGCGAGCAACGCGCCGACCAGCATGCTGCCGATGAGCATGCCGGCGCGAAGTCCGATCAGTGCGCCGGTCCGAAGGCGGCGGCCGAGATGAGTGGAGTCGAGCATGGTGTGCCTCACGCGCTCTCGCGAGCATCGGCGCCGGTGCGGGACTCGGCGGCGGTTTCGGCGGCGGGCGTCGACTTGCCCTCGACCCCGGACTGCAGCTTGCCGTTGAGCTTGATCAGCAGGCGCTGCAGCTCGGAGACCTCTTCGCCGGAGAAGTCCTCGAGCGCGAGATTCAGCTTCTCGACGACGAGAGGCACCAGGGTCTTGATGGTCTCCTGGCCGAGCTCGGTCAGCTGCAGCTCGACCTTGCGGCGGTCGCGGTCGCGGCGCACCCGCTCGACGAGCCCCCGCTCGGCCAGCTGGTCGATGACGCGGGTCAGCGCGCCGCTGTCGTGGCGATACTGTGCGCAGATCTCCTTCGGGTTCACCGCGATTCCATCGCGCAGCCAGGACATGATGACGTACTGGATGAAGGTGAAGCCGCGCGCTTCGAACACCGGCTCCATGGTGTCCAGCATCAAGGAGTGGGCCCGCTTGACGAGGTAGCCGAGCCCCATCTGGGACCGGTAGGTTGAAATCTCATAATGCTGCTTTGGCATTTGTTGCTCCGGCACTGATTGCTGAGGCACTTACTGCTTGTGAAGATTACTGCCTTGGCAGCTATTATCGGCATCGTAAGGCCGAAGTCAAGCCGCCGTCGTGCGAAAGGGCTTTGTGGGACATAAAGGCTATATAATTCAAATAGCTATGAGCTACGTAAGGGAAGCTCGGATAGAGTCTCGCTTGCTTCGGCGCAGGCCGGGAGCCCCGGCGGAGGCGCGGAGCGCGGGCTTTCAGCCGAGAGCGGAGATATCCCGATCGAACGGGCGGGAGCAGCTAACCGAAATAGCTTCGGATCCGAAATCTCCTGAGATCGTGTGGCCGCCGGAGCGCCGAGTTCACGGCGCCCGCGCACCTTCAGAGTTTCGGTACCGCCGTCTGCGTGGCCTTGTGCAGATCCTGCTGCAGCTGTTTGTTGGCGACCCCCGTCATCACCTGGTTCAGCGCGTAGGCCGCCCGCTTTTGAATGCCCACATCCGTGATGATGATGCTCAGGGTGTCGTTGAACACCCCGTGGTCCAGGATGCCGCCGACCGCGTAGGCATGCACCTCGATCCAACCCTGACACTCCGGATGCTTGGTGGGATCTTGAATCTCCGTGATCTGGATGGGACCGTTGACCCCATACGCCTGGGCGAGCACGCCCGGCTGCACCTGAGCGCCGGGACCGGGCACGAGACCCATGGAGATCCAGGTCAGCCCGGTGTTGGGGCACTCCCTCAGGACCTTCTTGCCGGCCGCAGGATCCGCCAGGTGTCCCTTGCCGTCGAAGATCCAGAACATGTCCGGATGGTTGGGCGTCATGGTCGAAGTCGTCTCCGGACCATATTTCTGACGCAGCGAGTCCACGATCTGCTCGAGCGTGGTGTGAATCGAGCTGTTGAACTGGCGCTGCAGGCTCCAGACCTGCTGCGGATTGGGAGGCAGGCTGAAGGTGACGGTGAAAGTCTCCTCGCCGCCGCTGTTTCGGCTCTCCGGCGCCATGGCGTATACCGCCGGCTTGTTCCCGAGCAGAGCCGGGATCGGCAACTGCCCGACCGTCACGCGATGCGTGGGATCGATGTTCTTGAGCGCTTCGTAGACTTCTTCGGGCGACATGCCGGTGCGGATGCCGAGAATGTCGGGGCCGCCGCTGCCCGCGCCCTGCACCGGCGCAACGCAGAAAGCGAGCGCGGGTATGGACAGGGATGCGATGGAGCGAATCGTGCGCCGCACGGAGCGTTGCTCTGATTTCATAGGTTGGGTCTCGCCTCGTTGGCTTTCTTGAGATCGTTCTGCCGTTGCTTGCGCGCCTGACCCATCTGGGCATCCCCCATGGCAACGGCGGAGCGGCGCATCAGGGCCGTGTCGAACAGCAAGATGCGGCTGTCGCCGACCAGGTCCAGGCGGCTCGTCCCGCCGACGCTGCCTCGATCGAACACGGCCAGGAGCATGATCAGGGAATCGCAAAAATTGGCGGCGGGCAGCCGACCGGCCACGTACTCGGTGCTCGTCGTCCGATAGGTGCTGACGCCCTCGGCGCCTCCGGCGTATTCCCGGCAGCCCCCGGGACTGTGGGTCACGGGATCGAGACGGCTCGGGTGCTGAACGTGACCTTGCTCATCGATTAGCCACCACATTTTCGCGATGGAGGTGTCGTTGCCCGCCTCCAGGGACGACTCGGCGGCGGCGGCGGTTTCCTTGCCGTACTTCTGGCGCAGCGCATCGACCAAATTCTGCTTGCTGATGTTCGGCTCATAGCGCACGTCGCGGTACACCGAATAGACGGACTGTTGACCCGAGTCGAAGGTGAAGGTGACCGAGGTGTTGTCCCACGAGGGCGGCGGCTGATAGCTGCCGAAGCTCAGCGTGACCCCGGCGGAGGGCATGTTCGGCGATTGAGGGATGGGCGTGATCTGCGCGCCCGGGTGAATCTTCTTGAGCGCCGTCACCGCATGCTCGGGGTTGTCGCCGATGTGCACGCCGCCGATGTCCGGCAGCTTCGCGGGGTCCAGCGGCCCCTTCGATTGAACCGGCGCGCCGGTCTCGGCCGGCGGCGTCCAGGTTTGCGTGCCGCCGGAGGGGGCGCTTGCCGCGACGGGCGTTGCCGCAGCGACGGGAGCCGTCGCGCTTGCCGAGGGTTGCGCGAGCCCGGCCTGCGCTTGCGGCTGCGGTGCCGCTTGCGGCTGCGCTTGGGCGGGCGCCTGACCGGGAGCCTGCTTGATGACCTTGTTGAGCGCATCCTTGAAGGACTGAAGGGGATTGGGCGTGGCCTGTGCGTGGACCGGCGAAGCGGCGCAGGCCGCGAGCAGCAGCGCCGAGAGCTCGACGATGCGTACGAATTTTCCGTGCGACATGGTATGTCTCCGGCTACAGCTGCGGCTTGACTTGATTGGCGCGATTGAGCTGGTCCTGCGTTGCGTGGGCGGACTCGCCGCGGATCCACGCTCCGGTCGCGGCCGCCGACCGCGCGAGCAGCGGCTCATCGTCCATTTCCAGGCCCACGCTCTTGAGGATGGGCTGGATCGTGATAAGCGCCTTCAATCCGACGAAATGCGTGGCGCACCAACCGGCCGGCCCGTTCAGCGGATTGCGCGCGACCTGCATGTAGTAGCCGCCGGGCGGCGCGAATGACCGGGCACAACCGTTCGGTGTGTGTCCCTCCAGCTGGGTGTTGGCAACCGGATGGCCTTGCTCATCGAATACCCACCACAAGGTGTCGATCTGCGCGTCGTTGGCGGCGATTTCCGATGTGCCGCGCAAGGCCCACGCTTCCTTGCCGTATTTCTGGCGCAAGGCCGCGATGACGGTGGCGCGCGCCACGTTCGGCTGCTGCAGGTTGCGGGATACGCGCCAGACCAGCTGCGGTTGCGGCGGCAGCGTCAGACTCACGTAGGTGTCGGTGATGGCGCGGCTGTCCGCCACCCGGAGCGTGTCGACGAACGACTGGCTCGCGTTGGGGCCGTCGTGCAAGGCGTCCATGCGCACACCGGGGTTGAGCTTTTGCACGAGCGCGGCGGCTTCGGCCATCGGCATCCCCAGCCGCAAGCCGGTGATGTCGGGCAGCTTGCTGCTGTCCATCGCCACGCTGTCATGCTCGGCCGGGGGCGTCCAGGGCGCTGCCGGCGGCGGGGCCGCGCCGGACGCCGTTGCGACAAGCAGCCCGCACATCCATCGCTTCATGTCATCCCCCCGAGCGTGATCGTGATCGTTTGCGGCACCGCGGGTGCCCCTCTAACAGACGGGCACGGGGACGATTCGTCAGGGAAGACGGTCGAGGAGGGCGGCGCGGGGGCTAGAAGGAGTCAGCGGCCGGCGCGGAATCCTTGGCCCGCAGGGAATTCTTGACCGGCGCGGAATCCTTGACCGGCGCGGAATCCTTGACCGGCGCGGAATCGTTGGCGGGCGCGCCCCACGGCTTCGTGGGCAGCGCCGGCAGCCTTGCGGCCGCCGACCAGGCCCTGGATGCCGCCGGCGCGTTCCTGCGCGAGCGGCTCAGAACGACTGTCTGAACTCGACTCCCAGGGTTCGCGGCTGATTGACGAACAGCCGCGGACGCCCGGGGGTCTCCGCCGCGATCGAGCGGCTGTCGCCGAGGTTGGCCACCTCGTTGCCGAGATTCTTGCCGACGAAAGCGATCTCTAGAGAGCCCTTTGCCATGGCAATGCGCGCGTTGAGCAGACGATAGCTCGGACGCTCGCGCGGCTCGCTCGGATCGTTGTTGCCGCTGAAGCTCCTGCCGACGTATGAGTAGTCGCCGCCGCTCACCAAATTCCACTCGCCGGTGACGGGCACGGTGTAGGACACCGCGGCGTTGCCGGTCCAGTCGGGAACCTGATACACGGGCGAGCCCGCGGCTTGCGGCGAGGCGGTGCTGCCCTCGGTGATCTTGGCGTTCTGATAGCCGACTCCCAGCGAGAGCTCGAGCGGCTGCGTCGGCCGCGCGTGCAGCTCCATCTCGCCGCCCTTGCTCGTCGCCGCGCCGGCATTGGCGATGTACTGGAATCCGCACGACAGGGGGATTTCCTGCTGGATGTTCTTCCAGTCGATGTAGAACGCCGCGGCGTCGAACGTCAGGCGATGGTCGAGCCACGTGGTCTTGGTGCCGAGCTCGTAGTTCCACAACGAGTCGGAATTGTAGAAGCGCGTGTCCTGGATGGTGATGTTGGGATTGGTCGCCTTCAGCGCGGCGACGCAATCGGTGCCGGTGCCGGGCTGGCCGGGAGGCACGATGGGCACCAGGCCGCCGGGCCGGAATCCCTTGGAGGCGGTCGCGTAGACCATCTGGTCCGGCGTGATGTGATAGTCGGCCTCGAATTTCGGATTCACGCCGTGCTCGTTGGTCTCGGCGGGCGCGCTGACGATGGCCGGGCCGCCGCCGGTGGCGAGCCCTTCCTCGTAGCCGCTCGAGGTGATCTTGACGCTGTAGTAACGGAGGCCCGCGGTCAGCTTCAGCCGGTCGATCGGCTGGTACGAGACCTCGCCGAATACCGCCGGCTCGCGGATGTCGCTGTGGAAATCCTGCGCGAAGATCAGGTTCGGATAGTTCGGATTGTTCGCGCCGCCCAGCGTGTTGTCGAGGTTCGGGACCTCGGCCGGCGGGTAGTAGGCCGCGAAGGGCAACCGGCCGTGGAAATCGGAGTAGAAGCCGCCGGCGACGAACTGCACGGGACCCTGGAGATCCGAGGCGAAGCGCACTTCCTGGACGAAGCGCTGGTAGCTCTTCTCCTCCGAGATCGGTCCCGGCTCGGGCTGGCCGCCGGGGATCGTGGAGGTGATGTCTCCATAGACGAAGTCGCTCTCGTCCTCCGTCTCCCAGACCTGGCGGTTGAAGAAGGAGCTCGAGGAGACGAGCTCGCCCGCCCCGGTCTTCCAGTGGACCGTCACCGACGACAGTTGCCACGAGTCATACCCGCCCTCGGGCACGTTGAACCAGCGCGCCTGGGTGAAGTCGTTCGGCGTCATCTTGGTCGGCGGGACATAGGTCTGTCCGGCGACGGGGTAGCCGATGCCGTTGCCGGGCGTCGTGTCATAGTCCGCCAGCGGGAAGCCGTTGTAGGTCGCCTTCTGCGCCATGAAGCGCGGCGTGATGGTGAGCGCGTCGTTCAACTTGATCGTGAGTCCGAGCGCGCCGCCGTAGGTATTGATCTGGCCGATGTTGTCGAGCGTCGTGATGCCGGTGGTCGAGAGCGGCGTGCAGGTGAGCGCCATCGCCGCCGCGGGGTCCGAGCAGAAGGAGCGCTTGAAGTATCCGGCCTCGGTGTCGTAGAAGGCGCTCGCGCGCAGCGACACGTGATCCGGGATGAGGGGGATGTTCACGACGCCGTCCCCGGTGTAGTTGCCGTCGCTGGTGCGCGCGGTCTTCGACGCCCCGGCATGCACGGTCGCCGAGAACTGATTCATGTCCGGCTCCTTGGTGATGATGCGCACGACGCCGCCCATCGAGCGTGCGCCGTACAGCGTGCCCTGGGGGCCGCGCAGCACCTCGATATGATCCACGTCGAGCACGCGGGGATCGATCGAATCCGGCAGCGGCGTGTCGTCGATGTAGAAACCGGTGACGTTGTCGCCGGAGATGCCGCGGATCGACACCGTGCGCGCGGTGCTGACGCCGTCGCCGGTCGGAGCGAACGCGAGGTTCGGCACCTTGGTGGCATAGTCGAAGAAGTTGTTGATGGACTTTTCCTCGAGAGCGGCACTCGAGAACGTGGTCATGGACAAGGGCACGTTCTGCTCGGTCTCGGAGCGCTTCTGCGCGGTCACTGTGATGGTCTCGAGCTCGTTGGAGGCGGCGTTGGCCGTCTCCGCGGCGGCATCGGCGGCGACCGCCCGTTGCGAGCCCACAACAGCGGCAATCGCCGTACCCAGGAGACAATACGCAGCAATCTTCATAGGAATCCCCATTTTTACAGCGCGCCGGGCGGGCGCCGTTGCATGAATGCCATATGGTACGGCATTCTGGAGGGGCGACCAAATCCCGTGGCATGGAGCCCGTATGACACTGCCCAGAGAACCCCGCATACATCCCGTGGCGATCGACGCGCTGCGGCCGACGCAGATCACCGTCGGCATGCGCGAGGTCAAGGCCAAGCGCAAGAGCTGG
>DATAYZ010000023.1:0-19757 GCA_036272295.1 Steroidobacteraceae bacterium
GCCGCCTGATGAGCACCGGTCTAGCCGCGGCCTCGATACCCATCTGCCGGTAGCAGTGCCCGCATAGCTCTTACCCAAGCGGGACGGTACGCCCGAGCGGAGGTCGAAGGGCGCCGGGGCCGCCTTCCTGATGCCGAGCGGCACCCTGGGGGCGGCGTCGGGTACCATCCGCGCCATGCATTGGCAGTGCCGCAACCGCGTTCTCGATCTCGCTCGTCCGGTCGTCATGGGCATTTTGAACGTGACGCCGGATTCGTTTTCGGACGGCAACCGGCATGCAGCCTTGGACGCGGCGCTCGCGCGGGCGGCGCAGATCGAGCGCGAGGGCGCGGCCATCGTCGATGTGGGGGGTGAGTCGACCCGCCCGGGCTCGCTCGGGGTGTCCGCCGAGATGGAGATGGGGCGCGTCATCCCCGTGATCGAGGGCATTGCCGCGGCGTCCCGCATTGCGATCTCGATCGACACCAGCAAGCCCGAGGTGATGGCCGCGGCGGTGCGGGCGGGGGCGGTCATCATCAACGACGTGAACGCGCTGCGGGCCCCCGGTGCCCGCGAGATCGCGGCCGAAAGCCGCGCGGGGGTGTGCCTCATGCACATGAAGGGCGAGCCGCGTACGATGCAGGATGATCCGCAGTACGACGATGTGATCGGCGAGGTGAGCGCGTATCTCGACGAGCAGCGCCAGGCCTGCATCCGCGCCGGCGTGGCGCGCGATGCGATCGCGCTCGATCCCGGGGTCGGCTTCGGCAAGGGTCTCGAGCACAATCTGACCCTGCTCAAGGAGCTCGAGCGGCTGGCCGCTCTCGGGGCGCCGCTGGTCGTCGGCGTATCGCGCAAGAGCTTCATCGGCCGGATTCTCGGCCGACCGGTCGGCGAGCGGCTCTATGGCGGCCTGGGACTGGCATCACTGGCGGTGGCGAAGGGAGCCCGTATCATTCGCACGCACGATGTGGCCGCGACCCGCGAGGCCATCGTCATGGTGGCCGCGGTCCTGGCCGGCGGCGGGACCGAATCTTGAGGAGCAAGGCTTGAAGAACCAGTATTTCGGCACCGACGGAGTGCGCGGCCGGGTCGGCGAGACGCCGATGACCGTGGATTTCACGCTGCGGCTGGCGAGCGCCGCGGCACGCGTGCTGGCGCCCGGCGGCGGCCGGGTGCTCATCGGCAAGGACACCCGGGTGTCGGGCTACATGTTCGAGTCGGCGCTGGAGGCCGGCTTCGTCGCCGCGGGCGTCGATGTGATGCTCATCGGGCCCCTGCCGACCCCGGGCATCGCCTACATGACCCAGCACCTCGGGTGCAGCTTCGGGGTCGTCATCAGCGCCTCGCACAACAGCTACCAGGACAACGGCATCAAGTTCTTCGATGCGACCGGCAGCAAGCTCTCGGACGAAGCGGAGGCCGAGATCGAGTCCCTGCTCGACGTTCCGGTGGTGACGCAGGTGTCGGAGCGCCTCGGCCGGGCGACGCGCATCGATCGGAGCCGCGTTCACTACCAGGAGTTCTGCGCCTCGACGATCCCCCTCGACATGAGTCTCAAGGGATTCAAGATCGTGATCGATTGCGCCAACGGCGCGGGATACAAGGTGGCGCCCCGGGTGCTCGCGGACCTCGGCGCGGAGATCGTGCCCATCGGCTGCTCGCCCAACGGCCGCAACATCAACGATGGCTGCGGGTCGACCGCCCCGGAGCTGCTCCAGCTGACCGTGCCCGGCGTGCGGGCCCAGCTCGGACTGGCGCTCGACGGCGACGGCGACCGCGTGGTGATGGTGGATGAGCTCGGGCGCACGGTGGACGGCGATCAGCTCCTCTACATCCTGGCTCGCCATCGCCGGGAGCAGGGGGAGCTCAAGGGTCCGGTGGTCGGCACGGTCATGAGCAACCTCGGGCTGGAGCACGCGCTGCGGGATGCCGGCATCGACTTCCGCCGGGCGCAGGTGGGCGACCGCTACGTGCTGGGGATGCTGAACGAGCTCGGCGGCACCCTCGGCGGGGAGACCTCGGGCCACATCCTGTGCTTGGACAAGACCACCACCGGCGACGGGTTGATCAGTGCGCTGCAGGTGCTCAAGATCATGAAGGAGACGGGCTCGGGCCTCGCCGAGCTGGCGGCAGGCATGCGCAAGTATCCCCAGGTGCTCCTCAACGTGCGCGTCTCCAAGCGCTTCGACCCCCTGGCCGAGCCGTCGGTCGCGGCGGTCGCCAACGAGGTGGAGCGCCGCTTCGAGGGCCGGGGGCGCATCGTGCTCCGCCCCTCGGGGACCGAGCCGGTCATCCGGGTGATGGTCGAGGGCTACGACGCGGCCATGGTCAAGAAGGGCGCCGGGGACATCGCGGCCGTGGTCGCGGCGGTGGCCAAACCCTCTTAGATTAAGGACTTGCAGTTAGCGGCCTGCGCGGCTAATCTTCGCCGCCTTCGTCAAGGGCCGAGAGCGGCCTGGGCTTGCAAGGTAAGCGTATGCGTCGCCCGATGGTCGCGGGTAACTGGAAAATGCACGGCTCGCGGGCTTCCAATCAAGCCCTGCTCTCCGAGCTGGAAATGAGCGTCCGGCCGGAGTGGCCGATCGACATCGTCGTGTTCCCTCCTTATGTCTACTTGACGGACGCGGTGCGCATGCTCGAGGACGGCCGCATCGGCGTCGGCGCGCAGGATGTGTGCGCCGAGTCCGCGGGCGCCTTCACCGGCCAGGTGTGCGCCTCCATGCTGAAGGACGTGGGCTGCTCCTACGTCATCGTGGGGCACTCCGAGCGGCGCCGCTGGTATCACGAAGACGATGCGCTGGTGGCCCGCAAGTTCGCCGCGGTGCTGGAGGCGGGCTTGACGCCGATCCTGTGCGTGGGCGAGTCGCTCGAGGAACGCGAGAAACACCACACCCAGTCGGTGATCTCGCGCCAGCTCGATGCGGTCGTCTCCATGCACGGCGTGCAGGGATTCGCGCACGCGCTCATCGCTTACGAGCCGGTATGGGCCATCGGCACGGGGCGCACGGCCTCGCCGGAGCAGGCGCAGGACGTGCACGCATTTCTCCGCGGCCGGATCGAGGCCCAAGATGCTAAAATAGCGCACCAGCTGCGGATTCTTTACGGCGGCAGCGTCAAGGGCGGCAATGCCGCCGAGCTGTTCGCCAAGCCCGACGTGGACGGCGGACTGATCGGCGGCGCTTCGCTGAGCGCCGACGAGTTCTTGAAGATTTGCGCGGCGGCGGCCGTCCGACATTGAGAGATCGCTAATGCTGCATGGTTTCATTCTGGTCGTTCACGTGATCCTGGCCTGCCTGATCACCGGGCTCGTGCTGATGCAGCGTGGCAAGGGCGCCGAGGCGGGCGCCGGATTCGGGTCGGGCGCGTCGGGCACGGTGTTCGGTGCGCGCGGCACGAGCACGTTGTTTTCGAAATTGACGGCGGTTTTCGCCGCGCTGTTCTTCATCACCAGCCTGACGCTCGCGTACATGAGCGGGCATCCCACCGCCTCCGCGCCGACCAGCGTGCTCGAGCGGGCGGCGCAGGCGGCGACGACGACGGCGCCACCCGCGATCCCCGCGCCTCCGGCGAAGAAGTAACGGTGATGTCTTTTCGTACCGGCGCGAAGCGCCGCTTGTTTGTCGGGGCTCGCCAAGCGAACCCCGTAGGAGTTTGGCGGCGCAAGCCGCCTGGCAAGTTGCAAGCCGACGTGGCGGAATTGGTAGACGCGCTAGTTTGAGGGGCTAGTGGGGCAACCTGTGCCGGTTCGAGTCCGGCCGTCGGCACCATCTTGTGGTCGGAGCGTTCGCGGCGTTCTTTACGCAACGCAACACGCGCGCGCTCCTGCTACAATTATGGTCAATCGAGCGACCCGGACGCGTATGCTGAGACAGTACCTGCCGATCTTGATTTTTTTGGGTTTAGCCTCCGTCTTGGGCCTCGCGTTGTTCACCCTGGGATGGATTCTGGGCCCCCGCCGCCCCGACGCAGAGAAGCTTTCCCCCTATGAGTGCGGCTTCGAGGCCTTCGAGGATTCGCGCATGCGCTTCGACGTGCGCTACTACCTGGTCGCCATCATCTTCATCGTGTTCGACCTGGAGATCGCATTTTTCTTCCCCTGGGCCGTCTCGCTCGACAGCACCGGGACTTTCGGGCTGATCGCCATGCTGATCTTCGCCCTGGTCCTGGTCGTCGCCCTGGTGTACGACTACAAGAAAGGGGCGCTCGAATGGGACTAGAAGCCGCGACTGCCGACGCTCCGGCTGTGCGCGGCTTCGAAGTGACCACGGTCGACAAGCTGATCAACTGGGCCCGCACCGGGTCGCTCTGGCCCATGACCTTCGGCCTCGCCTGCTGCGCGGTCGAGATGATGCACGCGGGCGCGGCGCGCTATGACCTCGACCGGTTCGGCGTGGTGTTTCGCCCGAGTCCGCGGCAGTCCGACGTGATGATCGTCGCGGGCACCCTGGTCAACAAGATGGCGCCGGCGCTGCGCAAGGTCTACGACCAGATGGCCGAGCCCCGCTGGGTCATCTCCATGGGCTCGTGCGCGAACGGCGGCGGCTACTACCATTACTCCTATGCGGTGGTGCGGGGCTGCGACCGCATCGTTCCGGTCGACGTGTACGTGCCCGGATGCCCGCCGACCGCCGAGGCCCTGCTCTACGGCATCATCCAGCTGCAGAACAAGATCAGGCGCAACAAGGCGATCATGCGATGAGTGCCACGCCCACCGGGGCGGCGGAAGGCCGAGCGCCGAGCCGCCTGGACCGCCTTGAGACCGCCATTGCGGCGGCGATCGCCACCGGCCTCACGCGCATCCCCACCCATACCGGCGAGGCCTCCTACGAGGTCGCGGCGGACGCGCTGCTCGACACCGCGCGCACCCTGCGCGATGCGCCCGAGCTCAAGTTCGAGATGTGCATGGACGTGTGCGGCGTGGACTTTCTGGACCACGGCCGCGCCGAGTGGAAGACCGAGGGCGCGACCGCCTCGGGCTTCAGCCGCGGCGTGGCGCGAGGCCCGAAAGAAGACGAGCCGCCCCCGACCGTCGCGAAGGGGCGGCGCTTCGCGGTGGTCTACAACCTCCTGTCCGTGTCCTTGAACCAGCGGGTGCGGCTCAAGGTGTTCTGTCCCGACGATGCGGAGCCGATGGTCGATTCGGTCACGGGCATCTGGGCCGGCGTCGACTGGTTCGAGCGCGAGGCCTTCGATCTGTACGGGATTCTCTTCAGGGGCCACCCCGACCTCAGGCGGCTGCTCACCGACTATGGCTTCATCGGCTATCCGTTCCGCAAGGACTTTCCGCTGTCCGGGAACGTCGAGGTGCGCTACGACCCCGAGAAGGGCCGCGTCGTGTACCAGCCGGTGAGCATCGAGCCGCGCACGCTCGTGCCCAAGGTCATCCGTCACGACAATCGTTATGATCCCGCGCTCACGCGGGCGCCGGTCGAGCCGGACACGAAACCGAATGGCTGAGATCCGCAACTTCACCATGAACTTCGGACCGCAGCACCCCGCGGCCCACGGCGTGCTGCGCCTGGTGCTCGAGATGGACGGCGAGGTCATCCAAAAGGCCGATCCGCACATCGGCCTCCTGCACCGCGGGACCGAGAAGCTGGCCGAGACCAAGCCCTTCAACCAGACGATCGGCTACATGGATCGGCTGGATTACGTATCGATGATGTGCAACGAGCACGCCTACGTGATGGCCATCGAGCGCCTCCTCGGGATCGAGCCCCCGGAGCGCGCCCAGTACATCCGCGTGATGTTCGATGAGATCACGCGGATCCTGAACCATCTCATGTGGCTCGGAGCCCATGCCCTCGACATCGGCGCGATGACCGTGTTCCTGTTCGCGTTCCGCGAGCGCGAGGACCTCATGGACTGCTACGAGGCGGTGTCCGGCACGCGCATGCACGCGACCTATTACCGGCCGGGCGGCGTGTATCGCGATCTGCCGGATGCCATGCCGAAGTATCAGTACTCGGAGTGGCGCTCCAAGAAGGACGTCGACCGCCTCAACGAGCGGCGCTCGGGCGGCATGCTCGACTTCATCGCCGACTTCACCCGGCGGTTCCCGGCCTGCGTCGATGAGTACGAGACCCTGCTCACCGACAACCGCATCTGGAAGCAGCGCACCGTCAACATCGGCGTCGTCACCCCGGAGCGCGCCATGCAGCTCGGCTTCTCCGGACCGATGTTGCGGGGCTCGGGCGTCGAGTGGGACCTGCGCAAGAAGCAGCCGTACGATGTCTACGACCGCATGGACTTCGACATCCCGGTCGGCCTCAACGGCGACTGCTACGACCGCTATCTCGTACGCATCGAGGAGCTGCGCCAGTCGACCCGCATCATCGATCAGTGCATCGCATGGCTGCGCGCCAACCCCGGCCCCGTCATGATCGACGACCGCAAGGTACGTCCGCCGCGGCGCGAGGAGATGAAGGGCGACATGGAATCGCTGATCCACCACTTCAAGCTCATGACCGAGGGCTATTGCGTGCCGGAAGGCGAGACCTACGCGGCCGTCGAGGCGCCGAAGGGCGAGCTCGGCGTGTATCTCGTGTCCGACGGCGCAAACAAGCCGTATCGGCTGAAGGTGCGGGCGCCGGGCTTCGCGCATCTCGCCTCGCTCGACGAGATGGTGCGCGGACACATGCTCGCCGACGTGGTGGCGGTGATCGGCACCCAGGACATCGTCTTCGGAGAGATCGATCGATGAGCGTCGAGCTGTCGGCCCACGTCCGCGAGAAGATCGATCATTGGGTGGCGAAGTTTCCGCCCGACCGCAAGCGCTCCGCCGTCATCTCGGCGCTGCACGCGGCCCAGCACGAGAACCATGGTCATCTCACCGCCGAGCTCATGGATGCGGTCGCCGCGTATCTCGGCCTGCCACCCATCCACGTGTACGAGGTCGCGACGTTCTACTCGATGTTCGAGACCCGGCCGGTCGGCCGGCATCACGTCTCGGTCTGCACCAACATCTCCTGCATGCTGCGCGGCGCGGAGGACATCGTGGCGCACTGCGAGAGGAAGCTCGGCATCAAGCTCGGCGAGAGCACGCCGGATGGGCGCATCTACCTGAAGAGGGAGGAGGAATGCCTGGCCGCCTGCACGGGGGCGCCCATGCTCATGGCCGACCACGTGTTCCACGAGAACCTGACGCCCGAGAGCGTCGACAAGATCCTGGACGAGCTGAAATGAGCGGGAGCTCCTGATGGCGTACGAGCAGAACCTGGTGGTGTTCGACGCGCTCCGGCACGAGCGCTCCTGGACGCTCGAGGGCTACCGCAAGTCGGGCGGCTATCAGGCGTGGGAGAAGATCCTGCGCGAGCAGACGCCGCGCGAGAAGGTCATCGAGGAGGTCAAGTCGTCGGGCCTGCGCGGCCGCGGCGGCGCGGCCTTCCCGACCGGCGTGAAGTGGAGCTTCATGCCGCGCTCCTCGCCGGTGCAGAAGTACGTGGTGTGCAACTCGGACGAGTCCGAGCCCGGCACCTGCCATGACCGCGACATCCTGCGCTACAACCCGCACTCGGTGATCGAGGGCATGGCCATCGGCGGCTATGCCATGACCGCGACGGTCGGCTACAACTACATCCGCGGCGAGTTCCTGGGCGAGCCGATCCCGCGCTTCCAGGAGGCGCTCGCCGAGGCCTATGCCGCGGGATTGCTCGGCAGGAACATCATGGGCTCCGGCGTCGACTTCGACCTGCACATGTTCATCGGCGCCGGCGCGTACATCTGCGGCGAGGAGACGGCGCTGCTCGAATCGCTCGAGGGCAAGCAGGGCAAGCCGCGGTTCAAGCCGCCTTTCCCGGCGAACTTCGGCCTGTACGGCAAGCCGACGACCATCAACAACACGCAGAGCTTTGCCTCGGTGCCGACCATCCTGCGCCAGGGAGCGGCGTGGTTCGCGGGCCTCGGGCCGGTGAACTCCGGCGGCACGATCATCTTCTCCATCTCCGGGCACGTGAACAAGCCGGGCCACTTCGAGCTGCCGTTCGGCATTCCGTTCAAGGACCTGATGGAGCTCGCGGGCGGCGTATGGAAGGGACGCAAGCTGAAGGCGGTGATTCCGGGCGGCTCGTCCTGCCCGGTGCTGCCCGCCGACATCATGTGGCAGACCAACATGGACTACGACTCGGTCAAGAAGGCGGGCTCGTCCATCGGCACGGGCGCGGTCATCGTCATGGACGAGAGCACCTGCATGGTGCGCGCGCTCGAGCGGCTGGCACGCTTCTACATGTCCGAGTCCTGCGGTCAGTGCACGCCCTGCCGCGAGGGCACCGGCTGGCTCGACCGCATGCTGAAACGCATCATCGGGGGCCAGGGCCGGAGCGAGGATCTGGGGCTGCTCCTCGACGTGGCGAACCGCATCGAGGGTCACACCATCTGCGCGCTCGGCGATGCGGCGGCGTGGCCCGTGCAGAGCTTCCTGAAGCACTTCGGCCACGAGTTCAAGTACATGATCGAGCACAAGGGCCGCTCCATCGTCGACGGCGCCGCCGGCGCGGCGGCCGCCGCGGCGGCCGCTGCGGCTTGAGGGTGAGATGAGCGACGACACGGTCAACATCGAGGTCAACGGCGTACCGGTCAAGGCCCGCAAGGGTCAGATGATCATGCAGGCCACCGACCCCGCGAACATCTACATCCCGCGCTTCTGCTATCACGAGAAGCTGACCGTCGCGGCCAACTGCCGCATGTGCCTGGTCGAGGTGGAGAAGGCGCCGAAGCCGCTGCCGGCCTGCGCGACGCCGGTGACCGAGGGGATGAAGGTGTTCACCCGGTCGCCGAAGGCCGTGGCTGCGCAGCGCGCGACCATGGAGTTCCTGCTCATCAATCATCCGCTCGACTGCCCGATCTGCGATCAGGGCGGCGAGTGCGAGCTGCAGGACCTGGCCCTCGGGTACGGCCGCGACATCTCGCGCTTCAGCGAGAGGAAGCGCGTCGTCAAGGACAAGAACCTCGGGCCCCTGGTCTCGACGGACATGACCCGCTGCATTCAGTGCACGCGCTGCATCCGCTTCGGCCAGGAGATCCAGGGCTACCCGCAGATGGGCACCACCGGCCGCGGCGAGAACATGGAGGTCGGCACCTACATCGAGCAGAGCGTCGATCACGAGCTCTCCGCCAACATCATCGACCTGTGCCCCGTGGGCGCGCTCAACAACAAGCCGTTCCGCTACAACGCCCGCGCGTGGGAGATGACCCAGCACCCGCTGGTGTCGCCGCACGATGCCTTCGGGACCAACATCTACGGGCACGTGCTGCGCGGGCGGCTGATGCGGATGGTGCCGCGCGAGAACGAGGCCATCAACGAGACCTGGATCGCCGACCGCGACCGCTTCGGCTTCGAGGGCATGTACTCGCCCGAGCGCGTCTCGCAGCCGATGATCCGCATCGACGGCACTCTGCAGCCGGTCGACTGGGAGGTCGCTCTCAACGCGGCGGCGGAAGGCCTGCAGCGGGTGTCCGGCTCCGCGGACGGCAAAGCGCTCGGATTCCTGGCTTCGCCGAGTGCCACGGTCGAGGAGCTCCATCTCTTCGCGCGCATCGCGCGCCATCTCGGCAGCCCGCACGTCGATCATCGGCTGCGCCAGCTCGATTTTCGCGGCGCGGCGGCCGAGCCCGCGTTCCCGAGCCTGGGACTGCCCATCGCGGACGTCGAGAAGCTCGAGGGCGTGCTCGTCATCGGCTCGAACCTGCGCCACGAGATGCCGATGCTCGCGCACCGGCTGCGCAAGGCGGCGATCGCCAAGTCCGGCGCGAAGGTGGCATTCCTCAATCCGCGGCCCTTCGAGTACCTGTTTCCCGTGGCCGCCTACGACGTGGAGGAGGCCGACTTCGTCGGCGAGCTCGCCGGCATCGTGCGCGCGGCCGCGGCGGCCGAAGGCAAGGACGTTCCGGCCGGCACGCCCGACGCGGCGGTGGGCGACGCCCATCGCTCGGTCGCGCAGGCGCTGCGCAGCGGCACGCGCCGCGCCATCATCCTGGGCACGCTGGCGCAGCGCCATCCGGCCTATGCCGAGATCAAGGCGCTCGCCGGCGCGCTCGGCGAGCTCGCCGGCGCGAGCGTCGGCTGCATCACCGAGGGCGCGAATTCCGCCGGGGCGTATCTCGCGGGGGCCGTGCCGCATCGCGAGCCGGGCGGAGCCTCCATCGACGCCGCGGGCCTGACGGCGCGCGCCATGCTCGAGGCGCGCCTCAAGGCCTACGTGCTGCTGGGCGCCATCGATCCCGCCATGGATCTGCCGGTCGACGCGAAATCCGCGCTCGGCGGGGCCGAGCTCGTGATCGCGGCGACCACCCACCTGCCCGAGTCCTTGCGGGCCGCGGCGCACATCGTGCTGCCGATCGGCTCATTCGCCGAAGGGTCCGGCACCTACGTGAGCGGTGAGGGCCGCTGGCAGAGCTGGGCCGGCGCCGCCAGACCGTTCGGTGAGAGCCGCCCGGGCTGGAAGGTGCTGCGGGTCCTCGCGAACCTCCTCAACGTCCACGGCATCGACTATGACAGCAGCGATGAGATTCGCGACGCGGTGAAGGCGCTCTGCGGCGATCGCGTAGAGCCGACCCGCAACGGCGCGACCGCGCGCGGCGCCGCAAGCGGTGTCGCCGCGGCTGGCAGCGACGCGGCGGCCGGCAGCGGCGCGGCGGCCTGGGTCGACATTCCGCCGTATCAAACGGACGCGCTGGTGCGCGGCTCCGAGCCATTGTCCAAGACGAAGGACGGGCGCATGACCCGCACCGTGATCTGATGTGGGATTGGACCCCGCTGCGCGACTGGCTGTCCGGCTTGATCACGCCGTACTGGACCTTTCCGCTCTTGACGCTGGTGCAGGCGGTCATGGTCGTGGTCGCGCTGATCCTCTGCATGGCGTTCTACACGCTCGCCGAGCGCAAGGTGATCGGCTGGATGCAGGCGAGGAAGGGCCCGAATCGCGTCAATCTGCCGTTCTTCAAGGGCGGCGCCCAGCCCTTCGCCGACGTGGTCAAGCTCATGTTCAAGGAGATCGTGATTCCTGCGAACGCGAACGGATTCCTGTTCCGGCTCGCGCCGTTCCTCGCGCTGGTTCCGTCGCTCGCGATCTGGGCGGTGATCCCGCTGCGTCCCGAGCACGCGTTCGCGAACATCGATGCCGGGCTCCTCTACATTCTCGCGCTCACCTCCATGGGCGTGTACGGCATCATCCTCGCGGGGTGGGCGGCGAACTCGAAGTACGCGTTCCTCGGCGCCATGCGCTCCGCGGCGCAGATCGTCGCGTACGAGATCGCCATGGGCTTTGCCATGGTGGGCGTGCTCATGGCCTCGCGCAGCCTCAACGTCGGCGAGATCATCGGGCGCCAGCACGGCCTGTTCGGCTGGAACTGGACCTGGCTGTTCCCGCTCATGCTGGTGTATTTCATCTCCGGCGTCGCCGAGACCAACCGCGCGCCCTTCGACGTGGCGGAAGGCGAGTCGGAGATCGTGGCGGGTTTTCACGTCGACTATTCGGGCATGGCGTTCGCGCTCTTTTTCATCGCCGAATACGTCAACATGATCCTGATCTCCATACTCACCGTCGTGTTCTTCTTCGGCGGCTGGCTCTCGCCCTTCGACGGCTGGATCGACGCCGGCTCGCTGCTCGCGCAGCCGGGCTTCGTCTGGCTGGGGCTGAAGACGCTCGTTCCCATGTTCGTGTTCCTGTGGCTGCGCGCGACCTTTCCGCGCTACCGCTATGACCAGATCATGCGTCTCGGCTGGAAGGCGCTGATCCCGGTGACCCTGGTGTGGCTGTTGGTCGAGGGCTTCATGGCGTACGCCCACGTCGGACCCTGGAGGCACGTCTGATGCGCAACCTACTCAAGACCTACCTCCTGGGAGAGCTGCTGCAGGGGCTGCGCGTGACCTGGAAGAGCCTCTGGGCGCGCAAGGTGACGGTGAACTATCCCGAGGAGAAGACGCCGCAAAGCGGCCGCTTCCGCGGCCTGCATGCCCTGCGCCGGTACCCGAACGGCGAGGAGCGCTGCATCGCGTGCAAGCTGTGCGAGGCGGTGTGCCCGGCGCTCGCGATCACGATCGAGTCCGGCGTCGGCCCGGACGGGACGCGCCGCACCACGCGCTACGACATCGACCTGTTCAAGTGCATCTACTGCGGCTTCTGCGAGGAGGCCTGTCCGGTGGATGCCATCGTCGAGACGCGCATCCACGAGTACCACATGGAGAGCCGCGGCGAGAACATCATGAGCAAGGACAAGCTGCTCGGCATCGGCGAGCGCTACGAGGCGATGATCGCGGCCGACAGGGCCGCGGACGCGCGGTACCGCTGATGTTCCCGGAGATCCTGTTCTTCATCTTCGCGGCGATCCTGGTGGCGGGCGCCCTGGGCGTCATCCTCGCCAGGAATCCGGTGCACTCGGCGCTGCTCCTGGTGCTCTGCTTCTTCTGCAGCGCCATCATCTGGGTCCTGCTCGACGCCGAGTTCCTCGGCATCGTGCTCGTGCTCGTCTACGTCGGCGCGGTGATGGTGCTGTTCCTGTTCGTGGTCATGATGCTCGACGTCAACGTCGAGGAGCTGCGCAAGGGAATCGCGGCCTACTGGCCGCTGGCGGTCACGGTCGCGGGCTTCGTGGTCTTTGCCATGATCAACGTCTACGTGGTCAAGCACCTGGGCGGCATGAGCCTGAAGAGCGCGCCGCCGCTGCCGGTCCCGTATTCGAACACGCGCGAGCTCGGCGTCGTGCTCTTCACCCGCTATGCCTATCCGGCGCAGATCGCCGCGGTGATCCTGCTGGTGGCGAGCGTCGCCGCCATCGTGCTCACCTTGCGCACCCGCACCGGCGCGAAGCCGCAGGACATTTCCAAGCAGGTCGCGGTCCGCGCCAAGGACCGCGTCCGACTCGTCAAGATGGCCTCCGAGAAGAACCGCTGATGATCACGCTCACCCACGTGCTGACCCTGTCGGGCATCCTGTTCGCGATCGCGGTGGCGGGCGTGTTCCTGAACCGCAAGAACGTGATCCTGCTGCTCATGTGCATCGAGCTGATGCTGCTGGCGGTGAACTTCAACTTCATCGCGTTCTCGCGCTTCCTCGGCGACATCAGCGGCCAGATCTTCGTGTTCTTCATCCTGACCGTGGCGGCGGCCGAGGCCGCCATCGGCCTCGCGATCCTGGTGGTGGTGTTCCGCGAGCGCCGCAGCATCGAAGTCGAGAATCTCGACACGCTGCAGGGATAGACGCCATGGAACCCATCTACCTCACCATCGCCCTGGCCCCGCTGGCCGCGGCCGTCATCGCGGGTCTCTTCGGCCGCGTGATCGGCCGGGCGGGGGCGCACAGCGTCACCATTCTCGGCGTCGGGATCTCCTGCGCGCTGTCCTTCTACGTGCTCTACCGGATCGTCGGCGAGGGGATGGCCCCGTTCAACGGCACGGTCTACACCTGGCTGGTCAGCGACGGGCTCACGCTCAACGTCGGCTTCCTCATCGACCGGCTGACGGCGATGATGATGGTGGTGGTGACCTTCGTATCGCTGATGGTGCACATCTACACCATCGGCTACATGCACGACGACGACGGGTACACGCGCTTCTTCAGCTACATCTCGCTGTTCACCTTCTCCATGCTCATGCTGGTGATGTCGAACAACTTCATGCAGCTGTTCTTCGGCTGGGAAGCGGTGGGCGTCGTGTCCTACCTGCTGATCGGCTTCTGGTACACGCGCGAGTCCGCCATCTTCGCCAGCCTCAAGGCGTTCCTGGTCAACCGCATCGGCGACTTCGGCTTCGTGCTCGGCATCGCGGCGGTGCTGCGCTACACGGGCTCGCTGGACTACGCCACCGTTTTCGCCCATGCCCAGGACCTGGTCGCGGCGCAGGTCCACGTGTCGAGCACGGTGAGCTGGTCGGCGATCACCTTCGCCTGCATCTGCCTGTTCGTGGGCGCGATGGGCAAATCGGCCCAGGTGCCGCTGCACGTGTGGCTGCCCGACTCCATGGAGGGCCCGACCCCCATCTCGGCGCTGATCCATGCGGCGACCATGGTGACCGCGGGCATCTTCATGGTGGCGCGCATGTCGCCGCTGTTCGAGCTGTCCGACACCGCGCTCTCGGTGGTGCTGATCATCGGCGCGACGACGGCGTTCTTCATGGGGCTGCTCGGGATCGTTGCGAACGACATCAAGCGGGTGATCGCCTACTCGACGCTTTCGCAGCTCGGCTACATGACCGTGGCGCTCGGCGCATCGGCCTACGGCGCCGGCATCTTTCACCTGATGACGCACGCGTTCTTCAAGGCGCTGCTGTTCCTCGCGGCGGGCTCGGTGATCATCGCCATGCACCACGAGCAGGACATGCGCAAGATGGGCGGCCTGCGCAGGTACATGCCGATCACCTACTGGACCTGCCTGGTCGGCGCGCTGGCGCTGATCGGATTCCCGGGAACGTCGGGATTCTTCTCCAAGGACGCCCTCATCGACGCGGTCTCGCAGTCCCCTCGCTTCGGCTCGGGCTATGCCTACTTCTGCGTCGTGGCCGGCGTCTTCATCACGGCGCTCTACACCTTCCGCATGTTCTTCATGACCTTCCACGGCAAGGAGCGCATGGATCATCACACGCAGGAGCACCTGCACGAGAGTCCCTGGGTGGTCACGCTGCCGCTGATTCTGCTCGCCATTCCGTCGGCCCTGGTCGGCTGGTTCACGGTGAAGCCCATGCTGTTCGGAGGCTACTTCGACGGTGCGATCCACGTGCTGCCCGCCAATGACGTGCTGGCGCGCGGCGGCGAGGAATTCCACGGCTCCGCCGCCTTCGTGGCGTCGGCCTTCGGGCATCTGCCGGTCTGGCTCGCCGCCGCCGGCGTCGCGACCGCCTGGCTGTTCTTCCTGAAGAAGCCGGCGCTCGCGGATTCCGCCGAGCGCTCGTTCAAGTGGCTCTACGAGATCCTGGTCAACAAGTACTACTTCGACTGGTTCAACGAGCACGTGATCATGCGGCTCGCACGGCTGATCGGCTCCGGCCTGTGGCACGTCGGCGATCAGGCCCTGATCGACGGGGTCGCGGTGAACGGCAGCGCCCGCACGGTCGGGTGGCTCGGCTCGGTGATGCGCTACGCGCAATCCGGCTATCTCTACCACTATGCGTTCGCGATGATCCTGGGTCTCGCGTGCTTCCTCATGTGGATCGTGTGGCGCACGTGAGCAACCTTCACCTCCTGTCTCTGCTCGTCTGGCTGCCCATCATCGGCGGCTTCGTGGTGCTCGGGCTCAACCGCCACGAGCACGGCGCCCGCTGGATGTCGCTGGTGGTCAGCCTCGCGACGTTCCTGTTCAGCATTCCGCTCTGGACCGGGTTCCACCGGGGCACGGCGGCCATGCAGTTCGTGGAGCGCGCGCCCTGGATCGCGACCCTGCACGCCGATTACTACCTCGGCGTCGACGGCATCTCGATGCCCTTGATCCTCCTGACCACCTTCACCACCGTGCTGGTCGTGATCGCGAGCTGGGAGAACGTGAGCAAACGCGTGGCCCAGTACATGGCCTCGTTCCTGATCCTCGAGGGCCTGATGAACGGCGTGTTCGCCTCGCTCGACGCGGCGCTGTTCTACGTGCTGTGGGAGGCCATGCTGATCCCGATGTTCATCATCATCGGAGTGTGGGGCGGGCCCAGGCGCGTGTACGCGACCATCAAGTTCTTCCTGTACACATTCATCGGCTCGGTGCTGATGCTGGTCGCGCTGATCTATCTGTATCTCAAGGCCGGCAGCTACGAGCTCGCCGGCTTCCAGCACATGCCGCTCACCCTGCGCGAGCAGACGTTCATCTTCCTCGCATTCTTCGCCGCCTTTGCCGTCAAGGTGCCGATGTGGCCGGTGCACACGTGGCTGCCGGACGCGCACGTCGAGGCGCCGACCGGCGGATCGGTGGTGCTGGCCGCCATCATGTTGAAAATGGGCGGATACGGCTTCCTGCGCTTCTCGCTGCCGATCACCCCGGATGCCAGCCGCTCGCTCGATTGGCTGATCATCGCGCTGTCGCTGATTGCCGTCGTCTACATCGGATTCGTCGCGCTGGTCCAGCGCGACATGAAGAAGCTGATCGCGTACTCCTCCATCGCCCACATGGGCTTCGTCACGCTCGGCATGTTCATCGCGTTTCAGATCGTGCAGCACACCGGGCGCACCGCCGGCATCGAGCTTGGCTTGGACGGCGCGGTGGTGCAGATGCTCTCGCACGGCCTGATCTCGGGCGCGATGTTCCTGTGCGTCGGCGTCATGTACGACCGGGTGCACAGCCGTGAGATCAGCGCCTACGGCGGCGTGATCAACACCATGCCGTACTTCGCGGCGTTCATGGTGCTGTTCGCGCTGGCGAACTCCGGCCTGCCGGGAACCTCCGGCTTCATCGGCGAGTTCCTGGTGATCCTCGCCTCGTTCAAGGCGAACGTCTGGTATGCGTTCCTCGCGGCCACGATCCTCGTGCTGGGGGCGGCCTACACGCTGTGGCTGGTGAAGCGCGTGATCTTCGGCGCGGTCGCGAACGAGAAGGTCGCCGCGCTCAAGGATCTGAACGGACGGGAGTTCCTCGTGCTCGGGGCGCTCGCGCTCGCCGTGCTCATCGTCGGTGTGTGGCCGGCGCCGCTGCTCGATGTCATGCGGGCCTCGACCGCACACCTCGCCCAGCAGCTGCTGGTCTCCAAGGTGGTGCCATGATGCGCGGATCCGCCATCGACAGGGGTCTGCGCTGATGCACGCGATCGACACATTCAACGTCAGCCAGTTCAACGCCGGCCTGATCTATGCGTGCCCGGAGATCTTCCTGGCCTTGAGCGCGTGCGCCATCCTGATGCTGGACCTGCTGCTGCGCTCGGACCGGCGCGCCGTCACGGGCGTGCTGTCGGTGATCGTGCTGCTCATCACGGGCGTGCTGGTCGTGATGCAGCCGGTGCAGGGCAGGGTGGTCGCGCTCGGCGGCCTGTTCGAGCTCGACCGCATGGCCCAGGTGCTGAAAGTCGCGATGCTCCTCGTGGTCGCCATGGTGTTCGTGTACTCCATCGACTATCTGCGCCGGCGGGCCATCCTGAAGGGCGAGTACTTCGTGCTCGGGCTGTTCGCGACGCTCGGCGGCCTCGTGCTGATCTCGGCCGGGAGCTTGATCACGCTCTACCTGGGGCTCGAGCTCATGTCGCTCTGCCTCTACGCCATGGTCGCGTTCGACCGCGAGTCCGGCATCGCGGCGGAATCCGCCATCAAATACTTCGTGCTCGGCTCCATGGCCTCGGGCACGCTGCTGTACGGCATGTCGGTGCTGTACGGCGTGACCGGAAGCCTCGAGATCGCGCAGATCGCGAGCGCCGCCCAGGCGGGTCTCGGCGAGAACATCGGCCTGATCTTCGGCATTGCTTTCGTGATCGTCGGCATCGGCTTCAAGCTCGGTGCCGTGCCGTTCCACATGTGGATTCCCGACGTGTACGAGGGCTCGCCCACCTGCGTCACGGTGTTCATCGGCACCGCGTCGAAGCTCGCGGCCTTCGCGCTCGCCATGCGCCTGCTGCCCGAAGCCCTCGGCGGGTCGGTGCACGACTGGAGCCAGATGCTGGTGGTGCTCTCGGTGCTGTCGATGGCGATCGGCAACATCGTCGCGCTCGCCCAGAGCAACATCAAGCGCATGCTGGCGTACTCGACGATCTCACACGTCGGCTTCGTGCTGCTCGGCATCCTGTCCGGCACCGCGCAGGGCTATCAGGCCGCGATGTTCTACATGATCAGCTACGTCCTGGTCGCCGCCGGCGCGTTCGGCATGGTGCTGCTGCTCGCCCGCCAGGGCTTCGAGTCGGACAAGCTGATCGACTTCAAGGGTCTCAACGCCCGCAGCCCCTGGTTCGCCGGCATGATGGCCATCCTGATGTTCAGCCTCGCCGGCGTCCCGCCGTTCATCGGCTTCTGGGCCAAGCTCGGCGTGATCCAGGCGGTGGTCGGCGTCGGCGCCACCTGGCTCGCCGTGGTCGCGGTGCTGTTCTCGGTGGTCGGCGCGTTCTACTACCTGCGCATCGTCAAGCTCATGTACTTCGACGAGCCGGCCGAGGACGCGGTCCCGGTGGGCGGATCGGCGCTGATGCGCGTGGTGCTGAGCGCCAATGCGCTCGCGGTGATGGTGATCGGCATCGTGCCCGGCGCGCTGCTGCAGATCTGCAAGCTCGCGATTCAATAGGCTCGCGATTCAGTCAAGGCCGTCGAGAGAACAGAAACGGCGATCCAGGCTCCAGGGTTGCCCGGTACGCCGCCGCCGCGGATTGACGGAGAATTGCAACCCGCTTGCAATGATGGTGGGGCTGAGTAGAATGCTCGGCTCCCTGGTGCGGGGTGGAGCAGTCTGGCAGCTCGTCGGGCTCATAACCCGAAGGTCGTAGGTTCAAATCCTACCCCCGCTACCAATTTCCACTTCTAAATCAACGCGTTAGTCTCGACTCTACTTCCGGTCGCCCCTGATGCCCAGGAGATTGCGGGAGTTCTGCGGGACTTTAGATCGCATGCCTTTTCTGCGGCAGTAATCAGATTCTCAAGCTCCGCTTCCGAGTAATGCGTCGTGATCCGCCGGCTCTTGTGTCCTAAGAGATCCTGTCGATCCTCGAACGACACACCCGCCGCACGCAGCCTCCGGCCGAAGGTGTGTTTCAGATCGTGAACTCTCACTCGCCTAAAGCCTTGTGGCGCCGCGGTCCCATGCGACCGCTCCCACGCGTCGGCTGCTCGCTCCCGAGCATTCTTCCAGGCAGTGCCGTACATCTTCTTAATCGGGATGCTGCGACCATCCTTTTCCTGACGCACGAAAACGTACTCGGGATGCATTCCTCGCGCGGCCTCGATGGCTGATCTCGCAACCCGGTTCAACACCACCAATCGATCCTCCGCATTTTTGACCTTGTCACCCGGAATTACGAAAACCGATGTCTCTAAGTCAGCCACCTTCTGTTCCCATGCCCATTTCAAGCTGCACACTTCTTCCTCGCGATTGCCCGCATTCACCTTGTACGATGCCATCCGCAGTAGATGAACCGGCAATTCGCGAAATAGAACTTCCTGCTCCTCCACCGAGAGGGAATGCGGCTTGCGAGCATCCGTGACCGGAAACAGCTTGATCTTTGGCGCTGTCTCTAACCACGTCATCCCTCGCTCGTCCCGCCATTCAAGTGCTGCGAGTCTTAAGATTCGACGCACCGCTTCGAGTGAGAGATTGATCGTCTTTGTCTTCACCCCATCTTTGCGGCGCTTGTCGATGAACGGCTGCAACTTCTCCATGTACACCCCAGACAGAAACATATCTCCGATGAAAGGGTCGAGAATCGCCAAATGACCCGCGTCATCGCTAATGCTTCTCTTGTGCTGGTTCTCCTGTAGATACTTCGTTGCAGCGGCACGAAAAGTCCTCTCCGGCCGAACTCCGTAAATCAACGTTTTTCGAATCGCCTCAATACGCTTTGCGAGCAGAGCTACGGCTTCCGTGAGGTTGCTAGTTGAAGCGCTCTCCCGAATGCGGACGCCTCTGAACTGCTTGTCGATATGCCAAATCCCACCGCGTTTTGTGAGACCCGACGTCTTTTGGTTTCCCATGGCTTTTTCCTTTCAGATTGAGCCGCGAGATGCCCGTTGCGGCTCTTATAGTCGTCTGCCCAGCGATCGAGGTCAAGGCGATCTGGAGTTGCCCCATCAGACCGGACAGGCCGCGGGCTGGTAGCTGCGGATAAATTCACGGGGTGATTTCATTCGCAGGGCTTTGTGCGGATGGCTCTCGTTGTAGTCCTCGAACCATGCCGCCAACTG
>DATAYZ010000024.1:0-3147 GCA_036272295.1 Steroidobacteraceae bacterium
AGCGAGGACCTGAACCTGCTCCGCTCCAAGGTCGGCATGGTGTTCCAGAAGCCGACGCCGTTCCCGATGTCGATCTACGACAACATCGCGTTCGGCATCCGGCTCTACGAGAAGGTCGGCAAGTCCGACATGGAGGGCCGCGTCGAGGCGGCGCTGCGCAAGGCGGCGCTGTGGACCGAGGTCAAGGACAAGCTCAGCCAGTCGGGCCTCGGCCTGTCGGGCGGCCAGCAGCAGCGCCTCTGCATCGCCCGCGCCGTCGCCGTCCGTCCCGAAGTGCTGCTGCTCGACGAGCCGGCCTCGGCGCTCGATCCGATCTCGACCGCCAAGATCGAGGAGCTGATCGAGGAGCTCAGCGCCGAATTCTGCATCGCCATCGTTACCCACAACATGCAGCAGGCGGCACGCACCAGCCAGTACACCGCGTTCATGTATCTGGGGGAGCTGGTGGAGTTCGGCGAGACCGGCACCATCTTCACCGCACCGACCCAGACCCGCACCCACGACTACATCACCGGCCGCTTCGGCTGAGCCAGAGGATCGTCACATGGCCGCTACGTCGCACGAACACACCGTCGCCTCCTACGACGACGAGCTGACCCGGCTCGCCACCCTCGTCTCCGAGATGGGCGGGCTCACCGAAGCCGCGGTCGCCGACGCCACCCAGGCGCTGCTCAAGCTCGATCACGCGCGGGCCCGCGACATCGTCGCGCGCGACAAGCAGGTCGACGAGATGCACCGCATGATCGACGACATGGCGGTCTCGATGATCGCCCGGCGCCAGCCGATGGCGCAGGATTTGCGCGCCATCATCACCGCCATCCACGTGGCCGGCGACCTCGAGCGTGTCGGCGACATGGCCAAGACTATCGCGCGGCGCACGCTGCAGATCGAGGGCCTGAGTCTGACGCCAAAGTTCTACAATGGCGTCAAGCACATGTCGGACCTGATCCTGCGCCAGCTGAAGGCGGCGCTCGACGCCTATGCCAGCCGCAACGCCGCCGCCGCGGTCGAGGTCTGCAACTCCGACGAGGAGATCGACGCACTCTACACCTCGCTGTTCCGCGAACTCCTCACCTACATGATGGAAGACCCGCGCAACATCACGCAATGCACGCATCTGCTGTTCTGCTCCAAGAGCCTCGAGCGCGTCGGCGACCACGCCACCAACATCGCCGAAGCGGCATTCTACCTCGATACCGGCAAGCAGATGTCGAGCGCCACCGAAGAACTGCACCGCACCCAGATCAAGGAATAGGCACCGCGATGACGGCGACCATCCTGATCGTCGAGGACGAGGCCGACCTCAGCGAGCTGATGCGCTACAACCTCGAGGCCGAAGGGTTTCGGGTGGTGGCCGCGGAAAGCGGCGACGAGGCGGTCGAGCGCATCCGCGACGGCGTCCCCGATCTCATCCTGCTCGACTGGATGCTGCCGGGCCTGAGCGGCATCGAGCTCACCCGCCGCTGGCGCTCGCGCGACGAGACGGCCCGCACCCCGATCATCATGGTGACGGCGCGCGGCGAGGAGGAGGAGCGGGTGCGCGGCCTCGCTACGGGCGCCGACGACTACATCGTCAAGCCCTTCTCGATGCCCGAGATGGTCGCTCGCATTCAGGCGCTGCTGCGCCGGGCCAGCCCGACCCTGGTCGGCAACCTGCTCAAGGCCGGCGACCTCGAACTGGACCGCCAGAGCCACCGCGTGCGCCGCGCCGGCCGCGACCTGCACCTCGGACCCACCGAATATCGCCTGCTCGAATATCTGATGCGCCACCCCGGCCGGGTCTATTCCCGCGAGCAGCTGCTCGACGGGGTGTGGGGCAACGACGTCTATGTCGACGAACGCACCGTCGACGTCCATGTCGGGCGCCTCCGCAAGGCCATCAACCGTGGCCGTGAGGCCGACCCGATCCGCACCGTCCGCGGCGCCGGCTACGCCTTCGACGAGCGCTTCGCGGCCGTAGGCTGAGACTGCCTTGAGTGCCCTTGGGTAGAACGACGCTACAAATACAAAGGGCGCCCCTCAGGACGCCCTTATCATTCTGCCTGGTCGCTCAGTGCTTCTTCTTCTCGAGCTGGTGGTAGGCCCGCCGCGAGTGGAATTCGCAGTACGGCTTGCCCTCTTCCGAGCCATTGCCGCAGAAGTAGAAGTCCGGTGTGAGCGGATCGCCGATCGGCCATTTGCAGGTGTGCTCGTTGAGCTGCAGCAGCGTCAGTCGCTGCTCGACCGGAATGAACAGCTCCTGCACCTGCGGGGCGACATAGGCCTCGGTCTCGAATTCCTCGGAAATCTTGAGCGCGGTGGCGCCGTGCATCGGCGCCGCCGACATGCTCCGCGACTTCATCATGCTGGCGATGCCCGAGCTCGACCGGCCGATGCCGGGGGAGACGCGGCGTATGCCGGGGGAGACGCGGCGTATGCCGGGCGACCGCGGCGCGGTGCGCGCCCGCGGCGCCGAGCTGGCGGGCTTGGCGCGGCCGGTAAGCTTCAGCCGGTGCACCTTGCCGATAACCGCGTTGCGCGTGACGCCTTCGCTCAGGATCCCGGCGATCTGGCTTGCCGACAGCCCCTCCAGCCAAAGTTTCTTCAGCAGCTCGACGCGCTCTTCGGTCCAGCCCATACCGTATTGCTCCTAACCGCGTTCAGGGACGGAATCCTCCACCGTGCTGCCGCAAGTCGCGCAAGCAGCCGAAAACGCTACGCATCGTAGGTCGGAAGGGTCCGCCACACGAGATATCGTGTCCCAACGCCCCGGATACTACACGGCGGGCGAATCCGGGATCAAGACTCCGCCCCGATTTTCACCGGGGAAAACCCCGCACCGGCATCCCTGTTCCGACCCCCGAGTCAAATCAGTCACTTGGGTCCAAAAGTTGACTTTGCCGGGGCCCGCGGGCATATCTCGCCTGCTCCGACGCGCGCCCAAAGGCCGCGCGTTTTTGTCTTTTGTGGGGCTTTTGCAACACCAGTCACCCAAGGGGAAGATCATGTCCGCGCTGTACGGCACCTACGCCAGATCGCCACTCGCTTTCGAGCGGGGCGAGGGCGTGCGCCTGATCAGCCAGGACGGAACCCGATATCTCGATTTCCACGCCGGCATCGCGGTGAACGCGCTGGGCTATGCCGATCCGCATCTGGTCGCGGCGATGA
>DATAYZ010000025.1:0-8067 GCA_036272295.1 Steroidobacteraceae bacterium
CTTCGCAGTACCACGTGCGCGGAATTCCGACGCTCATGCTGTTCAAGGACGGCGAGGTGGTGGCCACCAAGGTGGGCGCCGTGTCGAAAGCGCAGCTGGCCGCGTTCATCGACGCGCACCTGTAGCACGCTCGGCGGCGCATCGAGCTCCGGCCACCCCCGGGGGCCGCGCGCCCACCAGGAGTGTGGACGGTAGGAAGGAGGCCCGGTTCCCCGACCTCCGCTCGGGCGTACCGCCCCGCCCGTCTGGGTCAGAGCTACGCGGGCACTGCTACCCGTAGTTGGGTCTCGAGGCCGCGGCTAGACCGCTGCTCATCAGGCGGCCCCCAGGTGGACGTCGGACCCTATAACGGGTAGCAGTGCCCGCGTAGCTCTGACCCAGACGGGCGGGGCGGTACGCCCGAGCGGAGGTCGAAGGGAACCGAAGCCTCCTTCCTACCGCCCACACTCCTAGTCGACCGTCAGCACGGTCGAGCCCATCGTCCGCCGTGCCTCGAGCTCGCGGTGCGCGGCGGCCGCCTCGCGCAGCGGCATGCGCTGTCCGACATGTGCCTTGATCTCCCCCGCGGCGATCCGCCCGAACAGATCGCCGGCGCGCGCGGTCAAGTCCTCGCGGCTCTTGATGTAGTCGAACAGCATCGGACGCGTGGCGTAGAGGCTCCCGCCCGAAGCGAGGTCGGAGAACTTGAAGTCGGCGATCATCCCCGACGACTGCCCGAAGTGGACGAACATGCCGCGCAGCCGCAGGCATTTGAGCGAGCCCCGCCAGGTATCCTTGCCGACCGAGTCGTAGACCACGTCGCAGCCGCGGGCGCCGGTGATGTCCTTGACGCGCGCCACGAAATCCTCGGTGCGATAGTCGATCACGTGATCGTAGCCGTTGGCCTTGGCGAGCGCCGCCTTCTCCGGGGACCCCACCGTGCCGATGGAGGTCGCGCCGAAGAGCTTCAGCCACTGTCCGAGCAACAGGCCGACGCCGCCCGCGGCGGCATGCACCAGCACCGTGTCCCCTTCGTTGATCCGGTGGCAGCTGGTCAGCAGGAACTGCGCCGTGAGCCCCTTGAGCATGACCGAGGCCGCCACGTCGAAATCGACCTCATCGGGCAGCTTCACCAGACGCTCGGCGGATACGGTGCGGCGCGTTCGATAGGCCCCGAGCGGCATGGTATAGGCCACGCGATCGCCGACGGAGAGATCCTCGACCCCGGGCCCGACCTCCGTGACGACGCCGGCCGCTTCGGCGCCCGGGATCAAGGGACTCGAGGGCCAGGGATAAAGGCCGCTGCGAAAATACGTGTCGATGAAATTGACGCCGATGGCGCGCTGCGCGATGCGCACCTCGCCCGGACCCGGCAGCGGCGACTCGAGCGGCACCCATTCGAGCGCATCCGGCCCACCGGCCTTGTTGACGACGATACCCATCTCGCGATCCGGCTGCGGCATATGACCCTCCTGCTTTCTAAGGGAGGACTATTTTGCCAGGGTTGAGACGAAGCGCCGGATGCGGACGATGGCCTCGCGCAATTCCGACTCGTCGGCGGCAAAGCAGACGCGCACGCAGCCGCCCGTCTCCTCCCCGAAGGCCCCTCCGTCGAGAACCGACACCCGCTCCCTCGCATACAGCTCGCGCACGAAATCCCGGCCGTTGAGACCGGTCTCGCGCACATCCAGCAGCATGAACATTCCGGCATCGGGCGCGAAGCAGCGCAGGCGCGGCGTCGCGGCGAGCCCCGCCAGCAGGATGTCGCGCCGGGTCGCGCAATAATCGCGGATTCGCGCCTCCGCTTCCGCCGATATCCTGAGTGCCGTGGCGGCGGCCTCCTGAATGAAGCCGGGAAGTCCGTAGAGCATGCATTGCGCCAGCGCTTCGACGTGCGCGACCAGGGATCGAGGCCCCACCAGCCACCCGGCGCGCCATCCGGGCATCGCGTGCGATTTCGACAGGCTGCCGATGGTCACGACCTGCTCGGGCAGCCGGGCGGCGAGGCTCGGCACCTTCCCGCCGGGGGCGAGGCCGGCGTACACCTCGTCGGCCACCATCCACAGCGAGTGGCGGCGGGCCAGCGCTCCGATCGCCTCGATCTCCCGCTCGCTCAGGATCACACCGCTCGGGTTGTTGGGCGTCGCGAAGAAGATCGCCCGGGTCTTCGGCGTGATCGCAGCCTCGAGCGCGCGCAGATCGACCCTGAATCCGTTCGCCGCGGGCGAGCGCACCCGGAGCATTCGGGCCCCCGCCGCCTCGAGCGTCGCGGGGTAGGTGGGATACAGGGGCTCCAGCGCGATCACCTCGTCGCCCGCCTCGATCAGGCAGAGGGAGGCCGCGAACAGGGCATTCTGGGCCCCTGCCAGGAAGATCACGTTGTCCGCATCGACCGGCTGCCCCGTACGCGCGCGATGAGTCGCCGCGATCGCCTCGCGCAGGTGGTCCCGGCCCGCAGCCGGCGTGTAGTGCGTATCGCCGGCGCGCATGCGCGCGATCGCCTGCTCGACCACCGCCGGCGGCGTGTCGAGGTCGGGGTCCCCGACGCTCAACAAAATCACGCTCTCGCCTCGGTCCTGCGCCTGTCGGGCGGTGTAATGGACCTGCCAGGCGTCCGCTCCGTCGCCGGCGATCCGCTTGACCAAAGACGAATATTGCATTTTTATTGCCTGAACGAAATGCTCTGTGCAATCGTAACGCGCTTTAATGAACTAGTGTTCAATTCCGGGTGGGGACATGGGGCACACGGTCGGCACATATCTCGTCGAGCTTCTCGCTGCGAACGGCATCGACACCGTGTTCGGTATTCCGGGCGTCCACAATCTGGAGCTGTATCGCGGCCTCGCGTCCGCGCGGATCCGTCACGTGCTGGTGCGCCACGAGCAGGGCGCGGGCTTCGCAGCAGACGGCTTCGCACGCCTGAGCGGACGTGCCGCGGCGGCGTTCGTGATCTCGGGTCCTGGGCTCACCAACATCATGACCGCGGCGGCGCAGGCCCACTCCGATTCGGTCCCGCTGCTGGTCGTCGCGAGCGCCCCGGTGCGTGAATCGTTCGGCAGGCGCTGGGGCGTGCTGCACGAGCTCAATGACCAGGCGGCTCTCGCGCGCGGGGTGTTCGGCGTCGCGCACACGGCGACGGGCGCCGCCGAGATGCGCGATCAGCTGCGCGCCTGCCTCGGCTCGTTTCACGCCGGGCGGCCGCGGCCGGCTTATCTCGAGATCCCGCTGGACCTGCTCGGCGAGGAGACTCCGCTGCGCGCCGAGCGCTTCGACGACGCGCCGCTCCTGCCGCGTGCGGGCGCGGATCAGATCGACGCGGCGGTGCGCCTCCTCGCCTGCGCCTCGCGCCCGCTGGTGATCGCCGGCGGCGGCGCGCGCCGGGCCGGGCCCGAGCTCAGGCGCCTGGTCGAATCGCTCGACTGCCCGCTGGTGACCACCGCGGCCGGGAAAGGTGTGCTCGCCGAAAGCCATCCCGCAAGTCTCGGCACCTCGCTTCCGTACGGCCCGACGCAACGGATGGCGGCGGAGGCGGACGTCGTTCTCGCAGTCGGCACGGAGATCGGGGAAACGGACATCTACACCGGCACGAAGCTCGTGCTCAACGGCGCGCTCATACGGGTCGACCTCGATCCGGCGAAGCTCGGCGATCAGTATGGCGCAGCGGTGCGCGTCTGGTCGGACGCGGTCAGCGCCCTCGAAGCGATCAACGAGATGCTGGCGAGACGGGCTCCGGCTGCGCTCGAGAACTCGGGCTGGCTCAGCGCGCTCGGCGGAGCCGCTGCGTGCCGCGCCGAGATCGATGCGGGACTCGATGAGCGCATGGCCGCGCAACGCACCGCGCTGCGCGCAATCAAGGCCGCGCTGCCCGCGGACGGCGCCATCTTCAGCGACATGACGCAGATCGCCTACTTCGGCAATTATGCCTATCCGGTCGAGAATCCCGGCCAGTGGTTCCACCCTTCGGGCTACGGCACCCTGGGGTTCGCGCTGCCCGCGGCCATCGGCGCGAAGATCGCGCTGCCTGCGCGGGCGGTGGTCGCGCTGGCCGGCGATTTCGGGCTGCAATTCTCCTTGGGCGAGCTCATGACCGCCGTGGAAGAGCGGCTGAGCCTGCCGATCGTGGTGTGGAACAACGCGGCGCTCGGGCAGATCCGCGACGACATGATCGCCGCCGGCATCCCGCCGCTCGGGGTCGCCGGCCAGAACCCCGACTTCGTGGCCCTGGCGCACGCCTGCGGCGCGGAAGGGTATCGCGTGCACGATCCCGCAGCGCTCACCGAAGCCGTGCACGGCGCGCTCGGCCAGGCCGGTCCCACCGTGATCGACGTGGTGGCCGCGAGCTTCTAGGCCGCTTGCTCCTCGATCAATGCGCGGATCGCGGGCGAGGGATTGCCGCCGCAATTCAGCACCACGGTGTTCGCATCGGCATAGCGCGCGGCCTCCTTGAAATAAGCCGCGAGCGCGACGCCGCCGGCACCCTCCATGGCCCAGCCCTGCGCGTGCCCCCAGCGCATCGCGTGCAGGATCTCGCTCTCGGAAACCAGGACCGCGTGATGCATGACCTCCCGGCAGAGGTCGAAGGTGATGGACCCCTCCTCCACGCCGCCCGCCGTGCTCTCGCTGAGCGTGGGCGATTCGGGCGCCTCGATGATGCGGCCCGCACGAATGCTCTCGTAGAGGACCGCGGAATTCTCCGGCCAGCAGCCGATGACGTGGGCCCGAGGGGCGGCCTCATGCAGGTACGAGCCGATGCCGCTGATCAGGCCGCCGCCGCCCGTCGCCACGAAAATGGCATCGAGCTCGGGCAACTGGCGCAATACCTCGACCGCGACCGTCCCCTGCCCCGCGACCACGTGAGGATCGTTGTAGGGCGAGACATACGTGCGGCCGGTCTGCGCGGCCGACTGCCGGGCGGCGATCTCCGCCGCCAGCGGGTCGTCGCCGACGATGCGCACGCGCGCACCCTGCTTGCGGATCTTGTCCCGCTTCGCCTCGCTCACCTGCGCGCTCAGGAACACCTCGGCGTCGATGCCGAGCGCTCTCGCGGCCGCGGCGACGCCGAGGCCGTGGTTTCCGGTCGAGGAGGTGATCACGCCCGCCGCCGCCTGCGGCGCCGTCAGGCTCATCAGCTTGTTGGTCGCGCCGCGGAGCTTGAATGACCCCGTGTTCTGCAGGTGCTCGAGCTTGACCCGGGCTTTCTCGCGGCCATTGCCGCCCTCCGGCGGCATCGGAACCAGCGGCGTCTCTCGAACGACCGTATAGATACGCGCGGCCGCCTCGCGAATCATCGGCAGCATCTCTTTGCTCGTCATGTTGCTATTATTGCAAAGAATAACGACGCGGTATGCCTGCCGCTGACAACCCGAGGGAACATCATGAAGTTGACTCCGACCCGGATTGCGGCTCTGGCCGCGGCACTCCTCACGGTCCCCGCCTTCGCAGCCGAGCAGCTCAAGGTCGTCGAACGGCCGGTCGGCGAGACCACCATCGACCTCGGCGCCAAGGGGGACTCCATCGGCGACCTGCTGGTGTTCGCCAACGGCATATTCGACGCGGGCAACAAGACCCAGATCGGCAAGGACCAGGGTTATTGCGTGCGCATCGTCGCCGGCAAGAGCTGGGAGTGCAACTGGACCATGATCCTCAAGGAAGGGCAGATCACCGTCGAGGGTCCCTTCATGGACGAGGGCGACTCCACCTTCACGGTCACCGGCGGCACGGGCAAGTACGCCGGCGCCAGGGGCAGCATGAAGCTTCACGCGCGCGACGCGAAACCCTCGAGCTACGACTTCACCTACGATCTGCTGTAATGGCCTATACGCACGATCATTGCCTGCGCAGCCGTAAAGATTTTCCCGCGATCACGCAGAACCCCGGGCTTGCCTTTCTCGACGGGCCCGGAGGCAGCCAGGTGCCGCAATCCGTCGTCGCTGCGATCGCCGACGTCTATGCGACCTGCAACGTCAACACGCACGGCAACTTCGCTCCGTCGCGCGAGGTCGACCGGCGGCTCGACGAGGCGCGCAACGCGGTCGCGGCGTTCCTCGGGGCGCCGGCAGGATCGTGCATCTCCTTCGGGCAGAGCATGACCACCCTCTCGTTCAGCCTGAGCGCGGCGATCGGGCGCACGTTGCAGGCGGGTGATGAAGTGCTGATCACGCAGCTCGATCACGAGGGCAACCGCGGTCCGTGGCTCGGCCTGCAGGAGCGCGGCGTGGTGGTGCGCGAGGTCCGGCTGCTGGGCTCCGGCGAACTCGATGCCGCGGACATGGCTGCCAAGATCACCGGCCGCACCAAACTGTTCGCGATCGGTGCGTCCGCGAACTCGATTGGCACCGTCAACGACATCGCGCTGGCGCGACGCCTGACCCGCGCGGTGGGCGCGTTGCTCGTGGTCGACGCGGTGCACTTCGCGCCGCACTTCGTGCTGGACGTGCAGGCGATGGAGACGGATTTCCTGCTCTGCTCGGGCTACAAGTTCTACGGCCCGCACGTCGGCGTGCTGTACTCGCGCCCCGGCGCGCTCGCCGCGCTGCCGACCGACCGGCTGAGCGTGCAGGATCCGGCCCCGCCCTACCGTATCGAGACCGGCACGCTGAATCACGCGGCCATCCACGGCTTGCGCGCCGCCGTCGAGTACATCGCCTCATGGGGCAGCGGCGCGACGCTGCGCGCACGCATCGAGGATGCGATGACCCACATCGCGGCGTATGAGCATGGGCTCGCCAAGTACTATCACGACGCCGTGCGCCGCATACCGGGGGTCACGGTCTACGGACCGGATTTCGCCGCCGGCAGATTGCGTGCGCCGACCGTGTCGATCACTCTCGACGGCACGAGGGCGGCCGACGCCGCCAAGATGCTCGGCGATCGGGACCTCTGTGTGTGGGACGGCGATTTCTACGCCGCACGCCCCGTGCAGGTGCTCGGCCTCGCGGAGCGAGGCGGGCTCCTGCGCACCGGCATCTCCATGTACAACACGCGCGAGGAGATCGACCGGTTGCTCGCCGGCATCACCGAGCTCTCGGGAGCCAACGCTCGCGCCAGCGCTTGACCGCCGCATTGGGCGGCGGATCCGCAGATCAGCGGACGCAGCGGACCCGGTGGACCGTCGAGCGCCGTCCGTCAGCGCCGTTCAACCGGCCGCGAGATGCGCCGCCAGCGCATCTGCATGGTCCCGCAGCTCGGTCGCCGCGGTGGCCTCCCAAAACGCTGCGCGCAGCATCGGGCCCACGTAGTAGAGGCGCGGCGTGATGTGTCCGCCCGCTCCGATGCACTCGCCGCGGGGGCCGGTGCGCAAACCGATCCCCAACTCATCCTCCGAGATCATTCCCGCCGAGCGCAACGATCGCTGCAGGGGATCGGCGCTGCGCGCGAGCGCGTAGTCGGGTCCCGTGGCATTGACGATGAGGTCCACCGTCAGGCTCACCTTGCGATCCGGATGTCCGCGCGGCGTCCATGCCACGCGCAGCTGCTCGCCGGCCGCCGCCGCCGACTCGATGCGGCCCGCATGCACGCGCAGCAGGCCGCTGCCCCGCAAGGAGTCGATGCGCGCCCCGAGCTGCGGCGGCAGACGGTGCCGGTGAACGTCCCAATGCGCCTGCACATGCCGCAGAAAGCGCCGGCGCTCGCTCGCGGGGAGCCGCTGCCAGAGCGCGGGCGCAAGATGCCGCACGAACGTCACGACCTCGCGCCAGTCGCCGCCGCGATGCTCCACCTCGCGGGCCAGCTGGCGGATCATCCCGAGCACGCGCCGCAGGGAATCAGCCTGTCCGAGCAACGCCTCGCCGTCGCCCCGCAGCGCCGAGGGACGGAACTCCGTTTGCAACAGCGGCACGAGACCACGGCGTGAAATGGTGTGCAGCATCGGCGCTCGCGCCTGGTCCTGCGTCAGCACCGAGACCGCGTCGGCCATGGTCAGCCCATTGCCGACGATCAGCACCGAATGCCGCGCGGCGAGACCGGTGGGCAGGCTCCACGGATCAGGCCGGTACGCCTCGTGACCGCGGATGGCCTCGGCCCACGGCAACGACCCCGGCGGCGGATTGCCGAGCGCGAGGACGACTCGGGTCGCGGCGATCGGCGGCT
>DATAYZ010000026.1:0-26887 GCA_036272295.1 Steroidobacteraceae bacterium
CGGCCCGCTCACGCATGAATACAACTCGATCGGCACGGGGGACGTAAATTATGCGGATGAACAAGCATTCCCGACTTCACCTGCCCCGCGTGCCGGCCCGGCCGGGCGAGACCCCCGATTTCAGCTACGTCCAGCTGTCGCCCGCGGGCGCGGTGCCGCGGCCGGAGGTGAGCGCGCGTGCGCGCGACATCGAATCCCTGTCGGTGGAGCTCGTGAGAGTGCTCGACGACACCGGTGATGCGGTGGGTCCCTGGCATCCGCACCTCGATGCCGCGGATCTGCAGGTGGGCCTGCGGCACATGATGCTGACCCGCGCATTCGACGACCGCATGCAGCGCAATCAGCGCGCGGGGCGCATCTCATTCTACATCCGCTCGCTCGGCGAGGAGGCGGTGGCGGTTGCGCAGTGCATGGCGTTGCGCCCCGGGGACATGCTGTTCCCCTCGTATCGCAATCAGGGGCTGTTCATCGCCCGCGGCATCTCGCTGGTCGACATGATGTGCCAGAACCTGTCGAACACGCGCGACATGTGCAAGGGGCGCCAGCTGCCGGTCATGTATCACTCGCGCAGCAACAACATATTCTCCATCTCGGGCAATCTCGCCACGCAATTCCCGCAGGCCGTGGGCTGGGCGATGGCTGCGGCGATCAAGGGCGAAGATCACCTCGCCGCGACCTGGATCGGAGAGGGCAGCAGTGCGGAGGCTGATTTCCACCACGCGCTGCTGTTCGCATCGGTGTATCAGGCGCCCGTGATCCTGAACGTGGTGAACAACCAGTGGGCCATCTCGACCTTCCAGGGCTATGCGGGCGGCGAGCAGCGCTCGTTCGCGGCGCGCGGTCCGGGCTACGGCATCGCCGGAGTGCGTGTCGACGGCAACGACTTTCTCGCGGTCTACGCCGTCACGCAATGGGCGGCGGAGCGTGCGCGCACGGGCTCGGGTCCGGCGCTGATCGAGCTCGTGACCTATCGCGGCGCCGCGCACTCGACCAGCGATGATCCGGCGCGCTATCGCGCCAAGAACGACGCCGAGTACTGGCCGCTCGGCGATCCCATTCAGCGGCTGAAGCAGCACCTGATCCGCCTCGGGGAATGGTCTGAGGAGCGGCACCAGGCGCTCGCAGCAGAGCTCGACGCGCAGGTCGCCGCGAGCTGGAAGGAGGCGGCACGCTTCGGCACCATGACCGACGGTCCCCGCCTCGACGCGGATCTGATGTTCCAGGACGTCTTCAAGGAGATGCCGCAGCACCTGCGCAAGCAGCAGCAGCAGATGCGGGCGGAGCGCTCCCGCACCGACGCCCCGCGGCCCGAGAAGCAACAGGAGCTGCTCGACACGGGCGGGGCGACCTGAGCATGGCCAGCATGAACATGATCCAGGCGCTGAACTCCGCCATGGACATCCTGCTCGGGCGCGACCCGTCGGTCGTGATCATGGGCGAGGACGTCGGCTACTTCGGCGGCGTCTTCCGCGCGACGGAAGGGCTGCAGCGCAAGTACGGCGCTCACCGCGTCATGGACACCCCGATCGCCGAGGGCGGCATCGTCGCCACGGCGATCGGCATGAGCGTCAACGGGCTCCGTCCGGTGGCCGAGATCCAGTTCGCGGACTACATCTATCCGGGATTCGACCAGATCGTGAGCGAGCTCGCGCGCCTGCGCTATCGGAGCGCGGGAGAATTCTTCGCGCCGGTGACCATCCGCACGCCCTGCGGCGGCGGCATTCGCGGCGGGCAGACGCACTCGCAGAGCCCCGAGGGGATCTTCACCCACGTGAGCGGCCTCAAGGTGGTGATGCCGTCGAACCCGTTCGACGCCAAGGGCCTGCTGATCACCTCGGTCGAGGACGACGACCCGGTGGTGTTCTTCGAGCCGAAACGGCTCTACAACGGTCCGTTCGACGGAGATCCGGGCAAGCCCGCCGTTCCCTGGAGCACGCATCCCAAGGGACAGGTGGACGAGGGCTACTACCGGGTGCCGCTCGGGAAGGCGGACATCGTGCGCCAGGGCGGCGCGGTCACCATCGCCACCTACGGGACCATGGTGCATGTGGCGGCCGCCGCGGCCGCGGCCATGGGGCTCGATGCCGAGATCATCGATCTGCGCTCGCTGGTGCCGCTGGATGTCGACACGCTCTGCAGCTCGGTGCGTAAGACCGGCCGTTGTGTGGTGGCGCACGAAGCGACGCGCTTTTCCGGGTTCGGCGCGGAGATCCTCTCGATCGTGCAAGAGGAGTGCTTCTGGGACCTGGAGGCGCCGATTCAGCGCGTGACCGGCTGGGATACGCCCTACCCACACGCGTTCGAGTGGGAGTACTTTCCCGGTCAGGCGCGCATCAAGATGGCGCTCGAGACGGTGATGGAGCCCGCATGAGCGAATACGTATTCAAGATGCCGGACCTGGGCGAAGGCACGGTGGATGCGGAGATCGTCGTCTGGCACGCGAAGCCGGGCGACATGGTGACCGAAGACCAACCCATGGTCGAAATCATGACGGACAAGGCCGCGGTGGAGGTGCCCGCCCCGGTCACCGGCCGCGTGGTGTCCATCAACGGCGCGCCGGGCGACAAGGTCGCCGTGGGCTCGCCGCTGATCGTGCTCGAAGTGGGTGATGGCGCCGGTGCCGCGCCCGCGACCCCCCCGGCGTCGCCGGCCAAGGCCGAGAAACCTGCCGAAGTCGAAGCGCCCGCCAAGGCCGAAGCAGCCCCGAAAGCCGCAGCAGCTCCGCCGACCGAGGCCGCGGCCCCGGCCCCGGCCGAGCGCCCGGGCCGCGTGATGACCTCGCCCGCGAACCGCCGGCGCGCACGCGAGGCGGGAATCGACCTCTCGGCCGTCGTGGGGACGGGCCCCGGCGGCCGCATACTTCGCGACGACCTCGACGCTCTCGCTGTCTCGGACCGCGGCGGCGCGCGCGCCGTTTCGGCCGCAAAGGGTCCGCAGACCACCGAGATCAAGGTGATCGGCCTGCGCCGCGTCATTGCGGAACGGATGAGCGAGGCGAAGCGCACCATCCCGCATTTTGCGTACGTCGAGGAGGTCGACGTGACCGAGCTCGAGGCGTTGCGCCGGCATCTGAACGCGTCGCCGGATTCGCCGGATGCATCGCTGAGCTATCTGCCGCTGGTCGTCATGGCGTTGACTCGCGTGCTGCGCGAGTTCCCGGGCTGCAACGCGCTCTACGATGCCGCGCGCGGCGTGATCGTGCGGCATCGGGCGGCACACGTCGGAATCGCGACCCAGACTCCGGACGGTCTCAAGGTGCCGGTGGTGCGCAACGCCCAGGCGCTCGGACTCTGGGAGCTCTCCGCCGAGATCAAGCGTCTCGCCGAGCGTGCGCGAGCCAACAAGGCGACCCGTGAGGAGTTGTCCGGTTCCACCATCACCGTCACGAGCCTCGGCAAGCTGGGCGGCATCGTCTCCACGCCCATCATCAACGCCCCCGAGGTCGCCATCGTCGGCCTCAACAAGGCGGTCGAGCGCGCGGTCGTCAGCGAAGGCGCCGTGACCGTGCGCCGAATCATGAATTTATCGTCCTCTTTCGATCATCGATTCGTGGACGGTTATGATGCGGCTGCGATGATCCAGAAGCTCAAGAGCTTGCTGGAGCATCCGGCAACGATATTCATCCCTCGAGGCTAGATCCCCATGACCGCACAACCGCAAAAGGCCGCGTTCGGCACCCTGTTGACCTCACACATGGCGGTGGCCAGCTGCCAGGCCGGCCGCTGGAGCCCGAGCGAGCTGAAACCGGTCGGCCCCATCGAGCTGAGCCCCGCCGCGCACGTGCTGCATTACGCCAGCACCTGCTTCGAGGGGTTCAAGGCTTATCGGCGCTCCGATGGCTCCGTGCACGTCTTCCGCATGGATCGGCACATCGAGCGCATGCGTCAAAGCGCACGCCAGCTGGTGCTGCCCGAGCCCGACCCGGCGCAGCTCGCGGACATGGTGAAGAGCGTCATCAAGCGCTGCCACGACGCGGTTCCCGAGGCGCCGGGCGCGCTCTATCTGCGGCCCATCCTGTTCGGCACGACGCCGAACATCGGCGCCGCCGCGACGCCGACCACGGAAGCGATGCTCATCGTGCTCGCGAGCCCCGTGTGGGACTATTTTTCGGGCGGGATGAAGCCGCTGCGCATCCTGGTCGACGACGAGAACACCCGTTCCGCGGCGCAGATGGGCATGGTGAAGACCGGCGGCAACTATGCCGCGGCGCTCGGCCCGACGCTGCGCGCGCGAGGTCAGTTTCAAGCCGACCAGGTGCTGTTCTGCCCCGGGGGCCAGGTGCAGGAGACGGGCGCCGCCAACTTCCTGTTGATCCGCGAGGGCGAGATCCTGACCCGCAATCTAGACACCACGTTTCTTCACGGTGTCACCCGGGACTCGCTGCTGACACTCGCGCGCGACCTCGGCTACAAGGTCGCCGAGCGCCACTTCGACGTGGCCGAGATGCTCGCCTGGGCGAAGACCGGTGAGGCGGCCCTTTCGGGCACCGCCGCGGTGATGGCCGGCGTGGGCACGCTCATCCATCGCGGCACCGAGCACCGCGTCGGCAGCGGGGACGTCGGGCCGTTGACCCGATCGTTGCGATCACGGTTGGTGGGGATTCAGCAGGGAGAGATCGCCGATGCCCACGGGTGGCTGCAACCCGTCTAGGCAGGGCGGAGGTCAGTACTCGTCTTCGTCCTCGTCCTCGTCGAGGTCGTCGTCATCATCATCGTCGTCGTCCTCATCCCAATCGTCATCTTCGTCCTCGTCCTCGTCGGCATCCTTCTCGGCGCGCGAGCCTGACCAGCCTTCCGGCTCTTCGGTGAGCTCGAGATCGAGCTCGGCCCAGCCGTCGACGTCGAACTCCTCGATATCGCCATCCAGGTGCTGGATCTGGACGATCTCCCGATCCTCATCCACCTTCATGACCTGGAACGTCTCTTCGTTCTCGAGGTCCTCGTACCACTGTCCGACGGTCGGTTCGTACTCTCTACCCACGGGTCATCCTTAGTTGGTCTCGATATGCCAGGCGAATATTAGGGGAGGCCGCTCACCCAAGTAAATGGCAATATTGGGACATGACGATCACCGACCGAAAAGCCATTGCCCGCCGTTTCGTCGATGCGAAACGCGTCGTGGTCAAGGTCGGCTCGTCTCTGCTGGTCGATGCCGAGAAGGGCCGGTTGAACCGGGCGTGGCTCGAGAATTTCGTCAAGGACGTCGCGAGCTGCCGCAAGCGAGGACAGGAGGTCATTCTGGTGTCCTCGGGCGCGATCGCGTTGGGACGCCGACATCTGGGATTGAGCGGGCGCAAGCTCAAGCTCGAGGAGAGCCAGGCGGCCGCGGCCGTGGGACAGATTCGACTGGCCCACGCCTACAAGGAGTTGCTGGAGGCGCACGACATAACCGTGGCGCAGATACTGTTGACGATTGGCGACACCGAGCAGCGCCGCCGATACCTGAACGCCCGCGGGACCTTGAATACCCTGCTCGCCCTCGGATCGGTCCCGGTCATCAACGAGAACGATACCGTGGCGACCGCCGAGATCCGCTACGGAGACAACGACCGGCTGGCGGCGCGCGTCGCGCAAATGGCGGCCGCCGATTGCCTGATCCTGCTCTCCGACGTCGACGGCCTGTATACCGCCGATCCCGGCCAGGATCCGGATGCGGAGTTCATCGGGCGCGTGCTCGAGATCACACCGGCCATCGAGGCCATGGCGGGCGGCGCGGGCAGCGACATGGGATCGGGCGGCATGCAAACCAAGATTGCCGCAGCCAAGATCGCGGTGGGCGCCGGCTGCCACTTGTGCATCGCCAAAGGCGCGGTCCAGCATCCTCTGCGCCGGATCGAGGACGGCGAGCGCTGCACCTGGTTCATCCCGACATCGACGCCGATGGCCACCCGCAAGCAATGGATCGCCGGCACGCTGAAGCCGGCGGGCGCGATCGTCATCGACGACGGCGCGGTGCGCGCATTGATGGGCGGCAAGAGCCTGCTGCCGGCCGGTGTCACGCGCGCCGTCGGCCGCTTCGACCGCGGCGACACGGTCAGCATCCTCGGGCCGGACGGGGCGGAGGTCGCGCGCGGCATCTGCGCCTACTCCGACGGCGATGCCGCGCGCATCATCGGGCGCAAGTCCGTCGATATCGAGGCCCTGCTCGGATATCGCGGCCGCGACGAGATCGTTCATCGGGACGATCTCGTGCTGATCCGCGCGCACGTGGTGGGCACGCCGTGAGCGCCTCAACCGCGACGGACGCGCGGGCGCCGGTCGAGAGCCTGATGCGCGGTCTCGGCGCCGCCGCTCGCGCCGCGTCCGGCTCGCTCGCGCTCGCTTCCGGGGAGACCAAGAACCGCGCGCTGGCAGCGGCCGCGGCGGCATTGCGCGCCGGCAGCCGCGAGATCCTGGCCGCGAACGAGGCCGACATGAGCGAGGCGGCGCAGGGCGGATCATCGGCGGCCATGCTCGATCGGCTGCGCCTGGACGGCGACCGCATCGGCGCGATGACCGCGGGTCTGGGCGAGATCGCCCGGCTCGACGACCCGGTGGGACGCGTGCTGGCCGAGTGGCGGCGCCCGAACGGCCTGCTGATTCAGCGGGTGTGCGTGCCGCTCGGCGTCGTCGGGATCATCTACGAGAGCCGTCCCAACGTCACCGCTGACGCGGGTGCTCTGTGCCTGAAATCGGGCAACGCGGTGATCCTGCGAGGCGGCTCGGAGAGCGCGCGCTCGAGCGCGGCGATCCACGAATGCCTGGTGCGCGGACTCGAATCCGCGGCGTTGCCGGGCGCGGCGATCCAGCTCGTCCCGACGCAGGATCGGGAGGCGGTGGGTTTCATGCTTTCCGGGATGCGCGACAGCATCGATGTGATCGTGCCGCGCGGCGGCAGGAGCTTGATCGCGCGGGTGCGGCAGGAGGCGCGCGTGCCGGTGATCGGGCACCTCGAGGGCGTGTGCCACGTCTACGTCGATCGCGGTGCCGACCTCGCCATGGCCGAGCGCGTCGCCGTCAATGCCAAGATGCGGCGCACCGGGATCTGCGGGTCCGCCGAGACGCTCCTGGTGGACGAGGGCTGCGCGCGCACCCACTTGAAGCCGCTGGTCGAGGCGCTGCTGGCGGCGGGTTGCGAGGTCCGCGGCGACGAGCCGACGCGACGGGTGGATCGGCGCGTGAGGCCGGCCACCGAGGAGGATTGGTACGCCGAGTACCTGGATGCGATCATCGCGGTGCGGGTCGTCGACGGGATCGACGCCGCAATCGCGCACATCGCGAGGTACGGCTCGCGGCACACGGATGCCATCGTCACGAGCGATGCGGCGGCCGCGGAAGCGTTCCTCGGGCGGGTCGACAGCGCCATCGTGCTCCACAACGCGTCCACGCAGTTCGCCGACGGGGGCGAGTTCGGCATGGGGGCGGAGATCGGCATCAGCACGGACAAGTTCCACGCACGCGGTCCCGTCGGCGTCGAGCAGCTGACGAGCTACAAGTACGTGGTGCGCGGCGACGGCCAGACCCGCCGCTAGGAGTGTGGACGCCCGGAAGGAGGCCCCGGGTCCCTTCGACCGACCTCCGCTCGGGCGTACCGTCCCGTTTGGGTAAGAGCTATGCGGGCACTGCTACCCGTTACATGTTCCGACGGCCACCTGGGGACCGCCTGGTGAGCACCGGTCGAGCCGCGGCCTCGAGACCCTTCCGCCGGTAGCAGTGCCCGCATAGCTCTTACCCAAACGGGACGGTACGCCCGAGCGGAGGTCGAAGGGACCCGGGGCCTCCTTCCGGGCGTCCACACTCCTAGCGCGGCGGGGCGGCCTGTGCGGACGGGGGCAGCGCAGCGAGATCCTTGAGCCAGGCGCGCACCATTGAAACGTTCGCAGCGCGGTACTGCGCGCGCACCCGATCACCCACCGCGACGGAGATGCCGCCGCGCGCCTCTACGATCTCGAAGCCGTCGTGGTCGGTGAGATCGTCGCCGACGAAGACGGGGCGCCGGCCGTGGAACGGCGGCTCCTCGAGGAATGCAGCGATCGCGGTCGCCTTGCTGGAGCCGGCCGGCTTGAGCTCGAGCATCATGATGCCGTGCTGAAGGTGATAGTGCGGACCCGCGCGCGCCGCGATGCCGCTCACGACCTCGGTGATTCTCGGCTCGTACTGCGGCGCCAGCCGATAGTGAATCGCAATGCTGCGTCCTTTGTCCTCGAATACCGTGCCGGGGTGCGCGTTCACCAGCGCCTTGAACGCGGCGCGCGCACCGTCGAGCGCGGGATCCGCGAGCTCGGACCCGTGCAAGACGCCCGCCGCGTCGCGGCGCTCGACGCCGTGCAGCCCGGCCGTGGGGAGGCGCAGCGGGGCGAGCAGCGCGTCCAGATAGGAGATCGTGCGCCCGCTGACCAGCGCGAGCGCGCCGCCGAGACGTGTGCCCACTTCGACGAGCAGCGCTTTGATCTCGGGGTCGGCGACGCTCTCGAAAGGCGTGGCGGCCAGCTCGATCAAAGTCCCGTCGACGTCGAGGAACAGGCACCAATCGGGCGACGGCGGCGGCATCGAGTCCATGCGGATAGCGTAGCGCATTCGACCGCCGTGTAACTTTTACATGGATCGGGACGAATCCGCGTGGGGAGCCAGAGACTGCCCGGACGAATTTCGGTATTTTGTGGGGATGTTTCGCTCCGTCATGTTGCGTTTCGTGCTGCCGATGGCGTTCGCATCATGCGTGGTGGCCTATCTGGGCCTGCCGTACATCGAGCGGCTGCTGGCCGAGTGGTTCCGCTCCGATGTCGAGCTGCGCGCCCAGCTCGTCATGCACTCCATGGAAGAGCCGATCACCGACCTGGTCGAGCACGGCAACGAGACGCGGCTGCGCGCCTATCTCGCGAAGGTGACGGCCGAGGAGCGGTTGCTCGCGATCCTGATCTGCCGGCCCAATGGATCGACGCTGTTCAAGTCCGAGCGCACGCCGCCGGCGATCTCCTGCGAGACCACCGACAATTCCGCGGTCGCGGGCTCGCGCGTCCTCGAATTGCCGTCGGGATCGGTGCAGGTGACGCGGTTCGATTTCGACAATTCCGACCCGACCCCCTTTCGCGTGCTGATGGTGCACGACCTGAGCTTCGTGGACCGCCGCCAGCGCACGGCGCGCGACTTCGTGCTGGTGTTCATCGGCATCTCCGTGCTGCTGCTCGCGCTCCTCGTCGTGCTGGTCGTATGGCTGCAGGTGCGCCGCTGGGTGCAGGTGCTGATCGGCGACATCCGCGGCAAGCGCTTTCTCGACGACGCCAAGTCGCCCTTCTCGTTCCCCATCTTGAGCCAGGTCCGGCAGGTGCTGGCCGAGGCCGAGGAGAAGCAGCGGCTGGAGATCGACTTCCGCGAGAACTGGACGCCGCAGGCGCTCAAGCAGGTGGTGCGCGAGCACCTGCAGTCCGCCGAGGTGATCATCGTGTCGAACCGCGAGCCGTACATCCACAACTTCGACGCGCACCGTAATCCCGTGGTGCAGGTGCCGGCGAGCGGCATGGTGACGGCGCTCGAGCCGATCATGCGCGCCTGCTCGGGCGTATGGGTCGCGCACGGCACGGGAACCGCCGATCGCGCCACGGTCGACCGCTACGACCAGATCCGCGTCCCTCCGGACGATCCGTCGTACACCTTGCGGCGCGTGTGGCTGACACAGCAGCAGGAGCAGGGGTATTACTACGGGTTCTGCAACGAGGGGCTGTGGGCGTTGTGCCATCAAGCCTACGTGCGGCCGGCCTTTCGGGCGGGGGACTGGCACGCGTACGAGGAGGTGAATGCGGCGTTCTCCGAGGTGGTGGCCGCGGAGGCCAAGACCGACAGCCCGGTGATCCTGATCCAGGATTTTCATTTCGCGCTGCTGCCGGACCTGATCCGCAAGCGCATCCCGAAAGCGACGATCGTGTTGTTCTGGCACATTCCGTGGCCGAACCCCGAGACTTTCGGCGTGTGCCCCTGGAAGCGGGAGATGTTGCTGCAGATGCTGTCGGCGGACATCCTGGGATTCCACACCCGGCATCATTGCCGCAATTTCCTCGACTCGGTCGACCGCTTCGTCGAGTGCCAGATCGACCACGAGCACATGACGGTCACCCTGCAGGGCCACGTGTGCCGGGTGGCGCCATACCCCATCTCGATCGAGTGGCCGCCTCGCTGGCTGCGCGACCTGCCCGATGTGGCCGCGTGCCGTGCCGCGGTTCGCGAGCGCCATGATATCGGCACGGATGTGGCGATCGGACTCGGCGTCGAGCGCTGGGATTTCACCAAGGGCATCCTCGAGCGCTTCCAGGCCCTGGAGATCCTGCTCGACCGCAACCCGCGGCACCGCGGGCGCATCTGCCTGCTGCAGGTGGCGGCTCCGTCGCGGACGCAGCTTTCCGCCTACAAGCACCTGCAGCAGCAGACCTACAGCGAAGTGGAGCGGATCAACGCCAAGTTCGCCGAGGGCGCCTGGCGTCCCATCGTGCTGATCGACGAGCATCAGGAGCCGCAGCGGGTGTTCGAGCTGTACCGGGCGGCGGACTTCTGTCTGGTCAACAGCCTGCACGACGGCATGAATCTGGTCGCCAAGGAGTTCGTGGCCTCGCGCGATGACGAGGACGGGGTGTTGATCCTGTCGACCTTCGCCGGCGCCTCGCGTGAGCTCGCCGAGGCGGTCCTGGTCAATCCCTTCGACGTGACGGAGACCGCGGAAGCGATGGAGATCGCCATGCGCATGAGCCGGGACGAGCGCCGCAATCGCATGAGCCTGATGCGCCGCACCGTCAAGGAGAACAACGTCTATCGCTGGGCGGGCCGCATGCTCATGGACGCGGCGCGGATCCGCCAGCGGCAGAGGTTGTCGATGTTCCGGCGCCCGGCGTTGCCGCGCTAGTCTCGGGCGGCGCGCTACGATCCCGAGGCGGCGCGCCCGCGACCGAAGGCGCAGAGCTTCTCGGCCGCGGCCTCGAGGGTTGCGTCCCGCTTGGCGAGGCACAGCCGGACCAGCGTCATCCGGGGCGGCGCCGCGTAGAAGGGGGAGAGCGGAATCGTCGCGACCTTCGCCTCGCGGATCAGCCGGTCCGCGAACTCCATGTCGCTCTGCTGGCTGAGCGCGCCGTAGTCCACGAGCTGGAAGTAGGTGCCCTGTGCCGGTATCGGCTCGAATCCGGACCCCCGCAAGAGTCCGGTGAACAGGTCGCGCTTCGCCTGGAAAAACGCCGCAAGCCCGGTCCATGCCGCGGAATTGCCGGAAATGTAGCGGGCGATGGCGTGCTGCAGGGGCGCTGCAATGCTGAAGGTGTTGAACTGGTGCACCTTGCGCAGCTCACGGGTGAGATCCGGCGGAGCCACGCAGTAGCCCACCCGCCATCCCGTCGCGTGCAACGTCTTGCCGAAGGAGAACACGGCGAAGCTCCGCTCCCGCAGCTCGGGGTGTGCGAGCACCGAGGCGTGGCGCCGGCCGTCGAAGAGCACGTGCTCGTACACCTCGTCGGCGAGCACGCTGATGTGGCGGTCGCGGATCGACGCCGCGAGGGCATCCAGATCGGCGGCGCCTGCCACCGTGCAGCTCGGGTTCTGCGGGCTGTTGATGATGATGAGGCGGGTACGATCGGTCAGGTTGCGCCGGACTTCGTCCCAATCGAAGCGAAAATCCGGGGGCGCCAGCGCGATGCGCACGCAGCGGCCGCCGGCCAGTCGGACTGCCGGCTCGTAGGCATCGTAGGCGGGATCGAAGATGATCACCTCGTCGCCCGCGGTGACGACCGCTTGGATGGCATCGTAAAGCGCCTCGGTGCCGCCGCAGGTGACGGTGATCTCGGCCTGAGGGTCGAACCGGCGTCCGTAGCTCTGCTCGAGCTTGAGCGATATCTGCTCGCGCAAGGGCACGACACCCTCCATCGGCGCGTACTGGTTGTGGCCCTCGGCGACCGCCTCGACGAGCGCGCTCGAGAGGCGCGGATCGACCGGATAGTCGGGGAAGCCCTGCCCGATGTTGAGGGCACCCTCGTCGAGCGCGCGGCGCGACATCACGGTGAAGATGGTGGTGCCGACGTCCGGCAGCTTGCTGTCGAATCTCAAGATCTTGGTCCCAGCCGTTGCAGGCCTCCCGTGAGGGAGCGGGCGGCGAACCCGCGGTCGCGAAGCTCGCGCGCCGCCGCGAGGCTGCGCTTGCCGGACGCGCACACCAACAGGATCTCGCGGTCTCGCGGCAGCACGGAGGGATCCGCGAGCAACAGCGGCATGGCGATATGCCGGCCCTTCGAGGGCCGTTCGGCGACCTCCGCGTCGGTGCGAATGTCGATGATCTCGAGGCCGCGCGCGGCCGCCTCCTCGAGAGAGTCGATCGTCATCTCGAGCTCCGCGGGCTCGGGCTCGATCGAGCGGATCAGGGCGCAGTTGGGCGCGCGGCATTCGGCCCGGCGCGGCGCCTTGAGCTTGGTGCTCGAGAACCCCGTGAAGTCGAGCAGCAGCAGCTCTCCCGCGAGCCGGCCCGGCAGCCCGAGAAGCATGTTGAGCGTGACCAGGGCTTGCAGCGTGCCGAACGCTCCCGGCACCGGCCCCAGCACGCCGGCCTCGGCGCAGTTGCCGACCACGCCGTCCGCGGTCGCGCCCGGCCACAGGCACCTCAGGCAGGCGTGGTCGGCGTGCGGCGCATAGACCTGCAGCTGGCCCTCGTATTGGTACACGCTCGCGAAAACGGCGGGCCGCTGTGCGAGCACCGCCGCATCGTTGATCAGGAACTTGGTGCGAAAGTTGTCGCTGCAATCGATCACCACATCGAAGCTGCGCACGAGCTCGAGCGCGTTGCCGGCGTCGAGGCGCACGGCGTGGGTCTCGACGCGCACCGTGGGGTTGATCCGCGCGACGGCCTCGCGCGCGAGATCGACCTTGCGCTTGCCGACGTCGGCGAGCGAATAGATCGGCTGGCGGTGCAGGTTGCTGGCATCGAGCGCGTCGGCATCGACGATGCCGAGGCAACCGACGCCCGCGCCGGCGAGATACTGCAGCACCGGGCTGCCGAGGCCCCCGGCACCGACGATGAGCGCGCGCGCGCGCGCGAGCGCCGCCTGGCCGGCCGCGCCGATCTCCTTGAGCTGGATCTGCCGCGAGTAGTCGGGCTGCATGGCCCTCAGCCTAGGCGATGGGCATGCCCCGGGACGGCGCAGCGCTCGCAGTTCACCCACCCCGAGTCGCCGCTCACGTAGTGCTCTTTCTTCCAGATGGGCACGCGATGCTTCACCTCGTCGATGATGTAGCGGCACGCCTCGAACGCCTCGCCGCGGTGCTCGGAGCTGACGCCCACCCAGACCGCCATGTCGGCGAGGTCGAGCGAGCCCACGCGGTGGACGCAAAGCGCATGCTTCACCGGATATCGCGCGCGCGCCTCCCGGACGATGCGCTCGCCCTCCTTGACGGCCAGCTCCGCGAACGCCTCGTACTCGAGCCGTGTGACCTGCTTGCCCTCGTTCTGGTCGCGGACCCAGCCCTCGAAGCTGACGTAGCCGCCGGCGCCCGCATCCCGGAGCTCGCGGCGCGCGGCGCCGGTATCGATGGGCTGCGGCGTCAAGCGGAACATCAGCCGCCCGCCACCGGCGGAATGAATACGACGGAGTCTCCGGCCTCGAGGGCCCGCGCCCAGTCGCTGAATTCGGAGTTGACCGCCACTTTCAGCTGCTCGCGCGCGAGCGTGAATCCATGGCGCGCCGCCAGCTCGTCGTAGAGGCCGGCCGGGGTCGCCGCCGGCGTCTCGAGCCATTCCTCGGAGCGGCCGGCCTGCTCGCGCAGCAAGGCGTAGTACTGGATCTTCAACCTCATGCGTTCAGCCCGCCTCGAGGGTCGCGAGCGCCTCGGCGTATTCCTCCGGCGTGTTGACGTTGTCCAGGGCGTGCCGGTCCTCGGGCTCGAGCAGCTTGACGGGATTGCGGATGAGGAACTTGCGCGGGCAATGTCCGCCCTGCGCCTGATGGCGCTCGAGCGCGGCGGCCGCGGCCGGCTCCCAGACCGTACAGAGGGGCTCGGGCAGGCCGTCGTGCGTGCTGCGATAGGCGGTGGCGAGCAGCCGGGGATCGCGCTCGCGCAGGAGCTGCTCGAGTGCGGCGTCCGACAGGAAGGGCAGGTCACAGGCGATGACCAGCCATGCGGACGAAGGATACGCGGCCAGCGCGGAGCGGATGCCGACGATGGGACCTTCTCCCGCGACGGAGTCGATGATCAATCGATGCGCGGCCCGCGCGGGATCCGCGGCCTGGGCGGGGCGTACGGAGACGAACACCTCGGGGACATATCGCCCCGCAAGGGTGAAGGCGCGCTCGAGCTGCGTCACGCCGCGGTAGGGCAGGGCGGCCTTGTCGCGCCGCATGCGCGAGCTCGCGCCGCCCGCGAGGATGAGGCCGCGCACGGGCGGCGCGTTGGATCCGGTCGACGCGGTGCTCATGGTGCGGCCTTGCGCGCGAAGTCGCTCTTGCCGCCTTCCTTGGCGATGAGGCGCACCTCGCCGATGACGATGTCGTGGGACAGCGCCTTGCACATGTCATAGACCGTGAGGGCCGCGACGCTCGCACCGGTCAGGGCTTCCATCTCGACGCCCGTCTTGTGGTGCACGCTCACGGTGCAACGGATCACGGCGGTGTCGGCTTCCAGATCGATGGCGATGCGGCAGCTTTCGATGCCGAGCGGATGGCAGAACGGAATCAGCTCATGGGTGCGCTTCGCGCCCATGACCCCCGCCACGATGGCGGTGTCGAACACCGGCCCCTTGGGCGAGCGCAGGCCGCTGTCGCGCAGCGCTCCCGCGACGGCGGGCGGAAATCGCACGCGGGCCTCGGCGGTCGCCGTGCGCTGGGTCGCGGTCTTGTCGCCCACGTCGACCATGGTGGGCTTGAGGCTCGAATCGAGATGTGTGAAGCCGCTCATGTCATCCGCCGATGTAGTTCATCTCGATCTTACGCTGCGGCGATTGGCCGCGGCGCAACTCCTCGCGCAGCTCGCTGTAGCGGTCGCTGCGTTCGTTCCACGCGGTACGCACGACCTGGAGGAGCTCCGCATCGCTCGTGCCCGCGCGCAGGTGGGCGCGCAAGTCCAGCCCCTGCGTCGCGAACAAACAGGTGTAGAACCTGCCCTCGGACGACAAACGGGCGCGGCTGCAGGCGCCGCAGAACGGCTGGGATACCGACGAGATGAATCCGAGCTCGCCGCCGCCGTCCTTGAAGCGCCAGCGCTTGGCGACCTCTCCCTCGTAGTTCTGGGAGACCGGCTCGATGGGCCAGCGTGCGTCGATGCGCTCGGCCAGCTCGCGCGAGGGCACCACGAGATCCGGGCTCCAGTTGTTGCGGTTGCCCACGTCCATGAACTCGATGAAGCGCACGATCACCGGCTCGCCGCGGAACCGCTCGAGCAGATCGAGCGCGGTGTGGTCGTTGAGACCGCGCTCGATCACCGCGTTGACCTTGACCGGCGCGAGCCCCGCCGCGATCGCTGCATCGATGCCCGCGAGCACCTGGTCGAGCGCGCCGAAGCCGCCGCTCATGCGGGTGAAGACCTCGCGGTCGAGCGTGTCGAGGCTCACGGTGACACGCCTGAGGCCGTTCGCCTGCAGATCGACCGCGTAGCGCTGGAGCAGCACGCCGTTGGTCGTGAGCGCGATGTCCTCGATGCCGGGGATGTCCGAGAGGTCGCCGACCAGATCGGCGAGGTTCGCGCGCAGCAGCGGCTCTCCGCCCGTGAGGCGGAGCTTGCGCACCCCCAGGGTCGAGAACAGGCGTGCGAGGCGCACGATCTCCTCGAACGACAACCGCTCCTGGGACTTCAGGAATCGATAGTGCTCGTGATACTGCTCCTTCGGCATGCAGTAGGGACAGCGGAAGTTGCATCGATCCATGACCGAGATGCGCAGGTCGTGCAACGGCCGGCCGAGGCGATCGACGGGAAATCGGATGAGCGGATGAACGGTCGAGCTCATGGCCTTACCAGCGATAGATTGGAGCCACGAATCCCTTCGGATAGGTGTTGGGCCCGGGCGGCAGCTCGACGAAGCCGTGGGTGCCCGCCAGGCTCAGGAAATCGCCCGAGCCGTTCGGCGGCTTTGGGATCGCCCAGGGACGGCCCCAGTCGTCGGGCTCGATCGTGACCGGCAGAAAATACGCAAGCGGCGCCTGGAAGCTGACCGGCGCACCGAGCGCCAGGCGCTCCGGCGGCTGGCGCCGGGTGCCCATCGCCTCGGCGATGGCCGGAATCACGTAGCGGATCAAGCACACCAGGGTCGATACCGGATTGCCCGGCAGGCCGAACACGGCCTGGCCCTGCGGCGCGATGCCGAACCACATGGGCTTGCCCGGCCGCTGCGCGACGTTGTGGAAGACTTCCTGGACCCCGAGCTGGGCGAGCACGCGCGGCACGAAGTCGAACTTGCCGAGCGACACGCCGCCGCTCAGCACGATGACCTCGTGCGTGGTCAGGTGGAGCGCGAGACGCTCGCGCAACTGCCCCTCATCGTCGGCGACATGGTCGTCCCCGACGCGCAGCAGGCCGTGCTTGCGCAGGGTGGCCGCGACCGCGTAGGCGTTGGAGCGGCGCACCTGATAGTCGGCGATCGGATCGCCGGGCTCGATCAATTCATCGCCGGTCGACATGACCATGACGGCCGGCTGGCTGCTGACGCGCACGCGCGCCATTCCCGCCGAGGCCGCGACCGCGATTTCCGGTGCCCGCAGCAGCATCCCCGCCTCGAGCAGCAACGCGCCCTGGCGGCCGTCGCTGCCGCGGCGGTGGATGTTCTGGTAAGGAGACGGCGCCGCCGAGTCGTGCAGCGAGGCGTAGCCTTCCGAGACGCTCAGATGCTCGATGGGAATGACGCAATCGGTGCCGGCCGGCAGCACCGCGCCCGTCATGACCTCGATGGCCTCCTCCGTGCTCGCGAGCCGCATCTGCGGCGCACCGGCGGGTTGGATGCCGAGAACACGGAATCGCCGCTGGCCGCGCTTCAGCGCGCCGCTGTCGACCGCAATGCCGTCCATGCACACCCGGTCGAACGGCGGATGATCGCGCTCCGCGTACACATTCTCACGCAACGTGCCGCCTACACACTGCGCCAGCGGCAGCGACTCGATCGGCAGACACGTCAGTCGGGCGTGGATGGCCTCTTCGGCCAGATGCGGGGTCATGAGCGTTCCGGCCTGCATGGTGGAGACGCGGCGGAGGAGCGCTCCGCCGCGGTTGGGTCAGGACTTGTTTGCCGCTGCCTTGGCCTTGAAGATCTTCAACTGCTCGTTGAAGCGCCCCACGGCAGCCTGGAGCTCGTCGTACGCTGCGTTGTTTTTCTGGATCAGAATGTTCTTCTGCTCGTCGACCTTCTTCTTCTCATCCGGCTTCAGCTTCGAGGTGTCCTTCGGTCCTGCCGAATCGATCTCCATGCTGAGACAGTTGAGATACGCCGTCATCTCGCCGTTGTAGCGGTCGAAGTCGTGCTTCGCGGCGATCATCTGGTCCTTGGTGGCGGTCGCGCCGTCCGGCGGCGCCTGCGGAGCCGTGGGGTAAACGCAGTCCGCGTTCGCATTCACGGCGAAGCCGACCGTGAGCAATAGGGTGAGCGGTATCCAAGCCTTCATCGGAAATCCTCGTTATAGGTTCGAAGTGATCAGGGCCAACGTGATCTTAAGGCCAAGGGCGGGGGCCCGCCAGCGCTTGCCGAGGCAGGCCGCGGATGCGGCCAGCCAGGGCCGTAAGCGCCTGATTTCTCGATTGTTTTGGCCGATCCAGCGGTGGCTCGGCGCGCTTCGATGTCGATTGCATGATGGATACGGATATAGAGTGCGCTGCGTGAATCGCAAGGGTGCAGACCTGCCTCAGGCAGTGGAACGACACTACATAAGGGTCGATGACCCGAACCGGGGCTGTCGAATCGACGCCGCGCCGATCGACTAGGGGATGGCGAATCACGCCGCAACTTTCAGAGGACATCGTCATGCAGTACTTGTTGTTGATCTACGCGAACGAGGCGGAATACGCGGGCATGAGCCCCGAGCAAGGCAAGGCCATGCATGCCGAATACACCGAGTTCACCAAGGGGATCGTCCAGAGCGGACACTTCAAGGGCGCCGATCGCCTGCGCCCGACCTCCATGGCCTCGACGGTGCGCGTGCGCAACGGCAAGGCAGCCACCACCGACGGCCCGTTCGCCGAGACGCGCGAGCAGCTCGGCGGCTACTACATGGTGGAGGCGAAGAATCTCGACGAGGCGATCGCCATCGCCGCGAAGATTCCCGGCGCCAAGCACGGCAGCATCGAAGTGCGCCCGGTGTGGCCGCTCGAGGGTTAGAAGAGATCTTTCGCCGGGAGGCGGGCCGGGTGCTGGCGACCCTGATCCGCCTGCTCGGCGATTTCGATCTCGCGGAGGAAGCGCGGCAGGAGGCCTTTGCCGCGGCGCTCGAGCAGTGGGTGGACGCCGTTCCGGCCAATCCGAGCGCGTGGCTGATCAAGACCGGCCGCAACAAGGCCATCGATCGCATCCGCCGCGACGTGCTGTTCCGCACCAAGGTTCAAAGCCGCGAGATCGCGAGCGCCGAGGCCGATGCGGCCGGGCAGGACGAGGAGACCGGCGACACCTTCGGAGACGATCGGCTGCGCCTCATCTTCACGTGCTGCCACCCGGCGCTGTCCGCCGAGGCCCAGATCGCGTTGACCCTGCGCGAGGTGTGCGGGCTGTCGACGCCCGCCGTGGCACGCGCGTTCCTGGTGGCCGAGGAGACCATGGCGCAACGGCTGGTCCGCGCCAAGAGGAAGATTCGCGACGCCGGCATTCCCTATGAGACCCCCGAGCCGCCGCTGTTCGACGAGCGCATCGACGGCGTGCTTGCCGTGGTGTACGGCGTTTTCACCGAAGGCTATGCCGCGACCCAGGGCGCGCGCCTGCTCGATACGGAGCTCTGCGCGGAGGCAATTCGCCTGGGGCGCCTGCTCGATGAGCTGATGCCCTCGCGGCCGGACGTGATCGGGCTGTTGGCGCTGATGCTGCTCCATGATGCACGGCGTCCCGCGCGGGTGTCCGGCACCGGAGACGTGGTGCTGCTCGAGGACCAGGATCGCTCGCTGTGGGATCGGGGCGGGATGACCGAGGGGCTGGCGCTCATCGACCGTGCACTGGGTATCGCGGGGCCCGTCAGCGCCTACGTGGTGCAGGCCGCGATCGCCGCGTTGCACGTGCGCGCCGGCCGCAAGGAGGACACCGACTGGCCGCAGATCGTGGGGCTATACGAGGTGCTGCTGCGCATACAGCCGAGCCCGGTGGTGGAGCTCAACCATGCCGTCGCGGTGTCCATGGTCGACGGCCCTGCACGCGCGCTCGCGCTGGTCGACTCGCTCGCGGCGCGCGGGCCGCTCCTCGCCGAGTACCACCTGCTGCACTCGGCCCGCGGGCGCCTGCTCGAGCAGCTCGAGCGGGCGCAAGAGGCGCGCGAGGCGTACGAGCGGGCGCTGGAGTGCGTTGCGGTCGAGCCGGAGCGGCGCTTGCTCGAGGCGAGGATCGACAGGCTGCGCTAAGCCGCGGGACCGCGCGCGTGCAGGGCCATGGCGATCAGAGCCATTCCGCCGAACACCAGGTTGACACCGATCAGCAGGCCGATCGCCCACGCCGCCGTGCCGGGCAGCCCCGCGAAGATGATGCCCGCGAGAACGAGGTCGATGATCCCGGAGATGAGCATCATGGCCCAGCGGCCCGACAGCTCGCGCCGATGGTCGAGCGAGTAGAAGATGGAGAGCACGCCCTCGATCACGAGAAACACGGTGAGAATCAGGGTCAGCGATACCGCCCCCGACAACGGCCACCGCAAGAGCACGATGCCCGCGATGATCCCGAGCAGCGCGGAGACGATGGACCAGATGAATCCCGGGGCGCGCCGCGAGCGGAAGGTGGCGGCCAACCCCACGACACCGCTGAGCAGCAGCAGCCAGCCGACGATCACCTCGGCCGCGATGGTCGCCATCCAGGGGACGATGATGGCGAGGACTCCCAGCACGAGGAGCGCGATTCCCTCGAGCAGGAAGGTCTTCCAATGCTGGTGCATTGACCGCTCGACCGCGGCGTTGATTCGTTCCATGGATTCACGGTTGGTCGACATAAGCGTCTCCTTGCGTCTGGGGCGGCCTGCCATCCATGGTACTCGCAATGGTTCGATGCGAGAATTGCACGGATGAACGCCAACGGATCTTTGAGCGCGGTCGGCGACCATTTCCTCGTGGGGCTTCGTCCCACCCCCGAGCTTCATCCGCTGGACCGGGCACTGCTCCGCGACCTGCAGCCGGCCGGGGTGATCCTCTATAAGAGCAATTTCCGGCACGGGGTGCCGTACGCGGAATGGCTGGCGAGTCTTCGGCAGCTCCTGGCCGACGTGCGGCAAGCCTGCGCGCGCGAGCGGCTGTTCATCGGCATCGACCACGAAGGCGGCAGAGTCACCCGCACGCCCCCGCCGATCACGCGATTCTCGTACGCCGCCGAGTGGGCCCCCATCTCCGCAGCGGTCGGGCGCGCCATGGGGCGCGAGCTGGCCTCGCTCGGGGTCAACTTGAGCTTTGCGCCGGTGCTCGACATTCACAGCAATCCCCACAATCCCGTGATCGGCGCGCGCGCTTTCGGCACGACGGCCGATGCCGTGATCGCCGCCGCGCTGCCGTTCGCGGCCGCCTTGGAACGGGAAGGCGTGCTCTCGTGCGGCAAGCACTTTCCGGGTCACGGCGACACCGACAAGGATTCGCACTATGCGCTGCCGGTGCTGCAGCAGGATCTCGAGGCGTTGCGCGCGCGCGAGCTCGAGCCGTTCGCCGCGGCCATCGCCGCGGGCATTCCGATGCTGATGACCAGCCACATCCTGATCCCCAAGGTCGACGCCGAGCCCGTGACCCTGTCGCGGCGGCTCATCACCGGAATATTGCGCGAGCGGATGGGGTACCGCGGCGTGGTGATCTCCGACGACATCGGCATGCAGGCGATCTCGGGCATCTTCGACGACCCCCGGGCCGCGGTGCGGCTGCTGCTCGCCGGGTGCGACATGGTGATGGTGTGCGCGCATTGGACCGACACCGAGCGCAGCCGCGGCTTCGCCACGGCCATGCTCGAGGCGGAGCGGCAGGGCGAGCTGTCCGCCGGCGTCACCGCGCCCTCGCGCCGGCGCGTGCGCGAGCTCTTGGAGAGGACGCCCCAACACCCCGTCGCCGCCCTGACGGAGGCCGCGCTCGCGGAGGATCGTGCGGCCGGCCCCCTGTTCGAGAAGGAGACGGTCGAGGTCATCTGAGCGGCGGCGCCGGTGCGAGCGCGGGTGCGCCAGCGGCGTCGAGGCGGGCATCGCGCCGCAGTCATGGCGGCGTCAGATGCCGCAGTGATGCCATCGAACAGTCGGTCCCGATCCCGCGGCGAGACGCGAGGAATGTATTCGTTTTTCGAAACTGGTTGACCGACTCAAGCAATATGCTTGCTTCAGTCAACCAATTCCCGGCCGCGATGAGCCTTGCGGCGCGAAATCTCCGGCGACGCTGAGACCCTGCAGCTGCGCTGCGGTGCGCCAAGGATCTCGGCTCTCTCGGAATGTGAGCTGCGTCGCAAATCGGCGGGAAGTGTGACTCAGATCACGTCCCTAAAAACGGACCGGCATTAGCGTGCGCGCGGGCTAATAACAAAAAGCGGCCTTGAGATCGAATGGACGGTCGATCATCCCCGGTACCCAGCGCGAGTGCGCCGCGACGATCCGTCGTGGCACAGCCAGTCGCGGCCGATCGTCCCGCCTCCATCGATCCCACGAAACGCCGCCGCGTTGCCGAGAGCTACGAACGAACGAAATTCCAAACAAATTGGGGGACCCATGAGCACATCGAACATAGAAGAGCCTGCCCGACGACGAACATGCGACGCCGCCGCGATCACCGCGCGTAACAAGAGATCGACGGCGCTCGTCGCCATCGCGGTCTGCGCGGCGGCTGCGAGCGGCTTCAGCGGCGCCGCGCTCGCCAACGACGAAACGGACACCCAGCTCGGCACCAACGCATTTCTATCCGGTGCAGGCAGCTACAACACCGTTCTCGGAGCCTGGACGCTGTGGCAGAACGAGTCCGGCAACGGCAACACGGTGGTGGGCTACACCGCCATGTACTGGAATACGAGCGGATGGCAGAACACCGCCGTCGGCAATCAAGCGCTGAACCAGAATCGTACCGGCACGTGGAACACCGCCATCGGGCAGAATTCGCTGATCGGCAACACCTCCGGATCGAACAATACCGGCTCGGGCATCGACGCTCTCGCCTGTGCCACAACCGGGAGCAACAACACCGCCACGGGCGCATTCGCCCTGTCGGGCGGCGGACCCTACAACATCAACCTGCCGTGGCCCACCTGCCCCATGCCGTACGCCACCGGCGGCTACAACACCGCTAGCGGCGCGTACTCGCTGTACAACAACAACACCGGCACCTACAACACCGCCAGCGGCTACCAGGCGCTGCAGGCGAACTCGTCCGGCAGCAACAACGTGGCTTCGGGAGACGGGGCGCTCTTCGCCAACACCAACGGAGCCAGCAACACCGCCGAGGGCCATCATGCCCTGTACACCAACACGACCGGGTATCACCAGACCGCGACCGGCGCGAGCACCCTGTTCTCGAACACCACGGGCGACAACAACGTCGCCTTCGGCTACGAGGCCTTGTACTCGAACACGACGGGCTCCAACAACGTCGCGGTCGGCGTCAACGCCGGGTATGCGCTCACGCACGGCAGCAACAACATCGACATCGGCAACGCGGGCGTAGCAGGCGAGAGCGGCATCATCCGCATCGGCACCTCGGGCACGAACACCGAGACATTCGTCGCCGGTGTCTACAGCAGCAAGGTCACCGGCAGCGCCGTATACATCACCTCGACCGGGCAGCTCGGGGTGCTCGCCTCGTCCGAGCGCTACAAGACCGACATCGCGGCCATGGGGACGAGCAGCGAAAAATTGACGGCACTCCGCCCGGTGACGTTCCGTTTGAAGAGCGACCGCGCCGGCGAGCTGCAATACGGCCTCATCGCCGAGGAGGTCGCGAAGGTCTATCCCGAGCTCGTGATCCGCGACGCCCGCGGCACGATCCAGGGCGTGCGCTACGAGGAGCTTTCGCCCATGCTGCTCAACGAGACCCAGCAGCAGAAGCGCCGGCTCGACGAGCAGTCGCAGGAGATCGCCGCGCTCAAGCAGCAGCTCTCGGACGTGCTGCGCAAGAGCTCCGAGATGCAGGCGGCGGTGCAGGAGTTGCAGGCCAAGGCTTCGAGGGTTGCGATGCGGTGAGGTCCATGCGCTCGACGCGATGAGACCGACCTGCTCGAAGTGGTGAGGTTGACCCGCTGGACGCGCTGAGATGAAGGTGAGGGCCGCGCGCCTGCAAAGGTGGGCGCGCGGCCGCTCGGTCCAGGTCGCGTGCTAAAATGATTGGACGTTGCGCCCGTAGCTCAGTTGGATAGAGTACCTGGCTTCGAACCAGGTGGTCGGGAGTTCGAATCTCTCCGGGCGCGCCAAAATCAACAAGTTACAATGCGTGTTGAACTCGTGAAAACTGCGAGTGACCACATGGTGACCTGCTCTCAATTGCCATCGCGTTGCCAGCGGGCGGGCCCAACGTTGCGGTATCTTCAGTTAGGCACGATTTTGATCTCGCTGCATGCAGTCCTCATCAAGAGCAATTCAGGGGCGCGCACTACGCCGCCATCATTGAATTGAGCTGCCTCCTCAGCATCGCTATATGAGTCTGCGAGTGCTTCTTAAGCTCATCCCGAAATAGACCGCACTTCGCAGAGGCAGTCGATCGCGGCGGCCACGTCCTGATGGTCGTGCCGCACGATCAAGTTCTCGGACGGGTTGCTATATCAGCGCATGCCTTCTCGCCGCGTCAATAATCTTTGCGAAATTGACCGCGATAATTTTCCTATCGGCAAAGTCCTGCCTTATCAGCATCGCCTCGAGCAAGGGTCGATGAGAGTCTCGTAACTCCTCGAGTGAACTGAAGTCTCCCAAATAAAACACGGCGCCCCCGCTCATGCCGACCAATCCGGTGGCATTTCTCTTTTGCCCCTCGCTTCCAACTAGGTATTTGTTCGTGCCCAAGAAGATGTGACTGTCAGTTCGAGCTGCCCATTCGCCGAGTGCGGGGGCTTTCGACTGCCCGGATGACAAATGCAACAGTGCGCGCACTGAGGCCTGTCGGGCGCCCATGTGGATGTCCTTATTCTTGGAATTCGGATAGCCGTAGGCCGCATACATGCGATGACCGCCGCTGCCCCATCTGGCTCTGCTGATTCGATCCATCGGTATGAAGGGCACGTCGCCGAGGGAGTTTCGGAATTCGTCGCTGACTCGGCAGATCGCGAAGTCGAAGTGATCTTGTGATCCTTCATTCCCTGAGCTCGTTCGATAAAACGTGCCTCGCAGGGGCACTGACTCGCGCTCGCTGCCGATGGAGAGGTTGAAAGTCTCAGACTGATCGATCACGTGAGCGGCCGTCGCCAGCAGATGGACACCGTCCACCTCGATGAGGGTGCTGGTGCCCAAATGTTCAAACCGAGAATTTCCAATGCTTCGATAAATGGGCCGAACGCTTCCTCCTAACTCGTGCTTCGCGAGTCGAGCCTTCCTAAGCAGCTCAGTGCGGAAGAACGACTCGTTGACTTCTAAAATGCACGACGACATCGATTTCACAGGAAACTAGCCGGTCCGAGTTTGGTGGCGGGTGGGCTCCGAAAAGAGGTCGTTGCTGTCCGAACGGCAAGAGGATAGAGCGCGCGTGGGATGCAATGCATTCGATTAGCGAATCCATTTGAAGCCACACTCCATCTGCGACTGATCTCCCATGCAAAACTTCTACCCTCCCAAAGTCTGGGTGTCTCGAGGCCCCGCCTCTGCGATTTCTCCTGCCTTTTCTTCAGAACGCTCGCTACCCAATGCCCCCGAAGAGGCGGACCGCCGAGCAACTCACCCAGGTTGGCCGAGATCGATGTTGCGTCGCACAATTAGTGCAGCGACCTAGGTAGAGTTGATTAAATACCGCACCTCATATAAATACTATGACATGGATGCTCAAGCAGATCAATTGGCAGTCAATCAGGTCAAAGCCGCGCGCGCGCTCCTGGCTTGGTCGCAAACCGACCTCGCCAAGGCCGCCAGCGTCGCCACCTCCACGATCGCCGACTTCGAGCGCGGTTCGCGCACCCCCATTCCGAACAACGTCGAGGCAATCCGCGCGAGCCTTGAAGCCGCCGGCATCCGCTTCCTACCCGGGGGCGTCGTGATCGGCCCCGCGATCCCAACGCTCGCACCCTTGAGCAAGGCCGGCGCGCCGATCCGCTTCGTCGACGCCACCGATCTCTTTCACTGGGCCGACCGTCGCGATGGCCAAGGTTCGCTACCGCGCCTCATCAGCACCCTGATTCGCGCCGGCGCGACTGGGCCGATCTCGCTGCGGTTTCCCGCCGACGAAGGCGTTCAGCGATCTGGGTGGGACGGCGTTACCGACGTATCGTCACCCTCCGACGAATACGTTCCCGCCGGGTTGTCGGGCTGGGAGATCGGCACCCAGCGCAGCCGCATCAAGTCCAAGGCCAACGACGATTACAAGGAACGCACGGAAAACCCTCAAAGCCTCCTGCCCGCCAATTCTACGTTCGTATTCGTTACTCCTCGAGACTGGCCGCAAAAGGCAAAGTGGATCGCCGAGAAGAAGGCTCAAGGAGTCTGGCGCGATGTGCAGGCACACGATGGCACAGATCTCATCCACTGGATGGAGAAGTATCCAGCCGTGGGCAATCAAGTCGCGACGTATCTCGGTAAACGCCCCGCAGGATCTCATCAGTTAGAAGAGGTCTGGAGCGAATGGTCGCGAGCGACCGAACTGCCACTCACCGCGCATATCCTCCTAGCCGGTCGCGACGATCAAGCAACCCAGCTGCTGCGCTGGCTTCGTGCACCTGCCGCGGTGCATGCGCTACAAGGTGAATCCGCCGAAGAGGTCGTTGCGTTCCTGCACGCCACGATGCGCGAGCTGCCGCCGGATGTCGCCGATCACTACTTCGCGCGCTGCCTGGTGGTCACCACCGCGGAGGCCGCTCGCCGCTTGAGCGACAGTATGACCCCGCTCATTCTCGTGCTCGTCGATCCCGAGCCCGGTTTGGCGCACACCATTGCACAGAAGGGCAATCACGTCTTCCTCGCGTACGACGGAAATCCATCGCACGGGTACACGCAAGCGCAGCTACAGAAACTTGCCCGCCCGCTCCCCGAGGATCTGAAAACTGCGCTGCGCCAGGCCGGCGTGAAAGAGGAGAAGGCTAGAAGCCTCGCGCACGATTCAGCCCGCAGTCTTGCCATCTTGCGCCGGCTGATGGCGAGCCAACCCGGGCGAGTGCCCGCGTGGGCGCAGGCCTCGCCAGCCCGCGAGCTCTTGGCGGTGCTCCTCGCCGGCGCGTGGGATGAAGCTTCCGCGGCCGACAAAGCGGCCGTCTCACAGCTCGCCGACAAGCCCTACGATGAAGTCATCGCCGCGTTGGTCCCCTACACCAGTAGCCTCGACCGACCCCTTCGCAAGGTGGGCTCGGTGTGGAAGGTGGCCTCGCCAAGGGATGCCTGGATGCTGCTCGCGCCATATCTGTCCACCCCCGACATCGATCGATTCGAGCACATCATTACCGATGTCCTCGGCACCGCGGATCCCCGCTTTGAGCTCGATCCTTCCGAACGCTGGTATGCCGACCTCCAGGGAGTCAGGCCGCATTACTCCACCTATCTGCGCCACGGCTTGGGGGAAGTGCTGATCCTGCTGGCGCTCTTCGGCCACCGCGCCGAGACCGTGTGCGACGCCAATGAGCTCCCGAATCGCGTGGTGCGCAAGCTCCTCGAACACGC
>DATAYZ010000027.1:0-148562 GCA_036272295.1 Steroidobacteraceae bacterium
CACCACCGTCCCGTGCGCCGGGTGCGAATAGGCATCGAAGGTGCCCGAGAGCCGCGAGACCGCGCCCAGGCCCTGCCCGGCCGTTCCGCCGGTCGAGTATCCGTCGCGCAGGCACGCATCGAAGTCCGCCATTCCCGGTCCCCGATCGACCGCCAGAACCTCGACCTCGGCCCGCGTGCCGTCGGTGATCGATTGAATCAGGATCTCCCCGCTCCGGGCATGGCGCACGATGTTGGTCGCGAGCTCGGTGGCGACGATGCCCGCCCGGCCGGCGCTCACTTCGCCGAACTGCAGACCGTCCGCGAGACGCTTGGCCGTGCGCCGGCACTCGCCAATATCGCTCTGCTCGGAAACGGATACGCGCACCTGGGTCCCCGTGATGAGCCGATTGGTCACTTCCAGCGGGTCACGGTCACGCGCGTGCCGACCCCCACGGTCGACGCGATGTCGAACTCGTTCACCAACCGCCGCGCGCCGGTGAGCCCCAGGCCCATGCCGGTGCCGGAGGACCAGCCGTCGGTCAGGGCCAGGTCGAGATTGGGGATGCCGGGCCCCTGATCCTCGAAGGCCAGGCGCAGCCCGCGCTTGATGCCGTTCTGCAGGATCTCCCACCGCATCGTCCCGCCGCCGCCGTAGATCACCGCGTTGCGCGCAAGCTCGCTGGTCGCCGTGACGATCTTGGTCTGATCGACCAGCGAGAACCCGAGCTCCTGCGACAGACGCCGCACCGCCTGTCGGCCGAGCACGATGTCGTGCTCGGTCTTGAGCGGCAGCTCGCCGGCGACCGAATCAGACGCCATGTCCGTCTTCGAGCGCGCGCCTCAGGTACTCCATGCCGCGCTCGACGTTGAGGGCGGTCGCGACTCCGGTCAGCGACAGTCCGAGCTCCACCAGAGTGATCGCGACGGCGGGCTGCATGCCGACCACCACGGTCTTGGCATCGAGAATGCGCGCCATGCCCGAGATGTCCGAGATCATGCGCCCGATGAAGGAATCCACCATCTCGAGCGCCGAGATGTCGATCAGCACGCCCTTCGAGCCGTGCTTGTCGATGGCGTTGGTGAGGTCTTCCTGCAGGACCACTGCGAGCTGATCGTGCATGTCGACCTGAATGGTGACGAGCAGGAACCCGCCCATGCGCAATATCGGGATCCGATCCATGGTCTGGGCCTTAGGCCTTCGAAATGCTCGCGCCGGTGCGCTTCAGCGCGACCGCCAGGGCGTCCGCCAGGTTCGCCTTGGTGGTGACTCCCTGCAGGTCGAGCCCCAGGTGGACGATGGTTTGCGCGATCTGCGGGCGAACGCCGCTGATGATGCAATCGGCGCCCATGAGACGCAGCGCCGTCACGGTCTTGAGAAGATGCTGGGCCACCAGCGTGTCCACCGTGGGAACGCCGGTGATGTCGATGATGGCGATCTGGGACTCCGTCTCGACGATCCTCTGCAGCAGCGACTCCATCACCACCTGGGTGCGGGCCGAATCGAGCGTGCCTATCATGGGCAGCGCCAGAATCCCGTCCCAGAGCTTGACCACGGGCGTGGACAGCTCCAGCAGCTCCTGCTGCTGCCGGCCGATCACCTCCTCGCGCGCCTTCTGGAAGGTCTTGACCGTGTGCATGCCGAGCTTGTCGAGCAGCACGGTCGCCTCCCAGATGTCGGAAGCCAGCCGGTCCGCGTCCTTCGAGCCCTCCTCGCGGAGCACATCGAAGATCGGCCGCTTCAGCGAGAACACGAAGGTGGCGGTCTCGTCCGACGAGAACCCCGCGAGCACCCGCTTGCGCGACAGATCCTCGAGAAACCCGCGTACCTCCGCCCACTCCGGACCGTTCACGTCCTCGAGCTTGTCGGAGAGCACCGCGGCCTCGAAGGCGCGCAAGAATTGTTGCGCCTGCTTGTCGAGCTCCTCCGTCGAGACGCGCCCCTTGGCGGAGCCGCCCTGCACGGCGAGCTGCCGCTGCCACATCGTCTGGATATCCGCACGCCGCTTCTGCAAAGCGGTTCCGAGGGTGCTTTTAGCCGCCATCTTGATTCCTCTGTCCGTTGGGGGATCGCGGGACGCTCTCCAGCGCTTCGGGGTCGGTGCGATCGTCACGGAAGTCTACGGCTTTTCAGTGTGCCGGGACAAACATTCGGCCCGCGGCGGAGCCCGCGCGACCCCGGCCAGGCCGGTCCATCCCCCATCATGTAACTATTACAAGGCTCGCAATGAGGCGTTGTCTTACGGCGCCCGCCGGGACGATCGCGCTAGTCTGCGGGTGCCTGCCACATACGGCGGCGCTACAGCAATAACAGGGGATAAACCATGCGCAAATTCTTGGCTCTCGCGGCCGCTGCCGCTCTGCTCGCCGGCTGCAATCAGGCGAAATCTCCCGATACCGTCGCGAAGGACGTGGACAAGGCCCAGGATAGTGCCGCGGCCCAGGTCGCGAAGACCGAGGACAGCGCCGGCAAGTCGCTCGACAAGAGCGCAGGCCAGGTCGGGGATGATCTGGTGAAGTTCAACAACGATGCCGCGCGCGAGGCCTACAAGGTTGCCGTCACCAAGGCCGAGGGCGACCGCAAGGTGACGTTGGCGAAATGCGAATCGCAGAGCGGCGATGCCCAGAAGATGTGCAAGGACCAGGCTGACGCCGATTTCTCGGCTGCCAAGGCCAATGCCAAGGCGGTTGCCGAGTCCGAGAAGCAATAGGTGACCCAAAACCCAGCGCCCGCCCGGTGACCCTGCTCGCCGATCTCGTGGCCACATCGCGGCGGGTCGCGGACACGTCCGCACGGCGCGCCAAGATACGCGAGCTCGGCGAGTTCCTGAAATCGCTCGCGCCCGGCGAGATCGACATCGCGGCGCACTATCTCTCCGGCGAGATTCCGCAGGGGCGCATCGGCATCGGCTACTCGACGCTGCGCGGCGCGGTGTCCGCGGTCGCCGCGCAGGCTTCGCTGTCCATCGGCGAGATCGACACGCGCATCCGCGCCCTCGCCGAGATGCGCGGCAGCGGCTCCTCGGTGCTGCGCGCACGTGCGCTCGAGGAGCTCTTCTCGCGCGCAACCCGGGATGAGCAGCAGTTCCTGATGCGCCTCTTCATCGGCGAAGTTCGCCAGGGCGCCCTCGCCGGCGTGATGGCCGATGCGATCGCCGCCGCCGCGGGATTGCCGGCGGCGGCCGTGCGCCGCGCCGCCATGTACGCGCCGAGCGTCGCTGCCGTCGCGCGTCCCGCCCTCGTCGAAGGCGGGGCGGCGCTCGATGCGTTCCAGCTCGAGCTCTTCTCGCCCGTCTCGCCCATGCTGGCTCAAACCGCCGAGGACGTGCCGGCGGCGCTCGCCGAGCTTCCCGGCGAGGTCGCGTTCGAGTGGAAGATGGACGGTGCGCGCATCCAGGTGCACCGCGGAGGCGAGGAGGTGCGGATCTACACGCGGAACCTGAACCAGGTCACCGCCGCGATGCCGGAAATCGTCGCCGCGGTGCGCGCGCTGCCGGAGCAGGCCTTGATCCTGGACGGTGAAGCCATCGCCTTCGACGCGGCCGGCCGCCCCCATCCGTTCCAGGTCACCATGAGCCGTTTCGGACGCAAGCTCGACATCGAGTCGGCGCGCGACCGCCTGCCGCTTCGGGCCTTCTTTTTCGACTGCCTCAAGCGGGGAGAGCAGAGCCTCGCCGACCTGCCGATGCGCGAGCGGCACCATGCGCTCGTAGCGGTCGTGCCGGAGGCAATGCGGATTCCACGGCGGGTGACGGCCGACGCGTCTGCGGCCGCGGCCTTCTACGATGCCGCGATCGCCGCGGGCCACGAGGGCCTCATGGCCAAATCGCTCGACGCGCCCTATGAGGCGGGCAATCGCGGCGCGAGCTGGCGGAAGATCAAGCGCGCCCACACGCTCGATCTCGTGGTGCTCGCGGCGGAATGGGGTCATGGCCGCCGCACCGGCACCCTCTCGAACCTGCATCTCGGCGCGCTCGACGCCGCGACGGGCGAGCACGTCATGCTGGGCAAGACCTTCAAGGGCCTCACCGATGCCATGCTGGAATGGCAGACGCGAGAGCTGCTGGCGCGCGAGACGCACCGCGACGCGCTGACCGTCTACGTCCGGCCCGAGCTCGTGGTGGAGATCGCCTTCAGCGATCTGCAGGCAAGCGTCCGCTATCCCGGCGGACTCGCGTTGCGCCTCGCCCGGGTGAAGCGTTATCGCGACGACAAGGACGCCGCGGCTGCAGACACCATGGAGACCGTGCGCAAGATATTCGCGGCCGAGACGAGATCGCGAGGTGAACCCGCGTCTCCTTAAATGCCGGAATATGTCGCATGCACCATTTTAGCGCGCGAAGCCGCGCACAATTCTTCCTTCAAATTCTTATGTTTACGCCCGCACTGGTCACAATGCGGTCGTGGCCTCTCGCATCAAAGAGACTGGAAAGGCAGCCCTGGCTGCCAAAATCCGCGACTCGATTCAGACGCTCTCCGCGCTCGTCTCCAGCTTCGCTGCCCGAGCGGCGGCCGCCCGAGCGATGAGAGCGATATCGGCTCGTGCGATGGCCGCCCGAGCGACAGCCGTTCGAGCGATGGTGGCTCGAGCAACGGGGGCTGGAGCGAGGCCGGCACGTTCGGCGGATTCTCCGGCCACCCAATCACCGGCCGCGGGCCGCACTCGAAGCCGCTGGGTCGAGCGGGTGCGCGCGCGCGTCCGGGGATTCTTCCCCCTCAGCATCACGGCGCGCCTCACTCTTTCCTTTGCCGCCGTCACGGTGCTCGCCGCCACGGCGAATCTGATCGCCCAGAAGAGCGTCTCGGTGATCCGCTTTGCGATGCCTCCCGAAACGGTGGCCGTCAACACGCCTCCGCCCATTGCGCTGCCCCCGCTGCCGGTCGAGGCGCCCCCGCCCCCGGTGGTGAAGCCGGTCGAGCCGGCGAGGGTGCCCATCGTCGATCGCAGGCAGGTGGACGCACTCACGCTCGAGATCGATCAGCTCGAGCGCACCGCCGAGTCGCGGGTGGCATCGAGCGCGGAGTCGGGCGACGAGGAGTTCCGCACGGCCTCCCGCGCGCTGCGCCGGGCGGCCGGCACTTTCGGCCACGGTCCCTTCGGCACGGCGCCCGCGGCCGCCGCGGTGACCAGGCGCGCCTCCGAGTACGCGGACGGCGCGACCGAGCTCGTGGCCACCGCGGACGCCCAGCGCGCAGCGCGGCTGGACTACGCCAGGCGGTCGGAGTCGATCGGCAACCGCCTGCAATCCTCGCTCGATGCGGCCTGGAAGATATTCGGCAGGGTCATTGCGCGGCAATCGCTGGTGCAGCTGCGCTCGGACTTCGACGCGTTGACGCATGCCGCGGTTGCGCTCGACGGCGGGATGACGCTCGGCGCGGATCAATTGAGCCTCATCCTCGACCGGGAGCGCGCGTTCCAGAAGACGCTCGAATCGAACCGCGCCGGCCTCGCCAAAGCCGAAGGCGCTCCCTGGATGCAGGGCATGGATGATGACTTCCATGCGCTCGTCGATCTGCGCGAGCGCATCGTCGCGCTCGACGCGCGCCATCAGGCCGCTCGAAGCGCCTTCTCCCAGCAGCACGTCGCGCTCTCGGACTCGATTCTCACCGCATCCACGACCTTGCGGACCGTCGCGGGCCGCACGGCCGCGCCGCCGTCCCGTGCCGCGGCGATGCCCGCCTCCTCAGCACCGCCGTCCCGTGCCGCGGCAACGCCCGCCTCCTCAGCGCCGCCGTCCCGTGCCGCGGCGACGCCCGCTTCGTCAGCGCCACCACCATTCTCAGCGGCGGTGACGCCGTCTTCCGCCGCGGCGACCGCGACGTCCTCGCCGCGCGCGACACCCGCCTTGGCCCCGAGCGGGGCCGGTCCGACGGCCGCTCCGGCCATGGCCGCGATGGCGGGCGACGTGATCACCGAGACCCGCGGCCTCGATCCCCGGGCGCGCCTGCTCATGGGCGCCGTGACCGCAGCCGTCATGCTGATCATCGCCATCATCTCCATCATCACGGTACGCAGCGTCCTGAAGCCGGTCCGGCGCATGATCAAGGCCACCGACGAGCTCGTTCACGGCGAGAGGCCGGTGCAAGTGGAGCGCGGCGGTGTTCGCGAGCTGGACGCGCTCGCCGGCACGTTCAACGACATGGCCGCGAAGCTCGCCGCGGCGCGGCGGGCCAACCGGCATCACCAGGAAAATCTCGAATCCACGGTGCTGGAGCGCACGCACAAGCTGCAGCGGCTCGCGCAGGAGGACCCGCTCACCTCACTCCCGAATCGCCGCCACCTCACCTCGCTCCTCAGCGACTCGCTGGAGCGGGCCGCGGTCGAGGGCCGCCGCGTCGGCGTCTATTTCATCGATGTCGACAACTTCAAGAACTTCAACGACAGCCTGGGACATGCCTTCGGCGACCGCGTGCTCATGAGCGTCGCCAACCGGCTCGAAGAGGTGACCGACGGGATCGGCTACGTCGCGCGCCTGGGCGGCGACGAGTTCACCTTCATCCACGAGGGCACCTCGTCGGCCGACGACATCAAGCGGGTGGGCGAGACCCTCGTGCAGGCCTTTCACGCCGTGGTCGGCGTCGACGAGCACGAGCTGCGGGTCAGCGTGAGCGTCGGAGCCAGCATCTTTCCGGATCACGAGCGCACCGCGGAAGGATTGCTGCGGGCCGCTGACTCGGCGCTGTTCCATGCCAAGGAGCTCGGCCGCAACCAGTGCGCCATCTTCACGCCGCAATTGACCGAAACCGCGGCGGCGCGCTTCACGACGGAGCAAGGATTGCGGCGTGCCCTGGAGCAGGGCGAGTTCATGCTGGTGTATCAACCCGAGATCAATCTCGCGACGCTCGAAGTCGATCTGGTGGAGGCTCTGCTCCGATGGCAGATCCCCGGCGGCCGCCTGGTCTCCCCGGGCGAGTTCCTGCCCGTTGCGGAGCAATCCGGATTGATCGCCGACATCAACGCCTGGGTCCTGCACGAGGCCGTGCGCAGCGCCGCACTCTGGCACTCGGGCGGCTGGCCGGAGGCTCGGATTGCCGTGAACATCTCTTCGCGCCAGTTGCTCGACCATAGCTTCGGCGAGCAGCTGCAGACCCTGCTCGAGGAATTCCAGGTTCCGCGCCGCTGCATCGAGCTCGAGCTGACGGAGTCGGTGCTGCAAACCGGCCCCCGCACCGTGGCCGCCCTGCGCGCGCTCAAGGACGGCGGCTTCGCCATTGCCCTCGACGACTTCGGCACCGGTTACTCGTCATTGACCTCGCTCGAGCAGCTGCCCCTATCGCGCATCAAGCTGGATCGCTCCCTGCTCGAGGGCGTGGATTCGAGCCCGCGCGCCGCCGCCATCGTCCGCGCCATTCTCGACCTCTGTGCCGGCCTCGGCCTTGCCGTCACCGCGGAGGGCATTGAGCGGCCGGAACAGCTCGCATGGCTCGCGTCCGGCCGCGACCTCTACGTGCAGGGGTACCTGCTGTCGAAGGGCTTGCGCTTCGAGGACGTACTGGCCGCTCGAGTGCGGCTCACGGGCGTGGTACAGGATCTGTTGCTGTCCGCGCCGGCCGCGAACGCTCAGGCACCGGCGCTGCCGCCAGGGGTGCCGGCGCTCGACGAAGACCGCCGCGTCGAAGACCGTCATTTGCGCAGAGCATCGTCGTGACTCGGCATGACCCGGACGGTCGTTTCCGGATCTGCCTGTGCGCGCATGGTTTACGAGGTAATTGGCATCCCCCGCAGGGCCCCTGCGGCGACGGCTGGCTAGCGGCTGCAGCGCGATATCTGGATGGACGTTGGCGCGACGGCCGAGACCTTGAACACCGCGACCGAGTCGATTCCCCACGCTAGCTTGATGCCCGACAAGGTCGGGATGTAGTCGTAGTCCTTGTCGTGCGTGAGGTCGGTCTCGCTCGAGCCCAGCCAGTTCTTTCGATACCAGGCTTCCACCTTCGCGACCGGATCGGACGACTCGGCGAACAACCGGCTGCACCAGTGGCCGAAAAAGTCGGTGCGTTTCCAGGGATCCATCGCCGCGCTGTTGAGATTGGGATAGAGCGGCATGCCGGTGTAGTTCACGATCTGGGCGGAGGCGGGCTGCGGACCCGCGATCAAGGCCGCGGCCATCGCGGCGGCGGCCCGTATGGGCGGCGAGCAGAGCTTCCAGGAAACCCTCATGACCCTTGATTCGGCTGCCGCGGCCGAATCTTGAGGTGGCGGCGGTGCCGTCGCCGCGCGAGCATGCCTCAACCGTTGGGACCGAGCAGATCGTACGTGGCGATGCGGCGGACTCCGCTTGCCGTTGCGGATCGCGTGGGGATCATCGCGAGATTGATCGTCTGGCTGATGTTTTCCCGCCTCGAGGCGAGCTGCGCTGCAGCCTCCTCCATCTGCCGGATCGCCTCATCCCCGTGGCCGAGGTGCTGCAGAGTCTAGGTCAACCGAAACCACCAGCTCATTTCGGCTGCTTCGTCTTCGCGGACGTACGCATGGTGGCGGCGAGCAAATCCGGGCGGATCCTCGGCACGGCTCCATAGCGGCCGCGCAGGTACCCCTTGCCGATCATCTCGTTCTTGCGCGGCCCGGCACGCAGCACGGGCGAGAGCACGCTGGCATGGTCGGCGCCGAGCTCCACCAGCCAGATCTCGTCGCGCCTCAGGATCTGCAGATCCATCAGCGTGGTGTTGTGGCTGGTGAGCAGGAGCTGCGCGCGGCGGCCGACGATCTCCGGATCGTTGATGATCTGGATCAGGAATCGCGCCACGAGCGGGTGCAGGCTGGTATCGAACTCGTCGATCACCATCAACTCGTCGTTCTGGATCGCGCGGAGCAGCGGTACGAGGAGGCCGAGCAGCCGGTGAGTTCCCGCGGATTCGAACGCGGCGTCCAGCCACACGGATGACTTCCCGGCGCGCGAGTGCAGGAATTGAATCGGCGTCCGTACCGGCGAGCGTGCCGGATTGCCGGCCGGGGAAAGCCGCCCCGTGCCGGACTCCGCCGACGTGTCGGGTTCGGCGACCCGCAGATCGTCGACCCGGATGTCCACGGAGCGAAGCATGCGCAGCGCCCATCCTTTGAAGTCCCGATCCCTCACGTGAGGGACCAGGCGGCTGAGATCGCCGATTTCCTAGGGCAGCACGATCGTGAGACCGCGCTCGAACCATCGGAACAGCGGTTGGAGCTGTTCCGAGTTGAGCCGTGCCGCCGCGGTCAGGAACAACGCCCTGGACCCCGTCGCCTTGCGCCACATCTCGCGCGCCCCGTTGAAGCTGGGCGAGAACGGTGTCCACGCCTCGGCGTTGCGTACGCGGCCCGCGCGCCGCTCGAACCAGCGCTGCGACTTGCCGGTGCGGTAGACCAGGAGGCGCTCCGCCACGACCCGCTCGGCGTCATAGGCGAGCGTATAGCGATAGCGGATCTCATCGAGCAGCACGTCCAGCTCGAATTCCGTCGGCCGGGACGCCCACGCGCCGAACCGAAACGGCGTGTAACGCTCGGCGAACTCGCGGCCGGTGAGCGCCGTCGAGTGCAGCGCCAGATCCTTCAAGGTGATGAGCGCGTTGATCAGATTGGTCTTGCCGCCGGCGTTGGGTCCGAAGAGGATCGCCGCCCGCGACAGTCTCGGCACGGACTTGACGCCGGTACGGATGCAATGGGTCGACTCGTGAGCGTGGTCGGGCGACATCACATAGCTCAAAGTCTGCTCGTCCGCGAACGAGCGGAAGTTGCGCAGCTTGAATCCGATCAACACGCCTCGCCCTCCCTGGTCCGCCGCTCGCTGGTCCTTGTCGGGAAGCCGGCGCCCCATTCTTTTGAATACTAGCGAGTGCCGACGCCGCATGGTCGCCGCTCACCGCCAGGTGGAGGTGCTACATCGCGCCCTCAGCGCAGCTGACTATCCTTGCTGCCGCGGCGGTTGTAGCCGCTGACGGCGCCGGCCTCGCGATCGCGAACGTTCTGGCAGGGCACGCACAGACGAACCCCGGGGGTCGCCGCACGGCGCGCCTCGGGAATCGCGCCGCCGCATTCTTCGCAGTGAGTGAGCGACGGACCTTTCGGCAACTGGCTGCGCGCGCGCTTGATGCCGTCCTTGACGGTCGCGTCGATCTGATCCTGTACGGCGCCGTCGCCCGCCCAACCCGTTGCCATCGAGACTCCTCGAGCCTGTTCCCAGCACTATTGAATCACATTCATGGGGCCATTTCCCGGGGCCGCAAGGAAGGGAGTTCTCACAAAAATTAATGATAATCAATGACTTGCTGGTTCACGGAGCAATCTCCGGCCCCATGCCCCGGAATCGTTCGGCCCGCGCCGCAGGCGACGGCCCCGCGCGCCGCGCCCCTCAGCTCTTGATGTAAGAGGTCTTGCTCTGCGTGAAGAACTCGCGCGCGCTGAAGCCCTGCTCCTTCGGGCCATAGCTCGAGTCCTTGCGGCCGCCGAACGGCACGTGGTAATCGACGCCCGCGGTCGGGAGATTGACCATCACCATGCCGGCCTCGGAATTGCGCTGGAAGTGCCGCGCGTGCTTGAGCGACGTGGTGCAGATCCCCGCGCACAGTCCGAACGAGGTGGCGTTGGCGCTCGCCAGGGCTTCCTCGTAGCCGGAGACCCGCGAAACCGCGGCCACCGGGCCGAAGATCTCCTCGCGATTGATGCGCTGATCCGCGCGGCTGTCCACGAACAGCGCCGGAGACATGTAGAAACCTTTCTTGTCGCGCTTCAACTCCTCCCCGCCCGCGACCAGGCGCGCACCCTCGCGCTTGCCGATCTCGATGTAGTCGAGATCCTGCTGAAATTGCTTCTGATCGACGACCGGGCCGATGGTGGTGCCCGGCTTGCGCGCATCGTCCACGACCTGCTGCTGCATCGCCCGTGTCAGCGCCTCCACGAAGCGGTCGTGAATGCCGCTCTCGACGATCAGCCGCGACGATGCCGTACAACGCTGGCCGGTGGAGAAGAACGCTCCGTCCAGTGCCACCCGCACGGCGGCATCGAGATCGGCGTCCGCGAGCACGACCAGCGGATTCTTGCCGCCGAGCTCGAGCTGCACTTTCGCGGCGCGGCGCGCGCACGCCTCGAGAATGCCCCGCCCGGTGGCCACGGAGCCCGTGAAGCTGACGGCGGGAATGTCCGGATGGTTGACGATGGCCTCCCCCACCACGGTGCCCCGCCCCATCACGAGGTTGAACACCCCGGGCGGCAGCCCCGAGCGCGACAGGATGTCCGCCAGCGCCCAGCTCGAGCCCGGCACCAGGTCCGCCGGCTTGAAGACCACGCAATTGCCGAACGCGAGGGCCGGCGCGATCTTCCAGGACGGAATCGCAATGGGGAAATTCCACGGCGTCAGGACTCCGATCACGCCGACCGGCTCGCGCGTGACCTCCACCTCGATCTCCGGCCGCACCGAGTGGACGTACTCGCCGCTCGGACGCAGGGCCTCGCCGCTGAAGTACTTGAAGATCTGAGCCGCACGAGTCACCTCGCCGGTCGCCTCGGCGAGGATCTTGCCCTCCTCGCGCGACAAGAGATCGGCCAGCTCCGCGCGCCGCGCCAGGATCTCTGTACCCACCTTGTCGAGAATGTCGGCCCGCACCTGCGGCGAGCTGCGCGACCAGCCGCGCAAGGCCTCTTTTGCGGCAGCGACGGCCGTTTTCACCTGGGCGCCATCGGCGCGGCCGTATTCGCCGACCACGTCGCTCAGGTCGGACGGATTGATGTTGCGGGTGGCGTCGGCCGAATCGACCCATTCACCGCCGATGAGATTTTGATGCATCTAAAGACTCCTGAATGCCGTGACACGGTGGCGCTGGCGCCCGAGCTTCCCGCTGCCGAGGAGCATGACATCGCCGGCCGCGAGGAAGACCGGCGGCTCGAGGGCCGCGCCGACTCCCGCCGGCGTGCCCGTGGTCAGGATGTCGCCGGGCTCCAGCGTCATGAAGCAGCTCACGTATGCAACGAGATCCATCACGGAAAAAATCATGTTCCGGGTATGGCCATTCTGATACCGCGTGCCGTTGACCTCGAGCCAGAGATCGACATCCTGAGGATCCCGGATCTCGTCCTTCGTCACCAGCCACGGTCCCACGGGTCCGAACGTATCACAGCCCTTGCCCTTGTCCCAGGTGCCCCCGCGGTCGTTCTGGAACTCGCGCTCCGACAGGTCGTTGACCAGGCAATAGCCGGCGACATGATCGAGGGCGCGCGCCTTGTCGACGTAGCGGGCCGTTCGCCCCACCACCACGCCGAGCTCGACCTCCCAGTCGGTCCGGGTCGATCCTCTCGGCAAGATCACCTCATCGTCGGGCCCGGTGAGACAGCTGATCGCCTTGGTGAACAGCGACGGCTCGGCGGGAATCGGACGCTTCCCGTGCTCCGCGAAATCGCGGTAATTCATCCCGATGCCGATCAGCTTGCCCACGCCTTTGAGCGGCACGCCGAGGCGGGTGTGCGCGGAAACCGCCGGGAAATCGCGCAGGTCCAGCGCCGCGATGCGCGCGAGATGCTCGGGCGTGAGCAGCTCGGGCACCCAGTCGTGCACCAGCTCCGACACATCGCGGACGACCTGGCTCCCGTCCACCAGGCCGGGGCGCTCGCGGCCGCGCTCGCCGAAACGGACCAGCCTCACGCGGACCGTCTCCGGCGGCCCATCGAGACGTGCGATCTCGAGGACGCCGTCATCCCGTTGCTCTCCAGCGCGTCAGCAGCGTCTCGATGAAGCCGCGTATGGAGTCCCCGGGACGTGCGCCGAGCTCCGCCGCGGTCGCGTTCACCCGCGACATGATGCCGTCGGCATGGATCGAGCGCGCATTGCCGATCTCTGCGCTGTCCGCAGCGGCCGCGGCCGCGGCAATGCCGCGCTCATCGAGGGTCGGCAGGCGGGCGACCCCGGCGTCATCGAGACCGATGCCGGCGTCGCTGAAAAAGATCGCGCGCACATCGACCCGGATGACGCCGTCGGGCTTGCCGCGGAACAACGCGGCGTGCGAGCCGGTGACCGCGATGCTGCCGGCGTCCGTCGCTTCCAGCATCGGGGCGGCATCGATGCAGATCAGGGCAGGCTCACCCGGCCTCGCGCTCAACGCGTGGCGTTGCCCGCCCGCGATTGCCGGCATCGGCGCATCGACGACCGCTCCCGACCGCATGCGCTCCGCGCACTCGCTCACCGAATCGCCCGGCGCGCACCCGAGCCGCGCCGCCGCGCGGTTCACGTGGCTGATGACGCCGTGCTCGAGCATGTGCTCGCCGTCCCCGATGTGGCAGGTGCGCGCATCGGCGGCCGCCGCCGCGAGGCCCACGGCGTCGAGATAGTCGAGACCGCGGATGCCCGCCCGGTTCCTGCCCACGCCCGCGTCGTTCAGCACCACGCCGCGCAGGCCCCGCTTGCCGGCGTGATACGCGTTGTACTCCCCGCCGTACGAGCCCGAGATCAGGACATGGCCGCGGCAACCGCCCGGGGCGGTGGCGCTGCTCGACGCCGTGAGGATCCTGGTGCCGCCGCTCATCGATGACCGGCGAGCGACCCTGCTCCTGCATGGTTTCGCCGGCGCACCAGGATCACCGGCAGGCCGCACAAGAGCGCGGCCACCGCCATCGCGGGAAACGCGTGGCGCAGCCCGAACATTCCCTCGAACACGCCGGCTACCAGCGGATTGATCGCCGCGCCGAAGAACATGAAGGCGAACAGGAGGCCCGCGGCGCGCCCGTGGTACGCGGGCGGAGAGATCTCGACGCCGTGATCGAAGACGTACGTGTTGTAGATGCCGGTGCCGAAGCCGGCGAGCGCGGCTGCTGCGCAGGCGGACGGAATCGAGGCGGCCACGCCCATGAGCGCGGTCCCGATCATGCCGACGGTGAGACCCGTCATGAAGGTCGCGCGCTTGCCGAAGCGCGTCTTGAGCCGGGCAAAGCTCATCGCGCTGACCGCGGCGAGGACGAAGTTCGCGCCGAGCACCACGGACACCTGCTGCGGCGTGCCGATGCCGCGGCCCGCCAGCGCAAACGGCAGCTGTGCCATCGGAATAACGGTGAGAATCCCCATGAGCGTGGTCAGCGCGCACACGGGCGCGATCAGCGCGGCAAAGCCCGGCGGCCCCTGCACCGCGCCCGGTGCGGCCTCGGACTCGATCGCCGTCTCGGCCGCCGCCGGCGTCCGCACTCCCGCGAGCGCCAGGAGGAGGAGCGCCACCGCGAACGCGCCGTACAGGAGGAAGGCGCCGCGCCAGCCGGTGACCGCCACCAGCGCGCCGACGATGAACACGGCGCACACGTTCACGACCTGCGAGGTGGCCTGCTGCAGTCCGATGACGCGTGAGCGCGCCTCACCCGTGAAGGTGGCGGCGGTCAGCGCGAGCGCCGCGGTGCTGAAGAACACGCCGCCGATCCCGAGCGCGAAGCGGCTCGCCCCCAAGCCGAGCGGCGTCGCGAGAAACCAGCCGAGCGTTCCGCACACGCCGTAGATGACGAGGGAGGCCACGGTGAACGCCCTCACCCCCGCCCGCTCGAGCACACGCCCGCTGAACAGGCCGCCGAAGATCATGCCGAATCCCGCGACCGACACGATGAGCTGCGCGGCACGCTCGCCGCCGACCTGCGCGGCGAGCTCCGGCAGGATCGGCGGCATCGCGGCGAGCGTCAGTCCGACCGCTGCGTTCGGCGCCGCCATGACGGCGTAGGCGCACCAGAAGCGCCAGTCGCGCCGGGTCGATGCCGTCATCTGGTTCGCGTTCACGCTTCGTTCCTCGGGAGACTCGCTGCTCCGTTGCCCTGTACCCTGCGTTGCCGGCTCGCCGCTCCCGCGTCCGCTACCAGTTGAGGCCCAGGCGCACGCCGTAGGTCCGCGGCGGCAACACCCAGTACACGCCGCCGATGGTGCCGGCGCCGACATAGGCTCCCGGTCCGATGACCGCCTTATTCTCCAGGTTTCTGCCCCAGAGGGCGACATTCCAGTTGCCCTTCGGCGCCTTGTAGGTGATGTTCGCATCGGTCATCGTGAATGCCGGCTGATGCGTGGTCGGCGCGTGGTTGAAGGTGCCCCAGAAGCCGTTCTCGTAGTGCGTGTCCACGTTGAACTCGACCCCGCCGCCGCCTGGAACGGCCCACGTCCGCTTGTAGCCGAGGTCCGCGACCATGTCCGGCGCCTCGATGAGCTGCAGGCCGCCGTAATTGACCGGCGGGTTGCCCACGATGAAGTCGATCGCACGCGCGTGGTTGTAGTTCAGGTTGAGCTGAACCTGGTCGGCCGGCGTCAACAGGAATTTCACGTCCAGCTCATCGCCGTAGATCTCGGTCTTGTCGGCGTTGTAGAAGGTGTTGCCGTAGTGGGCCGGGTTGTCGTCGAACGGCGCGATCAAGAGGTTCTTGTAGTCGTAGTAATAGACCTCGTCGTTGACCTCGAGCCGGTTGTCGAGGAAGCGGAATTTGGTTCCCGTGGAGTAGGAGATCAGCGTCGAGGGCTCCACCAGCGGCGCGGGCCCGGCATTGGCCGGCCCGAGCAGCCCCGAGGTGTTGAAGTACTGATAGGCGCCGTTGTTGTAGCCGGTCTGCACGGTCGCATACCAGAGGCCGTTGCTGCCGAGGTCGAGCTCGGTGCCGACCTTCCAGTCGAGCCGCGGCCAGGTGTGGTCGAAATTGAAGTACACGCCCTCGCCGCCGCCCGCCGAGCAGTTGCAGCCGTTCGCGTCCTTGTGGTTCGACGACCAGCGCAAACCACCGGTCAGCCGGAAGGCGTCCGTGACGGAGTAGGTCACCTGGCCGAAGGCGGCATAGGTTCTGTCCTCGTTCCAGATCTGCGGGTTGCCGTCGATCTGCGCCAGGTTCTCGAGCAGCGTGTTGTTCACCGAGAAGTACTGATACTCGCGCTCCTGGTACCAGTAGAGGCCGCCCAGCCACTTGAACGGCTTCTCCGAGTCCGAGGTGATGCGCAGCTCGTCGCTGTACTGATGGGTGCCGATCACCTGGTAGTTCGGGAACGGGCTGAAGTACTGCAGCGTAGTGCCGCTGTCGACCAATACGCCCGGGATCATGCTCAAGGTGGCGCCCGGCAGGTGCCAGTCGTACTGTCCGCCGAAGATGTTGGTGCGGAATTCCTCGAATTGCTGGCCGATGTAGAACGGATCGCAGGTCGGGTTCACGCCGAGGGGCGCGCCGGCGCCGGACGGCGTGCAGCTCGCGTCGTTCCACGGATGCTTGGGGTCCGCGAACTGATGATTGCCGGTGAGGGTCACCGTGTTGGCCGGCTGGCCGCCGGTATGGTTGTAGCTGTACCAGGTATAGCCCGTGAACTCATCGCTCGGTGTGTAGAGCAGCGAGATCCGCCCGCTCGCCTCGTCGGCCGAATCCGCGCCGCTGGTCTCGTAGCCGTCGTGATTGACCGAGTTGAACGCGACGCGCGCGAACAAGGTGTCGCTGAGCGGCAGGTTCTCGACCGCGGTGACGTGCTTCAGGTCGTAGTTGCCGATCTCGAGCGAGGCATAGCCTTCCTGGTTCTTGGTGGGGCGCTGATCGACCACGTTGACGATGCCGCCCGCCGCACTGGTCGAGTACAGGGTGCTCTGCGGACCCGGCAGCACCTCGATGGCGGCGAGGTCGTACAGGTTGTTGCCCGTGACCTCGCGCGGCAGCACGATCCCGTTCTCCGTCATCGCGGACAAAGGATCGATGGACGCGCGATCCTGCTCGGCGCCGATGCCGCGGATGTACAGGTGCACCGTGCCGGAGATCTGGCCGAACTTGACCGACGGGAAGACCGCCGTCGCCTGGCTGATGTCCTCGATGCCGCGTGTCGCGAGGTCGTCCCCGGTGACCACCGACACCGTGGTCGGCGCCTTCTCGAGGTTCTCGGACCGCTTTTCCGCGGTCACCACGACCTCCTGCAGCTCGCTCGACGGCTCGGTCGAGCCGCCGGTGTCGGCCGCCGCCGCGGCGTGGCCGAAGGTACCGATCAGCGCAAGCGCCGTGACGGCGTGCGTCAATCGCATGAGTCTTTCGTTCATTGATGTCTCCCCACTCTGCCGATTCGATCCGTTACTCGTATTGCAAGACGTAGAAGCCGCCGTTGTAGTCGGTGACGTAAATCATTCCCTCGCGGGTCACGTAGAGATCCGCGCTGTGCGCGATGAGCTTGATGCCGGGCCGCGGGTCGACCAACCGCTTGGGCGCCGGCGGAACGAAGCTGGCCGTCTCCTCGGGGCGAAATGCGTCGCTGATGTCGTAGACCCGGACTCCGCCGCTCTGGAACGTCGCGAAGATCAGCGTGTCGCTGACCAGCGCGTCGGGACGGTTCTCCCACAGGTTGTGCGGGCCGAAGGTGCCGCCCTCACCGACGAAGTCGAGCTCGGAGGGCAGCGGCATGGTGGCCACCGGCACCGGGTTCGATTTCTCCCGCACGTCCATCACCCAGATGTATTTCTGCGGCTCGGTCGAGATGTCGGCCATCGCCTCGTCGGCGACGATGCAGAGCTCGCGCGCGGGCAGCGGCAATGCGGTGTGCGTCGCGCCGCCGAACGGCGGCTTGAGATTGCGCTGCCCGAGAAACCGGGGGCTCGCGGGCTGCGACACATCGACGATCACGAGGCCCGCGTCGCGCCAGCCGCAATAGGCGATGCCGTCGGCCACGACCGGATGGTGCAGCGCCGCCCTGCCGGTGGAGCGCGGGGTCTCTCCGCCCGCGCGCCACATGCCGGGCAGCCACCATCGTCCCACCTCGCGCGGACGCACCGGATCGGCAAGATCGATCGAGATCAGGATGTGGTCGGTGTAGCCGTCGAGGATTGCCGAGGCGAACGCGTGGCGCCCGCCCGTCCACCAGATGCGATGCAGCCCCAGCCCCTCGACCGGCATGAAGCCGATGGGGCGCGGAGCCGCGGGATCGGCGATGTCATAGACCTTGAGGCCCGCCGAGCAGTCGGGATCGCGCCACTCCGCGGCCGGCCGGCCGGCGATGAAGTTGAACTCCTCGGCGACCAGGAGCAGATCGCCGAACGTCTGGAAGTGCAGCGACCAGGAGCGAGGATGGGTCGACAGAAAGGCCACGGGCTCCGGCCGCCGAGGGTCGCGCACGTCGACCACGGTCGCACCGCCGCCCGTGAAGGGATGCCCGACGAAGGCGAAGCCTTTGTTGAACATCACCTGCACGCCGTCCGGGCGGCCGCCAAGATCGGAATGGCCCAGCCATCGCATGTTGCGCGCGCTTCGCGCCGCTAATTCCCCGGCCTGCTTCAAGACTTGGCCCAACCTAGCCCAGAGGGTTTATGTTTTGTTGTCTCAACCAGTGAGACTAATGTCCACTGCATAAGACTACGATTAACCGGGTGTTCCGTCAATCGCAACCGCGCAGGCGCGGGCGGCTCAGGGGGCGCGGAAAATCACGTTGTGCAGAGGCAACGCATCGCGCAGCCGCCCCAGATTGTCGGCGATGAAGCGCAGGCGGCGATCGAACATCCCTTCCGTCACGGCCGAGGAATGGGCGGTGCAGTGGACGTTCGGCAGGCGCTCGAACGGGAAGCGCGCGGGCCGCACGTCGGGGGCTGCGGGAGTCGGGTATTCATACCAGACATCGAGGGTGGCGCCCGCCAGACGTCCGGACTCGAGCGCCCGAAACAACGGCTCCTCCTCGACGACCTGGCCGCGTCCGATGTTGATGAGCACCGCGCTCGGCCTCATGAGCGCGAGCTCGGCCGCCCCGATCATGCCCCGCGTTTGCGGGGTCAGCGGGCAGGCGATCACCAGGAAATCGACCTGCGGGAGCATGCGATGGAGCTCGTCGGGCCGCGACGCCCAATCCGCACCGGGCGCATTGCCGCTGTGGGATATCGCGAGCACCCTGAGGCCGAGCGCCTTGGCACGCTCCGCGACGGCCTTGCCGATGTGTCCGTAGCCGAGCAGTCCCAGGGTCCGGCCGCTCACCTCGCCGTGCATGCGGCGCGAGGCGAAGCATTCCGCCCAACGATCGGGGTCGAACTCGCGCCGCATCGCCGAGTACCTCAAGGTGTGATCGAGCACCGCGGCGAGCACGTACTCGGCCATCGGCACTTCGTGCTCGAAGACGTTGCAGACGACGCAGCCGGGGTCCAGCACCGACATGTCGATCGCGTCCGCGCCCGCGCCCGGCAGGTGCAGCAGCGGCATCGACCAGCGCGCCGCCTCTTCCTTGCCGAACCGCAGGGCGACGATGGCATCGACACGCTGGCGTTGCGCCGATGGCGCGGCGAACTCGTGCGCGAACTCGAGCAATTGGCCGAGACGCGGCTCCTGCGCCTTGGCGACGTCCAGCACCGCGATGCGCATCGGCGCGCTCATCCGCTCCACCGCGCCGCCTTGTCCACCAATGCCGCGAGCATCGCCTCCTCGTCGGCGGTCAGGTCCGTGAGCGGCGCACGCACCGGGCCGGCGGACGCGCCCGTGACCCGCAGGCCTGCCTTGACGATGCTGACCGAGTACCCGTGCTTGCGGTCGCGGATCGCCACCAGCGGCATGTAGAACTCGCTCAGCATGGTCTTGACCTTGGCATCGTCCCCACTCTTCAGGGCGTCGAAGTAGCCGCGCGCGACCGCGGGCAGGAAGGTGAAGACCGCGGAGCTGTAGGACTGCACGCCGGCCGTCTTGAATTGCGGCGCGAGCACCTCCGCGGTCGGCGCCCCGTTCACGATGGACAGACGGTTGCCGCCGCGGGCGAGGATCTCCCGCACCCCCGCGATGTTGCCCATGCCGTCCTTGAGCGCGACCACGTTCGGGCAGAGGTCGGCGAGCCGCAGCATGGTCTCGGGGGAGATCACCGCGTTGTCGCGGCTGTAGGGAATCACGGCGATGGACACGCTCGCGGACACGGTCCGTATGTGCTCGAGCAGCCCCTGCTGCTCGGCACGCACGAGATACGGCGGAAACAGGAGGATGGCATCCGCCCCCGCGCGCTCCACCGCCCGCGCCATCTCGCACGCCATCGCCGTGCCATACCCGGCGCCGCCGATCACGGGAACACCGTTCGCCTGGCGCACGGTCGCCCGCACCACCTGCTCGTGCTCGCTCGAGGTCAGCGAAAAGATCTCACCCGCGCCGCCCGCGGCCACCAGCGCCGTCGGCCCGTGCTGCGCCAGATGGGCCACATGCGCTTCGTAGCGCGTCTGATCGAAGGACAGATCCGCTCGAAACGCGGTTGCTGGGAAGGCCATGATGCCTTCCGCAATACGCTGCCCGAGCACGTGCGGTGCCAACATTACAGATTGTCTCACTTAATGGGATTACAGTCCCAGTAAATGAAAGTAGCTCGCCGGGCGTGACCTCGTCAAGCCGCTCCGATGTAGCCCAGCCTCGCCGAGATGGCCCGGGCCGCGGTGGCCACCTCTTCACCGATTCGATCGAACTTGGCGAGGATGCGCTCCGCCGGGCCCGACACGCTGATCGCCGCGATCGGGACCGCACGATGGTCGAACACCGCGGCCGCGCAGCAGGCCAGAGTTTGCTCGAACTCGCGGCGATCGTCGGCGAAACCGCGCTTCTGAAGCGCGATCAGCCCGCGTTCCAGCGCCTCCTTGTCCACGATGGTCTCGGGCGTGAAGCGCTTCAGCTCCAGACGCTCGATCAATGCGTGCCGCTCGTTGGGCTTGAGCGCGGCGAGGTAAGCCTTGCCGAGCCCGCTGGCATGCATCGGACGCCGCGAGCCGAGGCGCGAGCTGATCGTGACGGACTGCGGGCCCTGCTCGCGAAACATGAGCACCATGCTATCAGAGTCGAACACCGCGAGATTCACCGCCTCGCGCGTGCCCTCGAGCAAGCCGAGCAGGATGGGCGGCGCGATCCGCATGATGTCGGTCGACTGGAGCGCCGCCACGCCGAGCTGCGCCGACTCGGGACCGAGCCGCCACCGCGCGGTCGTGGCATTGACCTCGAGAAAGCCGAGCTCCCGCAGGCGCTGCGCGATACGGTAGGTGGTGCTGCGGCTCAGGGAGATCGCCTCGGCGATCTCGGCCACGCTCGCCTCCTGCGCCCGCTTGAAGAATTGCAGAACGGCGAGCCCGCGCTCGAGCGTGCCTACCGCGGCATCGGCGGGTTTTTCCGCCTTCTTGCCCGTCCGCTTCTGTTTCACCCAGATCTCCGATTCAGTAGTATCGATTTGCGCGCTTTACACCCGGCTTCGCGTACCGCAAAGGATGACGCGTGAACCCCATTGTCGCAATCTTCGCGCAAGGCGCCATGGGCGCCGGTCTTGCGAAGGTCCTCACCGGCCACGGTGTCACCGTGCTGACCTCGCTCGATGGACGGAGCGCGGCGAGCACGGCCCGGGCGCGCGATGCCGGCATGAAGGCGGTCTCTTTCCAAGAGCTCGCAACCGCCGACATCGTCCTCTCGGTGCTGCCTCCCGCCGAGGCCCTGCCGTTTGCGCGCCGCTTCGCGGCCACCGCGGGCGCCGGCGGCTGCAAGCCGCTGTACGTCGACTGTAATGCGGTCAGTCCGGACTCCGTGCGGCAGATCGAGGCCGTGCTCATCGCCGCCGCGTGCGGCTTCGCCGACATCGGCATCATCGGCCTGCCCCCGCGCGAAGGCGCCAAGGCGCCGCGCCTCTACGCCGCGGGCCCGGGCGCCCCGCGGCTCGCGGCCTTGCGCGCCCGCGGGCTCGACATCCGCCTTCTCGAGGGTCCCGCCGGTACCGCTGCCGCGCTCAAGATGGCCTACGGCGGCATCACCAAAGGGCTCGCCGCGGTCGCATCGGCCATGATCCTCGGTGCCTCGCGCGCGCACGTTGCCGGGCACCTGTTCGATGAGCTCGCGGACAGCGAGGCGCAGATGCTCGCATCCCTGCAAAGGCGGATCCCCGACATGCTGCCCAAGGCCTACCGATGGGTCGCGGAGATGCGCGAGATCAGCGAATTTTGCGCCGCCGATCCCGGTGCGGCGGCCATCTACGCCGGCGCGGCGGACTTCTACGCCCGCATCGCCGCCGATGTGGAGGGACCGCGAGACTCGGCCGGACAGCTCGAGCGCTTTTTCGAGCGGGCGCCGGCGCCACGCAGCGATTAGCCGGCGCGGCGAACGCCTCGACTCGGCCGTCTTCAGCTCGTCGGACTGAGCGTGCCGCGCGCGATCTGGTCGCGCTCCAGCGACTCGAACAGCGCCTTGAAATTGCCCTCGCCGAATCCTTCATCGTCGCGGCGCTCGATGAATTCGAAGAACACCGGGCCGATCAGCGCCTGCGAGAAGATCTGCAGGAGGAGCCTCGGCTTGGCCGCGCTGGTGTTGCCGTCGACCAGGATGCCCCGGGCTTGGAGCTCCGGCACGGCAAGCCCGTGTCCGGGCAGGCGGCCTTCCAGCATCTCGTAGTAGCGATCGTTCGGCGACGTCATCAGGGGCACGCCGGCCCGGCGCAACGAATCGACGCTCGCGAGCAGGTCGCTCGTGCCGAGCGCGATGTGCTGGATGCCCTCGCCGTTGAAGCTCATGAGGAACTCCTCGATCTGCCCCGCGCCCTTCGAGGCCTCCTCGTTCAAGGGAATACGGATCAGGCCGTCCGGAGCGCTCATGGCGCGCGAGGTCAGGCCCGTGTACTCGCCCTTGATGTCGAAATAGCGGATCTCGCGGAAGTTGAAGATGCGCTCGTAGTATTCGGCCCAGAACGCCATGCGTCCCCGGTACACGTTGTGGGTCAGATGATCGATGCTCTTGAAGCCGTGCCCGCGCGGCCGGCGCTCGACGCCCGGCAGGAACTCGAAGTCGATGTCGTAGATCGACTTGCCGTCCTCGAATCGATCGATCAGGTACAAGGGCGCGCCGCCGACGCCCTTGATCGCGGGAAGCCGCAGCTCCATCGGGCCCGTCGGGATCTCGATGGGCTGCGCACCCTTGTCGAGCGCGCGCGCAAAGGCGCGGTGCGAATCGGTCACGCGGAAGGCCATGCCGCACGCGCTCGGCCCGTGCTCCGCCGCGAAATAAGCCGCCTGGCTCTTGGGCTCGCGGTTGACGACGAAGTTGATGTCGCCTTGGCGATATAGATCCACATCCTTCGAACGGTGATGCGCGACCAGCGTGAAGCCGAGCTGCGCGAGCAGCGGCTCGAGCAAGCCTTCGCGCGGCGAAGCGAATTCGATGAATTCGAAGCCGCGCAGTCCCATGGGGTTGTCGAACATATCGGTCATCGGGCGTCCTCCGTCGATCGGAACGCTCATGATAACGGCCCGGGAGGGAGGCCGCTAAATCCGTTGCGGCGCGCCCGGCACGCTCATGCGCAGGGACTTTGCGCGGCCGGGGTTCGACGGGCATCCTATGCACCGATGGCTACCGCAAAGCAAAAGACCAAGACGCCCGCCCGCCGCAAAACCGCAGGCCGGCGCGGCAAGCTCGCGCCGGGCAAGGGACCCCGCGGCCTCGAGGCCCGCGAGGTCGCAATCGCCATGGACAGCGCCGATATCGCCGGCGTGGTTGCGCTGGTCAACGAGATCGGAGGCGCCGCGGTCGGCGCATACCGCGATCCCCTGGGCGGCCGGCCGCTGGTGCTCGCTTCCATACCTCTTACCGCCGTGCAGCCCACGCCGTTCCAGCGCGATCTGTCGCCCACGCACACCAAGCGGCTGGCGCAAAAGATCGACGAAGCGGCCGCTTTCCTCGATCCGCTGATCGTGGTGCGCGGGGAGGATGGCCGGCTCTGGACTCCCAACGGGCGCCACCGCCTCGCCGCCGGCAAGATCCTCGGCTTGAAGCAGATCACCGTGCTCATCTCCCCGGACGAATCGCTGGCCTACCGCATCCTGGCCCTCAACACCGAGAAGGCGCACAACCTGCGCGACCGCAGCCTCGAGGTGATCCGCATGGCCCGCAGCCTCGCGAAGCGCCGCGCCGGGGCCAAGGAATCCGAGCTCACCGCGGAGTTCGAGGCCCCGGAGCTGCTGACGCTCGGCATCGTCTACGAGAAGGCGTCGCGCTTCGCAGGCGGCGCCTACAGCGCCTTCCTTAAAAAGGTCGATCGCTTCAGCGAGCGCACCCTCGCGGTTTCCTTGCGCGAGCGCGAAGGCTTTGCCTCGCGTCTGCTCGCGATCGACACGCAGGTGAAACGCCTGATCGAAAGCCTGCAAAAGCGCGGCTTCAAGTCGCCGTATCTGCGCAATTACGTCGTGGCCCGCATCAATCCGGTGCGCTTCCACAAGTCCAAGAAGGGCGACACCAAGCCGCCGATGCCGCTCGGCGAGGCGCTGACGCGCATGGCCGCCGCCGCCAGGAATTTCAAGGTGGAGTCGGTGTCGAACTCGGATCTCGCCTGGGTGTCGGTGGGGGCCGGATCCGACTAGGAGTGTGGGCGGTAGGAAGGAGGCCCCGGTTCCCTTCGACCTCCGCTCGGGCGTACCGCCCCGTCTGGGTAAGAGCTATGCGGGCACTGCTACCGGCAGATGGGTATCGAGGCCGCGGCTAGACCGGTGCTCATCAGGCGGCCCCAAGGTGGCCGTCGGAACATGTAACGGGTAGCAGTGCCCGCATAGCTCTTACCCAAACGGGACGGTACGCCCGAGCGGAGGCCGGTTGAAGGGAACCGGGGCCTCCTTCCTACCGCCCACACTCCTAGCGCCGACTCATCGGCCGGCTCAGGTCCCGCGGGCAGCCTTCGAGACGCGCCCCTTGATCGGAATCAGGCAGCCGCTCATGAGCGCCGCCTCCTTGGCGCTCAACAGCCACATCAGCTCGGCCATCTCCGCCGGCGGCGTCCACGAGGCGGGATTGGCCTTGGGCATCTCCGCGCGGTTTTCCGGTGTGTCGATGACGGTCGGCATGATGCAGATCACGCTCACACCGGTGCCGGCGAGCTCCTCCGCCATGCTCTCGGTGAACCGCAGCACCTCGCCCTTGCTCGCCGCGTAAGCCGCCATGTGCGCGTGCCCGTGGACGCTCGCCGCAGATCCGATGTTGAAGACGACGCCGTCGCCCGCCTCGATCATGTGCGGCACCACCGCCTTGACCGCGCTCAGCATCGTGCCGGCGTTGAGCTCGTGATAGCGATTCCAGATCTCGCGCGGCATTTTGTACACGGGCTCCCCGTAATGAAAGCCGCCCGCGATGTTGCAGAGGATCCGGATGCCGCCGAAGCGTGCGACCGCCGCCTCGACGCCGCGCGCAACCGCGCTCTCGTCGCTCAAGTCCGCCGCCACCAGCATCCGGTCATCGGACTCGCCCGGAAACGCGGTGCGCAGACTCTCGATCGTGCGGCCCATCAGGACGAGGCGCGCCCCGCGAGCCGCGAACACTTCCGCCACGGCCGCGCCGAGATTGCCGGCCGCACCCGTGATCATCGCGACCGGACCGGTATTTTTTGCCATCGTCCTTCCAATGTACGTCGGCGCGCGGATCGAGTCCACGCCGGCGTTGCGCTACCGGCAGGGATTGATCGGCTTGAGCTCCACGCGCCGGTCGAGGATGTCGCTCGCATCGTCCCTGCCGTTGCCGATGAGAGTCTCGCGCGATCCCACGCCAGCCGCGACCGTGCGGTTCTTGAGCTGCGGCTTCTCGTCCTCCAGGCGGGTCTGCACGTATTCCGCGCGCAGCAGCGACAAGCTGTCGTTCATCGCCGCCGGGCCGCCGGCTCCCGTGTGGCCGATGATCTGCAGGCACACCTGGCCCGTCTCGGCCTGCGCGGCGATCTGCCTGATCCAGCCGTCGTAGCTGGCGCTGAACTCGCTGTCGGCCGCGAAGCGCACGGAGCCCGGCCGAAACAGGAACTTCATCGCCAGGCGATGCTCGCGAAAGCCGAAGTCGACCAGGTCGCGAAACGCATCCGTGGCGGGACCGGCGCGGCCGAGCTTGAACAGCGACAGATAGATGCCGTTGTAGACCCGCAGTTGATCACCCGCTGGCGCCTTGCGGGCCGTGCGGTAGAGATCGAGGGCGTCGGCATACTTGCCCGCGTCATAGTCATCGCCGGCCTCGTTGATCAGCGCGGCCGTGAGCAAGCCGTCGATGTAGGCGGGATTGATCGGGTCGCCGACCTTGCTGCCCTGGCAGTTGGAGACATACGCCTGGACGCTCGGATCCGAGGTCCACGCCGGGCTGTCGCGAAAAATCGCCGTCGGCGTCGGATCGGCGTCGCGGATGGGGACGCGCACGACCGAGCGCGCAACGATCTTGCCGCTGTCGAGATCGAGGAGCACCAGGCAGAACCAGAACGCCTCTCGATCGCCCGCCGGCTTGACCTCGCCGTTCACCGTGGTGAACGTGCCCACCAGGACGCGCGCGTGCTTCCTCAGCGTTTCCGAGATGATCCGCTGCAGCGAATAGCGCGGAAAATCGCGCTTGACGATGCCCTCGATCTGCGACTGGATGGCCTGCGTCGCTCGCGATCGATAGCCGGTGCTGCCGTCGATGAGCGGATCGATCACGAGCGGAATCGGCTCGGAGCCCGGCGCCGGAGCGCCGTTGAAGACGGCATACGTCGTGTACCCCACCGCGGCGTCGAAGCTCAGCAGCGGCGGCGGCGGCCGAGACGCGGCGGGCGAGGCCTCCGATGCCGCAGACGCAGCGGGCGGCGAAACAGCGGGCGCCCCGGACGCAGCAACCGGCGAGACGCCGGCTGCCGCAGACGCAACGGGCGGCGAGACAGCGGGCGACGCAAACGCGGCGCCCTGCGAAGCGCCGGATGTCGCCCGCGTTGCGGGCGCCGCCGGCTCGATCACGGCCAGCAGCAGCCACAGGCTAACGGCAATGCGCGCTGAGATAGCTCTTGTCATCGTCGCTCAACGGATCCCCGAGCTGGGCCCGCTCCAGAATGGCATTGCAGCGCGCGCTTTTCGGCGCCGCGCTCGAGACGCCGTCCTGCGTCGATCCCGCCGCAACCGCGCCGCCCTGCACCGAGCCAGCGGCTCCGCTCTTCTTGGATCGTACGGTGCGCGGTGTACCGCCGGTCGCGATCGCGCCGGATTGCGGCGACGAGGCCTGCGTGGCGCCTGCCGTGCCCCCGGCGGTGCCTGCGGCGGTCGCGGCTCCGCCATGAAAGAAAAAGTCGCCCTGGATCGAGGACTCCGACCACGGCTGCTGCGCACCGCGCGTGTCGACCTTCACCGAGCGGATCACCTGCTTGTACATCTCCTCGAGCGGAACGCCCGGCGCACCCATGGCCTTGACCAGCTCGCCCGTGAAGACGCCGTTGGAGCCGAGGCGGCCGTCCTGCGCGGTCTGACCGGGCGCCGCGGCATAGGCGATGAAGGTGCCGCTCGGCGCACTCATGCGCGCGAGCCCGCGCTCGGCGCCGCGGCTCTTCGGCAAGGGATTGTTGCGACACGCATCCAGTATCACGATGTTCATGTCGTTCTGGGCCTGCTCGAAGGCGTGCAGTACGCGCGCAACGTCGAACGCACCGGCTTCCAGATCTGGCACCGACTGAATGTCCGCGTCGACCGGAATCAGATAATTGACGCCATCGACCTGCATGCCGTGTCCGGCGTAGTAGAAGAGGCCCACCGAATGCGGATCCTTGCGCAGCCGGCCGGCAAAGTCATCCAGCGCGCGGTAGATCTGCACGCGCGTGGCGTCGATGCGGACGATGGTCGTAAAGCCAGCGGACTCGAGCGCGCGCTGCATGGAGGCCGCATCATTCGCCGGGTTCGCCAGCTCGAGGTCGGCCTTCGAGTAATGAGCGTTGCCGACGATGAGCGCAACGCGAGTCTCCGCACGCGCGCTCCATGCCGCAAGCAGTGCCAATCCCGCCATGATCGTCACAAGCCGAAGTTGCAAGGCTCATCCCGCCCGTCGAAGCCCAGGCAAAGTCTCGTGCAAAAGAGCGGGCGGAGCAATTCGGGCTCAACGGGTGCGCCGTAAGCCATTGAATCGACTGCGGGACTACGCCCCGGCAACCGCCGCGCACCGCGGCCGCCTCGGGTACGGGAGGCGCGAATTACCGTAGACTTTCGCGATGACCGATTCCAAGACGCCCCCCGCGGCCCACCCCGCGTCGGGACGGCGCGCCGCGCTTCCGTTCATCTTCGTCACCGTGCTGATCGACATGCTGTCGTTCGGCATGATCATTCCCGTGCTGCCGCTCCTGGTGCAGAGCTTCGCCGGCGGCAGTGCGACCCATGGTGCGCAGATCTACGGCCTCTTCGGCACCGCCTGGGCGCTGATGCAGTTCTTCTTTTCCCCGGTGCAGGGCTCGCTGTCCGATCATTACGGCCGCCGCACCGTGATTCTCATTTCCTGCACCGGCCTGGGATTGGATTTCATCCTGATGGCGCTGGCGCCGAACCTCTCGTGGCTCCTCGTGGGACGCATCATCTCGGGAATCTGCGCAGCCAGCTTCTCGACGGCGAGCGCTTACATCTCCGACGTGACGCCGCCCGAGAAGCGCGCCGCGAGCTTCGGGCTCATGGGCGCCGCGTTCGGGATCGGCTTCGTTCTCGGCCCGCTGCTCGGCGGCGTGCTCGGCACGATCTCACCGCGTCTGCCGTTCTGGGCCTCGGCTTTCATGGCGCTCGCGAACGCCTGCTGGGGCCTGTTCGTTCTGCCGGAGTCCCTGCCCAAGGAGCGGCGGATGCCATTCGCCTGGAAGAACGCGCATCCCATCGGGGCGCTCAAGCTGCTGCGCTCGCACCCGACGCTCGCGGGCCTTGCGACCAGCTACTTCCTGATGAACTTGGCGCACGTGGTGCTTCCCGCGGTCACGGTGCTCTACATGAATTACCGCTACGGATGGGGCTCGCGTCCCGTCGGCTACTTTCTCGCCGGCGTCGGCGGATCGGCGCTCATCGTCCAGGCCGTTCTGGTGAAGCCCATCGTCCGCGTGCTGAAGGAGCGCTGGTCGCTCGCGCTGGGATTGACCTGCGGGGCGATCGGCTTCGCGATCTACGGCTGGGCGCCCACCGGACCGCTGCTCTGGATCGGCGTGCCGGTCATGGCGCTCTGGGGCATCGCGACGCCGTCTTTGCAATCGATCATGACGAGACTGGTCGAGCCCAGCGAGCAAGGGCGCCTGCAAGGCGCGCTGTCGAGCCTCATTGGCTTCGCGAGCCTCATCGGACCCTTCATCTTCACGCAGATCTACTCGGTCTTCATCGGCGAGCGCGCCGATCTGCATTTGCCGGGCGCCCCCTTCTTCCTGTCCTCGGCGCTGGTATTCGTCGCCATGCTCGTAGCCTGGCACATCACGCGTCCAAACCCCGCCCCGATCAGCGCCGCCCCCGCCTAGGAGTGTGGGCGCCAGGAAGAGGGCCCAGGCTCCCTTCGACCGAGCACCCTCGGGCGTACCGCCCGTTTGGGTAAGAGCTAGTCGGGCACTGCTACCCGTTACATGTTCCGGCGTTCACCTTGGGGCCGCCTGATGAGCACCGGTCTAGCTGCGGCCTCGAGACCTACCTACGGGTAGCAGTGCCCGCCTAGCTCTTACCCAAACGGGCGGTACGCCCAAGGGCGGTCGAAGGGAGCCTGGGCCTCCTTCCTGGCGCCCACACTCCTAGCCGGAATCATCCCACGCGGTGCCGGGCGCGCCCCACCAGATATCCGGCCGTGAACGGCAATCCCAGGATCACGACCGCGAGCGCGATCAGCAGCAGCAGCGTGTCGCGCACCAGGCGCCGCGCCTGCTCCCCGGCGTCGCGGATGGTTTGCGACGCAATGCGCGCGGCCTCCGCCGAGATCGCCGCACGCTCGGACGCGAACGCATCGACGGCCGCCTGCCGCTCGACGCTGATGGAGGCCGAGAGGTCCACGCGCTCGGCGTGCAGCTTCTCGAGCACGTCGGTCACCGACACGTCGACCTGCTTGCGCACGTCGCGCACCACGTCGTGCACGAGGTCCGGGGTCGAATCCGCCAGCGTCGTGAGATGCGCCATCCGATCGTCGAGCCGCTTGAGCGCCCCCTGCACGTCGGTGCTGCTGACACCCGATTGCTGAACCGCGAGCTCGGCCCGCCACAAAGCCTGCGAAGGCATGGTGTCGCCGTAGAGGCGCAGGAGATCGCTGGTCTCCGCCAGAGCCTCGGGCACGGTGCCGAGCGAGTCCACCAGCTTGGCGTTGCCGCCGTTTTGCTGCTGCCAATACTCGACGAGGGAGGCCCGCGCGAACTTGAGATCGTCGATGGGATGGTCGCGCGCATAGTCCGCGACGAAGCTCTGATCGCGGGAGAACTCTGCGGAATCGGTCACGCCCCTGGCGAGCGCCTCGGCTTCTCCGGCAAGCTGCGCGGACGCGCTCACCGCGTGCGGCTGCTGGCTCCCGAACAGGGCCTTGCCGTTGCCGGCGGTGAGGTAATCCCGCATCTGGACGGTCAGCGCCCACATGTCGAGAAGTCCCAATACCGGCACGATCTGGCTCGCCGCCTTGTCGCTCGCGGTCGAGGCGCCGATCTTCCACTTGAGCGCGTTCTCGCGCACGACCCCATCTGCGGTACCCGCAGCAATCTCGTCGGCGGCGGCCTCCACGCTCACGTTGAAGCGCGCCGCCAGCTCGTGCGTGAGGATGCGCGCGTTGAGGTCGCGCGGGGACAGCGGCTTTTCCGGGCTCTTGATCGTGAGCAGCGAGCATCCGCCGGCGCACGTGAGCAGCAGAGCGAGCACCGCAGCAATTCCCAAGCGCGTGGTCATCATCCCCCCACCTCCCTGTCTCATTATAGGACGCTGGGTCGCGATGCCGGTGCAATTGCGCGACAATCGCAAAAACGGCCCTTGCCCGTCGTCGGGAACCTCGGGGCCCGCGGAGCTGTCGTGACACACGCTGAAATCGTCGGCTGGGGCAAATGCCTGCCCCCGTCCATCCTCACCAACCATGATCTCTCCACGTTCCTTCCCACGGACGACGAGTGGATCACGACGCGCACCGGCATGAAGGAGCGGCGCATCTCCCACGTGCGCGGCACCGAGCTCGCGACCGTCGCGGCACGCCGCGCCATCGCCTGCGCCGGCATGCGGGGCGAGGACATCGATCTCGTCATCTACGGCAGCTGCAGCAACGACGAGTCGGTGCCGAACAGCGCGAGCGCCGTGCAACATGCCATCGGTGCCGTGCATGCGGCCTCGTTCGACGTGAATACCGCCTGCACCAGCTTCATGTACGGACTGTCGATCGGCAGCGCGATGATCAAGACGGGCGCCGCCCGCAACGCACTCGTGATCGGCGTCGAGCTCATCTCGCAGTACATGGACTGGGACAACCGCAACGTCGCGGTGCTGTTCGGCGACGGCGCCGCCGCCGTGGTAGTGCGCGCGTGCGAGACCGAGAGCGGGGTGATCGCGGAAAAGCTGCAGTGCTACGCCGACGCGCGCCAGATCCTGCGCGTGCGCGGCATGGGCACCCTCTATGCCAACCACGGCGTCGAATATGGCCAGACCCAGTGGGACTTCGACGGACAGGAGATATTCCGCCGCGCCGTGCACGGCATGAGCGAGGCCTGCGTGGAGGTGATGCGGCGGGCGCGCGTGACGATCGACGACGTGGCGCTCGTCGTGCCGCACCAGGCCAACCTGCGCATCATCGACGCGGTGGCGAAACGCGCCGGCGCGCCGTCGGCCAAGGTCTATCTCACCGTGCAGAAGTACGCCAACATGAGCTCGGCCACCGCGCCCGTTGCGCTGGTCGAGGCCGTCGAGGAGGGTCGCGTGCGGGCCGGCGACCTCGTGCTGATGCCCGCGTTCGGCGGCGGCCTCACCCTGTCCGCGCACCTCATCAAGTGGGGTGAGCGCACCACGCGGCTCGAGACGAGCGATGCGGAGCTGCCGCCCTGCACCAAGACGGCGCTGGAGCTGGTGAACGAAATCCGGCGGCAGAAGGCCCAGGGCAAGGCTGCGGCCAAGCGCTTCGAGACGCTGCAGTTTCCAGAAAGCAGCCCCCGCGGCTAGCCGGACAGGCGCAGGCCGCCCGCGACGCCGGCGGCTCGCTTGTATGGTAGCGCTCCCATTCAAGATGCGGTAGCGTGAGCCATGCTCCACCTCCACGCCCGGCGCTCGCCGTCCTCGCGGCTCGCCCTGATCGTCGCGTCTCTCGCCCTGGGCCAGACCGCGCCGGCCGCTCAAGCGGCCCCGGCTGTCTCGTCCGCCGCGTCCGCCCCAGCCACCCGAGCCGACCCGCAAAATCCCGCGGCCTCGCCCGCCGCGGGCCTGCACTTGAACGACCGCGACTACTTCGACATGCAGGGCCTCTCGGTGCTCGCATTTCAGAACGCCTTTCATCCCGTGTTCCGCGACCAGAAGCTCGGCGGCGTCGAGATCATCCTGCACGACGAGCGCATCGCCACCGACGGCGAGGTGCGGCTCCAGCCGACCCCCGAGCAGTGGGACCCCGTGCCGACGCTCGCTTCGCGCAAGCGGGGACCGCTTCCGGACCAGTTGATCGCCGCGTCGGGCTACCCCGGCCGATCGCTCACCTACCGCATCGAGATCGCCGCCGAGGGACAGGGATTCCGGGTCGCGATTCATCTCGACCATCCTTTGCCCGCGGACCTCGTCGGCAAGGCCGGCTTCAATCTCGACTTCCTGCCGACGGCGTATTTCGGCAAGAGCTACCTGTTCAACGAGTCCCAGGCGGTCTTTCCGCGCCATCCGGACGGCCCGATGCTTGGCCGCGGCGACGCCGCAGAGCCCGCGCCGCTCGGCAGCGGCTATCGGCTGGTGCTCGCGCCCGAGGATCCGTCGGTGCGCGTCACGATCACCTCCGAGCGCGGCGCCTTGATGCTGTTCGACGCCCGCGATCGTGCGCAGAACGGCTGGTTCGTGGTGCGGGGACTGCTGCCGCCGGACCGCACCGAGAACGCGCTGGTATGGCACGTGCATCCCAACGTCATTCCCGGCTGGATCCGCCCGCCGGTGGTCTCGTACAACCAGGCGGGCTACACGCCCGCGCGCTCCAAGATCGCCGTGCTGGAATTCGATTCCCGCTACGATCCGCCGCCGACCGCACGGGTGCTGCGGCTGCACCCCGACGGGAGCTGGTCGCAGGCGCTCGAGGCGCCGATCCGGCCGTTCGGCCCCTGGCTGCGCTACAAATATGCATCGTTCGATTTTTCCGCCGTGCGCGAGCCCGGCATGTACGCCATCGAGTATGCCGGCCATACGACGACGCCGTTTCCCATCGGCGCCGACGTATACCGCAAGGGCGTATGGCAGCCCTCGCTCGACACGTACCTGCCGGTGCAGATGGATCACGTCAAGGTGCGCGAGAGCTACCGCGTCTGGCACGGCGTCTCGCACCTGGACGATGCGCGCCAGGCGCCGACCCGCTACACGCACTTCGACGGCTACTCCATGGGCGATGTGTCCGACTCGCCCTTCGCCGCGGGCGATCACATCCCCGGCCTCGACGTGGGCGGCTGGTACGACGCCGGGGATTACGATCTGCGCACGCAGACTCAATCGCGCGTGATCAAGGAGCTTGCGCTCGCGCGCGAGGCGTTCCACATCGACTGGGACGAGACGCACGTCGATGAGGCCGCCCGCCTCGTCGAGATCCGCCGGCCGGACGGAATCCCCGACATCCTGCAGCAGGTGTCGCACGGCGTCCTTGCGGTGCTTGCCCAGTTCTCCGCCTTCGGCCACGCCATCCCCGGCATCGTCGAGCCGACGCTCGAGGAATACACGCACCTCGGAGACGCCGCCTCGCAGACCGACGGCAGGATCTTCAGCGCGCGGCTCGGTCCCCTCCAAAGCGACGGCGTGTACTCCGGAGTGCCCGACGACCGCTGGGCGTTCACCACCCACACCACGCCGCTCGATTACGGCGCCGCGGGCGCCCTGGCCGCCGCGGCCCGGGTGCTGCGCGGCCATGACGATGGGCTGGCCCGGCGATGCCTGGACGTGGCGGCCCGCACCTGGAGCTTCGAGCAGAGCCATGCGCCGGCGCTCTTTCACTCCTTCAACACCACGGGTGGCGATCTGGAGGAGGAAGAGATCGAGGCCACCATCGAGCTCCTGCTCACGTCGCCCGGCGAAGCGAGCTACAGGAGGCGCCTCGCGGCCCTGCTGCCCATCATCGAGAGGAAATTCGGTGCGCTGGGCTGGAACGCCTCCCGCGCGATTCCGTTCATGGACCCGCGCTTCAAGCGCGCGCTCGCGGCCGCGCTGCGCCAGTTCAAGACGGCTCAAGATGCCGAGCTCGGCAAGAATCCGTTCGGCGTACCGATCGCGATGGGCACGTGGGGCGGCTCGGCCGAGGCGGCGGCGTACGCCTTCCACATGTATTTCCTGCACCAGGCGTTTCCCGACATCGTCGGCAGGGAAGCGACTCTTCGCGGGTTCGACTACGTGCTCGGCCGCCATCCGGTATCGAGCGTCTCGTACGTGTCATCCGTGGGGACGCGCTCGAAGCTGATCGGCTACGGCAACAACCGCGCCGACTACACCTTCATCCCGGGCGGCATGATTCCCGGCGTCGTCATCGTCCAACCCGACTTCCCCGAGCTCAAGGATGCGTGGCCGTTCCTCTGGTACGAGAACGAGTACGTGGTGGATGCCGCCACGAGCTTCATCCTGGCGGCGAATGCCGCCGAGCAGTTGTCGCGCTAGTGCCCGCTATCCGGAGGCAACGGCAAGCTCGGGCGCCTGCCCGAAATCGACATAATGCCCGTGGCGCATCAGCTTATGAGAACACGGTCCTTGCCCGGTCACGGAGACTTGCTTAAATCCCTACATGAGATTTCGAGCCGGATTGCACCTGCAAAAGCTCTACGAAGCGTTCGTGCCGGTCGTGTCGAGCCGGCAATTGGCCCGCTGCTCCGGTTGCGGCTGTTATGCGCCGCTCGGCTTCGGCGATGCGGTGTGCATCCAGTGCCATCGGCCCGCCTGGCCCCGCCACCCCGGGCCGCGCGGCGCGCGCGTCCCGGGCATTGCCGACGCCCCGGCGCGCGCAGCGTCCCGCGCCTCTCGAGCGACTCCCACTACCTGAGATTTCGAATTATCGCGCGGCTCAAGACCAGATCCTAGTCAGGAAAATCGTGTACGGATCATCTGCAATTTGCCGCATCACAATCTGAAAAGTGGCCGGGGACTGCTTGACCGCGGCAGCCAAGAGGGGAAACGCCGCGGCCGCGCGGCCGTGGGCCGCCTGGCATTCTGGACTCGCTGCGGTCGCGTCATCGAGCTCCTCGATCAGGCAGCGAAGTTCGACGGCCCCACGCACCCCAAGCGGCCGTAAGACATTCAGCGCGTCTTGGAAATACATCCAAGCCAGCGCCTGATTCATGCAGTCGGTGATGAAATTAAATGTCAGGCTGGATCTCATGATCAGCCTGACTGGGTCGCAATAGGCTATTTGGGTGATGGTATTGATATCTTCCATCGCCAGCCGACCCGCGATCACCGGATTGATGCCTTGCAGCTTGACAATGTCGTCCGCACTCTCAGCAGACCCACCTTGAAGCTTGATGGTCCGTTCCATCACTTTCTGCATCATGCCGATTAGCTGTGCGAGCGGAAACGCCCCCAGGGCGAACGCAACGAAGGGAGCCAGACTCGGGCTGCCGATGCGCGCGAACGCGTATCCCATCGGAATCGAAATCACGAGCCGCAGCACGGCCCACATGACATCCGACGGCGCCATGTCCAGACGGCGCGCCCTTGATATGAGGTCATTCGCAGTCCAGAGATAAGCACCTGATGCGCCGGCCATCGCGGTGATCGGCAATCTCGGCAAGGAGGTCGGCCGCAGATCGATGAAACCAAGCATGTCGAGACCGGCGAGCGCGATCCACGCGACGCCCGCGGTGCTCACAACGAGCAGGATGCAGCCGGGCGCCACGAAGAATCGCCGGCCGTACCACCTTCGGTGAAACCGGTCGAACTGCCGGATGGCGTCGCCCGGCGCAGGCACGGGTTCGGTCCGCGCGAACATTTGAAAGTAAGCGACACACGCATCGGCATCGAACCCATCCATGATGTCTTTGCGCCGCGCGCGCCAACCCGCGACGAAATAGTGGGCAAAAGGAATGATGATGACTGCGGTTCCGCACATGATCAGCACGATCACAACGAGAAGCTGACAGCGGTTCATTGCATCACCAAGCTCGGTGGCGAGCTACTTGATCTGCGAATTGATGATATTTGCCAGTCGCGCGCCCGCCAGAGCCACACGATTCATCGCCTCGGTCTTGGCGTCACTCTTGTAATGGTCGTCGAGCGTATAAGGCCCCTTGCCGCCCTTGATGGGTGCCTCATATACGGTCTGCTTCGCGATCTTGAAGCTCTCATCGATCCAAATGTCCTCATCATCGATCGCAGCCGGCGTCGCGTCGGCAGGCGCAAGCGCACTCGCCGCAGCGATGGCTTTCTCAGGATCCTCGCTATCCCCCGGAATGCCGTCCCAGAATGCGTGCAGCTCTTCCTTGCACGGCTTCTCGCACAACATCACCAGATTTCCTCCGCGGTCGCCGTGGGGAAGGGCCTTCGAGAAGCGCGATGTCGCGTGCAGCGGTTGATGAACGTCGCCCACCAGATGCTCGAGCCAAACCAGATCGTAGGACTTGATGTCGTCGCTGACATCGGTCGACGCGATTGCCGCCTCAAACAATCGAATCTGCGTTTTGGCGTTGGGCACCAAAGGTTCGACGAGCGCCGTTCCGTCCGTCGAGAATGGGGTATCGACGAAATGCCAGTAACGGTGCTGCAACAGGTCTCGGTATCCGATGTTCTGCCCCGCCTTGTCGTCACTCGGCTGCTCGCCGTCGTCCGTATACTCGAGCGTATGGCCTTGCTTGCCCTTGATCACGTCGGGCCAGGTGGCCGCGGTCACGAAGGCGATCTGGTCGCGCTTGTCCGCGCGCACTCCCTGAACCCAAAGCTGATAGTCAGGATTCTTTTGCAGGAGTGCCGAGACCCGTGCGCGGCTCGCGTCGGTGAGCCCGTTCCAGGCAACGGCAGCGACCATCATGTGACCCTCGCTGAACCATGCAGCAGCGCTCGAACTCGCGAGCATGGCAGCAGCAAAGACTGCGATTTGATTGCTCATGCTCTACAACCGGCTCTGCTCAATCGTCGCGCCCGAACCCGCGCGCGACGTGAGTGCCCCAGAATTTCTGGGCTGCATCGATATACTGGGTCCAGTCGCGGGCAATTCCATGCTGCGCCTCGGAAAGATCGATCGCACCCGACCTGACCTGCGCGGCGAGATAGTTCTCCACGCTGTCCTTTATCTTGAAAAAACGCTCTCTCAAAGCCACGCCGTCCGGACCGCATTGCGGCCAAATGTTGTCCAGCGTATCCGCGCCACCGAGCTCGAGCGAGACCAGGTGATCCAGCTCGCAAACCTGATCAGCCCCCTTGTTGTTCTCCGGATGCGCGATGTTGTACACGGCATAGGTCGAGTTCTTCTTCACCGCCGAACTCGCCTTGTTACGTTCGCAGCCGGTCTTGAACTCTCGTTCTTTGAGGACATCGAGCGTCACGGTGGGGTTGATCGCCCCCGGAGTACAAGCGGGATCCGGAATGGCGAATCCGTTGCTCATTCTCGTCGCGCACCCGTGTTGGGCGTCTTGCTGCGAAAGGGCGGTGGAGGCTGTTGGATCGACGCCGTCAGGACATGCGGCGCCCGATGCAGCCCGCGCCACGGAGACTGCGCTGAGAAGGGCCAGCATACCGGCTGCGCGCAGCAAGGAAGCCGCAACCCAGCTTCGCGAACGATGGAAGCGAGACGAGAAACCGACTATTGGGAGCATATTTCGTCCTTGAACCAAGCGATCCATCCTGATCTCAGCGCGAAACCTAGCGCGCGCATTCCACGCCGTCAAGGTAAAGCGATGGCGGCGTCATCTTGATTGCACCGCAAAGATGTGGCGCGGCGGGAAGGATGTCCGGCGAGAACCCCTGCTTGGAAAGCACCCGATTTGGACGCGAAACCCTGGCTTTTTATACAGCTATGTCGCCCAGTGCCGCTGTCATCATGTTCTCTGACAGGAATTGGTGGTAATTTCCGGCAATCGCTCGCTTTTACTTTCGAGCCGCTCCGGATAGAAAATCAACATGGGTTCGTTGTCTCCTGGGATGGGTGCATCATGCCTTCACAACCTCGCTCGATCGCCTCGCTGACCATCTCCTTTGGGCTGGTCGCCATACCGGTGAAGCTGTATTCAGCCACCGTCTCTTCCGAGCGTATCTCGTTCAACCTCCTGCGCCAGAGCGACGGATCGCGGGTGAAACAGCAATACATCGCCGTCAACGACGGCAAGCTGGTCGAGCGCTCCGAGATGGTGAAGGGCTACGAGTTCGCCAAGGACCAGTACGTCATGTTCAGCCCCGACGAGCTGAAGGCGCTGGAGGACGCGACGACCCACGCGATCGACATCGCCCAGTTCGTCCCGCTCGAGTCGGTCGATCCGGTCTATTTCGACGGCACTTATTATCTGGCGCCGGACAAGGGCGGTGCGAAGCCCTACAACCTGCTCGCATCGGCGCTGCGCAAGACACATCAGGCCGCCGTCGGCCGCTGGATCTCGCGCGGCAAGGAGCACATCATCGTCATTCGTGCGATGGAGAACGGGTTGGCCATGCATCAGCTCCACTTCCAGGCCGAGGTGCGCGACCTCAAGGATCTCGGCGTCGAGAGCGCACCGATCTCGGAGCCCGAGCTCAAGCTCGCGCAGCAGCTCATCGACCAGCTCGCCCAAAAGCGGTTCGACCCGAACGAGTTCAGCGACGAGCACAAGGCCCGCGTCGAGACGGCCATTCAGAAGAAAGTCGAAGGCAAGGAGATCGCCATCGCCGAAGGTCCGGTCGCCGCCAAGGGCGGCAACGTCATCGACCTGATGGAAGCCTTGCGCGCGAGCATCGATGCACGCGGCAGCAAGGGCGCGGAGCTCAAGGAGCGCAAGGCGCCGAAGCGCGCCGCGGCAGCCGGCTCGGCCGCTCGCAAGTCGGCCAAACGATGAGATGCATGCCTACGATACGAAGGATCTCAAGCGCCTGTTCGGACTGCCCGCGACGACGGTCCGATCGCTGGAGCGCGCGGGCTACCTGAATCCGGTCAAGCGCGCCGGACGGCTGCACTACTCCTTTCAAGACCTGATCGTGCTGCGCACCGCGAGTGCGCTGCGCGCCGCGAACATCCCCGCCAAGCGCATCAACCGCACGCTCGAGCGCCTGCGGGCCGGCATGCCGGAAGGGACCGTGCTGAATCGATTGTCGCTTACCGCGCTCGGGGACCGCATCGCGGTGCGCGACGGCCGGATGCTGTGGGAGTCCGACAGCGGACAGTACGTGCTCGCGCTGGAGATCGACCTCGAGCAGGGCGGACTGCACGTGCTCGAGACGCCGGCGGCCGCCGCGCGCGGCAGCGCCGCTGCGGCTCCGGCCGAGCCCGCCCTGTCCGCCGCAGAGCTGTTCTCGCGGGGCGATGCGCTCGAGGAGACGAATCCCACGGCCGCGCAGGTTGCCTACGAGGAGTGTCTCAGGCTCGAGGCGCAGCACATCGAGGCGCGCATCAATCTCGGGCGGCTGCTTCACATTGCCGGCGACCTCGCGGAAGCCGAGCGGGTCTATCGCGCGAGCGCAGCCAAGGAGCCGATGATCGCGTTCAACCTGGCCGTGCTGCTCGAGGATCTGTGTCGCGAGCCCGAGGCGATCGAAACCTACCGCGAGGCGCTGGCGCTCGACCCTGAGCTCGCCGACGCGCATTTCAATCTGGCGAGGCTGTACGAGCGCGCACGCAACTCCAAGGCGTCGCTGCGTCATCTGCTCGCCTACCGCCGCATGACCGAGCGTGAGGGGGCGTGATGCGCAGCGCCGGCTCAATGGGAGTGGAGATCCTCTGATGGCCAAGCCGGCGCTCACGGTCTATCGCGCCAAGCGCGATTTCTCGAAGACCGCCGAGCCGTCGGGTCGCGCCAAGGTCGCGCCTTCGAAGCGCCTCAGGTTCGTCATCCAGAAGCACGCCGCGACGCGGCTGCACTACGATCTGCGCCTCGAGCTCGATGGGGCGTTCAAGTCCTGGGCCGTCACGCGCGGTCCTTCCGTCGATCCCGCCGACAAGCGGCTTGCGGTCGAGGTCGAGGACCACCCGCTCGACTACGGCGACTTCGAGGGAACCATCCCCAAGGGCGAGTACGGCGGCGGCACCGTGCAGCTCTGGGATCGCGGCTACTGGACGCCCGAGGGCGGCAAGACACCGCAGGACATGCTCGCGAAGGGCGACCTCAAATTCACCCTCGAAGGCGCCCGCATGCACGGCAGCTGGGTGCTGGTGCGCATGCGCGGCGACCGCTTCGGCGGCAAGCGCACCAACTGGCTCCTGATCAAGCACCGCGATGACGCCGCGATGCCGGGCGAAGGCGACGCGCTCCTGCACGACGACCGCTCGGTCGCGTCCGGCCGCACGCTCGATCAGATCGCGCGCGGCGTCGGCAAGAGCCCCGCTCCTTTCATGGTCGCCGGCAAGAAGGGCGCTCGCGCCAATGCCGTGTGGCACTCCCGCGAGAGCGCCGACACTGCAGCGGCCGCGGACGAGAAGCGCGCCGCCACGGCAACGGCCGCCTCGCCTTCCCGCGCGGCTTCGCCGTCGGCCGCAGCCGGCGCGCGCCCCAAGGCAGCCGCGGCGCCCACGCAACAGTCCAAGATCAAGCCGACCCGCGTGGATCGCCTGCCGGACTTCATCGAGCCGGAGCTCTGCCGGTCGGTCGACCGTCCGCCGGCGTACGCCGGATGGGGCCACGAGGTGAAACTCGACGGCTACCGCGCGCAGCTGCGCGTCCAGAAGCATCGCGCGACGATTCGCACGCGCACGGGGCTCGATTGGACCGGGCGATTCGCCACCATCGCCGCCGCAGGCGCGTCGCTCCCGGATTGCATCCTCGACGGCGAGATCGTGGTGCTCGACGGCAAGGGCCTCCCGAGCTTCTCGGCGCTGCAGTCCGCGCTTTCCGATGAGGACTCCGCGCGGATGCTCTACTACGTCTTCGACCTCCTGTTCCAGGAGCGGGAGGACCTCCGGCAGCTGCCGCTCGCCGAGCGCAAGTCGCGGCTGGAGAAGCTGCTCGGTGCCCACGGCGAGCTCGGGCAGTTTCGCTATGTCCAACACCTCACGTCGAACGGCCACGACGTGTTCGAATCGGCCAGGAAAATGGAGCTCGAGGGCATCGTGTCCAAAAGACTCGACGCGTCCTACCGCTCCGGCCGCTCCGGAGCTTGGACCAAGGCCAAGGTCCGCAACGGACAAGAGGTGGTCATCGGCGGCTTCACTTCGGAGCAGGGCGAGGTCCGCTCGCTCCTCGCCGGCATCCACCGCAACGGCGTGCTGGAATACGTGGGGCGCATCGGCACCGGTTTCGGCCGCGATGTCGCGCGGGAGCTCGCGCCGCGTCTCGACGCGCTGGTCCGCAAATTCAATCCTTTTGAAGGCGCCAACATCCCGCCCAAGGAATCCAAGGTCAGCTGGGTGAAGCCCGAGCTCGTCGCCGAGATCGAGTTCGCCGGCTGGACGGACGGAGGCATGATCCGCGCCGCCGCGTTCAAGGGTCTGCGCGAGGACAAGCCTGCGCGGGAAGTGGTGGACGAGCGCCCCAGCGGCGTCGAACCCTCGAAGGAGGACAAGGCAATGGCATCGAAGAAACCGACGCGCGCAAAGGCCGGCACTCGCGCACCCGGCTCCTCATCGAAGGCCGCGGCCTCACGCACGCCTGCGGCTTCGCGCACGCCCGTAGCCTCGCGCACCCCTGCGGCGCCGGCACCCGGGGCGGCGCCCAAGAGCGTGATTCAGGTTCTGGGCGTGACCATCTCCCATCCTGCCAAGGTCATGTGGCCCAAGACCGGGGCTACGCCTTCGATCTCCAAGCTGGAGCTGGCTCAGTATTTCGAGTCGGTGGGCGAGTGGATGCTGCCGCATCTCGCCGGCAGGCCGTGCTCGCTCGTGCGCATGCCGGACGGTGTCGGCGGAGAGAAGTTCTTTCAGCGCCACTCGGCGCCGGGAATGTCCGCGCTGTTCTCGTCGGTCAAGGTCCGTGGCGACAAGGCTGCTTACGTGCAGATCGACCGCATGGAGGGGCTCGCAGCCGCGGCGCAGTTCGGTACCATCGAATTGCATCCCTGGAATTGCGCGCCCGACAACCCGGAAGTCGCCGGCCGTCTGGTGTTCGACCTCGATCCCGCCCCCGACGTGAAGTTCGATGCCGTCATCGAGGCCGCGACCGAAGTCCGCGACCGCCTGAAGAAGCTCGGCCTCGAATCCTTCTGCAAGACCACCGGCGGCAAGGGGCTGCACGTCGTCACGCCGCTGCGCGGCGGGAAGGAAGCCGTTCCCTGGCCCACGGCCAAGAACTTCGCGCACATCGTGTGCGCGCAGATGGCGCAGGACAGTCCGAAGAAATATCTCGACGTCATGTCCAAGGCTCTGCGCGGCGGCCGGATATTCCTCGACTACCTGCGCAACGACCGCACGGCCACCGCGGTGGCCGTCCTCTCGCCCCGTGCCCGCGAGCTGCCGACGGTCTCCATGCCGATCGATTGGAAATTGGTGCGCAGCGGGCTCGATCCGTCCGTCTACACCGTGCTCACCGCAGCCGCGCTGGTCGGAAAATCCAAGCCCTGGAGCGGCTACGACGCAGCGGCGCGATCGCTCGAAGATGCAATCCGCGCGGTGACCGGGCCAACCGCGTCGCGCAAGTCCGCGGCGAGCAGCTCCAAGGTCACGCAGCGGCGGCGAGCTTAGGGCGCACCCCGGGCGTCACCACCCGTGTGCGATCTGCAGGACCTCAACCTGCGTCTTGACAAGCTATAGCTTGTCATTTATGTCAGTTTTGACAGGCTATAACCAATCAATTCTTACGGGCTCAGCGCGCCGCAGTCAGCCAGCCGGCCGCCGTGTCGAGCATCTCGCGCCTCACGGCCTCGTCGCTGCCGCCGCTCCGCGCGAGCACGTGGAAGGAGTGGTCCGCGCCGTCGAGGATCTTCAAGGTCGCGCGCGATCCCAGCTCGGCGATCAGCGGCTCGAGCAGCCTCAGGTCCGCAAGCGCATCGCGCGTGCCCTGCAGGAACAGCATGGGAATCCGCACCTTCGCGAGGTGCGCGGCGCGCGCCGCGTCGGGTTTTCCCGCCGCGTGCAGCGGAAATGCGCAAAAGACCAGACCCTTCACGTCGGCGAGTGGCTCGATCGCCTGCGCCTGCGAGGTCATCCGGCCCCCGAACGACCGCCCGCCCGCGAACAACGCGAGATCCGGCAACAGACGCCTCGCCTCGGCGACCGCCGCGCGCACCGTCGCATGGCAGAGCGGCGGCGGATCGGGACGCCGCCCGCCCTGCTCCATGTACGGAAACTGATAGCGCAGCGTGGCAACACCGCGCTCCGCCAGCCCCTCCGCCAGCGAAGCCATCGACGGATGCCGCATGCCCGCTCCCGCCCCGTGCGCGAGCACCAGGCATGCGCTCGCCCGCTCGGGCAGCAGCAGCAGGGCGGAGACCGAATGGGCCGCGTCGACCTCGATGGTTAGCGTGAGTCCCATGCGATCCAGGCCGGAAACCCACAACGCGACGTGCTCGATGTGCATGCGCGCGAGGCTAAGGCTTCGGCGCGTCGACGTCCAGCGACACCGCCGCTCGCGCTCGCACCGTCTCACTCACAACGACTCGGGATGCGCGCCTGACCTCGAGCCGCGTAATTTCCTACAGACCCCGGCTCGCCCTCGCGCTAGCGTCTTCACGACACACCCCCAGGAGAACCACCATGGCTGTCACGCGTGAAGCCCGAGGGTCCGCGACCGCGACGCCCCTCGAAAACCCGGCCGGCAAGTTTCCCGCCCCGCCATTCGCCGCCCAGAAGCAGCCTTGGCCGGGGCTCGCCTCGAAGATGCATCCGCAGCCCGACCATGGCGAGCACTCTTACGTCGGGTCGGGCCGCCTCGCCGGCAGGCGCGCGCTGATCACGGGCGGCGACTCCGGGATGGGCCGGGCCGCCGCCATCGCCTTTGCGCGCGAGGGCGCCGACGTCGCCATCAACTACTTTCCGAGCGAGGAGCCGGACGCACGCGAGGTGGTCACGCTCATCGAGGAGGCGGGTCGCAAGGCCGCGGCCATTCCGGGCGATCTGCGCGACGAAGCCTTTTGCACGGAGCTGGTCTCGCGCACGGTGAAGGAGCTCGGCGGCCTCGACATCCTGGTGAGCAACGCCGGGCGGCAGCAGGCGCACGACTCCATCCTGGACATCTCCAGCGAGGATTTCGATGCCACCATCAAGACCAATATCTACGCGCCGTTCTGGATCATCAAGGCGGCGCTGCCCCACATGCCGGCGGGGTCCTGCATCATCGCGACCACGTCCGAGCAGGCCTACGATCCGACGCCGGATCTTTATGATTACGCGCAGACCAAGGCCGCGACCATGAGCTTCGTGAAGTCCCTCGCGAAGCAGCTCGGCAAGAAGGGCATCCGCGTCAACGGCGTGGCGCCCGGCCCGATCTGGACGCCGCTGCAGGTCTCCGGTGGCGCCTCGATGAAAAAGCTCGAGAAATTCGGCAGCCAGACGGTCTTCGGCCGTCCCGGCCAGCCGGGCGAGCTCGCGGGCATCTACGTACAGCTGGCCGACAACCGCGCCAGCTTCACCACGGGACAGATCTACGGCTCATCCGGCGGCGCGGGCCAACCCTGACCTCCCGCCGACCGCCCTGACCTACCGCAAACCGCTCGACGCCCCATCATGGCGCCCTCGATCGGGGCGCCGCGCGACCATCGCGCCGCTCGATCACGCGCCACGATCAGGTTGCCGCTTGGGTCATGGCCGGCTTTCGCGCGGCAGCTCGACGCCGAAGCGTGCCTGCAGTCCCCGCCTGCCCGCCGAGGTCACCTTCACGGCGCGGCCCGCCGCCGAGCGCTCTATCCACCGGAGCTCGAGCAGCCGCTCGAGCAACGCGGCGCCCAGCACGCCCGCGAGGTGGGTCCGCCGCTCGCTCCAATCGAGACAAGGCCGGCAGTACATTCGGCGTGACCGCAGAGCGCTCTCGGAAGCGATGCCGAAATCCGCCAGCAGGCGCTCTCCGGACGGCGTCACCTGACCGGCACCGTCGCGCAACTCCACGGCGCCGCGGGAGACCAGTGAGCTCGTGAGCGCAACGCCCAGCCTGCCGGCAAGGTGGTCGTAGCAGGTCCGCGCGAATCTCAGATCGGGATCGATACGCAGCTCGGTGCGCCGGCCCCGCACGAGGGGCTCTCCCGCGACCACCATGATGCCCTCGAGCATCCGCGCCACCTCGCGCGAGGCCAGTCGATAGTAGCGATGCCTGCCCTGTGCCGTCGGCGTCACCAGCCGGCTGCCCGTCAACTTGCCGAGGTGCCCGCTGGCGGTCGCAGGCGTCACCCCCGCCTCCGCGGCCAGCTCGGTCGCGGTCAGCGCGCGCCCGTCCATGAGCGCCGCGAGCATGCTGGCACGGGCCGGATCGCCCACCAGTGCCGCAATGCCTGCCATGCTCGACCCCGGTTTCATGCGCCGATGCTACCGCTCATGCTGCCGCCACGCTTCGGTCCGCGCCGAAGTGTAGCAGGCCGTGCCGCGCTAGAGTTCGACGCATGTACACACTCTGCATCCGCTACATCCTGGACCCCAACCGTGCGCGCGACTTCCGCGTCTACGTCGAGGCCGAGCAACCCGTCATCGAGCGCAGCGGCGGAAGGATCGTCGGCTACTGGATACCCACCGACTACGCCGGAGCGAACAACATCGGCTACGGATTCATCGACTTCCTGGATCTCGCGGGCTACGAGCGCTACCGCAAGGTGCTGGGCGACGATCCGGAGCACAAGCGCAACGCGCAGGCCCTCAACGAGAGCAGCGTCATCGTATCCATGGAAAGGTCATTGCTGGACCGCGTCCCGGTCGGCAAGCCCTGATCTTCACGCTGCGGCTGCCCGTGGGCCCTCTGCCGCGCCGGAGCTGCCCGCGACCGCCGCAGCGTGCCCCGGTGATCAGGACGCCACGTAAGGCCTCACCATCTTCGCCGGATCGACGATCCGGTCGAACTCCGCCTCGTCGACGAAGCCGAGCTTCAGCGCCGCGGTCTTCAAGGTCAGCTCGTGCTCCATCGCGTAGTGCGCGATCTTGGACGCCTTGTCGTAGCCGATCACCGGCGAGAGCGCGGTGACCAGCATCAGCGAGTGCTCGACGTAGTGCCGGATCTTCTTCAGGTTCGGGCGCGTGCCCTCGATCAGGAACTTGCGGAAGTTCGCGCACCCGTCGGTCAGCAGGGTGATCGACTGCGCGACGTTGTGGATCATCAGCGGCTTGTATACGTTCATCTCGAGGTAGCCGCCCGCGCCGCCGAAGCCCACCGCGACGTCGTTGGCCATGACCTGCACGGCGATCATGGTCAGCGCCTCGGCCTGGGTCGGGTTGACCTTGCCCGGCATGATGGATGAGCCGGGCTCGTTCTCCGGCAGGATCAGCTCGGCGAAGCCGGCGCGCGGGCCGCAGCCCATGAGCCGGATGTCGTTCGCAATTTTGTACAGCGAGACCGCCAGGGTGCGCAGGGTTCCGGAGAGCTGCACGAGCGCGTCGTGCGCGCCCTGCACCGCGAATTTGTTGGGCGCGGTCACGAAGGGCAGCCCGGTCAACCGGGCGATCTGCGCGGCCACCGCCTCGGCGAAGCCCGGCGCGGCGTTGATCCCGGTGCCGACCGCGGTGCCGCCGAGCGCGAGGCGATGAACGCCCCCGAGCGCGTGCTCGAGCGCCTCGAGGTCGTCCGACAGCATGGTCGAGTATCCCGACCACTCCTGGCCCAGGGTGATCGGCGTCGCGTCCTGCATGTGCGTGCGGCCGATCTTGACGATGTCATCCCACTCCGCCGCCTTGGCTGCGATCGCATCGCGCAGATCACGAACGGCGGGCATCAGCCGCTCGGCGGTTCCCACCGCCGCCGCGATGTACATTGCCGACGGGAAGTTGTCGTTCGACGACTGCGACATGTTGACGTGGTCGTTCGGGTGCACCGGTGCCTTGCTGCCGAGCTCGGTGCCCGCCAGCTGGCAGCAACGGTTGGAGATCACCTCGTTCACGTTCATGTTGAACTGCGTGCCGCTGCCCGTCATCCACACGTGCAGCGGGAACATGTCGTGATGCCGCCCGGCCAGGATCTCGTCGCACACCTGCACGATGAGATCGCTTTCACGCGAGCCGAGGCGCCCGCCTTCGTGATTGGCGATCGCCGACGCCTTCTTGAGCACGGCGTACGCGGTGATCATCTCGCGCGGAATGAGCTCGGTGCCGATGCTGAAGTACTCCAGCGACCGCTGCGTCTGGGCCCCCCACAGCTTGTCGGCCGGCACCTCGATCTTGCCCAGGCTGTCGCTCTCGACGCGGACGCCGCTCATAGCTTCGACCCGCCGTCCACGTGAACCGTGTCGCCCGTGATCCAGCGCGCCTCCTCGGATGCAAGAAATGCGATCACGTCGGCGACATCCTCCGGGAGCGCGAGCCGCTTCAGCGCCTGAATGCCGATGGCGTAATTGCGTCCCTGCTCGGTCTTGGTGAAGCTCGACATGTCCGTGCCGACGATGCCGGGCGCCACCGCGTTGACGCGGATGCCACGCTCGCCGAGCGCAAAGGCCATGTGCTTCACCAGCGTGTCGACCGCGCCCTTGGTGGCGGCATAGGCGGCCAGCACCCCGACGGCCGAGCGCGCGACCAGCGAGGACAGGAACACGATGCTGCCGCCGGCCGGCATGATCGGCGCGAGCTGCTGCACCAGGAAGAACGGCGCGCGCACGTTGACCGCGAACAGGTTGTCGAAATCCGCAACCTGCGTCTTCTCGAGCGTCGCCGCCCTGGAGATGCCGGCGTTGGCGACGAGGATGTCGAGGCGCTCCCCGGCGATGCGGCGCACCTCCGCGGCCAGCCGGTGCGGACCGTCGGCGAGCGAGAGGTCCGCGGCAGCGATCTCGGCGCCGCCGCCCGCGCCGGTGATCTCCGCCGCCACCGCCTCCGCTTCGTCCTTCGCGCGGCCGTAGTGCACGATCACCCGCGCGCCCGCCTGGGCGAGCTTGAGTGCGGTGGCGCGTCCGATGCCGCGGGAGGCTCCCGTGACGAGAGCGGTTTTACCGGAAAGATCGGGCATGCCTGTCGCCTCGCGTCGCTCGAAACCCGCCCTCACCTGCGCCGGAAGACGGGCCTCATTCGGGCAGGTTCATCTTGCGCAGCAACGCATTGTAGCGCGGGTCCTTGCGCAACCGCCCGCCGACGAGATCGGTCTTCACGTCGGTCAATGCCGCGTCGCGCACTTCGTAGGCGTGATCGAGCCATTTGAACGCCGGGTCGAGCTCTCCTCGCCATGCATACAACATGGCGATCTGGTAGGCGGCGTTGTCCTGGGAGTCCTGGATCATTTCCTCGAGGGCGCGCTTCGACTCGTCGTCGTGCCCCAGGGTGTACGCCGCCAGCCCGACGCCGAAAATCCGCCATCCAACGCCATATCCGTAGGTCTCGCCGGCGCGGATGCCGTTGAACGTGGCGAGCGCAGCCTGGGGTTGGCCCGCCCGAAGCTGGATCTCGCCGAGGAGCACGAGGGATTCATATCGGCCCGGCTGAAGCTTGATGGCATGCTGCGCGGTCTCGATGGCCAGCGCGGTATCTCCGTCCGCCTCATAGAGATAGGCCAGCTCGGTCCACGCCGAAACCCGGAGCGGGTCGAGGTCGATGGCTTTCTTGAGGGAGCCGATCGCCTCGGAGACACGGCCGAGCGTCCCTTGCAGATCGCCCCTGATCAGGTACACCTCCGCGGCCTGGGGCGCAATGGCGAGCGCGCGCTCGAGGTCGGCGGCGGCGCCCGCCCAGTCCCATTCGATGTAGTAGCGCAGCTCGCCCCGCGCCACGTAGCCCTCGTACTCCCCGGGCGCGAGTTGGATTGCGGTCTCCGCGGCGGAATGGGCGGCTGCGAACCGCGACTTGTCGCTGGTGTGGTCCCCGAGCCACCTGAGCTCCCGGGACAGGCCGGCGTACGCGCCGGCAAACCCCTCGTCCAGGGCGACCGCACGGCGGAAGTCCTCCGCAGCTTTCTGATGAGACTCGAGATCGGAAGAGGACGAGAGCTGCCTGCCGGCGAGGTACTCGTTGTACGCCTCGGCGTTCGGTGTACGGCGTACTGCCGGCGCCTGCGCGCCGCTCATGAGACGGACCTTGAGGGCGGTCACCACGGCCTGCGCGATCTCGTCCTGGATCGCGAGGATGTCGGTGAGATTCCGGTCGTAGGTCTCCGACCAGACCTGCTCGCCGTCGTTGGCGCGCACGAGCTCGGTCGTGACCCGCACTCGATTGCCGGACTTGCGCACGCTGCCTTCGAGGATGTTCGCGACCTTGAGCTTGCTCGCGATGGTCGGGAGGTCGTCCTTCGTGTCCTTGAAGGAGAAGGACGAGCTGCGCGCGATCACGCGCAGCCCCTGAGTCTGAGCCAGGCGGTCCAGCAGCTCCTCGGCGAGGCCGTCGGAGAAGTACTGCTGATCGTGCTTCTCGCTCATGTCCACGAACGGCAGTACGGCGATCGACTTGTCGGCGGCTTCAGCTCCGGCAGACGCGTGGCTCGCGCCGGATTGCCTGACCTGCCGGTAGGCGACCCCGATCACCAACAAAGCCAGGATCAACAACGCCCCCCTCGACCAGCCGCTTCCTCGCTTCGGCCCACGCTCGCGCGCCGACCCGTCGCGCGCGCCGTCGCGATCGCCGTCGGCTGCGCTTCGGCCTCGGTTGCCGCCGCCTGGATGATCCGCGTCTGCGCCCGCATCGCGCACGCGTACGCCTCGGTCGAGTGCCGCATCGGGGCGGGTGCCGGAACCGTCCCGCGCGAGCAATTGCTTGATGCGCCCGGCCGCGTCCGGCGAGGTCTCCCCGCCCGGCAGCCGCAGCCATTGGAACTCGCGGAACCGGTCGGGTACGCGCGCGGTGGGCTCGCGCGTCGCGTCGATCACCACCGGGACCAGGAAGGTCTGGTCGTCCGCCATGTCGCGCATGCGCTCGACCGCCACGCGCCATTCGCGGCGGAAGTACCCCTCGGACCTCTCTTCCGTATGCTCCGAGATCACGGCGAGGAACAGCGCGCACTCGCGGATCTGGCGGGTGATCTCGCGGTCCCAGGCCTCGCCGCCGCGCAGCTCGCTCTGGTCGAACCACACCTCGAGGCCGGCCGCGCGCAACGCCTCGCAGATCCTTCGCGCCGCGTCGGCATCCTGCGAGGCGTAGCTCAGGAACACGGCACCTGCCGGCGCGCCCGCGCGGGTCAATTAGCTCTCTCGCTGCTCACGGGTGGCAATTCTTGCAGAAAATCGGCCGCGAGGGCATGCCGCGCGGTCCCGTCGACGGCGGCCCTCCGCACGGCGCGCCCGAGGCCGTGCGTTGCCGCGCTCGCCCGCTATTTGGCTACCGTATAGCGATACGGCACCTGGGCGACTTCGCTGCCCGTGTTCACGACCGGGCTGTAGGAGTCGATGTAGATCACCCCGGCAACGGTCTCCCCCACCTTGGACTTGTCCGGCGTGATGGTCACGTTGATCGTGCCCGACTCTCCCGGCGCCAGGATCAAGGGGTTGAACGTCACCGTCCCGAGCACGCTGTCCGCCCAGAAATCTCCGGAGTCGGCCGAGACGGCGGGATCGAATTCCTTCATGAGCACCGTCGCGCCGGCGCTGTAGGGCGTCGCGGGCGCGCCGGCGGGCCCGAAAGGCCCGATCAGCGCGGGGAACATCAACCATTGACCCCAGGGCACTTCCGGCTCGGAGAGCGACGCCGTCACGCTGTTCTTGCCGCTGCTCTTTGCTAGGATGTCGGGAGACTCGCCGAAGCCGTAGATGTAGCCCGCGTTCGGGAACGCATCCATGCCGATCGGGGCCGAGGACTGGGCCGAGAACTGGACCTGGCTCACCTGCGTCGGCAGCGTGGCCGCTGCACACGCACCGGGCAGCGTGGTGCTCGATATGCAATCTTGCGTCACCTTGAGGGGCCGCCAGGCCTGCGTGTTCAACCGCGCATCGGCGAAGTAGGCCGCGACCAGCGGTCCCTGGTTCGTGACGGTGACCGGAATCACCACGGGTCCGGCGCTCGCCGACAGGTGGGTGCCGGCGCTGTTGGGCATGCCGGAGGCGGCGACCGGCGCCGTGTTGAACCCGATGCGCACGTTGTAGCCGATCGAGGTCTGATTGCCGGACGCGAAGTAGTCCAACATCAGGATGAAGCGCCATCGCCCGGGCTGCGGATTCGAGCGCTGCAGCTGCAAACCGAACTGCTCGTCACCCAGCACATCGACGTTGGGCTCGATGTCGAGCGGCATGCCGTTGGGGTCGATCAGGTAGCCCTCGAGGTTGTAGCCGTTGTCGGCGAGCTCCACGACCGTGCTCATGTTGTCGACGCCGCTCGGAACGTCGAAGTAGTAGGTCTGCATCGGTCCCGTGCCGGCACGCCCGTTGCCGCCGGTCAACGTACCGTTGAAGGCGCCGCCGCCCGCCGTCGTCGGTACCATGGCCCGCAACGGAACCGGAATCGCGCCGGGCGCCGTGCCCGCATTGGCGGTGAAGCGCACCGCCGCGGAGACATCGCCCGGGTTCGCCGGCATGCGGAAGCGTACCGTGAACGACTGCGTCGCGCCCGGCGCTAGATCGAGCTTGGCCGGGGACACCGTGCCCATGGAGACGTAGTTCTCCGCGGACCACGAGAACTGCACGTTGCCGGTGTAGCTCAACACGGCGAGGTCGCCGCTCGCGCTGAAGGTCCAGATGACCGCGGTCCAGGTGCCGGCCGCGGGCGCGACCACGTCGACGTGCCCGTAGCCGCTGTCGCTGCCCTGAGCGAGCGAGTACGCCGCTTCACGGCCGGAAGGATCGAACAGGCCGAGATACACCAGCGGCGATTGGCCCCCGCTGAAGGGCACGACCCAGGCGATCGAGGCGTCCAGATGCTGCGCGCCCGCGGGGACGGTGAAGGTTTTCTTCACGTACGGCGCGTGATCGCCGAAGGCGTCCTGGAACATCGGATCGGTCTTCGCATTCAGCTTGACCGAGAACGTGCTGCCCGCCACCGCCGGCCCCAGCGTCTCGAACGCCGGCACCACGGTTTGAGCGGCGGCGCCGGTGTTGGTGACGCTGAACGAGCGTGTTTCGGCGGCATTCGGCGCATCGGTGATCGGCGCACTCGTCGGACTCGTGAGATCGCTCGAGCCCGTGCGCTTGGAACGGCCGATCGAAAGCGCGGCGTCCACCGCCGCGAGCGCGTTGATGAGTCCCGCCCCCTGCTCGGAGGCGGGTGCACCGAGGTCGGTCGCGGTGCTCATGATGATCTGCTTGACCAGCGCCGGCGAAGGGCTGTCGCCGTGGTGGACGCTGCGGTAGGCCTGGATCACCAGTGCCGCCGCGCCCGCGGTCAGCGGAGACGCCTCGCTGGTGCCGCCGAAGATCTGGTACGGCACCGGATTGAAATTCGGCGTCAGGTCGGTGCAATCCACGTAGAGCGCGACGTTCGAGGAGCACAGCGCCCAGCCCAGGTCTCCCGGCGCCACGACATCGACGGTGCGCGGCGTCATCTGGGCAAAGCCGCCCGAGCTCAACGACGAGATGTTGTTCGATACGTAGGTGCCGTGGCCCAACGGCTCGTTCGCATAGGCGAGCTGGGCATAGCTGCGAAATTGCGTGCTCGCCCCCACCGCGATCACGTCCGGATCCGTCGACGGTGAGCCGAGAGTATCCTGTGAGCCCGCATCGCCCGTCGAGGCGACGACCACCACGCCGGCCGCGACCGCGGCGGCATCGGCGAGCGAGACCGGGTCGTTGCCGTTGTCCGGCGCATAGTTTTCGCCGAACGACTCGTTGATCACATCTACGTCGTCGTGGCTCACGGCCCATTCGATGGCCTGCACGATCGAGGACGTCGTGGAGGCGCCCTGGGAATTGAACACCTTGAGCCCGGCGAGCGATGCTCCCGGCGCCATGCCGCGGATTTGGATGTTGCAGGGCGATGGCAGCTTGAATGCCGAGCCCGAATAGCGGCTGATGTCGAAGCGCAGCGGCTTGCCGTTCGGATCGTCCTGCGCGGCGACCGAGCTGGCATCGCCGAAAGCCTCTTCGCCGGACGTCGGCACTCCTGCGGCATCGCCGGTGAAGTCCCGGTAGTCGAAGAACACCTTCGAGCCGTCCGGCCGCACGAAGCCGGCAATGGTCGGGTCCAGGCCGTCGGCGATGAAGGCGACCTTCACGCCCCGCCCGATCACCGTCTGCCCGTTGCCGTCGAGCACGCTCTGCGCTTGCGGCGTCGTGGGATCGAGAAATGCGGTGTGCGTGAGCTGCAGCGCTTCCGGCTCGAGCGTGTTGCACAGGCTGCTCGGCAGCGTCAGCGCGGCGCCGGCCGACGGCGTCGCCGCCGCGAATCCCAGCGTGGCGGGGCCGAAGTGGAACCGATCGTGCGCGGGCCTCGGCAGCTTGATCACGCGATCGGGCACGACGGCCTGCACCAGCGGGTGGGCCGCGAGCTGGTCGGCCTCGGCCTTGCTCACGTGCGCCGCGACGGCGTTGATCAGGTGAAATTCGCGGATGTTGCCGGAGCCCGCCTTGCGCAGGTGGTCCATGATGGGCGCGTGCGCATTCGAGATCGCGGCGGCGCGCGCCTCCAGCAGTCCGCGCTCCGGCGGCACGCCGGCGATCTGATCACGCAGGATCACGATCACGTCCCTTCCGGCATCCGGCCCCACGACCTGGGAGGACGCCCGGGTCAGGACGCCGGCGGACGAGAGCAGGATGCCCGCGACCATCGCGAGGCGGACGAAAGGTCGATTGCTCATGGAATCTCCCTGTTGTTTTGTGGACGAAGCGCCGCACGGCACTTCGACGCTGGCTTCCAATGCGGTCCGCCGAGGTTATCAAGGATTCACATGGAATGGCTATCCTTGTCGGAACCGGCGGCGCCGCGTCTTGTCGGAAGGTCCGGACACTGCGGATGGAGGAAGAGGATGGACGAGATGCCGCAACGCGCAATCCGAATCCCGAGCGGGCGCCCGGGGGCTCGCCTCGGCCCGGTGCTCGCGATCGCCGTGGCCGCCGGCCTCGCCGCGAGCGCGGCGCCGGCCGCCGCGGATCCCGCCATGGCCTCCATGTCCGGCCACATGTACATGACCACGCTGCGCCCGATGCAGCCCGGCGATCGGCAAAAGGCGGACGCGATCGCCGCCGCCGCGAAGCAGGCGATGGCGCCGTATCAGGACTATCACAAGGCGCTCGCCGACGGCTACAAGATCTTTTTGCCGAACATCCCGCAACCGCAATATCACTTCACCCAGTACGAAAACGGGCGCGAGGCCTGGAAGACCTTCGATCCGCTCAAGCCCACCTCGCTGCTATATAAGAAGACGGCGGACGGCGGCTACCGGTTGATCGGCGCCATGTACACCGACCGCGTCGACGCGAGCGAGGATGAGTTGAACTCGCGTATTCCATTGAGTGTTGCGCACTGGCATCAGCACACCAACTTCTGCAAGGCGCCGCCGGATCGCAAGTCCGAGTACTTCGGGCCGGACGCGAAATTCGGGCTGCTCGGCTCCATCACCACGCCGCAGGCTTGTGCGGCGGCAGGCGGCGAGTTCCATCCGCACATCTTCGGCTGGATGGTTCACGTGTACCCGTACGAGACGGACCCGAAGAAGATCTGGTCGACCGACGATGACGATCAAGGGCACGACAACATGGATCACTCGGCCATGGCGGGCATGGCGACGAAATAGCGCGGCCTTTCTCCGGGCCGTCGCTCAGCCCCCCTCCACCTCGAGCTCCACCGGCACGTTGTTGCGGGTGGCGTGCGAGTACGGGCAGATCTTCTCGTGCGCCTCCTTGGCCAGCTCCGACAGCTCCGCCTGCGGCAGGCTCTTGTCCTTGACGTGCAGCTTCACGGCGAGCCCAAAACCGCCGAGGTCGCGCGGTCCGATCGACACGCTGCAGGTCACGGTCGCACCCTTCGCATTCTTTTTCCTCTGGCTCGCGACGAAATCCAGGGCGCCGCCGAAGCAGGCGGCGTAGCCGCAGGCAAACAGATGCTCGGGCGTCGAGGTGTTCGGCTTGCCCGGGCCGCCCATGGCCTTGGGGACGGACAGGTCGACGGACACGCTGTGGTCGGCCGCTTCGGCGTGGCCGTTGCGGCCGCCGGTGACGGAAGCGACGGCGGTGAACAAGGGCTTGATGCTATCCATGGAGGCTCCTTCGAAGAGAGGTAGGCTGGAAATCGCCGCTGCGGCCGTGGATCGTCACTTCTGCGACAAGAACGGCACGATCGTCTGCACCGTCTTGGCCGGCTGCTCCTCCATGAGCCAGTGCCCCGAGTCCGGGATCACGGCCGGCGTCACGTCGGTCGCGACGAACTTGATCTCGTCCGCCATTGCCGCGCCGAAGGACTTGTCGCCGCCGATCGCCAGCACCGGCATATGCAGCTTCCCCTGGGCGAGGAAAGCGCGATTGTCCTGCCCGTCATGCGGGAAGGCGGCGAATTGCGCGAACGCGTCGTGGATCGCATGCGGCCGGGCATAGAGCTTCGCGTAGTGCTCGCGCGTCGCCTCGTCGATGTGCTTGGGATCGGCCGACAGCTCGTTGTAGAAGCGGTCCAGATAGATGCGCTCGCGTCCGGCGACGAGCCGCTCCTCGTCGGGCCCGTAGAAGTTGAAGTGCCAGCTCTTGGGATTGCTGAGCTGCTGATCCCAGTGGCCGATGCCGGGGAGCGGCGCGTCCATGACCACCCACCGGCGCACGCGATCCGGGCCGAGCGCGACGAGCGCGTAGCCCACCATGTTGCCGATGTCGTGCGTGACCAGGTCGATCTTGCCGATCTGCAGCTTGTCGAGCACGTGCAGCACGTCCTCGGCCTCGGTTTTCTTGTCGTAGCCCGAATCCGGGTGCGAGGACAGGCCCATGCCGCGAAGATCGGGCACGATCACGGTGTGGTCCTTCATCATGATCACGGCGAGCGGCTGCCACATGTCGCCGGTGTCGCCGAAGCCGTGCACCATGAGCACGGCCGGCCCATGGCCTCCAATCCGCACGTGCAGGGTCGCGCCGCCGGCATCGATGTCCTCGACCCTGAAGGTCGCGGGAAAGGGCTCGACCTTGGCCAGGACCGGCAAGGTGAACAGGAGTGCGAGCAGCAGGCTAGCGCGGTGAAGCATGAGAGCCTCCTTCCGTGGTTGCGGCGTTTTCGAGCGCCCACCCCAGGGCATGATCCGCGACCTCCTCCCAGCCCTCCTGTCCGAGGATGTAATGGGTGCGCGCGGGAAACAGCTCGTAAGCCGTGATCGCGGTGGACTTGCGGTACAGCTTGAAATTCGCCTCGACCACGGCCGGGGGAGAGATGTGATCGTGCTCACCCGCGATCATCAGCAGCGGCGGCCGGTGGGCGTTGTGGAAATCGACCGTCGTGGCCGCGTGCGGGTTGAAATTCGCGAGCCCCGCCTGGAACAGCACGTGGTCCGGACCCGGGACTGCGTAGCGCCGATACACCTTCAAAGACTCCTCCTCCGACAGGTCGTTCGTGAACGCATAGTGAAACTGCTCCGGCGTGAGCGGCACCGCCCGATGGGCGTTGAGGGGATTGCCGAGCGCCGGCCCGACCACGCGCAGCGTCGAGAGCGGCAGCAGCAGCACGCCTTTCGCCGCGGCCGTGGAGATCGCGACGCCCGCCGCGCCGAATCCGCGGTCGAGCAGGATCTGCGTCATCAAGCCGCCGAACGAGTGCCCCATGATGAGCGGCGGCTGATCCAGCCCCTCGATGATCTTTTCGTAGTGCTCGACGATCTCGGTGATGCCAAGCTTGGCGATGCCCGAAGGATCGCGGCGCAGCGCGTCGATGTCGCCCTCCATCCCCGGCCAGCTCCGGGCGATCACGCGAAACCCCTGCGCCTCGTATCGCTTGGCCCAGTTTTCCCAGCAAAGCGCGGTCATCCACAGGCCGTGGATGAGCACGATGGTGTCGAATCGCCGATTCATGGATGTCTGCTCCTGTCGATGAGTGGCTTCCGTGCGGCGCCGATCGGCAGGGTCTCGATGCGCTTCATCTCCGGCGTCTCGAACCACCCCGGGCTCTCGAGATAGTCCAGCAACATCGGGAAGCTGTCCGCGCCCCAGAAGATCTCCTCGCCGACGACGAGCGTCGGGACACCCCAGACGCCGCGCTTGACCGCCTCGTCGGTGTTGGTCCGCAGGCGGTCCTTGACGCCGGCGTCGGCGACGACGGCCTCCGGATTCTTCACGCCGAGCGCCGCGCCGAGATCGCGCAGGCCCTCCGGCGTCGACGGGTCGCGGCCATCGCCGAACACGAACCGGCTCGCGATGCGCGCCTGCTCGAGCGTCGGTCCGAGCGCGCAGAGCAGCCGCAGCGGCTGCAGCGGATTGAACGGGTGGCTGGGCGGCATCCGAAACGGCAGGTTGCGGGATCTTGCCAGCCACGCGCACTGGCGATACGTGTGCAGGCGCTTGGCCGGAACCTCGGCCGGCGCCTTGATCCCCGCGTGGTTCAGCAGCGCGCCCAGGAGCACCGGCACCGGCCTCACCACCCATCCCGCGGGCAGGCGGTCGAGGTCGGGCAGTTGCAGATAGACGTACGGCGAGATCGTATCGAAATACCAGTTGGCTATCTTGTCCATGCTCGGTCCTTTGACGCCGCCCGCAAAGAGCCGGCGTCGGCACATCCCCGCGATCAGCCCGCCCGCACGCTCATTTTCCCGCCAGAGCCTTCTGGATCTCGGGGCTGCGCAGCATCGAGCTCACGGTGTTCACCACCGAATCGGACAGCGTCTCGTAATAATTCTCGAGCTTGTAGGAGCGTCCGAAGCGGTTGGCATCGCCCGAGGCGATGCCCTTGAAGAGCGTGCTGCCGTCGCGGCCGACGATCATGATCTCCACCTCGACCTGCGCCTCGTAGGTGTTGGTCTCCGTGACGAAGAATTGCCGCACCTCGCCTTTGACCGTCACCGCGGCGTCGGCGCCGTCGGTCGTCTTGATCCCGGCCTTGTCGAACAGCTCGCGCATGTGCGCGCTCACGAAGGCGCCCACATCGCCGCTGGTGGTGATGGGCTTGGACACCTTGTCCTCGAGATTCTCGCCGATCTTCTCCTTGTTGCCGCGCACGTCCTGGAAAGGCTCGAAACGCACGGTTGAATCGATGGCCGCCATCGACCCGAGCTGCAGCTGCGAGGTCGGCTTCCATACCAGGGGCACGTTCGTCAGCAAAGCGGTCTTTGCGGACGCGGTGAGCGCAAAGCAAAGCAGCAACAGTCCAAATCGATTGCGCATGATGGTCAATTCCCTTGTTGAGTCTTGTCGTGCGAGGTCTTACGCGAGGCTACGGCAGGGGGATGATATGCCGTGCAGGGTCGGAGTGCCATTTCAGGGGTGCGACAAGGCATCCCGCGACGGCCGCATGGCTGCGCACCTGTGATCGACGCGGTCTGCGCGGCCCGGCCCGGCCCCGGATTCCCGCGCCGGGCCGGCGTTGGATTACACTCGCCGTTACATGCCAGCGGGGATGTCATGATATTCGAGCAATTCAGCGCCGGAGGCTGCCGGTCGTATCTGGTGGGCTGCCAGGAAAGCTGCGTCGCAGCTCTCATCGATCCGGAGATCTCGCTCATCGACCGGTACCTCGCGCTGGCGGCGCGGGACGGCCTGCGGATCCGCTACCTGGTCGACACGCACACGCACGCGGACCACTTCTCCGCCACGCGCGAGCTCGCGCGCAAGCTCGAGGTCCCCGTGGCGATGCACCGCATGAGCCCCGCACCCTTCGTGACGCTCGCGCTCGACGACGGCGAGATGCTGGCGGTGGGCAAGCTGCGGCTGCAGATCCTGCACACGCCGGGCCACACCCGGGACTCGATGTGCCTGCGCGTCGAAGATCGCGTGTTCACCGGAGACACGCTGCTCATCGGGGCCACCGGGCGCACCGACCTGCCGACCGGCGATCCGGGCGCTCTCTACGAGAGCCTGTTCGACCGGCTGTTGCGCCTCGATCCGCAGACCAAGGTGCATCCGGCCCACGAGTACAAGGACCGCGATCACACCACCATCGGCCGCGAGCTCGCCGAGAACCCGCGCCTGCAGGTGCGCGACCGCACGGCGTTCATCGAGTTGATGTGCAACCTCAATCTCAAGATGCCGACGCACATCACCGAAGCCCTGCGCACCAATCTGAGCGGCGGCAAGACCGTCGCGCAAATGCTGTCCGAGGCCGCCGCCAGCGTGCCGTTCATGTCGCTCGCCGAGCTCAACGCGCGCAACGCGGCCGCACCGGGCGACCTGCTCGTTCTCGACGTGAGGGAGCGCGAGGCGTATGCGGGGGGTCACATCCCCGGCGCAAAGTCGTTGCCGCGCGGACAGCTCGAGCTCCGGGTCAACGAGGAGCTGCCGGACCCGACGCTCCGCATCGTGGCGTGCTGCGAGTTCGGCCGCATCTCCACGCTTGCGACGGCCACGCTCCGCGACATGGGCTTCATGCGCGCGGTCGCCCTGGACGGCGGCATGCGCGCGTGGCGCGAGTCCGGCTATCCGGTCAAGTCGGGGCCCGACCCCTAGGAGCCTCGCAGCGGGACCGTCGACCACCCTGGACGCGGCCGCCGTCAGTTCAACCACTGCCTCTCGACGTCGCTGGCTTCCTGGTTGCGCTTCTCGGCGCGCAGCGCATCGGCCAGCAACCGCGCGGACTGGTCCTGCGCCGCGCGATCGCCGCGCGCGAGAGCCAGCGCCTTGCGGCCGCAGCCTTCGGCCTGATGCGCATCGTTCTCCGCCAGCCGCAAGCGGCCGAGCTCCACCCAGAGCAGCGGGTTGCTCGGCTCGATGCGCAGCGCGCGGTCCAGCGACACCGAGGCCGCGGGCAGGTCGCCATGGGCGATCTGGCCGTGCGCCTGATCCACGAGCGAGCGGGTCGCGGGTGAGAGGTGATTCTCGCGCACCACGGGCGGACGCGGGGGCGGCGCTTGCGTCTCCGGCGGTGCAGTAGACCCTGCCGGCGGCGGCGGTGGCGCTCGAACCGTGCCCGGCAGTGCTTCCGTCGACGGCGACCGAAACAAGCTGCAGGCGCTGAGCAGGGCCGCCAGTACAATGGCCGCGATACCCCTCCCTCTCGCGCCCGTAAAGGCACGCCGGGTCCGCGGGCGAATCAGTGAACGATCGATTTGATCCATGTCTTGATTTTGTCAGTTGCCGTGGCGCTCGGCGAGCCTCCGCACGCCGGGCTCGCCGGGAGCGAGGTCCCCGAGGGCACCGCGATCGAAACCACGTCGGTGCTGCCGGCGCACGCCGCGGGGATCTCGAGGCCGTCGTTGTACTCGATGGAGCGATCCTCGATCTGCTCCGGCGCGACGGGCTCGAACGAGCTCGAGCGCAGCGCTCCCATGGTGTCGGCCCAGATGGGCAGCGCACCGGCGGCGCCCGTGAGCCCCGTCCCGCGGTTGTCGTCGTATCCCACCCACACGATCGCGAGGTAGCTGCCCGTGATCCCGGCGAACCAGCTGTCGCGCGTATCGGAGGACGTGCCGGTCTTGCCGGCCACGACCGTTCCCGCGGGCAGGTGCGCGGCCGCGCCCCGGCCCGTCCCGTGCGTCGTCACGACCGTCAGCATGCGGTCGAGCTGATAGATGGCGGCGGGCGGTGCCGCCGCCTCGACCTGAACCTTGAAGCTGCGCAGCGGCCGTCCCTGCTCATCGAGCACGGCGCGCACGGTGCGCAGGCGCGCGCGGAAGCCGCCGTTGGCGAGGGTGGTGTACATCTGCAGCACCTCGAACGGCGTCATCTCGACCGTGCCGAGGAGCATGGAGGGATTCAGGACCGGCCGCCGCTCCAGGCCGAGCTTCTGCAGGGTGTCCGCGACCGCGGGAAGCCCGAGGTCGAGCCCGAGCCGGACGGTGGCGAGATTCAGGGATTCGGCGAGCGCACGCACCATCGGCACGCGGCCGTTGACGTTGCGCTCGAAGTTTTGCGGTGCCCAGACGCTGCCGTCGGGCATCTTGAGCTCGACCGGCTCGTCGTCGAGGAGGGTGGCGGCGTTGTAGCGCCCCGTCTCGATCGCCGTGAGATAGATCGCGGGCTTGACCAGCGATCCGATCCCGCGCCGCGCATCGAGCGCCCGATCGAATCCCGCCCCTTCTCCGTCGCGGCCGCCGACCACCGCGACCACGTCGCCGCTGTTGGGCTCGGCGATCACCACGGCACCGTCGAGATGGTCGCCGCGCACCCGGCTCGCCGCGTCCAAGCGCACGAGGTTGCGCGTCAGCGCACGCTGTGCCGCGGCCTGTGCGCGCGGATCGAAGGTCGTGAAGACGGCAAGCCCCGCCGCGGCGAGGCCTGCCTCGGCGTAGTCCCGCTTCAGGTTCCGCCGCACGAGATCCATGAACGCCGGCATGTAGTGCGCGCCCGGCGGCCGCAGCCCCAGGGGCTCCGCCGCGGCCCGCGCCGCGTCGGCCGCCTCGATGAGATGCTCGTCCGCCAGTTGCTTCAACACGAGGTTGCGCCGCGTGCGCGCCCGATCCGGATGCTTGCGTGGATCGTAATACGACGGCCCCTTGACGAGCCCCACGAGCAGCGCGATCTGGCTCACGTCCGCCTCGGCCAGCGGCTTGCCGAAGTAGTACTCGCTGCCGAGACCGAATCCGTGGATCGCGCGCGGGCCGTCCTGCCCGAGGAACACTTCGTTGAGGTAGGCCACCAGGATCTCATCCTTGGTGAAGTGCGCCTCGAGGCGCATGGCCATCACGGCCTCCGTCAATTTCCGGCTCAGGGTCTGCTCGTCGGACAGAAAATAGTTCTTCACGAGCTGCTGCGTGAGCGTGCTGCCGCCCTGGATGACGTGCCGCGCGCGCAGATCCGCCCACATCGCCCTCGAGACGCCGACCAGATCGACGCCGTGATGCTCATCGAAGCGGCGGTCCTCGACCGCCTTGATCGCCTGACGGAGCAGCGCGGGCACCTCGCCCGGCGAAAGCACGATGCGGTCCTCGCCGTGCACGGGGAAGACGCTGCCCATCAGCGGCGGATCGAGGCGGAACACCGGGAGCTCCTTGCCGTCGGCGCGGCTCAGCGCCGTGATCGAGGCGTTGCCCGCGCGGATCGACACGCGGACCGGATCGCGCAGCTCGTCGATGAAGCGCGCGCGCCGGGCCTGCACGTCGAAGTCGCCGCCGCGGCGGCGGTAGAGCCCGGGCCCCGCGGCCGGGTCACCGCCGTGGTAGTTGAGGCGCCTGAGCTCCTCCTCGAGGTCGTCGGCGGAGATCGGAGCGCCGGCATAGAGATCGAGCGGCTCGGCGTAGACCCGCGCCGGCACGGACCAGAGACGGCCCTGGAATTGCCCGGTGACCAGCCGGTCGAGGCGCGCCACCCAGATTGCCGCGGCGACCGCGAGGACCGCGATCACGGCTGCCGTCCCGATCAGGAGCTTGAGTCGAAGCGATTTTCGGCGCGCCATGCGTTCAACGGTGTCAGCCCCGGATGGGCCACGGATATGATGGCGTATACTCGCCCGCACATCGAGAGCAGGGAGGAAAACCTATGCAGTTGGGCGGTGCCCCGTGACCAAGGAAGAGGTCGAGAAGCTCATCTCCGATCGCTATCAATCGCTGCCCCGCAAGCTGAAGGTGGCGGCGCGTCACGTGCTCGATGCGCCGAAGGACATTGCGATCCAGTCCATGCGCTCGGTGGCGTCCGACGCGAAGCTCCAGCCCGCGACCATGTTGCGCCTGGCCCGGGAGCTCGGCTTCGACGGCTACGAGAGCTTTCGCGCGGTCTACGTCGATTGGCTCTCGTCGCACGAGATGACGTTCGTCGCCCGCGCGAAGTCGCTGCGCGAGCGGCGCGTGCGCAACGGCCAGGAGAAATTCTTCGCGGAGATGTACGAGACGGAGGCCGCGGGTCTCGACCGGACGCTCGGCGCGGCGAATGCCGCGGGCTTCGAGGCGGCCAAGGACATCCTGGTCGCCGCGCGGCGCTTCTACGTGATGGGCTTGCGCAGCCTGTTTCCCGCCGCCTACTACCTGGATTACGCGTGCCGGCTGTTCTCCGACAAGAGCGTGCTCGTGGCCGGGGTCGGCGGCGCCGTGGCCGATGAGCTGCGGCGCGCGGGGCCGAAGGACGCGTTCGTCGCTTTCAGCTTCGAGCCATACGCTCGCCTGACGGTCGACGCGGTCGAGTATGCAGCCGAGCGGCGCGTCAAGATCATCGCGATCACCGACAGCATCGTCTCGCCGATCGTCACCGGCGCCAGCATCGTGCTGCTCGCGCCGAGCGTCGGACCGACGCTGATTCCCTCGATCCTGCCCGCCATGGCGGTCGCGCAAGCTCTTGCCAATCTCATGGTGACCGCCGGCGGCGCCGAGACGCTCGGCGAGATCGCCCGCAGCGACGCCCAGCTGCAGCGCTTGCACGCCTACACGCCCGACTCATAGCGCGCGTCGCCGCGCGGCCGCGCAAGCACCCGCGGCCGGCTCGCGGCGCGCCGCGCGGGATACATATGCTCCGCCCCGGCATGAAATGGAACATCTGTAGTATGATGCCCACATGGGGATTCGCCGCATCATGCTCCAGCCGGCGGCCGCCGCGCTGACGGCGTGCTCGCTGCTGTTCGTCGCCGGAGTCGCCGCCGCCGCAGGCAGCGAGACCCCGGCCTCGATCCCCATGCGCGATGGCATCGTGCTGCGTGCGGACCTCTTGTTGCCCGCGGGCAAGGGTCCGTTTCCGGTGCTCGTGTACCGCACGCCCTACGGCGAGAAGAACGCGCTGAAGGAGTACACCACCTTCGAATCCGCCCGCGCGCGCGGCTACGCCGTGGTGGTTCAGGACGTGCGCGGCCGGTACGGCTCGGACGGCGTTTTCGTTCCGTATCAGAACGAGGGCCGCGACGGCTACGACACCATCGAGTGGGCGGCGCGCCAGCCCTGGTCGAACGGCAAGGTCGGTACGTTCGGCTTGTCCTATCCGGGCGCGGTGCAGTGGCTCGCGGCGGTCGAGGGCCCGCCGCACCTCCAGGCGATGGTACCGGCGATGACCTTTTCGTCGCACCGCAATTTCTTCTACGCGAGCGGAGCGTTCGACCTGTCGTGGATCGAATGGATCTGGGACAACATCGCGCCGGACGTGCGGGTCAAGCTCGGCCTGCCGGGGCCGCAGACCTCCGCCGACGCCGTCGCGGTCTGGAAGCGCAGCGCATCCGACATGGAGAGCGTGCTGCCGCTCGATGCCCTGCCGGAGCTTCGCGGCGTCGCGCCCTACTACTACGAGTGGCTGCGTCACCCGCCCGAGGACCCCTGGTGGAATTGGGCGGACCTCGGCGGCAAGTACGGCCGGACGGGCGCCGCGGTGCTCAATCTTTCCGGATGGTACGACGAGCATTACGGTCCCGAGGGAGCCGTCACGAACTTCGAGGGTCTCCTCGAGGCACGCGGCCGCCAGGCAGGCCATGGCCAGGCGAGCCGGACCTCCCTCCTGCTCGGGCCGTGGATCCACGGGGTCAAATCCACGCAGACTCCGCAGGCCGGCGAGCGGAAGTTCCCCGCGTCCGCTGCAATCGACTACGACAAGACCGTGCTCGACTGGATGGACCATTGGTTGCGCGGCATCGACAACGGCGTCGACCGCAGGCCCGCGGTGCGCTACTACGTGATGGGCGCCGATGCCTGGCGGGACGCCGCGTCGTGGCCGCCCGCATCGAAGGCCACGCCGTTCTATCTCGGCGACGCGGCGCCGGGGCGTCCGGGCCCATTGAGCGAATCGGCGCCGAAGGCGGACGGGTACAGCGCCTTCGTTTCCGATCCATTGCACCCGGTCACCGACCGCTACGCCGAGGAGCTCGGTGCGCACGACTACCGCGAGCTCGGCGCGCGCAAGGACCTGCTCACCTTCGAGACCGCGCCGCTCGCGAAGGACACCGAGCTGACGGGCGCCATCGACTCGCACATCTTCGTGAGCTGCGATTGCCGGGACCTCGACCTCTGGGTACGCCTTTACGACGTCGCGCCGGACGGCGCCGTCTGGAACGAGATGAGCGCCGGCAACGAGCTGCGGCGCGCGAGCTACCGCGACATCGCCAAGGGGCGCCGGCTGCTCGAGCCGGGCCAGATCTACGCGATCGACATCTCGGGCCCGGTGACCAGCAACGTGTTCAAGCAGGGCCACCGCATCCGGGTCCAGGTCTCCGGTCAGTTCTTCTCCTACTTCTCACGCAACCTGCAGAGCGGCGACTCGGAGACGAGCTCGGCGAACGCGCACGCGGCGACGATCCGGATCTATCACGACCCGGATCACCCCTCGCACGTGGTGCTGCCGGTTGTGGCACACTGACGCCGACCCCCCGGCCTCGTTCCCTGGCGGCGCCGGCGGCGCACGACACCGTTGCCATCCTATGACTCCAGCTGCCGATCCCCTGGGTACACTCGACGCCGCGCTCGCGCACGGCATGCGGCTGCTCGAGAAGCGGCCCGAGCTCGCGGCCGAGCAGGCCGCGGCCATACTCGAGAAGCTGCCGCACCACCCCGGGGCGCTGTACCTGCTCGGCCTCGCCCGGCGCGCGCAGGGCCGCAACGACGAGGCCATCGCGGCCCTGCGACGCGCGGTCGCCGCCAAGCCGGACCTCGGGCCGGCCTGGCAGCTGCTCGGCGATCTGTACACGGACGTGGACAACGTGGCCGAAGCCGATCGCGCCTACGCCGAGCACGTCAGGCACTCGATCCACGATCCGCGCATGCGCGCCGCGGGCGCCGCGCTCTACCAGAACCGGCTCGCCGAAGCCGAGCCGCTGCTCCGCGCCAAGGTGCGCGAGAACCCCAACGACGTGGCGGCCTTGCGCATGCTCGCCGAGCTCGCCGGGCGGCTGCGCCGCTACGCCGACGCCGAGGTGCTGCTGCGCCACTGCGTCCAGCTCGCGCCGAATTTCATCGCCGCGCGCCAGAACCTCGCCCTGGTGCTGCATCGCGAGAACAAACACGCCGAGGCGCTCGGCGAGATCGACCGGTGCCTGTCGGTCGAGCCTCGGCGGATCAGCGCGCGCAACGTCAAGGCGGCGATCCTCGGGGCCGTCGGCGAATATGCCGCCTCGCTCCAGCTCTACCGCGAGGTGCTCGACGCCTATCCGAGCCAGCCGCGGATCTGGATGAGCTTCGGCCACGCCCTGAAGACCTCCGGCCGCGACCAGGAGGCCGTCGATGCCTATCGCAAGAGCATCGCGCTCGAGCCGAGCCTCGGCGAGAGCTACTGGAGCCTCGCCAATCTCAAGACCTTCCGCTTCGCCGCGGACGAGATCGCGGCGATGCGCGCCGCGCTCGAGGCCGCGGACCTCGATGCGCGCGAGCGCTTTCATTTTCACTTCGCGCTCGGCAAGGCTCTCGAGGACGAGGGCCGGTTCGACCGCTCCTTCGAGCACTACGCCGAGGGCAACCGGCTGCGCCGCGCGGAGATCCACTACGACCCCGATGAGCACCACGCGCGGCTGCGGCGCTCGCACGAGCTGTTCAGCGCCGATTTCATCCGCGCGCGCGCCCAGGCGGGCTGTCCGGCGCCCGACCCGATCTTCATCGTCGGCCTGCCGCGATCCGGCTCGACCCTGCTCGAGCAGATTCTGGCGAGCCACTCGCAGGTCGAGGGCACCATCGAGATCCCCGACATCATCGCCATGGCGCGCCGGCTCGCGGCCGCCGGCGGCGAGACCGAGGGCGCGAGCTACCCCGGGGTGCTCGCCGCCCTGCCGGTGGCCGAGTGGCGGCGCCTCGGCGAGGAGTATCTCGCGCGCACGCGCATCCATCGCAAGCGCGCCACGCCGCTGTTCATCGACAAGATGCCGAACAACTTCCAGCATCTGGGTCTGATCCTGCTGGCGCTGCCGAATGCGAAGATCATCGACGCGCGCCGGCATCCGCTGGCGTGCTGCTTCTCCGGCTTCAAGCAGCACTTCGCGCTGGGCCAGCACTTCAGCTACGGCCTCGAGGATATCGGGCGCTACTATCGCGACTACGTCGAGCTCATGGCACATTTCGACCGCGTCGCGCCCGGCCGCGTGCACCGGGTCATCTACGAGCGGATGGTCGAGTCGACCGGGACCGAGGTCCGCGCCCTGCTCGATTACTGCGGCCTGCCCTTCGAGGAGTCCTGCCTGCGCTTTTACGAGAATCCGCGCGCGGTGCGCAGCGCGAGCTCCGAGCAGGTGCGCCGCCCGATCTTTCGCGAGGGCCTCGAGCAGTGGCGCAACTACGAGCCCTGGCTCGATCCGTTGAAGCAGGCGCTCGGGCCCGTGCTCGAGTCCTATCCGGAGGTTCCCGGCGGCGCGTGACCGCGCCGCTGTGCCGGGCTCGCGACCTTCCGCGGGCGTAATCGGCCCGCGAGCGCGCCCTCGACGCGGCGCTCAGATGCGCGGCGGAGGCACGTGGCCGAGCACGCGCTCGATCGACCGCCCGAGCGCGAGCAGCGCGCGATCCGCTCCCGCCGGCCCGTCGAGCTCCATCGAGACCGGCAAGCCGGCCGCGGTCATGCCCGTCGGCATCACGAGACCGGGAAGCCCGGACCGGCTGCCGGGCGCGATGTTCCGGCCGATGGCCTCGTCGAAGGTCACCTTGCGGCCCGCCACGTCGAGGTCGCCCTCCTCGCCGATCCGCGGCGCGGCGACCAGCGTCGTCGGGAACACGATCGCCGCGGCGCCGGTGCGGGCAAAGTAGGCCTTGAAGGTTTCCCGGAGCTGCGGCAGGTGCACCTGGGCGGCCGTGCGATACGCGCGCTCCGACACGAAACCCGGCGAGCCAGGCAGCACCTCGTGCTCGAATATCGCGCGGATGTCGGGGCTCGCGCGCGCGGCGAGCTCCGCGAAGCTCACCGGAGCGCCGTAGGCCGCGAGGTAGCGGGTCAGCTCGACGCGCGTGTCGTGATCCACGATCACGTCCGCCGTCTTCGCGATCAGATCGCGAAGCCCCGGCACCTCCGCCTCGACGATGTGTGCGCCGGCGGCGCGCAGCTTGGCGAGCGCCGCTGCCGTGATGCGCGAGACTTCGGGATCCAGCCGGGTGAACCAGTAGTCCGGCCACGACGCGAGACGCACCCCCTCGAGCGGCGTCGACCCGATCTCGCGGAAGTCCCCGCTCGCCACCCGGTCGAACAGCGCCAAATCGCCGACGCAGCGGGCCTCCGGCCCGAGCTGATCGAACAACGAGCAGGCCGGGACCGTGCCCACGGTCGAGTAGCGTCCCGTCGTCGGCCGCAAGCCCATGATGCCGCAGAGCGCCGCCGGCACCCGGATCGAGCCCTCGGTATCCTCGGCGAGCCCGAGCGGTGCCATGTGTGCCGCGACCGCCGCCGCCGTTCCGCCGCTGCTCCCGCCGGGAATCCGCGTCGGATCGTACGGATTGTGCACGGCCCCGAAGGCCAGGTTGTTGCTGGTCCAGCCGAAGGACAGCTCGTGCAGGTTGGTCTTGCCGAGCACGATCGCGCCGGCCGTGCGCAGCGCCGCCACCAGCGGCGCATCCGCCCGCGGGCGAAAGCCCCTGAGCGCGGGCGTTCCCGCGGTCGTCGGATAATCCGCCGTGTTCACGCTGTCCTTCACCGGAATCGGCAGGCCGTGCAGGCGCCCGAGCCTTGCTCCGGCCGCCCGCCGCAGATCGGCGTTGCGCGCCTGCTCGAGGACGAGCGCGGGGTCCAGGGTGATGAATGCGTTCAGCGCTTGGAGCTTGGCGCACCGCTCGAGCAGGGCTTGCGCATAAGTCTCCGCCTTGAGCGCGCCGCCGGCCATCTCGCGGACCGCGTCCTCGGCGGACAGATCGAGCAAGCTCGATTTCCCCGCCGCCGCGCGGCCGGCGCCGAGGACACATGCCGAGGCGCCGGCCAGGAACTCGCGCCGGGAGACCCGCGCCCTCACCTCAGAACTTCTGCGAGAACTTCACTCCGACCGTGCGAGGCCGCTGGACCACCGCGTAGACGGCTTCCTGCCCGCACAAAAGGGCGTTGCACTCGGCGTAACGGTAGTTCTGGGCGCGCCGATCGAACAGGTTGTCGACGTAGAGCTCGAAGTTGTACGGCCCTCGCGCGGCGCCGATATTGGTGTCGACGAGCGCGTACGACGGCTGCTGCCCGATGATGTCCCTCTGCGCGGTACGAAGATCCGACCACACGGCCGTTTGGTACACGAGCGAGCCTTGCGTATAGGCCTGCCACTCGCTGTTGAGCGCAAAGCTGTAGCGCCCGGTCACGTTCCCCTTGAACTTGGGCGTGGTCGGCAGCTGCTGTCCTTTCGGCGCGGCGTAGGGCTCGGGAACGGGCGTCGCTCCGCTGTAATCGAAGCAGCTCGAGGTTTGCACGTTCCCGGTCGGCCCCGAGAAATTGCAATAGGGCACCGTCAGCTTGGGATCGAGCCACGAGATGCCGGCGCTGAAGGTGAGCGCGCTGGAGGCGGCCCAATCGACCGAGCTCTCGATGCCGCGGATGCGCGCGCCGCCGGCGTTCTTGGTCTCGATGATTCCGTAGAGGCCGGGATACGAGAACTGGAAGTTCTGCCAGTCCTCCTGGAAGATCGCGCCGTTGACGCGCAGCGTATTGCCGAGCCAGCTCGTCTTCCAGCCAAACTCGTAGTTCTTGAGGAAATCGGATTGGTACTGCCCACCGATGGTGTTCGGGCCGCCGGGCCGGAACCCCTTGGACACCGTGGCGTAGATCAGCCGCTGCGAGTCGAACTTGTAGGTGATGGTGCCCTTGGGGGTCGTACCGCTGCCGGATGCGATCTGGAACAGCTGCTGGCACGGCGCGCCGTAGGGCGTCGGCAGGTTCTGATCCAGGCACTTCGCCTGCGCGGACTGGAAGCCCGAATAGCCCTGCTCGGAGTTTCGATAATTGTAATACCGCAGGCCGCCCAGCAGGCTGATGTGCGAGGTCGCATCCCAGGTCACCTCGCCGAACACGGCGTTGTCGCGCTTGATCAGCACCTCGTCGGTCAGGTAATAGGTGCCAGGCCAGTTGGTCACGCTCTCGGCAGCCGCGAGACCGGCGATGGCATAGTTCTGCAGGAAGTCATCGGTCTGGCGCTGCGTGAATCCGCCGAGCGTCGCGCGCACCGGCAGCTCCTTCGGCGTCGAGACGCGGACCTCGTGGCTGTACATCCGGTAGTTGTCCGAGTCCGTGATCTCCTGGGTCGGATTGATCTCGTTGCCCGCGTTGTCCGCGAAGTAGGTCGGTCCGCGCATGTATGCGAGCGCGTATCCCATCGAGTAATCGGTGTAGTCGCTCTGCAGCACCGAGGTCCGGTGCACGAAGCCGCCTGCATAGGTCACGTCGAAGTCGCTGATCTTGCCCTGGACCGTCAACGTCGTCTGCACCCAATGGTCCTGGGCCGACTCCGGCGCGAAGTGCTGCACCTGAAGGTCGCCGAGCGGCGTGTAGAGGTTCGGATATCCGGGTACCGACCTGGTCTGCTCCTCGGCGAAGGTGCCGTGGCCGTTCTCCTCCTGTCCCTGCACCGTCGGGGTGATGGTCCAGTTGTCGCCGAGGGCGATCTTGAGCGCCGCCCGGGCGCCGTAGGTCTCCACGCCGTTGTAATTGTTCTTGGCCGTGCCGAAGTAGCGCGTGTTCGGCGCGGGATTCGCGGGCGGCGGCCGGTTGCTCTCGGTGTAGCCGGGTCCGGGGCTGCCGTCCGCATAGGTTGCGGGATAAGTGATCGAGCCGGGCACGTTGTCGATGTAGCCCGCGTCCTTCTGATACCAGCCCACCAGGCGGAACGCCGCGATGGAGCCGATCGGGATGTTGACGAACCCTTCGCCCGAATAGCCGACGCCGCCGTGCGACACGTCGTTCGCCTGGACGTCGTAGGCACCCTTGAAGGTATTGAGCTCGGGCTTGTTGGTGATGATGCGCAGCGTCCCCGCCTCCGAGCTCGCGCCGTACAACGTTCCCTGCGGCCCGGCCAGCGCCTCCACGCGCTCGATGTCGTACATATGCAGGTTGAGCATGCCCTGGATGGTGGTGACGGGCTGCTCGTCGAGATAAACGCCGACGCTCGGCGGAGATCCCGAGTGCACCCCGTCTCCGCCGCTCGATACGCCGCGCATGTACAGCTTGGCGGAGCCCGGCCCGTAATCCTGATAGGACACGCTCGGCAGGTAATGAATGTAGTCGTCGATGCCCCTGACGTTGAGCTCCTCGAGCTTCTGCGTTCCGAGCACGCTGATGCTCAAGGGGACGTCCTGCAGGCTCTCCGAGCGCTTCTGCGCCGTGACGACCACCTCTTCCAGGGTTGCGGTGGAGCCCGCGGTCTCATCGGCCGCCTGGGCAGGATGCAGGCACGCGAAAATCGCCGAGGCGAGCGGCAGCCCGCGCATCAAGGCGGCGCTCTTGCGCCGGGGCGGTTGAGGAATCGAGGAGATCGTTCTGGAAAGGTGCTTTCGCGACGGGCGTCTGCTCATCCTCGCTCCCACGGGTTGTTTCTGGACGGCGGCAACCACGTGAAGTGGCGAGCGAATTTAACGTACAGGTGATTTTCGAGCAATACAATTCATTTGTTTCATCGGGGCCCTCGGGGCGGTGCGAATCGAGCTCGGCGCCCCCGCCGCCCACAAATGTAATTTGCATACCAGTTAAAAATGTTGCATACCGTTGGCCGGGGTCTTTCGGGGGAAGGACCCTCCCGCGGCAACACTGGGAGACGACAAAATGACTGGCACGGCGATCGGTTGGCGGACTGCGTTGCGTCTCGGGTTCGTGGGGGGGTGCCTCTGTGTGAGCGCATCCGCGCTGGCCGACTCCGGCTACAAGCCCATCCAGCCCACTCTGTCGGACAAGGTGATCACCCTGACCGGCAAGAATCTCACCGTCGATGAGCTCGTCGACATCGCCCGGTACGGCGCGAAGGTGCAGCTGAGCCCCGAGGCGAAGCAGCGCGAGGCCGACAACTACGGCCTGCTTCTCGAGGCGTCGGCCGAGGGCATCGCGGTGTACTGGTTCAACCGCGGCGCGGGCGACCAGCGCGAGACCGTGCTGTTCTCGGGCGATCCGCTCTCGCCCAAGAACAAGGAGTACCTCGAGAAGAGCCAGCTCATGGAGTTCAAGCTGGGCGCGGTCTTCGGCTACGGCCCCGAGGTGTCCGACGAGGAGATCGTGCGCGCGATGATGGCGGTGCGGGCCAACGCCATGACCTGGAACGCGCCGAGCCCCCAACTGGCGCAGATGCTCACCGATCTGCTCAACCACCGGGTCACGCCGGTGGTGCTCTCCCGCGGCACGCTCGGCGAGGGGGATCTCGCGGAGCTCAGCAACGTCGGCGCGACCATGGTGGGTGCGGGCGATGCCTACTTCGAGGGCACGCGCATGAAGGCCGCCGAGGCCCTGGCCAAGGCCGGCCTGAATCCGATCCAGCCCTTCGCCGCCGACACCAATGCGCTCACCTCGAGCGATGCCTATGCCACCGGCATCGCCGGGCTCGCCGTGGCCGACGGCCGACGCGCGCTCGACTGGGCCGACCTCATCTATGCCATGGACCTGGACGGCATGAATTCCAGCATCACCCCGCTGACCCAGCTGGTGCAGCGCGAGCGTCCGTTCCAGTGGCTCAACTGGGACGCCGCGCGGGTACGCGAGCTCTTGAAGGGCAGCTACCTGTTCAACGACGATCCGCACCGCATCATCCAGGACCCCGAGTCGCTGCGCGCCTCGTCCATCCGCCAGGCCTCCGCGTGGGAGGAGTGGGGCGCGCTACGCGATGCGGTGGTGACCCAGATGAACTCCTCGGACCACAACCCCGCGGTGCGCACCGATCTCTCGCCGCAGGACGGCTGGGATCTCGCTTCGCCGCAGATGATGCGGTACTACGTCAAGGGCGGTAAGGAGAGCAACGGCAAGCACGGCTACATCGTCTCGAACGCCAACTGGGATCCGTTCCCCATGGCCAACAAGCTCGAGAACTTCGTCATTGCGCTCGCCAACATGGACATCGCGGTGTCGCTGCGCATCGATCGCTTCACGAGCCCGTTCTTCACCCAAACGGATGCCGTCAAGGTCCTGAATCTGCCGCCCGGAAGCGGCTTCATGCTCTACCTCGCCGGCGGGGGCGGATACACCCCGGTCGACCTGCAGCAGGAGATGCAGAGCCTCACGAACCCGATCGCGCCCTCGGGAGCCGCCATCGACCTCACCGTCGAGGACCTGCAGGCGCAGACCCGCATCAAGGCCTATCGTGCGCGCCAGGCCGTCGGCACCACGTTCGACCTCCTGGGCCATGACATGCTGAACGCCACGTTCTGGATGGACGTGCGCAAGAAGCAGGACGCGGCGCGCGCCTTCGGCGACGGGCCGACCGCCGCACTGGCGGCGTTCAGGAAGGTCGTGCCGTTCATGCCCTCGGCCGACGGTCCGGCGCAGATTCGGCCCATGGTCTCGACCGCATTCCTCGAGGAGACGCACGCAGCGACGTTCTACCCGCAAGGGGACCCGCCGCCGCCCGCCGGAGTGCCCTGACATGCACGGCCGGAGCGCGGCACCGGCCGCGCGCGACGCTCTCGCCGCCCGCGCTCTCGGCGCTCGCACTCTCGCGGTCAGCACTCTAGCCGGTACTCTCGTTGGCAGTACGCTCGTCGCCAGCACTCTCGTCACCAGCGCTTTCGCCGCAGGCGCCCCCGCCGCCAAAGCGTCGAAGGCCGCCCCGGCCGAATCCCGCTCGAGCGCCGGCACTCCAACCGAGCCGCGAGGCTATCACCCGATCGTGGCCTCGCGCGGCGGCGAGACCGTCGTGCTCACCGGCCGCGACCTGACCGCCGATCAGGTGGTCGCCATCGCGCGCTACGGTGCCAAGGTGGCGTTGAGCGAGGAGGCGCGCCGCAGGCAAGCGGACGCCTACGGGCTGCTCCTGGAGGGCGCCGCCGAGGGCATGGCCATCTACGGCTTCAATCGCGCACCCGGGGCCGGCCGCGAGATCCCGCTCTTCTCCGGCGATCCACTCTCGCCCGAGAACGAGGCGCTGCTCTCCGCCAAGGCGGCGAAGGCCTTCCTCAATGGTCCGCGGCAAGGGATCGGGCCGGAAGTCGCCGATGAGGAGATCGTGCGGGCGCTGCTCGCCGTTCGCGCCAACACCATGGTCTCCGAGGCGGCGAGCCCCGCGCTGTCGCAGATGCTGATCGATCTCCTCAACCGGCGCGTGACGCCCGTGGTGCAATCGCGCGGCTCGCTCGGCGAGGCGGATCTCGCCGCCATGGGCAACGTCCTCGGCACCATGGGCGGCGCGGGCGAGGCGTACCATCAGGGCCGGCGCATGAGCGCCGCGCAGGCGCTCGCCGCCGCCGGCTTGAAGCCGCTGCGGCCGGCCGACGCCATCTACCCGTCCGCGCTCACCAGCACCAATGCCTTCTCGGTCGGCCAGGCCGCGCTCCTCGTGCACGACGCCAAGCTCTGCCTCGACTGGGCCGATCTCGCGCTTGCGCTCGACCTCACGGCCTTGAACAGCAGCGTGACGCCGCTGTCGACGCCGGTGCAGGCAAGCCGGCCGTTCAAGTACTCGAACCGCGTGGCCGCGCGGGTGCTCTCGATGGTGAAGGGCAGCTACCTGTTCGACGAAGATCCCAAGCGGATCATCCAGGACCCCGAGAGCCAGCGCGCCTCGTACAGCCGCCAAGGGTCGGCGTGGAAGGCGTGGGCGACGCTGCGAGACACGCTCGGCATCCAGCTCAACTCCTCCGATCACAATCCGGGCGTCGAGGTCGGCGCCGGGCCCGCGGATTCCTGGGAGCTCGCGACCCCGCAGCTCGGCAAGTACTACGTCAAGGGCGGCCCGGAGAGCCACGGCCAGCATGGGTACATCCTGTCGAACGCCAACTGGGATCCGTATCCCATGGCGAACGAGATCGAGGCGCTCAGCGGCGCGCTCGCCAACATGGATGTCGCCGTGGTGCAGCGGATCTACCGCTTTTCGAGCACGTTCTTCACCGTCATCTCGCCGCAGGATGTCAAGAGCGCCGCGGATCTCGCCGACAGCATCCAGTCCGACGTCGACGGCTACAACCCGACGGCGATCTGGCAGGACATCCAAGGCCTCGCGCATCTGCAGAGCATCGAGGGCAACCCCATCAGCAACACCGTCGAGGAGCTGCAGGCGCAGACCGTGCTGAAGACCGTGCGCGCCCGTCAGATCGTCGACGACACCGTGCGGCTGATCGGCGAGGACCTCCTGACCGCGACGTTCTGGCTGGACGTGCGCCACGCACAAGGCCCCGGGCGCAGCTTCGGCGCCGCGCCCACCGCCGCCTGGACCGCCTTGCGCCACACCGTGCCTTTCCGGCAAAAACCCGACGAGCGGCCGCCGCGGCCCACCGGGGAGATCGTGCGCGACTTCATGCTCGACCATCCCGCGGCCGAATTCTTCGCGCCCCTCGCCACGGACATCGACGCCGGCCCATGACGACATCACTCAGAGGACATCGTATGAACGCTCACCCGGGACTCCGCCGCCGCGCAGGCGCAATCACTGTGTCCATTGGATGCGCCGCTCTGTTCGCGCTGAGCGCGCACGCCGACGATTCGCTCGGCTACCACCCCATCCAGCCGGCGATGAGCGCCGGCACCGTGACGCTGACCGGCCATGATTTCACCATCGACCAGCTCGTCGAGGTCGCCCGCGGCGGCGCCAAGGTCGCGTTGAGCGCGGAGGCGAAGCAGCGCGAGGCCGACAACTACGGCCTTTTGCTCGAGGCGCCGGCGGAAGGCGTGTCGGTCTACTGGTTCACGCGCGGCGCCGGGGCCGGGCGCGAGGTCAAGCAGTTCGAAGGCGATCCGCTGTCTCCCGGGAACAAGGCGCTGCTCGAGAAAAAGATGCTCGCCTCGTTCCGCCGCGGCACCGCCAATCCCATGGAAGGGCCCGAGATCAACGACGAGGCTCTGGTGCGCGCGGTGATGGTCATCCGGGCGAATGCCATGACCTTCAACGCCCCGAGCCCCGCGCTGGCCGAGATGCTGCTCGATCTCCTCAACAAGCGCATCACGCCGGTGATGCAATCCCGCGGCACGGTCGGCGAAGGCGATCTGTCCGTGCTCAACAACATCGGTGCCACCATGGTCGGCGTCGGCGAGGCCTACTACAACGGCACGCGCATGTCCGCGGCCGAGGCGCTCGGGGCCGCCGGCCTGACGCCGCTGCAGCCGTTCGCCGCCGACGACAATGCGCTCACCTCGAGCGATGCCTATGCGACCGCGCGCGCCGCCTTCGCGGTGGCCGACGGCAAGCAGGCGCTCGCCTGGGCCGACCTCATCTACTCCATCGACCTCAACGCCATGAACAGCTCGGTCACGCCGCTGAGCTATCTGGTGCAGACCGACCGGCCCTTCAGGTGGCTGAACTGGGACGCGAATCGCGTCAAGGAAATGATCAAGGGCAGCTACCTGTTCGGCGACGACAAGGGCCGCATCATCCAGGACCCCGAATCCCTGCGCGCCTCCTCGATCCGCACCGCCTCGGCGTGGCAGATGTGGGCGATGCTGCGCGACGATGTGGTGACCCAGATGAATTCGTCCGACCACAACCCCGCGATCCGCGCCGGGCTGTCGCCCAACGATTCCTGGGATCTGGCGATGCCCGAGATGCAGAAGTATTACGTGAAGGGCGGCAAGAACTCGAACGGCCAGCACGGGTTCATCTTCTCCAATGCGAACTGGGATCCGTACCCCCTGTCGAACGACCTCGAGGCCTTCACCATCGCCATCGCCAACATGGACATCGCCATCATGCTGCGCGCCGAGCGCTTCGGCAGCGAGTTCTTCACCGGCGAGGGCACGCAAAAGATCCTGCGCGAGCAGGGCGGCAACCTGTTCTTCGCGGGAACCTTCGGCAACCACGAGACCTGGCAGCATATCCAGGCACAGATCACGCCCGTGCCGCCGGAAGGGTACGGCGGCAGCTCCGGCGTCGAGGAGCTCGAGGCGCAATCGCTCCTGAAGGCGCTGCGCGCACAGACCGCGGTCGAAGACACCTTCCGTCTGCTCGCCACCGATCTCATCACCGGCACGCGCTGGCTCGACGTGCGCAAGGCCCAGGACTCCTCCCGCGAGTTCGGCCCGGCGCCGACCGCGGCGTGGACGGCGTTCCGCAAGGTCATGCCGCTGCAAAGCGACCCCAACGCACCCCCGCAGGCCCCGGGCGCGGCGGGATTGATCACCTTGCAGTTCCTGAAGGACAATCCGGCATGGACTTTCTTTCCGTTGAACGAGCCGGCAGCCGCCGCGACCGCACCCGCGAAGAAGCCGAAGGGCCGCCGCTGAGACATCTCGCCGGCCTCGCGCTCGTCGCGTGCGCATTGTCCGCGCCGGCGCTCGCGCAGCCGGCCGCGATGTTCCGCGCGAACGCGGAGCACACCGGGATCTACGCCGCCGCCGGGGTGCCGGTCCTCCACGGCGTCAAGTGGAGGTTCAAGACCGGGGCTGCGATCCTCTCGACTCCCGCGGTTGCCGACGGGACGGTCTACGTCGGCGGCAACGATCACTTTCTCTACGCCGTGAGCGCCGTCGACGGCACCGCCCGCTGGAAATTCGAGACCCAGGGCCGGGTCACCTCGTCGCCCGCGGTTGATCGGGGCCGCGTGTACTTCGGCAGCTTCGATGGCAACTTCTACGCGCTCGACGCCGCCACGGGCAAGGAGCGCTGGAAGTTCGCGTTCGAGAGCGAGCACCGCTTCACCGCGCGGCACATCCACGGCGCCGAGCCGGCGGGCGAGAGCATGCCCGACCCGTTCGACTTCTACCTCTCGTCGCCGGCGGTCGTGCAAGGCGTGGTGTACGTCGGCAGCGGCGACGGCAACGTGTACGCGCTCGATGCCGGCTCCGGCGCGCTGCGCTGGAAGTTCCACACGGGCAACGTCGTGCACGCCTCACCGGCCGTTGCGAACGGCACGGTGTACATCGGCAGCTGGGACTCCTGGTTCTATGCGCTCGATGCCGCCACCGGCAAGGAGCGCTGGCGCTTCAAGACCGGCGAGGACGGCAAGATCTCGAATCAGGTCGGCATCCAGTCGTCCGCGCTGATCGCGGACGGCGTGGTCTACTTCGGGTGCCGCGATTCCAACCTTTATGCCCTCGATGCCGCGACGGGCGCGAAGAAGTGGGTGTTCGGAAACAAGGGCTCGTGGGTGATATCCACGCCGATCGCCCTCGACGGCACGCTGTACTTCGTCACGTCCGACAGCGGGCTGTTTCATGCGGTGGATGCGAAGACCGGCGCCCCGCGCTACTCCCTCGACTTCCATCACTGGCCCACGTTCTCATCGCCCGCGGTCGCGGGCCGCATGCTGTACGTCGGTTCCCACGACGGCACCTTGAAGGCCATCGATCTCGACAAGCACGCGTCGGCATGGACCTTCCGCACCGACGGCGCGAACGCCAACGGCCCCAGGTACACCAAGAAGAACGGCGAGCCCAACTACGAGGTGGTATTCACCGATTTCTTCTACGACGATCTCATCGTCGGCGTATGGAAGATGATGAGCGTTGGTGCGGTGCTGTCCTCGCCCGCGGTCGACGGCGCCACGGTGTACTTCGGCAGCGCGGATGGCAATCTCTATGCCATCGGCTGATGGGCGCGATCGCGCCGGAATCTTCGCAGGCCGGTGGCTCGTCGTCATCGCTCCCGCCATCGTCGTGCTCCGCCTGTTCTGGCGATCGATCACGCGATGGCTGGCGCGACGGGAACGCTCTGCTAGAACGAGTAGCTGAACGACGCTCCGATCACCCGCGGCCGCAGCGGCGTCTGGGCAATGATGAACTGATCCGTGCTGATGAAGGTGCTGGCGTTCGAGTTGGCGAGATTCTGGCCGTAGATCATCACGGTCCACGCATCCTTGGTCACGCCGCCCGAGGCATCGAACGTCGAGTACGCCGGAACCTCGAAGCGCCCGCGCGACGTGTTGATCTGGTTGCCGATGACGAACATCGGATTCGATCCCGCCTGCGTGAACGAATGCCCGGTGTGATGCGCCGACGCCTGAACGAACGGGCTGTAGCTGCCCATCGTCCAGTCGTAGCGCGCGCGCAGGGAGAACTGGATCGGCGGTGCGTTCGCGCTCGGAGAGCCGACCGGACCGAAGGGGTCGCCCACGGGCTGGCACGGCGTGGTGATGCAGTTCTCGGTGATGGCCTTGCCGTAGTTCACGCTCAGCGGGTTGTTGTCGATCAACGCGGGCGAGTTCGTCTGCCGGCTCTGGTTCCAGGATGCGGATCCCTGCAGGGTGAGACCGTCGGTCACCCGGCCGATCAGCGAAGTCTCGATGCCCTTGATCAGGAAGTTCTGGCCGTTGGTGTTGACGTACAGATTGCCGATGAGGCCGGGATCGAAGAACTCGATCTGCACGTTGTCCCAGTTCTCGCGGTAGACCGCGCCGTTCCACTGCAGGTGGTGATCGAAGAACTCGGTCTTCCAGCCGATCTCGTTGTTGGTGAGCTTGTCCGAGGAATACGTCCGCGGAATGTAGTACTGCTCGACGCCGTCCGGACCCGGAACGTGCGAAGTGGGGCTGTTGCCGTTGAACCCACCCGGGCGGAAGCCCTGCGAGAAGGTGTAGTAGACCATCACGTCCGGCGTGACGTGCCAGGTCAGGTTGGCGCGGCTCTTCACGCCCGACTCGGAATCGCGCAGGCCCTGCGCGTCGAGATTGAACGCATACCCCGGATAGTTGTTGCAGGGCGCCGCGCCCCCCTGAAAGCAGCCGAAGCTCTCCGACACGCTGCCCACGAACTTGTTGTCGAACTTGAAGTAGCGCGTGCCGGCGGTGAAGGTCAGCACCTTCGGAATGATGTCGAAGTCCCCGGAGATGAAGAACGCGGTCTGCTTGGTCTCGCGGTGCGCATCCTGGAAGAACGTGGTGTCGTCGGTCTGTGTGCCCGGATACTGAACCGTCGTGCCCGGCAGGGTACCCACGTCCGTGATGCAGCCGACGTTGGCCGTGGCCGTGCAGGCCGGCAATCCCTTGTAGAGCCAGCTCGTGACGTCGTAGAGCTTGTTGTCCTCCCAGTACGCGCCGGCGATGCCGCGGATGCGCCAGTCGTCCGGGGTGCTCAGGCGGAACTCGTGCTGCTGGTGCAGATTGCGCTCCTGCTCGCGCCAGAAGGCGTTCGCCGAGAAACACTTCGACGGCAGGTTGGGATCACCCCCCGAGCCGGGTCCGTAGCACTGGTAGTAATCGGCGTACACGCCACGCACGTAGTTGGTGTAGTCGGACGTCTGATTGACCTGGCGGTCGAGATAGCCGCCGGTGTAGACCAGCTTCAAGGGACCGATCTTGCCATCGACGGTCCACGCGGTGCTCTCGAACTTGTCCTGATCGTAGGCCGGGTTGAACAGCGTGACCTCGAGGGGCTTGAGCGGCGAGCCGCTGGACGACAAGGGCTGCTGGAAGAACACGCCGTCGGCTTCCATGTTCTGGTAGGACTGGCTGAGGAGGATGTCCCAGTCGTCGTTGAACTTGTACAGGAGCTCGACCCGGGTCCCCTGGTAGGTGACCGGATTGATGGCCCGGCCGACCAGCGCGTTGTTGCTGAGCGTCGGGCTGCCCGGCGGCACGCAATACCCGTTGTTCGGCTGGCCATCCGGACATTGGCCGTTCACGGCCGGATAGTTGGCGTAGTGGATGCCGATGTCGGTGTTCTTGCGCGCGAAGGTGTCCGGGACGTTGTTGATGTACCCGCCGCGGCGGTCGCTGTAGACGACGGCGCGAACGGCCATATGCTCCGAGATCAGCGGCAGGTTGATCACCGCCTGCATGTCGGTGTTGGGATCGCCGCCCGCGGTGACGCCGTAGCCCGCCTTCACGTAGCCTTCGGTCTTGTCGAGCTTCGGCTCGTTGGTGATGTAGCGGATCACGCCCGCCTGGGCGCCGGCGCCGAACAGCGTGCCCTGCGGCCCCTCCAGCACCTCGATGCGGTTCAGGTCCGCCGCGTAGATGTCGAGATTGCGGTTCGGCATCTGACCCGACTGGTTGTCGAGATAGATCGCGACGTTCGGCAGCACCGCCGTGATGGCGCTTGCCTGGCTCGCCTGCGACCCGGCCGACAGTCCGCGCATGAAGACCTCATTCTGTCCGGGGCCATTGCTCGCGCTGGTCACGTTCGGGAGAAACTTGATGTAGTCGTCGAACGTCGAGATGTTGAGCTGCTTCAGCGTCTGCTCGGTGAAGGCCTGGATCGAGATGGGCACGTCCTGGATGTTCTCCGAGCGCCGCTGTGCGGTCACCACGACCTCGCCCAGGGATTCGGTGCCGGCACTGGTGCTCGAGCTGGAGTCGGCTCCCGCGGCAGCCGCTGCCGCGGTTGCGGACCCCGATGCGCCGGCCAGGATGCAGGCGATTGCGTACGTCAGCCTAGATGACATGGATCGAACTCCCTGAATGAACTGTTATCGGATGCGCGGCGGGGGCTCCCGCCCCAGCACGCGCTCGACCGCGGTACCCAGGCCGAGCAGGGCTCGGTCCGATCCCGCGGGACCATCGAATTCGAGCGACACGGGCAGCCCGTTGGCGGCCAGCCCCACCGGCATGACGAGCCCGGGCAGTCCGGCCGTGCTTCCCGGATCGATGTTGCGCGACATCGCGACATCGAAGGCGACCTTGCGCCCGCCGAACGACAGCATGCCTTCGTCGCCGATCTTGGGCGCCGTGGTGAGGGTGGTCGGGAACACGAGCGCAGCTGTCTTGGTGCGCTCGAAGGTGTCGCGCAGCACGGCGCGCAGGTGCGGCAGGTCCTGGTCGACGATCTTGCGGTAGGCGGCGTCGCTCACCACGTCGCGCCCGCCGGGCAGCACGTATTGGCCGAACGTGGCGCGAATGTCGTCGCTGGCCGCGGCCACCATCTGCTCGAAGGTCACGCCGGCCCGGTACTTGGCAAGGTAGGCGCGCAGCGTCGGCTCGGTGTCGTGGTACTGGACCGGACCGGTCACCCGTGCGATCAGCTCGGCGAGCTCCGGGATCTCGGTCTCGACGATCGTCACCCCGGCGCCCTTGAGCTTGGCGAGGGCGGCCTCGGTGACGCGCGCCACCTCGGGATCCAGCCCCTCGAAGTAGTAGCCGCGGTAGACCGCGAGCCGCACCGCTTTCAGCTCCGGGACGGCGGGCGAGCCGTGGTCTCCCGTCGCCACCGAGTCGAACAGCTCGATGTCCTGCATGTTGCGCGCATGCGGGCCCGCCTCGTCGAACAACGGGGTGATCGGCGCGAGGCCCTCTTGCGAATAGCGCCCGGTGGTCGGCCGGAATCCGACCAGGCCGCAGAGCGCGGCCGGGACGCGGATCGAGCCCTCGGTATCGGCGGCGACGCCGAGCGGGGCCATGTGCGCCGCCACCGCCGCGGCGGTACCCCCGCTGCTTCCCCCGGGGATGCGGCTCGGATCGTAGGGATTGTGGACGGCGCCGAAGGCGTGATTGTTGCTGGTCCACCCGTACGCCAGCTCGTGCAGATTGGTCTTGCCGAGAACGATGGCCCCCGCGCTCTTCAACTGCGCCACGAGCGGTGCATCGTCGGCCGGACGGAAATGACGCAGCGCCGGCGTTCCCACCGTGGTCGGATAGTCGCGCGTGTTCAGGCTGTCCTTGATCGGGATCGGCAGCCCGTGCAGCGGTCCGAGCTTGCCGCCCTTGGCGCGCAACTGATCGGCGGCCCGGGCGTCCCGCAGCACGCGGTCGGGCTCCAGGGTGATGAAGGCGTTGAGGGCCTTCATCGAGGCACAGCGGTCGAGCAACGCCTGCGCATAGGCTTCCGAGGTCAGCTCCCCACGCCGCATGCGCGCGACCGCTTCGGCCGCTGACAGGTCCGTCAGCGCGACGCCGGCCGCCGGGCTTCCCGCCCAGGCACGCGCACCGGCCATGAACGCGGACGCGCCGGCCACGAAATCCCGGCGCGTCAGAGCGCTTCGATCCGACATGTCATCTTTCCGAAACAGATCCCGATGGACGAACGGCACTATCGCTGGAGGGTGCTGATCCTGGTGGATTCTTGTGTTGCTCCCCCGCAGCAAACCGATTAGTACGTTAGTACTAACCCCTGGGCCGATCCTACACCGCCCGGGCCGGCGTCTGCCAAAAGAAATTTGGCCCCTTTCCCAGGAGTTTTTTGAGCCACCGGCATGATGATGCCCACAGATTGCGCCGCCACGCACGGTGTCGGTGCGTGGTGTTGCCCTTCCGGCCGCTGTAGAGTGCCGCCGAACTCTGACGAGCCCTTGCCGAGGCGGAGATGAAAAAGGAAAACAGTGGACGGAACAGAGGCTTGCGCAAGGCACGGCACGTGCGTCGAGCCGGACCGACCGGGGCGCGGCGCCGCCGAAAAGCCGATGCCACCGACACGCGCACCGAGATACTCCGGGCTGCGCGGCGCGTGCTCGCCACCGCAGGGTATGCGCGGTTCTCGATGCGCGCGGTCGCGAGCGAGGCATGCGTCGCCGTGGGCAACGTCGTCTACTATTTTCCGTCGAAGCGCAGCCTCGTTCATGCGGTGATCATGGCGTTGCTCGCGCACTACAGGTTCAACGCCGAGGAGTACCTGCGCAACGCGGGCGGCAAGACGGGGTTCGCCGGGCTCCTGCGCTGGTACATGAGCGATTCGGTGTCCCGCGAGATCAGCCGTGTGTTCCGCGAGCTCTGGGTCATGGCGCTTCACGACCCGGAAATCGCCCGCGCGATGGACCGCTTCTACGACGAGCTGCATCGGCTGGCCGCGGCGCGCCTCAGGGTGGCGTGGCCCGCCCTCTCGCGGCAGCGGGCCCATGACATCGCCCAGCTGCTCGGCACCATTTCCGAGGGTACGAACCCGATCTACGCCACGGCGCCCCGCTCGGGGCGGTCCCTTGCGCGGGTCGCGCGCTTGTCCGGCGACCTGCTCATGCAGGCCGCCGCCGCCGGCGCCTCGCAACGGCGCGTCGGACGAGGACGGCGGCAGAGACACTGACAGCGTTGCCAGGCCGGCCGGCGGCAGCTCGTAATCCGGCGATCGGGCTCCTCCCGCCGCGCGCAGCTATGCCGCAGGCTGCTCCTGCTCGCAGCTCACCTGCGTGTTCCAGTCGGCGAAGCTGCCTTGCGGGTTCCGTTCCCACGCCCAGACGTGCAGCTCGTAGAACGCAGGCAAGCCGTAGCGGTTGGGCGCCGGCACATAGTTCATGAGATTGCCTTCGACGGCCGGGACGGAGCCCGCCGGATGGCTCCCCGACCAGACGCTCGCCAGCACGATGAACTCCACGCCCACGAGCCGCATCGAGCCATCGGACTTCGGCTCGTAGATCAGCGCTTGGGGCTCCGTACCGTTCGTCTCGCCCGAGGCGATGCGGGCCTGCAGCACCAGATGCACGCCCATCGCGCCCGTATCGGGTCCGCTGACGCATGGCGTGGCGGTCACCCACCCGTCGGCGAAGGCGGTATTGATGTTGAGGTAGCGTTGTGTGGCGCCGCGCACCTTCTGGATGAGCGTCTCCGCTCCGGCCGCCCCCGCCGGTTGCGAGGCCGCGGCCAAGAGCGCCGACAGCGCAAGGGTGCGCGTGACGAGAGAGAGGGTGGTCATGGTTTTCATGCAGGCTCCTGCCGGCGTGTACCGGTGATCGAGATGGAATAGGGATCGCTGGCGCGGCTCTGCCGCGCGGGCGTCGAACGCCTCGGACACAACCCTAGGCGCACGCAGGCGCCCACGAATCCGAAGGAATCCCCATATTGCGGGGGGCAGTTGCCCATATTGGAGCGTGGCAAACCCACCACGCGCAGCACGCCCACACGCGCGGCGCGCCCTCAGGCGCGGCGCATCACCAGCCGTCCCGCACGACCAATCGATCGACGCCCAGCAGCACGTTCATCGGGGCCCCGTCGCTCAGCCGTCGAAACAGCCCGGGCGCCACCCAGCGCGACCGGCCATCGACGTTGGGCGCCCCCCGTCCGGCGCGGACGTCCTCGATGGAGACGGTACGGGTCTCGAGCGAAATGCGGGTGAAGCCCGTGTGATTCGCAATTCCGGCGTGCGCATGCGCGCTCGAGAAGGCGATGACCTCTCCCGGCGCGAGCACCACCGGCACGCCGCCGCCCGGGTCCACCGGGCCCGTGGGCCGCGGCGCCAACGCGCCTGCAGCCAACGTCTCCGGGGCGCAGCGCACGCGCTCCATCACGTCCGCAAGATCGAAGCTCTCGCTGTCGTTCGGCACCGCGGCGTCCCAGAGTCCCGGATAGATCGCAAAGGTGCGCCCGGCCGTGATGGGCCACACCGGGGCCCACCAGTTCACCTGCGCCGGCAGGTTCGTCCCCCAGCTGTCGCGGTGAAAGCCCACGGTCGCCGTGCTGCGCGCGGAGGGCAGCGCCGCGTCGCGATCGCTGTGCACCTGGAAGCGCAGCACCAGCCGGTCGCGGGCGGTGTCCGCGGGATCGAGCCCCACATCCTCGAACAGCGCGCACCAAGCCCGCTTGACGTCATCGGAGCTCGAGTACTCGCGCTGCACCTCGCCGAGGCGCCTGGCCAGCTCGACCGGCGGCAGGTAGCGATGAATCTCCACGGGCGCGTGCGGCGCGAGCCGCTCCTCGACGAAGGCGCGGGTGAGGGCCGCGAGCGCGGCCATCCGCGGCAGCGCCGCGAAGCGCACGATACCCCCGGCATGGAGCGCGGCGAGAAGCGCGGCGGGACTCGCAGGGGGGTCGAGATACGTCAGGGGGCCTCCAAGCCAGGAGAGTATGCTTATACCAGCGCCTTCCATGCCACGATGAAACCCATGAAAATCGATCTCGCCGAGGGCGACATCTTCGACTTCGGCGGCCGCTGCTGCGACGAGAGGGTCGCGACGGTGATGTCGAGCCTCGAGAGCGCATGAAGGCGGTCCTGCTCCGCGGTCACGGCGGTTTCGACCGCCTCGAATACCGCGAGGATGTTCCCGACCCGGCGCCCGCGGCGGGAGAGGTGCTGATCCGGATCGGCGCCGCCGGCGTCAACAACACCGACATCAACATGCGCATCGGCTGGTACTCGAAGTCCGTCAGCGATGCGACCGCCTCGCCATCGGTCGGCGCCGAGGCGAGCGCCGACGATGCCGGATGGGCGGGCGATGCGGTGGGATTCCCTCGCATCCAGGGCGCCGATGCCTGCGGCCGCATCGTCGCGGTGGGCGCGGGGGTCGACCGGGCGCGGATCGGCGAGCGGGTGCTCGTTGACCCGATCCTTCGCGCGACCGGCGGCGCGCTGCATGAGGCCGGCTACTTCGGGTCGGATCGGGACGGGGGCTTTGCCGAGCTCACCACCGTGCCCGCCGCCAATGCGCTTAAGATCCGGAGCACGCTCAGCGATGCCGAGCTTGCCTCGTTTCCCTGCTCCTACGGTGCGGCCGAGAACATGCTGACGCGGGCGCGCGTCGCCGCGGGCGAGACGGTGCTGGTCACCGGCGCCTCCGGCGGAGTCGGCTCGGCGGCCGTGCAGCTTGCGCGGCGGCGCGGCGCCGAGGTCGTCGCCGTCGCGAGCGCGTCGAAGGCGGCCGCCGTCCGGTCGCTCGGCGCGCGCAAGGTTCTCGGCCGCGGCGCCGATGTTCTCGCCGAGCTCGGCCGGGAGTCGGTCGACGCGGTGATCGACGTGGTCGGCGGCCCCGCCTTTGCCGCGTTGCTCGAGGTGATGAAGCGCGGCGGCCGCTATGCCGTCGCGGGTGCCATCGCCGGCCCGACCGTGGAGCTCGACCTGCGAACCCTGTACCTCAAGGACCTGCGCCTGCTCGGCTGCACCATCCTGGACGCCGAGGTGTTCGCCAACCTGGTCGGCTACATCGAGCGCGGCGAGATACGGCCCTTGGTCAGCGCGACCTATCCCCTGCGCGAGATCGTGGCCGCACAGAAGGACTTCCTGTCCAAGGCGCGCGCCGGCAAGATCGTGCTGACGCCTTGATCACCCGGATTCTCGTTTCCGTCTGCCCGGCGGTCGAAGGCTGAGGTAAGCTGGCTCCAGAAAGGCAGCGTAAGAGCTGCCGCATCCATCGCCAGGGGTTGTCCTCGTGACCGAGCCATCGTGCGCGGTATTCTTGAGCTACGCATCCCAGGACGCGCAGACCGCGCAGAGAATTTGCGAGTCGCTGCGCGCGGCCGGCCTCGAGGTCTGGTTCGACCGCAGCGAGCTGCGCGGCGGCGACGCGTGGGACCAGAAGATCCGCCGCGAAATCCGCGACTGCGCTCTGTTCGTTCCGATCATCTCGCGCAACACGCAAGCACGCCTCGAAGGCTACTTCCGGCGCGAATGGAAGCTCGCCATCGACCGCACCCACGACATGGCCGAGCAGAAGGCGTTTCTCTTGCCCGTCGTCATCGACGACACCGGCGATCGGGACGCCGTGGTCCCCGATGCTTTTCGAGCCGTCCAGTGGACACATCTTCCGGCCGGCGACACGCCGCCGGCCTTCGTCGAGCGCGTCCGGTCCCTGTTGTCGCCCGAAAAAGCGACGCAGCTCGAGGCTGGAGGGCCGCCGCCGGCGCTCCGCACGGCCGCGGCATCCTCGGACGCCGCACCCTCCGCCGCGGCACGCTCGGGCGCGACACCGTCAGCCGCCGCACCCTCCGCCGCGGGCCGCTCGTCCGACGCCGTACCGCCCGTCGACGCTCGCGCGCGCATCCTTCGGCTCGAAATGGGCGCTCGCGGCCATCGCCGGCGCGGTCATCGTGGGCACGCTCGCGTATGTCGCCATCGACAGGCTCCGCAGCTCCAAGCCGGCGGAGGTGAGCGCGACTCTCACAGCCCCGGCCCCGGCCCCGGCCCCGGCCCCGGCCCCGGCCCCGGCCCCGATCCCGACCCCAGCCGCCTTTGCGCCGCCGCCGCACTCCATCGCCGTGATTCCCTTCGTGAACATGAGCGGCGACAAGGACCAGGAGTACTTCTCCGACGGCCTCTCCGAAGAGCTGCTCAACTCGCTCGCGCGGGTCAACGAGCTGCAGGTGGCCGCGCGCACGTCCTCGTTCTATTTCAAGGGCGAGCACGTCGATCTGGCGACGATCGCCCACAAGCTCAACGTAGGCTCGATCCTCGAGGGCAGCGTGCGGCGCTCGGGCCAGACGCTGCGCATCACCGCGCAGCTCACCAACGCGGTGACGGGATTTCAGCTCTGGTCCCAAACCTATGACCGCAACTCGAAGGACGTGCTGCAGCTCCAGACCGAGATCGCGAACTCCGTCGCCGGCGCGCTCAAGATCGCGCTGCTTGGCGGCACCCCCGGGAAGATGCAGCTCGGCGCGACGCGCAATCCCGCGGCCTTCGACGCCTACCTGCTCGCGTCGAAGTCCTACCATGGCGGCCTCGATGAGAAAGGGCTACGGACGTCCATCGCCGGATACACGGAGGCCATCCGGCTGGATCCGGAATACGCCGCCGCCTATGCCGACCGGTCGGTGGCCCGGCTGGATATCGCGCGGAACTTTGCCTTGGGCGCCGCCGCCGCAGCCTACACCTGCGACGCGGAAGCGGACGCGCGCAAGGCGATCGCCGCCGCACCCGACTTCGCCGACGGACATGTCGCCCTCGCGATCGTCCTCGAGCAGACGCTCGACTTCAAGGCTGCAAGCGGGGAATACGAGCGCTCCGTGTCGCTCGCGCCCGGCAGCGCCAAGGTGCTGCGGCATTACGGATTCTTCGAGGTCGAGATGGGACATACCGACGCCGGTCTCTCGGCGCTGCGCCGCTCCGTGGTGCTGGATCCCTTGAATTCGTTCAATCAGCTGGCACTCGTGCAGAGTCTGACCATGGTCGCCCGCACCGAGGAAGCCCTGCGCGTCGTCAAGGAGCTCCAGACTCTCGATCCGGGCGACGAGTCGATCAAGGCCTGGCTGGGCTACGCCTACTACGAGAAGGGAGACTACGCGGGCGCCCGGGATGTCTGCGAAAGCATCAAGGACGAGACCGACTTCAATCGGAAGCACTGCTTGTCCATGGCCTACTTCAAGCTCGGCCGCCGGGCGGATGCCGAGGTCATGATGCGCAAGGTGGCAACCGATGCCGGCGGGGTGTGCGCTCCAGGCCTTGACTTACGCACAATGGGGCGACCACGCCCGCGCGCTCGACTCGCTCGCCAAGGCGCTGCGCGACCGCGATTCCTACCTCATCTATGTGAAGGTCCACGTATTCCTGGACCCGCTGCGCAACGACCCGCGCTTCCAGGCAATCGTACGGCAGCTCAATTTTCCGGACTGAGACCCGGCGCGACCAGCGGCATGCTACGCGAGTAGGAATCCGCCACGACCCACGCCCCCGCCGTCAGCGCAATGGAGAGCACCGTCTCGCTCCACTGCGACGGATCCGCCGACACGGCAGGCAGCCAGACGAGCAGCGTGAAAAGGCCCATCTGCCAGGCCACGAGCGCGGCCACCAGTTGCGCGCGCACCCCCGCGCGCACGCCCGTCAGCATCACGATGCCCGCCGCGATATACGTCGCGCCCGTGAAATACACCCAGGCGACGTGCGCGGGCAGCCAGCTCGGGACCAACGATGCGGTCTCGGGCACATAGGCGAAGTGGGCCACGCCGAAGGCGAGCAGCGCGAGGCCGAAGATCCCTCTCGCGATGCGCATGCCCCCCTCCGCCGATGCAAAGCTGAGGCACCGGCGGTCCCAGTCCAGGGCAAACCATGCGTAGAGAACCCACGCGGCTGCGACGATGACCGCGGTCTCACCGCAGCCTTCCCAGGAGACCGCCACGCCGGGGGCCCGGAGGATGACCGGCACTCGAAACGCCAGCATCCACACGAGGATGGCGAGCAGCAGTACGCGAGCCGCGAAGATCGCCGTCGGCCGCCACAACAGCCCGAGTCCCGACCCGAGCGAGATCAGGGCGGTGAGATAGACCAGGACTTCCCGCGCGGGCACACCCTTCGCCACCGGCTCCCAGACCGGCGCGAAGTCGCCCTTGACGAGACCCATGATGCCGATGGCGATCAGCGTCGCCGCAAAGACCCCATGACCCACGCTTGCGATGCGCATCGTCTGGACCCCCTCGTCCCGTCGATCCAAAGCTACCACTGCCTTCAGGTGCGGTCCATGCGCAGGACGGTCTGCAGCAGCACGTTGGCGCCGTTCGCACAGTCCGCCCAGTGGGTGAGCTCCTTCGGCGTATGGCTGAGGCCCCCGACGCTCGGCACGAAGATCATGCCCATCGGGCCGATCTTCGCGAGAAACTGCGCGTCCTGACCCGCGCCGCTCGGAAGGTGCAGCGTGCGCAGGCCGAGCGATTCCGCCGCCGCCTCGATCTGGCGTTGCACCTCCGGCGTCGCAAGCGCCGGCGGGTCGTGATCGACGAGCTTGATGCTGATCTCCGTGCCCGTGTCGTGCGCGATCTGCGCCGCCCGCTCGCGAATGACGGCGCTCATGCGGACCAGAGTGCTCTCGGACAGGTCGCGCAGCTCGATCGAGTGCCTGACGAGGCCGGGCACGACGTTCGGGGCGTTCGGCGATACCGTGAGCTGGCCGACGGTCCCGACCTGCCGGCCGGGAAAGCTCGTCACCTCATCCTGCACCGCCTCGATGAGCTTCGCGGCCGCGAGCAGCGCATTGTGGCGCTCCGGCATCGGCGTCGTGCCCGCGTGATTGGCGATGCCGCGGATCTCCACCGCGTACTCGTCGATGCTGACGATGCCGTCGACGACGCCGATGGGAATTCCGGCCTTGTCGAGGATGCCGCCCTGCTCGATGTGCAGCTCCAGGTAGCAGTGGATCGAGCCCGGGGCGATGCGCGCGCTGTCGAGCCGCGCGAGGTCTCCGCCGATCCGCGGCAGCCCTTCCTTCAACGAGATGCCGTTGAACGTGCGCTCGAGGTCCCCCGGCTGCGGCCCCTCGGTCGCGATATGGCTCCCAAAGGGTCCGCCCTCTTCGTTCGACCAGATCGTCACTTCGAGCGGGTGCCGCGTGCGAACCGAGTGGTCCTCGAGCGTGCGCATGACCTCGATGGCGGACAGCGATCCGACATCGCCGTCGAAATTGCCGCCGCTCGGCACGGAGTCGATGTGCGACCCGAACAGGATTGGCTGCAGCGACGGGACCGACCCTGCGCGGACGGCGAGGATGTTGCCCGCCGCGTCGATTTTCGGCTCGAGCCCTGCCTCACGCAGCAGCCCCATGGCGTATTCCCGGCCCTTGACGTCGGCATCCGAGTACGCGATGCGGTTCACGCCGTCGGCGAACGATCCGCCCGCCGGCCGCCCGAAGCTGCTGAGCTGCTCCAGCGTCCGTTGCAGGCGCTGCGCATCGATGCGCAAATAATCCTCCTTCCGTCCGGAGGCGCCGAGTCCGAGCCGCGGCGCGCACGCGAGCGCGCCGGCGAGCCCGAGGATGAACGTGCGTCGATCGGTGGGTAAGCGCATGCACACTCCGGCGTGGGAATCGAGGGTGCAAAATACCCTATTTGCGCGGGCTGCGGTCGCTCTCGCCGACCGGCAGCTCAATCGAGGGTGGGTGGTGCAAGTGCCCGCAGCAGGTGATCGCCCGTAGAGCTGCCCAGGTACAGATGGCCGCGGGCGACCAGCGCAACCGATGCGCCGAGGAGCAAGCGGCCATCGCTGCGGAACACGATCCGGTTCCGGAGGGTGTCGGGATCGATACGGACCACCGCGAAGGCGACCGGGCAGGAACGGCCGTGGTCAGAGCACTCTACTAGCGTATGCACATCCATTGCACCAGTGGCCAGCAGCTGGCCGGCAGGTGTCCAGCTCAGATTGTCTGCGGCCACCGGCAAAGCGGCCTTGGCGATCTGCACGTTGCGCGACAGATCGATCTTGCGGACTTCGCGTCCCGACGTTGCGCCCATCCAGGCGAAACGGCCGTCGGCGCTCACGTTGATGCCGTTGGGAAACCCGGCCTCGGTTCCCACGATCCTCACGAAGCCTGCTTTCTTGCTCCAGCGTACGGCAAAGCCCGTGTTGCCGCCGCCGAACAGGTACTTCTCGGCTTGCGGGCCCGTGCCAAGCGCCTTGTCGAACATATGCGTGGCGACGAATCCATCCGCAGTCGCCGCAATGTCGTTGAAGTTGTAGCTCGTATCGACGCATCCACGCCAGCGAAGCCGCACCCCGGCGGCCCCGTCCGTCACCTCATAAGCATTCACGGATTCGGGCTCGCCGTGGTTGATTGCAAGCAGCAGGAGACGGCCTTCGGGCGTACGGGAAAGGTGAATTCCGTGCGGGGAAAGCTCTTGCGGAGAACGCTGACGGCACGCCGGATCGCCCCAATCCCCCGAGCCGCCCCGCTCCGTCGCCACCTCCGTCATGAGGTTCGTGTCGATGTCCAGATAGACGAACTTGCCGGGTTGGTGCTCCCCGACGGCCATTTCGCTCACCAGGATGCGCTTGCCGCCCGGCAGCAGCTCCATGTCTTCCGGCGACTGAGCTCCGTGAATCTGGAGCGATTCGGCCGGCTCGGCCTGGCAGCGGGCTCCCCCGCCGGCCAATTCCGACAATGTGAGCGCGAGAAGAGCCGCAGACCGCACGGCCGTCAGCGCGCCGGCAACTTCGCCGCGCCGGCATAGATTTGCGACATCAAGAGCCCGAGTGCATACGAATGGCAGGCTACGGCTTCGGCGTCCCACTCCGCTTTTGGAATCCGCTCGGGCTCGAAGTGGTGATACTCATCGACCCCCCGGACCAGAAGCGCGGTCGTGCGGCCTTGGAGCTGGCGGACGTGCGTCGGCAGATAGCGGATCGAGAACCCGACGCGCCGCAGCGTGCCTCGATTCGCCTCCGAGCCGTGGAAAATCCGCACGTGATGCAGCGACATCTGACCCGGCTCGAGACGCACATCGACCGCTTTGGTCCGGTCTACTTCCACCGCGATCTCCTGCCCCCGGCTCAACATGTTGCCTTGCGCGAAGGTATCGCGGTGCGCGACCTGCTCGGTATGGCTGCCGGGAATCACCTGCAGGCACCCGTTGCTCGCGTTGCTCGGCGTCAGCGCGACCCAGGCGGTGAGCACATCGGGGCTGGACAGACCCCAATAGGTCGAGTCCTGATGCCACGAGATGAACGATCCATCGCTCGGACTCTTGGCAAAGAAGCCGCTGGCCCAGCAAAGGATGTTGGGTCCGAGAACACTCTCGACCGCATCGAGTATTCGCGGGTGTCGCACGAGATCACAGAGCCAGGGCAGCAGGAGATGCGGCTTTTCGTTGGTCCGGTCGCTCAGCTTGCCGCCCTCGCGCTCCTCGAGTGCCTCGAGCCGCTCGAGACCGAGCGCAGCCTCCTTGCCGGAGATCACCGGAATGGGAAAGACGATGCCGTCGCGCGCGTAGCGCGAGATCTCAGCGGACGTAAGGGAAGACGTCATGCATGAGCTCCTCAACTGTAACTCGGTGCCGGCGCCGTCATGGCGTCGAGCGGGTGGACGGGCCGGCGCAGGTGCCGGTAAGGCAGCAGCCCAAGATTGCTCGAGCAAGGTCCGGGGGTGTCGACGTAATACGAGGCTGCAGCGATCGGATCATATGCCTGCCGATGACCGATCGCGGCTTTGACGCCAATCCAGCTGAATCTCTCGGGATCCAGGCCCTGGCTGCGGAACTGACCGAGATCGAAGGGCGGAGTCTTGCGGCTGGTCAAGAGCACCGTGACACTGCGCGTGCGGATGACGGCACAGGGACCCATGTCGAAGCCGGCCCCGGTGGCGGACGCCAGATGGTTGTGAGGGTCCTCGAAGCGGAACTGCCCCGATCCTCTGGACTGCAACTCCGCCTCGATCGGGACGGGGCCCTCATCGCCGGACCATCCGCGACCTCCGATTTCGAGCCTGCAATGCGCGCCAATCGGGAGGTCCACGAGGTGCGCCACGGCTCGAGGGTCGTTGAGCGCCACGAGAGCGTGCTGCGCATCCCGACCGATCAGCGCGCGCAAGATCCCCGTTCCGTCGCCCGCCGCGCCGGCGCCGATGTTGTCCGCAGGCTCGACCAGCAGTATCGGTCGTCCCGGAATCTCCGGGGTGTTCGCGAGCACCTGTTCGGCCGTCGGATACACGACGACCCCGCGGTCCCGCAGCGACCACGCCAGATCTGCGACGGCGCGCAACCATGGCAGGGCGCGGTCCAGCGGGCCTTCCGTGATGACACTCAGTGTCAGCCCGGTCTCCGGCGTGTCGGCGAACGAAAATCCCGCCGCAACGTTGTATCCCCAAATCTGCGGCTCGGTCGTCTCGAGCTGCGATGCCAGTTGCGTCAAGGCTGACATCGGCTCGGATTGCGTGCCCGTCGCGGGCGGCGCCAGCACGATGGGCACGCGACAACGGTACATGCGCGGGACGCGCTTCTCGACCAGGCATCTATGCAGCAGCTCCGCTGCGCGAGTGCCGGTGGCTTTGCCGTCGGTATGGGGATTCTTCCGGTACGTCAGCAGTGCGTTCGCGTGCTCGCACATGCGCCGGCTGACGTTGGCGTGCAGATCCAGAACGCCAAAGATCGGCAGCCGCGCGGCGCCGGGAAGCGCGCGAAGACGACCGAGGAATTCTCCTTCGATGTCGAGAATCGAGCGGGTCACCATCGCGCCGTGCAACACCGCGAACACGGCGTCGACGCCCGAGGAGAGGGCCTCCGCCGCACGAGCGGCAAATTCTGCCCAGAAACCCTCGAACACCGCGTCATCCACCGGACCGCCGGCGAGACCGAGCACGGCGAGCGTCGGCACGACCTCCCAATCGAACCGGCGAGCCGCCTGGAGGAACCCGTCGGTTGGAGATTCGTCGCCCGCCTTGTCGAGGATGGCCGCGCCGCGAATCACCTCAAAGTCGTTCCAGGTCGTCGTCTCCGACAGAAACGAGTGGCTCTCGTGAAACAAGGCGGCAAAGAGGATCCTCGGTCTCATTTGCCGAGGTCTTGGATCTCGCCGAGCGCCGCATCCGCTGCGATCAGCGTCGCGTCGATGTCGGACTCGGAATGGGCAGCGGATACGAACCAGGTTCCCCGGGAGGTTGGCCGGATCCCGCGTGCGAGCAGACCTTGCAGGAAGCCATTCAGCCGGTCCTCTCGGGCGCACCGGAAGCTCGCGAAGTCATGGACCTCGCGTTGATCGGTGAAGGCGGTGTTGAAGACGGCGCCGACACCGGACACCTGCAGGTTGAGACCGTGCTTGCAGCCGAGCTCCTTGAGACCGTTCATGAGCGCCTGTCCCGCGACATCGATGTGCTTCATGACATGGCCGTCGTTCTCGGCCAGCACTTCGAGCGCCGCGATACCCGCAGCGATGCTCATCACGTTGGAGTTGTACGTGCCCGAGTGATTGACTCTTCCACTGCCGATCAGACTCATGATGTCGGCCCTGCCGGCCAGCAGCGCCAGTGGGAATCCCGCACCCACCGCCTTTGCGAACGTCGACAAGTCGGGCCGCACGCCGAAGCGCCCTTGCGCGCCCGCGAGGCCGAGCCGAAAGCCCGTGATCACCTCGTCGAAAATCAGCACCGAGCCGTGCTCGTCGCACAACCGTCGCGCGGCCTCCAGGTACCCCGGACGCGGCAGTATGGCGCCCGTGTTGCACATCATGGGCTCCATCAGCACCGCGGCGACTTCGCGGCCGTGCAGCGCGAACAAGTGCGCGAGCGCGTCGATGCTGTTCCATGGGAGTACGAGCAGGTCCGCGACGCCCGACTGCATCTGCCCGGACGTGAGCACGCCGGCCGTGTACCGAGGCGCATCGCCGCCGGCGTCCGCCGCCGCGCCGGCGAGAACGTTGTCGAACCAGCCGTGATAGTGTCCTTCAAACTTGACGATCTTGGCGCGGCCCGTGTGGGAGCGTGCGACCCGCAGCGCCGCCTGGATCATCTCGGAGCCCGTCATCCCGAAGCGCACCAACTCGGCCGAGGGCACCAGGCGCTTGACGAGCTCCGCAAGGTCCAGCTCGGCGGGATGCTGTCCCGCATACATCTGACCCAGCGCGAGACTCCTGCGAGCGGCCTCGATGACCCGCGGGTGCGCGTGCCCCAGCACGGCGGGTCCCATGCCCAGCGCATAGTCGATGTACGTGTTGCCGTCGATGTCGGTGAGATGCGCCCCCGCCGCGCGGGCGAAACAGAGCGGCGCGCCGAGGCGTACGTTGCTGTTGACGCCGCCGGCGATCGCTTGCGTTGCAGCGGCGTGGTATCGAGCGGACTCGCTGAACGAGCGCCGCGGTGGAATCGCCGCCATGGTCAGACGGTCGCGGACGGGACGCTTGGGGCGGATTCGGATCGTCCTTGCGCGATCGCCGCCGTTTCCGTCAGCAGAATCTCCGCGAATCGCGACGCCTCGGAATCGTCCAGCCGCGTTGCCGGCGCCGCGATGCTGATCGCTGCCTGCACGATGCCGCCGACGATGACGGGGGCTGCAATGCAACTCGCGCCGACCTCGTTCTCCTCGCGCTCGATGGCCCACCCGCGGGCTCGGCACTGCTCGAGCCGAGACTGCAGAGCGGCAGGGGTGGAGATCGTGTACTCCGTAAATCGTTCGAAACGTCCCATGTGATAGAACGATTCGATCACCGCGGGAGGTTGATGCGCCAACAACACCCGGCCGCAAGCCGTCGAGTGATAAGGCGCGGATGTGCCCGCGTAGGAAGAGACGCGCAGGTTTCGGCTGCCTTCGAAGCTCTCGACGATGAATGCCTCCAGGGGCCGGGCCATCGCCAGATTCACAGTCTCGCGCGTCAGTGCGCAGAGGCGGAGCAACGCCGGTCTCGCGAGCGAGACGATGTCGAGCCGCTGCTCGACGGCACGGCCATGGGAAAGGTTGCGCAGACCGAGCCGATAGCCGCCTTTCGGATCGCGATCGATGAGACCGATGCAAACGAGGCTGTCGACGAGCGTGAAGGCGGTCGTCTTCACGAGGCCGCATGCCCGGGCGATGTCGCCCAATTGCAGCACGCCCTGAGGAGCGCGCAGCAGCGCGTCGAGGATGTCGCCGGCACGGCCGATCGATTGAATTTGGGGGCGAGGCGGCGAAGCTGGCGATAATCTGTGAATCTTGTTCGACATTATAGAACAACCCCCGGCATGACTTTGTTTTGAATTGAACCGACGAGAACCATGATAGACAGTCGTCCTCGGAAATGTCAAAGTAACTCGACAGCGTTCTACCAGTACATTGTCCTATATTATAGAACGACTTTCAACAATCGAAACCGCTGCCCGGAGAGTAAAAAAATGGGGAATGCCTCGACAAACCGTCCGCATAAATTCGCGGCGCCGGCCCTTGGCCGCCGCGCCCTTGCGGCCGCGTGCCTCGCGATCGCGCCGCAAGCCTTCGCGGCAGATGTGTCCGCCTCGAACGCCGCGAGCCCCGCCGCCGCCGAGGGTACCGCCCTGCAGGAGATCGTCATCACCGCCGAGAGGCGCGAGGAGAGCCTGGACAAGGTGCCGATCAGCGTGACGGCGTTCTCGCAGAGAACCATGGATGATTTGCACATTCAATCGTTCGCGGATCTCGCCACGATCGTGCCCGGATTGATCGTGACCACGCCCCAGGCGGGCAATCAGGAGAACGGCGACGTGGCGATTCGCGGCATATTCGCCAATGCCAACGCGCCGACCACGCAGTTCTACATCGACGAGACGCCGGTCGCGATCCGGGTGTTGTACAGCGCCGGACCCTCGGGAAGCCCGCGGCCCATGATCTTCGACCTCGACCACATCGAGGTGTTGCGCGGCCCTCAGGGCACGTTGTTCGGCTCCAGCGCAATGGGCGGCGCGATCCGCTTCATCACTCCGCAACCGGGCCTGGATTCGAGCAGCGGATTCGCCAAGGCGGACGTGAGCTACACCGACACCGGAAGCGCGAACTACGAGGCGGGCGCGGCTTATGGCGCGCCCATCATCGACGGCAAGCTGGGTTTCCGTGTGAGCGCCTGGTACCAGAACCAGAGTGGGTTCATCGACAAGGAGGACCCCTACACGGGCGCCATCACCCAGCGCAACGCCAACTACGGCGACAACTACGTCATCCGTCCCGCGTTCACCTGGGCCCCGAACGATGGCCTGACCATCACGCCGGCATTCATGTTCCAGCATGTGTACTCCGCCAACCCGAATACCTATTGGCTGAACGACGATCTCGCCAACCCTCCCCCTCAGCAGGCCTTCCCGAATGCGGACGACGGGCGAAAGATCTCGGGCGCAATCAACGAGCCTTACGCCGACGACCTCCGACTGGCCAGCGTCGCGGTCAAGTGGAAGATGCCGTGGGCCACGTTCCAGTCGGACACCTCGTGGCTGGACCGGACTTCGAATTCGATCGACGATTTCACGCGAGCGACCGAATTCATCTTCGGTGGCGTGAACAGTATTCCGAATCTCGCTCACTCCTACGTCAACCTCCTGGCGGACTCGACCTATACTCACGCCGTGTTGCAGGAGTTCCGGCTGTCTTCGGCCGATCCCTCGGCCCGCCTGACCTGGGTCGGCGGCCTTTTCTACCGGCATGCGCATCAGCAGAACATGCAGTTCCTGCCGGGCAGCCTGGACCCCCTCGCCGAGGCGGTCGCCGGCGAAAACACGCTGCAGTTCGCCGGCAATCCCAACTACGTCGTCAACGGCGTCGTTTACAACGGCTTCACCCAGTATCAAGCCGTGGATATCTCGGAAGCGGCGTTTGGCGAGGTCACGCTGGAGGTGCTGCCGCGCCTCAAAGCCAACGTGGGCGTGCGCGTCGAGCACTCGATCGTCGAGCACCAATCCCAGGTCTCCGCCGGCGCGGTCGATGGCGTCAATTTCGTGAGCACGGTGAGCGCGGATCAGGTCGGCAATCCGATCACGCCGCGTTACGGGCTCACGTGGCAGTACACCGACAACGACATGGTGTACGTGAGCGCGGCAAAGGGCTATCGAGCCGGCGGAGGCAATGGCGCCACGGTCGTCGGCAACTCGATCTGCGGGCCCTCATTGCGCGCGCTTGGCCTCACGTCCGCGCCTGACTCATTCGCGTCCGATGGGCTGTGGAGCTATGAGATCGGCGCCAAGGACTCGCTGTTCGACCATCGCCTTGCCATCGAGGCCAGCGCCTTCTACATCGACTGGAGCAACATCCAGACGACCGTGAGCCTGCCCTCCTGTGCGGAAGGTTTCACCACCAATCGCGGCAAGGCGATCAGTGACGGCTTCGATCTGCAGGCGGCGGCGATCCTCGCCGAGGGCCTCAAACTGAATGTCAACGTGGGGTATACCAACGCGTACTATCCCAACGCCGCCTACGGCGCGCCGAGCAATGGCGTGGTTCCGCTTCTGAACGCAGCGGGGGACAAGCTGCCCAATGTCCTGCCGTGGACCGCGTCCGCCAACGCTGAGTACTCGCGCGCAATCGACTCGCTCCTGCCCGACTCGCGCGGCTACTTGCGGCTCGACTACCGCTGGCTGAGCGCCGCGAATGCGCTGAATCCGAACGCCGCCGGCTTCGATTCCCTGGTCGGCCCTTATCAAAATCCGGAGTACAGCATCCTGAACGTGCGCCTGGGCGTCCTGCACGAGGGCTGGGACGTGTCGCTCTACGCGGATAACATCACACGTTCGGATCCGACGCTGAGGCTCAATCATGACGCGGGCGGCGATCCGATCCTGTATTCGAGCGCGATCCGGCCGCTGACCTTTGGCGTCACGGCGTACTATCGCTACTGACGCTCGAGCACGTCCTCCACGTGATCAAGCGCTCGGCATGGATCATCGCGCTCGTGGCGTCGCTCGCGTTCGACGCGTCGCGGGCGCACGCCGTGACCGCCGGGACTCTTCCGGCCACGGCAGGCGCCGCTGATCCGGCGTCGGCCGCGGATCGCTGCAGGGCGTTGCTCCAATCGGACTACACGGCGCTCGAGGATGCGCCCACCCAGATCACCGCCGCCGAGCTCATCGAAGCCGGCGGCGGAAATCCTGCCGTCTGCAGGGTTCGCGGCTACGTCGCGCCGCAGGTGAGCTTCGAGCTGCGGCTGCCCGCAGTGGGGTGGAACGGCAGATTCATGGAGGTCGGCGACGGCGGGTGGGGCGGCCACATGTTCCTGTTTCTGTGCGACGGACCGGTGCGCAGAGGTTACGCCTGCCTCGCCTCCGACATGGGGCACCAGGCAACCTCCAGCCAGGCGCTTTGGGCGCGCGGCAACTGGCAGGCACAGGCGGACTTCGGCTATCGCGCGACCCACGTCGCCGCCGTCGCCGGCAAGGCGATCGTGCGCTCCTTCTATGCAAAGCCGGCGCTCAGATCGGTGATGTTCGGATGCTCGACCGGAGGCTATCAAGGGATGGTCGAAGCGCAGCGCTTCCCCTGGGATTTCGACGGCATCATCGCGCTGTCGCCGGACGCCGAGGACGAGGCCGACCTCGGCATGCGCGTCATCTGGCACATGCGCAATTTCCTCGATGAGAATGGGGCGCCGGTGTTCGATGCGGCCGAGCTCGGATTGCTGCACACGGCGGCGCTGGAGCGATGCGACCTCACCGATGGCGTCAAGGACGGGATCATCGGTGATCCGCTCGCATGCCGCTTCGACCCGTCGGTGCTCGCCTGCAGAGCGGGACAGTCCTCGCGCTGCCTGACCCCGCGGCAGGTCGCAGCCGCGCGCAACATCTACGCAGGACCGATGACTTCCGCCGGCGTGCGTATATCGAGCGGGGGCATGCTGCCGGGATCCGAGCTCGGGTGGGGCGCGCACGCAGGGGCATGGGCCACCGAGCTCTTCAAGTATGCGCTGTTCAGTCCGACGCCCGGGGGAGGCTGGAAGCCTTCCGACTTCGACTTCGACGAGGACTACAAGCGCCTGGGTCTCGGCGCGCTCTACACCGACGGAAACCCGGACCTTCGCAAGCTCAAGGCGGCGGGCGGCAAGCTGCTCGTCATTCAGGGCGGCAACGACACCCAGGAAACTCCCGGTGCCATCGTCGATTATTATCAAACCGTGGAGAAGACCATGGGAGGCCGCGCTGCGACGCGGGACTTCTTCCGGCTGTTCATGATCCCGGGCATGAATCATTGCACCGGGGGCGACGGCGCCTTCGCCGTCGACTACTTGCGCTATCTCGAGAACTGGATGGAGCGCGGCAAGGCGCCAGACGAGATGGTCGGCGCGCACGTCGAATCGAGCTACCTGCTCGGGCTCGCCGCGGGACACGCCGGCAGCGACGCCGACCGCATCTGGTGGGGCGCATTTGCGCTGCTCGACTTCCCACTGGACCGCGCCGTCCCGGTGAGCTTCACTCGACCGATCTACCCGTACCCCGAGATGGCGATATACAAGGGCTCCGGAAACGCAAACGATGCTAGCAACTTCTCTTCATTCGACCCGACCGCGGCCATGCGCCGCGCGCGGCGCTAGGGCCGGCGTGGCGCCGGCAAAGGGAACGGTCTGCGTGGTGTCTCTTCTCGCGCTTTTCACGTCGGCCTCCGGCGCATCGACCGCGGCCTTTGGCAACGTCGATGCGAGCCGCATGAGCCATGCCGACCAGGAGCCAGGGCAGTGGATGGCCAACGGCCGCGACGCGGGAGCCGGCTACTATTCTCCGCTCGCCCGCATCAACGCAACCAATGTGTCGCGCCTCGGCTTTGCCTGGCAATTCAAGACGGGCACCTATCGGGGCATGGAGGCGACGCCGCTCGTCGTCGACGGAGTTCTGTACGTCCCCGGGATCTGGGGAGCCGTGTATGCGCTCGATGCCGCATCGGGAGCACCGCTGTGGAGCTTCGATCCGCACGCAGACCCCGCCTTTGCTCGAGGGGCTGGAAACGACATCGTCAATCGCGGCCTGGCGGTGTGGAAGGGTCGCGTGTACGTGGTCTCGACGGATTGCCGGCTGTTCGCGCTCGATGCGCGCACCGGCAAGACCGATTGGCAGGTCAATTCCCTCGTCGGCGACAAGCGCGGCTATGCCTGCTCGGGCGCGCCGCAAATCGCGGGACATGTCGTCGTCGTCGGCAACGCCGGCGGTGAGAGCGGCAAAGGCGGTGTCCGCGGCTACGTTTCGGCCTTCGACGCCGACTCGGGCGCCTTCGCCTGGCGCTTCTACACGGTACCCGCCGTCCACGACGAGCACCCGACGCCCGAGATGCAGCGAGCCGCGGCCACGTGGGATCCGAGCCGGGACTCCTCCTTCGGCGGCGGCGGCACGGTCTGGGACGAATTGGCCTATGACCCGGACCTCGACCTCGTGTATTTCGGCACGGGCAACGCGGCGCCTTACAACGCCCGACGTGATTGGTCGGGAGGCCACTCCGGGGATCGTCTATATGCCGCATCCATCGTCGCGTTGCGTGCCGCTACGGGCAGCATGGCGTGGTACTACCAAACGACGCCGGGCGACATCTGGGACTATGATGCGACCGCCTCGCTCGTACTCGCCACCCTGCAAATAAGCGGACACCCCCGCCGCGTGCTGATGCAGGCCAACAAGAACGGCTACTTCTACGTTCTCGACCGCAGGACCGGCCAACCCATATCGGCCACGCCCTACGCGTACATGAACTGGTCGACCGGCATGGACGGCGCCTTCCGGCCGATCGTCGACCGGGCGCACGCCGACTACGATGCGGGACCCAAGATCGTCTATCCCTCCGCGGTCGGCGCTCATTCCTGGACACCGATGTCGTACAGTCCTGCCTCCGGGCTCGTGTACATTCCGACCGTCGACACGGCCAATATTCTGGTCGACGTGCGCAAGAATCCGGGGTCACGGCTATCCGACGTCGATCAGGGCACCGGCGTCATGATCATCATCCCCGACAGCACGTTCTCTTACGGAGTATGGGAGCCGCTGGTCGGCGCATTGCCGCGGTTCCCGACGCCGAGCGGAGATCCGCCCAGGAATTCGGTTCGAGCGGCGCTCGAGGCATGGGATCCGGTGAAGGGCAAGAGGGTCTGGTCGCAACGCACCTCCGAGGATACCCAGGTGCTCGACGGCGGCGCACTCTCCACCGCCGGGAACGTGGTCTTCGCAGGCCGCGAGGATGGACGCTTCGTTGCATATGACGCACGCACCGGCAAAATACTGAAGACGATCGATACCGGCACTGCGGTCATGGCGGCGCCGATGACCTACGAGGTCGACGGCGTGCAGTACGTTTCGGTGCTCGCGGGCCACGGCGGCTCCGCGTACGCGCTCGCTGGCACGGCGGGGATGCGCTACATCAACGAAGGCCGAGTTCTGACCTTCAAGCTGGACGGCGCCGCCGCGGTTCCACGCCCGGCGTTGCGCGAGCAGCGTCCCGTTCATGAACCGCCCTCGCAGGCGGCATCGCGCGAGGTCATCGCCTCCGGCGAGAGCCTCTATTTCACGTACTGCTCGCGCTGCCACGTGCTCGGAGCACCGGCGATCACCCCCGATCTCAGCCGGCTCGAGGATGGCATAGACTCGCTCGACGTGTTCGAATCCATCGTGCTCAAGGGCACGCTGCTGCCGATGGGCATGCCGCGCTTCGACGATACGCTCTCCGAGCCCGATGCGCGGGCACTGCATGCGTATTTCGTCGCTCAGGCGTGGAATGCATACCGGATGCAAACCCGCGACGACGGCCGCCCTTGACTCCGTGCCGTACCCGATGAACTGCGAAGCTCCGCCCCCCCGGCCAGCCATTCCTCTGACAGCCTTCGTCGCAGCCACCGCTGTCGAGCTGACGACCGGCCTCGTCATAAACGCGTTGCCGGCGATCGTGAGCGCTCTGACGGATGCCGGGCGCCTCGATGCGGAGATGACGGGTTACGTGGTTGGCATCGACCTTGGAGCACAGGTCGCGGGCGGTGTCCTTTTTCTCGGCCCGGGTCGGCGCCGGCGCTTGTCGACGAGTTTCGCATTCGGGCTCGCCCTCGTCGTCGTCGGCAACGCGCTCTCCTGCCTGTCGGTCTCGACGCCCGGGTTGATCGCGACGAGGCTGGTCGCGGGACTCGGCGCAGGCGCGGTGCGCTCCGCGTATTTCGCCTTGCTTTCCTTTGCCGCGAGCCCGTCTCGCGCCGTTGCACGCCTGACGGTTGCGCAGATCGTCGTGATGTCCGGCGCGTTCGCGATATTCCCGTTGCTCACCCACCGGGTGGGATGGTACGGCCCTTATCTGTTCCTCTCGGTGCTCGGCGCAGCGATGTTCGCGACGATTGCGTGGTGGCCTCGCAAGGTCCCCGTCGAACCCGCCGAGTCGGTATCCCTCTCGTTCGGCTCCGCCGGGGTGATCTGCCTGATGGGGGTATTTCTCTATTGGGTGGCGCAAGACGGCCTATGGGCCTTCGCCGAAGCGATTGGCGTCGCCATGGGGCAATCGCGCACGGCCATCACCACCGCGCTCTCCTTCGTCGGCATTCCCGGAGGCGCTGCATCGCTCCTCGCCTATCTCGTCGCACCGCGCATTTCGACGCCGCGAGCGCTGACGCTGGGGCTCTGTCTCACTCTGGTCTCGCTCTATCTATTGACCGTCGATCTCGGGGCATGGACTCTGCTTGCGGGACTCGGTCTCTTCTATTTCGCCTGGTGCGCGACCGCCCCTTTCGCATTCGCCGCCGCGGTCGAATGCGATCCCAAGCGAAACACCGCGTCGGCTTTCATCGTCGCGGTCGGCATCGGCGTCGCGGTCGGGCCCGCCTGCGCGGGTAACGTCGTCCAGAACCGCGGGACATTGACCCTGCTTGCCCTCACGGCATTGTGCACGACGGCGAGCATCGCCCTGTTACTGCTGGCCGTCGCGCAGGGAAAGCGCCTGTTCGGCATCGGCGCCGACGCTCGAGCCTGACACCGCCGCGCCAGACTATATTACGATTCCGATCACAAGAGAGTATTCAGATGCGCATCTCGATGGCGGTTTTTCCTTACCTCGAGCCCAACCTGAAGTCGGCCAAGCAATTGGGTGTCGACGATATCGTGTTCAACGGGGTTCCAGTGGCGCCGCTGGACTACGCAACGCTGCGCGACGAGGTGGAGAAACTCGATCGGCTTGGCCTCAGGCTGACGGTGGTCGAGGGCTCGCTGCCCATGGACGAGATCGTGGCGGGGACGGACGGACGGGATCGGCAGATCGAGCACTTCCAGCGCGTCCTCGCGGCGATGGGCCGCCTCGGGGTCGAGGTGCTCTGCTACAACTTCATGCCGCAGATTGGCAACGACGCCATGGTGTTGCGCACCACGTACGAGGCCCCGGCTCGAGGCGGTGCGCAGACTTCGGCGTTCCGCCTGACCGACGCCACCTCGGCCATGGCGCCCGACGTGCAGCCGCGCATCTCGGGCGAGGCCATGTGGGACCACCTCGAGTACTTCCTGAAGCGCGTGATCCCCGCCGCGGAGGACGCCGGCGTCAAGCTTGCGATGCATCCCGATGACCCGCCGATCGCCTCCATCTGCGGGCTCAACCGGATTCTGTCGAGCGTAGGCGCCTTCGATCGCCTGGTGGCGATGTCTCCGAGCCCCGCCAACGGAATCACGCTGTGCCAGGGCTGCTTTCTGGAAATGGGCGCCGATCTGTCCGACATGATCCGTCGCTTCGGCAGCCGCATCCACTTCGTTCATTTCCGCGACGTTGCCGGTGTCACCGGCGATTTCGTCGAGACTTTTCCCGACGACGGGCCGACGGACTTCATCCCGGTGTTCGAGACGTTCAAGGAAATCGGTTGCGATGGACCGATCCGCGTCGACCACGTTCCCCGTCTCGCCATCGAAGCGGGGGCCAACGACGGCTACGGATTCCTAGGTCACGCCTACGCCACCGGCTACCTGAAAGGTCTGCTCGAGTCCGTGTATGGCAAACCGGCGAAGGACCGATGGCGCAACGTACCCGCCGAGAGCCGCGCCCGCGCCTATACGTCCACGAAAGTCTAGCCGGGGAATACTCGGGCCGTGCTCACGCGGTCGCTCAGAAGTACGCATTGTTGACGAATCCGATCTTCTTCAGGCCGCGGCTCTGCAGGTCGGCGAGCGTCTGCGCCACGATCTCATAGCGCGCGAACTTGTCGACGATGATGTGCACCTCGGGTTGCGGAGTCTGCGCCGCGGACAGCGTGATGTACCGCTGCAGCCCGGCACGATCGACCGGCTGCCGATTCCACTGCACCGCCCCGTCGAAATCGATCGACAGATCGATGGAGTCCACCCGGGTCGGCGGAGGCGGAACCGGCTCGGGATTGTCGATCTTGATGGCGTGCGTCTGGCTCGGAATGGTGATGATGAAGATGATGAGGAGCACCAGCATCACGTCGATCAACGGCGTCATGTTGATGCTGGAACAGGGTTGGGCTTCGCTGCGGCCGATCGTCATCGTCATGGCCATGGCAACACCTCCGAGCTCTTTCTCAAGGTCCGACACCGCAGGCAAGCACGCCGAGCAGCCCCACGAGCAGCGCGGCGATCATGAGATACGAGACCACCGCGCCCTGAAAGAACGCGCAATCGCCCGCGTCGACGCCAATGGAGGTTACAAAGCGCGGCGGCGGCAGGACTGCCGCGGGCAGAGGCGCCGGCAGCGCCGCCATGACCGGGTGCTCGCGCGAAATGAAGTACGCGGCCCTGTGGCATCCGACCGCGAAGCGCAGCCGCGCGAGCGGAGTGCGAAGGGTCGCAAGATCCGCCGACCATTCCTCTTCGAGCCGTGCCGACAAGGCGCCGGGAACGCCGCGCGCGGCGTGACGAGCCAAACGATGCGCCACCTCGTTCACCCAAACCCACGTTCGCGTCATGGGCCCTCCCGGCATCGGTGATCACGGCTTACGCAAAGACACCCCGGCCAAAACCCGCGAACACTTCTCCGGCGCGCCTCACGCCGGTCGCGGTGAATCGATACAGTCGGCGTCTAGGACGCCCCTCGCTCGAGGGATCGATGGATTCCCACCGGCTGACGAACCATCCGGCGGACTCGAGTCGAATCAGTATGGGGTACAGCGTCCCGGATGCCAGCCCGCAGCGCTCCAGGAGGTCGGCGCCCGAGAGCTCCTCGGTCGTGTTCTCCAGGAATGCGTCCAGGACCTTGAGCGTTTGCAGCGACATGCGCACGGGACGATCGGGCTTACCCATGCTTGTAAGTCTACCTAGGGTGCGGGCGCCTTGCAAGCGCCATCTCAGCGCTCGATCGTCCCCAGCCGCTCGAGCACGGTGTCGCGCGCGGGCCCGTCGGCGAATTCGATCACGATCTTGCCCGAGCCGTCGGCACGCTGGTGGAGCTCGGCGCGCAGCCCGGACCCGCGCATGATCTCGCTCACCGCGGCCAGCCGCGGCGCCGGGGCCGCACGGCCATGGGCCGCCGCCGCCATGCGGGCCGTCTTCCTCACCTGAGACTCGGCTTCGCGAACGCTCCAGCGGCGCTCATCGATCATCTGCGCCAGCCGCACCCGCTCCTCCGGGACTTCGACACCGAGCAAGGCGCGTGCGTGGCCCATGCTGATCTTGCCCGCATCCAGCATCGCGGTGACCTCGGGCGGCAGCTCGAGCAGCCGCAGCAGATTGCTCACCGACGCGCGCGAGCGGCCGATGGCATGCGCGACTTCTTCGTGCGTCAGGGAGAAGTCCTGGATCAGCCGGCTGAGCGCGCGCGCCTCGTCGACGGCGCTCAGCTCCTCGCGCTGGATGTTCTCGATCAGCGAGACGGCAACGGCTTCCGGATCGCTCAAATCGCGAATGATGACCGGAACGCTCGAGAGTCCCGCGAGCTGCGCGGCCTTCAGGCGGCGCTCGCCCGCCACGACCTCGAACTGATGCGCAAAGCCCGCAACGGGGCGCACGATGAGAGGCTGCATGAGACCGCCGGCCTTGATCGAGGCCACCAGCTCCGCGAGCAGCTCCGGCCGCGGCTCGCTGCGCGTCGGCTGAGGATTCGGGCGGATGGCCTGGATCGGAATGGACCCCACGCCCTGCCGATAGGAGCGGCGCGGGTGCGCGTTCAGGAACGCCTGCAGCTCGGTCACACCACCTGCGTTTGTGCCCATGCCCTAGCCTACCCCAAACGGGCACGGGTTGCAGGCAGCGGCCTCGAGACACGCGTCCAGCTCGCCAGTCGTTCATAATGGCTGCATAACAAGTGCGGCCTCGGGTACGGCACGGGGGGAAGGCGTGACCAACAACGTGGTGCCGTTTTACGTCTGGCTCGCGCCGGCGCTCATTGCGCTGCTGCTCTACGGCCTCGGCCAGGGGTTCACCAAGAAATGGATCGGCGAGGTGTCGCCGGCCCGCTTCTGCCTCTACTACGTGCTCGCGACCTCGATCGTCAACCTCGGCTTCTTCGCCACGCAGGACCATCCGCCGCTGCTGGCGGCGAGCGGCATGCAATTCCTGTTGTTCGGCGTGCTCGCCTATCTGTTCGACGGAGCCGCGTGGATCCTGTACTTCCAATCCGTCGTGCTCGGCCCCGTGGCGATCGTCGGCACGCTGTCGGCGGCGTATCCGGCGCTCACCATCGTCTTCGCGCGCATCTTTCTCGGCGAGCGTCTTTCTTCCTTGCAATACGTGGCGGTCACCCTCGTGGTGGCCGGCTGCCTCGGGCTGTCGCACGCCCCCGCGGGAACCGAGAGCCGCATCACGAGCCGGCGCTGGATACCGCTCTCCTTGCTGGCGCTCGTCTCCTGGGCCACGTCGAACACCCTCATCAAGTACTCGTACTCGTTGCCCGGCGCGAACGAGGCCAACCTCGCGGTGTGCAGCTCGATCGGCGGCGCGCTCACGCTCGGCGTGTTCGGCTTGCTGCGCGGGCGCGGCGGCCCGCATTCGGTACGGGCGTGGGCGCACTCGTTCGTTCCGATGGGCATGATGGCGGGCGGCAGCCTCGGTCTCATCATCGCCGCGCGTCACGGCCCGATCTCCATCGTCACGCCGCTGATCGGGTCTTATCCGGTCGTCACGATCATCTATGCCGCTCTGGTGCTGAAGGAGCGGATCTCCCGCCGGCAGTACGTCTGCATCGCCGCGATCCTCGCGGGCATGACGCTCTGCTCCCTCTAGACGCGGCGGCTGGCGCCGCGCGATCGCATGCTCCGCGGCCGGCTCGAGCGTGCCATGGCTCGATGAGGCGCAGGGCTGTGCTAGGGTAGGCGTGGGCTCGCGCTCGGCGGGTCTCACCGAGGAGCCCTGCGTCATGAAAACGGCCGTGATCACCGGCGGAGGCTCCGGCATAGGCCGGGCGGTCGCCCTGCGCTTGATCGACGCCGGTTACCGGGTCGCCAACGCCGGCAGCCTCACGGGCAACGCGCCGTTCGAATCGATCACGCTCGACGCGTGGCGCACGGTGGTCGATACGAATCTCACGGGTTCCTTCCTCTGCGCGCGCGCGGCCAGATCGACATCGGCAATGCAGGAAGCGACCCGACGGCCGTGCGCGTCGGCATCCTCCAGGCCGACGGCTCGCGCGGCAACGAGCCGGTGATGGACGTCGCAAACGTCGGCGATGCCGTGCTCTTCATGGCGAATCTTCCGCCCGGGGCCAACGTCCTGTTCATGACGGTGCTCCCGACGGCGATGCCGTTCGTCGGACGCGGCTGAAGAACCGCGAAGGTGGCCCGGCCGGCGCGCCGCTCGCGCTACGCCAGCCGCTCCGCCCGCGCGAGCAGCGTCGCGCGGCGATGCGTGCAAGCGGCTGATTTACGCGCGTATAGTTGCCGCCAGGGAGGGGCCTCGACCGATGCAACCTGGAGCGTGGGTTCGATGACGGAAGCACGTGAATCGACGAGCGAAGCCTGGACGAGATGGCAGGGACAGGCCGTCAATGGCGTGTTCCCGCTGGAACGCTATCTGGGCTGCTCGGACCATAGCGGCGTCTTTTTCACCCGGTCGACGGCGCCGGATTCGACCGACCTTGCGATCAAGCTCGTCCCGACGACCCGGTCGCGGGCGGCATCCCAGCTCCCGCGATGGAAGCGCGCCGCCGGTGTCACGCATGCTCAGCTCCTTCGCCTCCTCGAGTGGGGCGGGTGTCAGCTCGAGGGCTCGCCGCATCTCTACGCCGTCATGGAGTACGCCGACCAGACGCTCGCGCAGCTCCTCGAGCACCGCAGGCTGACCGAGGACGAAGCGCGGGAGATGCTGCCGCCCATCCTGGAGGCGCTCGAATTCCTGCACGGCCAGAATCTCGTGCAGGGGCAGCTGAAGCCGTCCAACATCCTCGTGGTCGGCGACCAGATCAAGCTGGCGAGCGACACGATCCGCCGCGCAGGCGAAAGCGCGGCGAGCAGCACCGCGCCCACCGCATACGACCCTCCGGAAGCGCGGCGCGGCGGCGGCTCCACCGCCGACGACATCTGGGCGCTCGGCGTCACCCTGTCCCAGGCGCTGACCGGCCGCTTGCCCGAATCCTCGAGCGGGCCCGGCGAGATCGTGTCCGCTGCGGATTTCCCGCCGGCGTTTCGCGAGCTGGTCGAGCGGTGCCTGCTCTCCAAACCCGAGGATCGTCCTGCCGTCGCGGAGATCCTGGCCTGGGCGCAGGGACGTCCTCTGGCGTTCGAGCTCGCGCGGCCGCCCGGACCCTCCGCACCCGCGCCGTCCGCGCCGCCGCCGCCGGCATCCGCGGAGCCCGCGCCCGACTCGCCTTCTGCCGCAGGCGCGGTGGCGCCCGACGCCAGCGCCATGGCGCCCGACTCCACCGAGTCGTTGCCCGCCCCGGCCGTGGTGCCGCCCGTGGCGCCCCTCGTGCCGCCACCCTCGCCCGCCTTGGCGATCTCACCCGCTTCGCCGCCCTCACCGGTCTCGCTGCCGTCGCCGGCGTTTCTGCCCCCACCGGCATCGTTATCCCCATCGGCATCGTTGTCCTCGCTGTCCATGGACGCGCCCTCGGGCAAGCCGCGAAGCATGCTCGGCCTGATTCTCGGGGTCATCGTGGTCGTCGCGCTGGCCTGGTACGCATGGCGCTTGATCGGAGCCGATCGCTCGCCGGCGGCCTCCTCGCCTGCATCCCCATCGGCCGCGGAACCCGCCCCACCCGCCGCGGCCCCCGCCGCGACGGCTCCCACGTCACAAGCACCGCCCGGCGGCTCGCTCCCAGCACCGCCCGCCGCCGCGGCTTCAACGGCGCCGCCGAGCGCGATGGCCGCCTCGAGCCCCGGCATCCACGAGGTGCTCCCGGATGTCTCGCCGACCGCACGCCGGAGCATTCGCGGCCACATCAAGGTTTGGGTACGCGTCGTGGTCGAGGCGGACGGCTCGGTGTTGGCGGCGGCCGTCGAGCGGGCCAGCTCGAGCGGGTACTTCCGCAGAGTCGCAGCCGAGGCCGCGAAGCAATGGACCTTTCCGCCGGCCGATACGCAGGCCCGGCGCGTGACGCAGATCCAGTTCGACTTCAGCCGTGACCAGACCATCGCGCACGCCGGTGCACTCCGTTGAGACAGTCCGGACGCAATGCGCTGACGGCGCTGCTCGATCGCACCGGGACGCGTTGAAGATGCGCTCCGCAGAGGGTCTCCGCCGCAGGTGGACGGAGCTGCAATCGACCGGATCCGCCGACTCCAACGTCCCGACGCGGCCCGGTGAGTGGATGCCCGCCGCTCGGATCATCCTGCTCCTCATCAGCATCGACTTCAGCCTCAGCGGCCTCTACATGGGCGCGGAAATGGGCCACGGCCTGGGCCTCGCAGGCGCGCTCGCCGCGACGGTCATCGGCTCGGTCATCGTCGCCGTGCTGTCCATTCCGACCGCCATCATCGGCACCGCCACCCGGCTGTCGACCTACATGACCGTCCTGCGCGTCTTCGGCCGCGGCGGCGCATCGCTCATCAATCTCTGCTTCGCCGCGTTCCTGCTCGGGTGGTACGCCGTGACGGCGGACCTGCTGGGAAGCCTGCTGGCGGCCACCGCCGGCGCGCTGACGGGAAGCGAATGGCCGCGCTGGGCGGTGAGCGGCGTCTGCAGCGTCGGAGTCGTCGCGACCACCGTGTTCGGTCTCGGCGGCATCAGTCGGGTGGCCAACATCGGCGTCCCGCTGCTCTTCGCGCTGATGGTCTACCTCGTGACTCGCTCGTTGAATGTCACACCGCTGCACTCGCTGATGGCACAGCCGGCATCGCTCGCCGGCGTGAGATCCGGCATCTCCGCAGTCGTCGGCTCCATGATCGTCGGCGTCGCCACCCTGCCCGACGTGATGCGCTACTCGCGCAGCCGTTCGGGCAGCATTACCGCAGCCGTGGTCGGCAACGGAGCCGGGCTCTGCCTCTCCATGGTCATGATGCTCATCCCGCCGATCGCGCTCCACCTGCAGGATCCCACGCGCTACCTGATGCTCCTGGGCAAGCCCCTGCTCGCCGTGGCGGTGCTGCTGCTCGCGACCTGGCCCGTGAACGCGCTCAACCTGTACTCGGCGGGGCTCGTCGCCGCCGCAGTGCTGCCGCGCGTGGGCTACGGACGCCTCGTGCTCGTGCTGGGCGCGGGGGGAACGCTCGCGGCGATGGCCGGCGTCGGCGCACACCTGATGGCGTTTCTCGATATTCTCGGGTTCATGGCCGCCCCCATCGCCAGCGTGTACGTGACGGATTTCTTCGTGCTCCGCCGTCGTGCCGCGGTGCCTTCCGCCGAGCAGGCCGCGGACCCGACCAATCTCGACGCGCTCATCGCCACTGCGGCCGGATGCGCTCTCGGCGCGCTGTCGAACTACCATCCGCTGCCCTTCACGGTGTCGCCCGCCGTCGACTCGTTCATCGCCGCGGCACTCCTGTATCTCGGCCTCGAGCGGCTGCGCGCGGGGCTCGGGCTCGACCGCGCGTGGCGCCGCGCCGCGCCGCCGGTGCCTTCGACCGAGGCCGCGTCCTGATGCGCCTCGGCATCGACGTGGGCGGTACCAACACCGATGTCGTGGCGCTGGATCACGGCCGGGTGACCCTGTGCCGCAAGGTGCCGACCAGCGCCGACATCGAGGGCGGCGTCCGTCAGGCGCTGCGAGCGCTCCTCGAGCGCGACCGCGTCAGCGCCCTCGACGTGGACGCGGTCATCATCGGCACGACGCAGTTCCTGAACGCCATCGTCCAGCGCCGCGATCTGGCCTGCGTCGGGATCATCCGTGCCGGTGCGCCCATCGGCACGTCTCTGCCGCCGATGGCGGACTGGCCGGAAGACCTGGTGCAGGCCATCGGGGGCAAGGCCGAGATGATCCGCGGGGGTCATCGTCATACCGGCCGCGACCTCGGACCCTTGGACCCCGCGGAGCTCGACCGCGCCATCGATCGGATCGCCGCGGACGGCATCCGCAACATCGTGGTCTCCGCCGTGCATTCGCCGGTCAATCCCGCGCATGAGGAAGCGATGGCCGCGCGGGTCCGCCAGAGGCTCCCGGACGCCGCGGTCTCCGTCTCGCACGAGCTCGGCGGTCTCGGGCTCCTCGAGCGCGAGAATGCCGCGCTCCTGAACGCCGCGCTGGCGGAAATCGCGCCGAGAGTCCTCGAGTCGTTCGGCACGGTGCTGCGCGAGCTGGGCGTCCATTGTCCGTATTTTCTCTGCGCCAACGACGGCACGACGTTGAACCTCGAGTCCGTCGTCCGCCACCCGGTGCTCACCTTCGCCTCCGGACCGACCAACTCCATGCGCGGTGCCGCGTTCCTGTCCGGCGTGAGCAACGCCATCGTGATCGACATCGGCGGCACCACCACCGACATCGGCATTCTGCGCAACGGCTTCCCCCGGCTGTCCAACACCGTGGTGGAGGTCGGCGGCGTGCGCGTCGGCTTCCAGATGCCCGACGTCCTCTCGATCGGCCTGGGCGGCGGCAGCCTCGTCCAAGCCGCGGGCGATGTCATCGGCCCGCTGTCCGTGGGCTACCGCCTGACCGACGAGGCGCTCGTGTTCGGCGGATCGGTGCTCACGGCGACCGATGTAGCGGTCGCGGCCGGCGCCGCCGGCGTCGGCGACCGGCAGCGCGTCGCGCACCTCGAGGCCGGCGTCATCGAGTCGGCGTTGCGGCGCATCGGGGCGATGCTCGATACCGGCATCGATCGCATGCGCACGTCGGAGCAAAGCGTGCCGGTCGTCCTCGTCGGCGGGGGGTCCATCCTGGTGAGGCGGCCGTTCTCATCGGGGGCGGAGGTCGTCACGCCGCCGAACGCCGACGTCGCCAACGCGGTCGGCGCGGCCATCGCGCAGGTCGCCGGCGAGGCCGAGCAGGTCTTTGCGTCCCGCATCCTCAACGCAGGCGGCGATGCGGCGCTCGAGGGCGTGACCGCGCGCGCATCCCAGGTCGCGGTGCGGCGCGGCGCCGCTGCCGCGACGCTGCGCGTCGTCGACGTCGAGCACATCCACTTGAGCTACACCGCCGAGCCGATGACGCGCGTGCGCATCAAGGTGGTCGGCGACATCGACCTGCGGGCCGGAGCCAAGTCAACGTGAACCGCGAGCTCCATCCGGAGGACATCCGCGATCTGTGCCTCGGCGCGGCTTTTTTCGGCGCCGGCGGCGGCGGCGACGTGCACATCTACCGGCTGGTCGCCGAGCGCGTGATCGCGCGGCTCGGCGCGGTGACGCTGGTGCCGCCCGACGAGCTGCCGGACGACGCATTCGTGGTGGACGTGGGCGAGAGCGGCTCGCCCATCGTCGGCCTCGAGCACCTGCCGCCCGAGAACCACGGCGTCGAGCTGCTGCGCCGGTTCGAGCGCTTCGTCGGCCGCAAGGTGACCCACCTGATCGCGTGCGAGCTCGGCGGCGCGAACTCCATCGTGCCGCTCGTCGTCGCAGCGGCGTGCCGCTTGCCGGTCGTCGACGGCGACGGAATGGGCCGTGCGTTTCCCGAATCGCAGATGATGACGTTCCCCATCTACGGGGTCGCGCCGACGCCGGCGGCCGTCGCCGACTACCTGGGCAACGTCGTCTATCTCGAGACGTCCGATGCCCACGAGTACGAGCGCGAGACGCGTGCGCTGGTCACCGTCATGGGCGGGACCCTGCTCGCGATGGACCATCCGATGACCGCCGCGCAGGTGCGCGAGACCGCGGTCCCCGGCACGCTCACCCTGGCGCAGTCGGTCGGGCGCACCCTGCGCGAGCATCGCGGCGGTGCCCAGGGCCTGGTCCCGGCATTGAGCCGGCATCTCCGCGGCACCGCATACGGCAACGTGGTGCACCTCTACACGGGCAAGATCGAGCGGGTCTCGCGCCGCACGGAGGGCGGATTCGACGTGGGCGAGGTCACGCTGCGTGCATTCGAGGGCGCCCAGCCGCCGCTGCGCATCGCAATGCGCAACGAATTCCTGGTCGCCTGGAGCGGCGACGACGTCGTCGCGACGACGCCCGATCTCATCACGATGGTCGAGCACGAGTCCTGCCTGCCCATCACCTCGGAGCGGATCCGCTATGGACAGCGGGTCAGCGTGATCGGCATCGGCGCGCCCCGCCACTATCTCACCGAGCGCGGGCTCGCGGCCGTGTCGCCGCGGAGCATGGGCTTCGACCTCGACTATCGGCCGCTCGGGTAACGTCTGAGCGCCGCTGGCGAGGTGCCTTCCCACGGATGACGCCGGGGCGTTCATCGCTCTCCTGCGCAGTCTCGACGGCGTGCGCGTGGAGGTGACCTCGACCGGATCCGCGTGTCCCGGGACGAGAGCTCCACGGCCAACCCGCGAGCGCTCTAGCCCTCGCGCTCAGTGCGCGCCATCTCAGACGCCCGGCGACATGCTCGACCCGCGCCTGCCGAGGAGCGCTCCCGCGACGTTGACGATGACGGGTCTCAAGAGATACAGCAGCACGAGGAAGTACATGACCTCGCAGAGCTCGCCGAACGCCCACATGCCGCTCGAGGCATTCTGAGCGACCAGGATCTGCTCGCGGGACACTCCGGTCAGCGCCGATTGCAGGGCGATCGTTGCTTCGCGCTTGGCGATCATCGTCTCCCAGGCGACGTTGTATCCCAGGATCAAAAAGCCGAGCTCGTAGGCGATGCGGACCGGCACCTTGAGCTTCCGGTCGAATCGCCCGTAAAGATCCGAAGGCTCGGGGTTCAGGTCCGGCAACGAGGCCAGGATCATGAGCCCGAGCGGGCCGAGCAGCGCGAGGGCCATCCATCGATAGCTCTGTCTCTTGGAGCGGAGCACCAGCAGACAGGTCGCGAGCCAGCCCGCGAGCACGATTGCGAGTCCCGCCAGCATCAGGACGCCCTTGGCGAGCTGAATAAGCTGGAAGTTGCGCACATAGTGGGCCTGTCCCGCGAGCCGTTCGGGGTCGATCGCGAACACGACCGCCCCGCCCGCCATGACGGCCACGGGGATCGAGAAAAAAATGACCAGCGCCCAGACGTAGTTCTTGTTGCCCGCGAGTTTCATCGTAGTCTCCCGTCGTTTTCCGGGTCGGCATGCGCCGGCGGCCGGCTCATCCTGATCTCGTCAGCGCGACGTAGATCTTGTCGTCATCCTGGTCGATGGGCGGAGGCACATCGGCGAATCCGGTCTCGCCGACGCCGCCGGCCTGCGCTTCGCGCAACGCCTGCGCCGCCCGATGATGCTGAAACATCAGGATGCTCCCGAGAAGCGCGGCGGCGACGACGAGCGATATCAGGATTTTCATGCTCGCGCACGCCGGGCTCGCGCGGCGAAGGCATAAGCCGGAATGCACAGCAACAGGAACGCGACAGCCGTCACCGCCGCGCGCCAATCCTCGGCGATGGCAGCCGCCAGAAAGCCGAGTGATCCCAGCAGCACCACGAGCGTCGAGACAGGATAGCCGAGCGCCCGGTAAGGCCTCGGCGTCCCCGGCGAGCGCAGGCGCAGCACGAACACCGCGACGAATGCCGCGATGTAGTACAAGAGAATCAGAACGGCGAACAGCGCGATGAGCTCGTTGAAGCTTCCCGTGAGCACCATCACGCCGCTGGTCAACGCCGTGACCACGAGCGCGACGAAGGGCGTGCCGCCGCGGTTCACGGCCGCGGCCTGCGGCGATATCCAGCCCTCTCGAGCGAGCGAGAACAGCACGCGTGACCCGGTGATGCAATTGCTGTTTATGAGACTCAGCACGATCAGGATGGCGAGCGCCGTCATCAGTGTGCCGCTCCCGTGGGGAAGCACCGCCTGCGCCGCGGTGGCCACCGGCAGCTTCGACGCGGCGAGCACCGGCACGGGCAGCACGCGCAGCAAGGCGACGTTGATCGCAAGGTAGATCGCCGCCGTCAGCAGCGCGCCGCCGATGATGGCGCGCGGCAGTGTGCGCGCGGCATCGACGCTTTCCTCCGCGGTGTAGATCGGCGCGTACCAGCCGTCGTAGGCCGTGAGCAAGGCCCGAATTGCCGGCACGAGCGCGAGCAGCATGGCCACTCCGGCCAGGTGCGCGGCGGTTGCGTCGGCCGGGAGAGCCGCGCGAGCCGCCGGCGGGGCCATGAAGCACCCGACGATCAGCACCATCAGCATGATTCCAATCGTGGCGCTGACGGCGGAGGTCATGACGCTGCTCATCCGCAGGCCGGCGGAATGCATCACGGTGAAGACGCAGATCACGGCGAGCGCCGCCGCGGCCGCATGCTGCGCCACGAACGGCCAAAGATTGCCCGCGAACTCGATCACCGAGACCGCGGCGTAGGCCAGCGTTGCCACGCTCGCGAGCCAGTCGATCCAGCCGACGATGAAGCCGGCGCGGTCGCCGAACGCGCGCCGCGCATACACCCGAAATCCGCCGGCTTCGGGGTACATGGCGGCAAGCTCCGACACCGACACGGCACCCATCAGCGCGTAGACCGCGCCGATGCACCAGCAGAGCATGATCAGCGCCGGGGTTCCGGCCGCCGCCGCCACCATTCCGGGCAGACGCAGGATGCCGACGCCCATCATGGTGCCGAAGCTGAAGGCGAGACCGAATCCCAGGCCGAGTATGCGATGGAGCGGACGCGCCGCGCTCAACGTCGATCCCAAGAGCCAGACTCCCCTGCCGCCGCGTTATTGTCCTTCTCCTGCCGCTCCACTGTAACATCACGCCCGCCACGCCGGACGCGCCGCATCGCAATAGAGAATCCCGAACGCGGCCTGTCACAGCACCCACCCCCCGTACGTCTGTGATATGGAACGCACATACGAGGGGGCTGCATCGTGGGCACAGGTCGGGATCATTCGCGCGAATTCGAGCGGCATCGCCCGCGGCTCTTCGGTATCGCCTACCGGATGTTGAGCTCGCGCGCCGATGCCGAGGACGTCGTGCAGGATGCCTACCTGCGCTGGCATCGCGGAGCATCGGCCGCGCCGCACTGATCAGTAGATGAACATGAAAGCTCGCATCGAAGCGGCTGTGCCTACTGCCTCGACATGCACACTCAGGACGCCCGTGCCGAAGGCGAGTCCGAGCAGCGCCTGTACGCGCTCGATGCCTGGCGTGAGACGCCGTTTTTCAACGAGCGTGAGCGCGCCGCGCTCGAATGGACCGAGGCGGTGACGCTCGTCGCCGACACTCATGTTCCCGATGATGTCTACGAGCGCGTGAAGCAGCACTTCACCGGGCAGGAGCTGATCGATCTCACGCTTGCCATCACCAACATCAACGCCTGGAACCGGCTCAATGTCGCCTTCCGGACCCTCGCCGGAAACTATCGGCCCGGCATGTACAAATCCTCGTCGCCCAAGGCTTGAGCCGCGCGAGCTCACGGAGTGGAGATTTCGGCTACCCCTATTTTGGGCAGCCGATCGAGGGTGGCGGATCACCGGGCGAGGCGCCCGGCAATCCGCCGAATACCGATCAGTAGCGCCGCGATCCGCCGCCGCCGCCACCGCCACCGCCGCCACCCGAGCGCTCCTGCGCTTCGTTGACCTTGAGCGCGCGTCCCTCGCAATCCGCCCCGTTCAGCGCCTGCATGGCGCGGGAGGCATCGGCGCTCGGCATCTCGACGAAGCCGAAACCGCGCGGACGGCCGCTGTCGCGATCGTTGATCAGGGACACCTTGTCCACCGACCCGTGCGTCGCAAACAGTTTTCGCACCGATTCCTCGGTCGCGGTGAAGGGAAGATTTCCAACGTAAAGTTTAGCCACTGAATACTCACTTGAAGAATAGAAAGCAAAGCAGAGACGGTCTGCCGTCCGGTCGCGGGGATTTCTGAGATGGCAGTCCAGTGGCCGGAATGGCGCGATATGCGCAGGCCAGGGGCGGGCAAGGCGGAAATACACGAGGCCCGGCCACGATAACAGATTTTCCGCACCGCCGCCCGGCTTTCGTCGGGCCGGAGCGCGCGGCCGCTCAGCCGGTCGGCTTGCGTGAGCGCCGCATCGCACGCAGCTGGATCAGCGGCTCGGCAATGAGCAGAGGCACCGCCCAGCAGGACCACGACATGAGCGTGTCGATGTCATCCGCCACCGGGTCGGCCGGCACGTGGATCCAGCGGTTGAGCCACATCGACACCAGCCGGTAGGTCACGAAGGCGAACGTCACGGTGTAGCTGCGCAGCATCCATTCGCGATGCTGCTCGAGGCGGCGCGTGCGGATGGCGTAGAGCGCCATCCCGGTCGTGATCACCCAGGCGACGCAGAGCATGAACAGGCCGCCCCGGTACGGCAGATGCCCGGGAATGGTGGACACGAGGTAGAACCCGCCGATGCAGCCTATCAAGACGGCGCCGGCGTAGACCTTGCCGAGCACCCGGTGAAGCCGGCCGATGCGGTGCGTGAGCCCGAGCCAGATCTGCACCAGCCCGGCGCTGATCGCAATCGTGCCGCCCGTCAGATGCAGGAGGAGCCCGGCCCGCCGCGGCCAGTAGTACGGCGTGTACGAATCCACCGAGTAGTCGGTGAAATAATGCAGCCGCTGGCCCCAGAACCAGAGCAGTGCCAGCGCGAGCGCGGCCAGAGCCATATATAGAAGAATGCGGGAGCCGCGGACGCCCGAGGCCGGAACGGCGGTATTCATGGCCCATCCCTCGTTGTTCTATTAATTGAGCGAGTCCGGCGGACCGATATCCGCCTTTTTGCGCGCCAAAACTACCACAGGAGCCCGTATCGAGGCACGCAACGCGCGCGACGGTATAATTTCGGGGTCCGAGGTCACGGTTCCCTGCATGCAGTTCAAGCATTTTCCCCGTCCCCTGTCGCGCCTCCTGGGCACGTCCCCCGGCGATCCGTCGGGTTCCGATCCGATCGGGGCGCTCGATTCCGCCCAGTCGCAACAGCTCGTCACCGTCGCGCTCGAGGGCGGCGATGACACGCTGCGCGCGGCTGCCATCGGCAAGCTCACCGACGGCGAGAGCCTGCGCACGCTCGCGGCGCTGCGCGTCGGCACGCCGAGCGGGCTGCCCGCGAGCCTCGAGCGCGCCGCGCAAGAGCGCCTCGCACAGCTCGTCGATGCGGGCACGCTCGACTTCGAGACGCTGCAGGCACCGCCCGTGAGCGTCGCCGCGCTCCTCGCGGTGGCCTCATACTCTGGCGATCCCGAGCGGCTGCCGCGCAGCCTCGCCACGATCGATGAGGCCGAGCGCAGCGCCCTGGTCTTCGGGGCGTCCTCGAGCCGCATCCGCCAGCTCGCCGCGCAATCGATATCGGACCCGGCCGAGCTCCGGCAGCTCTTGCGACAGGGACATGGCAAGGACAAGAACGTCTACAGGATCATCCGCGAGAAGTGCGACGCGCTCAATGCCGAGCAGCACTCCGTGGAGAAGGCCCGGAGCGACGCCGTTCGCGCCTGCGAATCGCTCGAGCGGCAGGCGCACCGGATCTACGAGCCCGTCTATGAGCCGACCTTGCGGCACTTTCACACCCGCTGGCAGGCGCTCGAGGCGCACGCGCCATCCGACCTGCGCGAGCGTGCGGCGCGGGCCATCGAGCGCTGCGAGCAGATCGTGGCCGAGCACCGGATGCGCGTCGGGCAGCAGGCCGACGAGGCGGCGGCGCGGGAAGCGCGGGACGCCGAGCGTGCGGAGGCCGTCCGTCTTGCCGAGCAGGAATCCGCGCGCCTGCGCGAGGATGCCGAACGCGAGGCTCAGGAGGCAACGGCGCGGCGCGAAGCCGACGAAGCCGCGCGAGCGGCGCAAGCCTCGCGGGACGCGGCCGCGACGCGCGAGGTCCACGCATTGATCGGCAAGGCTCAGGCGGCGCTGCGTGAAGGCGCCACGGGACGCGCCTCGGGTCTGCGCCGGGCTCTCGACGAGAAGCTGGCGGCGCTGCCGGCCGTGCCTCCACCGATCTCGCGCCAGGTGCACAAGCTCGACTCATCGCTCGGCGAGCTCAAGGCCTGGAAGGAGCACGCGGCTGCGCCCAAGCGCGCCGAGCTCATTCAAGAGATGGAGTCGCTCATCGGCGCAACGGAGGGCCCGCAGGCGCTCGCGGACCGTATTCGTCAGTTGCAGGAAGACTGGAAGATCATCAGCAAAGGCGTTCTCAGCGACTCGGATGCGGACTGGCAGCGGTTCCATCAGGCGGCCGAGCGCGCGTACCAGCCGTGCCGCGAGTATTTCGAGGGTCTGGCGAAGATGCGGCAGGCGAATGCGGCCAAGCGCCGCACGATTCTCGAGCGGCTGCGTGCCTTCGAAGCCGCCCAGACCGGTGAGGCCGCGGATTGGCGCGCATTCGCCACGGTGCTGCGTGAAGCGCCGTTGGAATGGCGCCGGCATTCGGCGGTCGAGCGGGCCGCGGCACGGGAGCTGCAGAACGAGTTCGACGCTGCGATCGGCCGGCTGCAGGCGCGGCTCGCAGCGTGGCACGCGGGCAATGCCGAGCAGAAGCGCGCGCTCATCCTCCGCGCCGAGGGGCTCGTCGCGCTCGAGGACGGGCGCGAGGCCGCGGACACGGTGAAGCGGCTGCAGGCGCAATGGAAGGAGATCGGCGCCGCCGCCCCCGATCAGGAACAAGTCCTGTGGAAGGAATTTCGCGGACACTGCGATTCGGTGTTTCAAAAGCGCCACCAGGCGCATGTCGACCTCACCGCCGGCCTTCAATCGAACAAGGCGCAAGCAGTGGCGTTTTGCGAGGAGGCCGAGCAGCTCGCGGCGCGCTCGGGAAGCGAGCTGCGCGACGGCACCGCGAAGATCGCCGCGTGGCGCGCCGCCTTCGAGGCCATCGGCGAGCTGCCGCGGGCCGAAGAGCGCGGCCTCAAGAGCCGGTTCGAGCGCGCGCTCGATCGCGTCAAGGCCTCGATGTCGCAGCAACGAGCGAGGGACCGGGAGCGATCGGTGGACGATCTGCTCGAAGCCGCAGGCCGGATTCATGCCTATGCCCGCGCGGCGGCGCAAGGAGCGTCCGCCGAGGGCGCAGAGCTCAAGGCGGCGGCCGAGACCTTCATCGCCGGCATCGCGCAGTGGCCCAAGGGCGGCGCCGAGGCGATCGCCGCCGCCTGGGCTCAGGCAACGGCCGCGGCACCGCCCGATGCCGCGCACGAAAAGGCGCTGCGGCTCCTCTGCATCCGCCGCGAGCTCCTCAAGGAGCTCCCGACGCCCCCGGAGGATCAGCCGTTGCGGCGGGAGTATCAAATGCAGCGGCTGGTCGAGCGCATGGGCAAAGGCAGCGACCGGCCCGACGACACCGTCGAAAGCCTGGCGCTCGAATGGACCCGAAGCAAGTGCGTACCGGAGCAAATCTATCAAGGGCTGCTGGGACGATTCCGCGCAAACCAGTCATGACGAGTGCCGGGCAGGTCATCCACGGAGGACGTCAAAGCCTTAATTAGAGATATCTTATTAAGGTTTATACACGCGAGCTTGCGGGATCGCCGCACGCGAAGGCTTTGACCGGATGACACCTGATTCCGAATGCGACGTGCTCGTCATGGGCGGCGGCCCCGCGGGCAGCACGGCCGCGACCCTCCTGGTGCGGGCGGGCCACCGCGTCATCCTGCTCGAGAAAGCACATCACCCGCGCTTCCACATCGGCGAGTCGCTGCTGCCCATGAACCTGCCGCTGTTCGAGCGGCTCGGCGTGCTCGACCAGGTGCGCGCCATGGGGGTGTTCAAGCCGGGCGCCGACTTCGAGGCCGACAACGAGCGCGGCTACAACACCTTCGCCTTCGAGCGCGCCATCGGGATGAGTCCGCCGCACGCCTACCAGGTGTGGCGCCAGGATTTCGACGCGATGCTGTTCGAGCACGCCCGCGCGGCCGGCGCCGACGCACGGGAGGGCCACGAGGCGATCGCGGTCGAGCAGACGGGCCCTCGCCGCAGCATCGTCGAGGTGCGCACCGAAGGGGACGCGGCCTATCGCATCACCGCCCGGTACGTCGTGGACGCGACCGGGCGCGACGCCTTTCTCGCGTCGAAGAAGCGCTTGCGGCGCAAGAACCCGGAGCACCAGAGCGCCGCCATCTTCGGTCATTTCCGCGGCGCCGAGCCCCGGCCGGGCCGGGACGCCGGCAACATCAGCATCTACCGCTTCGAGCACGGCTGGATGTGGATGATTCCGCTGCCGGAGGGCGTCATGAGCATCGGCGCCGTGTGCCGGCCGGAATATCTGAAGCAGCGCAAGGGCAGGACGGTCGACTTCCTGCTCGAGACGCTCAGGCGCAACGCGGGCTTGAGCAAGCGCATCGAGCACGTCGAGCTCATCGGCGATGAGGTCCGCGTGACCGGCAACTATTCGTACGACTCGACCCGGATGGGGGGCTCCGGCTGGGTGCTGGTCGGCGACGCGTTCGCGTTCCTCGACCCCGTGTTCTCCTCGGGAGTCTACCTCGCCATGAGCGGCGCAGAGCAGGCCGCCCAGCTGGTCGACATCGCGCTGCGCGAGCCGGACCGCGAGGCGCACCTGCTGCGCAAGCTCGAGAAGCGGCAGCGCGCCGGGATGGCGCGCTTTGCGTTCTTCATCTACCGCTTCAACAGTCCCATCATGGACCGGATCTTCCGCCAGCCCCGCAACATCTGGAAGATCGAGCAAGGCGTGATCTCCATGCTCGCGGGCGATCTGTTCGATTCGCAAGTGGTGCTGCACCGATTGCGGGGATTCCGGGTCGTCTACGCCATCACCGCCTTGCGCTACTTCCTGCGCTGGCGCTCCGAGCACCGCTATCGCCTGGAGCAGGCCCGGCTGCAGTTCACCGGCGGCACGACGCCGCTCGATCGCCAGTAGTGGGACGCTACTAGTACGTGATGCTGCGAACGCAACGCGTCGGGAACGAAAGCGTTTTCACCGCGCCGACCTGGAAGCTGCCGCCGGTCGCGAAGTATTCCACCCACGCCGCGTTCGCAGGGATGGACGAAAATTCCGTGGAGCTCCAGTGGTAGCCGCTCAGTCCACCAAAACCCAGTTGCACGAGATTGGTGTCGATATCGGCGAGCCCCGAGGAGCAGCCAGCGCCTTGCCCGGCGCCGCCCAGCTCGCAGATCGAGGGCAGATACCAGGTTCCGATCGCCACCGCGCCGCTGTTGTCGGAAGTGATCTCGTCGCAGAGTCCGGCGGCATAGCCGGTGTATGGCGTCCCGTACTGGGCCGTGATCTGACCCGAATCACACGCACCATCGGTCGCGCCGTAGCACGCCGAGGGCGGGCTGGTCGATGTTTCCGTGATGCCGGCAATGTTGTTCGAAGTCGCGCTCCATCGCACCGTTGAGCTCGCGTCGCTGCTCGCCATGACGAACGCGGTCGAGCCCGTCGGCACGGCATACACCAGGTACCCATCGATGGTGAACGCCAGAGCGGTCGTGGCTCCCGAGGCGACGTTGTCACCGATGATCGCGATGTTCCCCTGCGCGACGTACGGCGTCGTCGACGTGAACGTCAACGTGCAGGTGTCGCTCGCCGCCACGACGGCGCATCCGCTCGAGTCCTGCGTCACGCCGCTCCAGCCGCCGGGCAGGACCGCCGATACGTTGTAGGCCGGGTTCGCGCCCGTGTTGGTGACGGTCACGCTGCCGGAGCTCCCGTTCACGGGAATCGTTCCCGTCGAGCTCGCCGTGACCGTGGTCGTGTTCGCCACGCAGGACACGCTCACGTTGGTCACGTTGGAGCCGCCCATGGTTCCCGAGCCGTTGATGACGGTGCAGGTCTGCGCCGTCGGCTGCATCAACACCGTCGCGTTGTAGGGGCTTCCCTCGGCGACCGGTGTCGCGAACGTGAACGGCCCGTTGGAGGTGACCGTGTCGTTGTCGGAACCGTCGTTCTGCAGGATGACCGTGCCGCTGAGCCCGCTGACCGTGCCGCCGACGGTATAAGCGTTCAGCGCGCACGTCACGTCGATGTTCGTGACGTTGGAGCCGCCGATGGGGCCCGAGGCATCGGAGATGGTGCAGGTCTGGTCGACGGGCTGCGTCTGCACGGTGACCGAGTACGTGCCGCCTTCGGCCACCGGTGTCGCGAATGTGAACGGTCCGTTGGCGCCGAGTGTCAAGGTGTCGCCGCCGTTGTTCTGCAGCACCAGGGTACCCGCGAGGCCCGAGACCGTGCCGCCCGCCGAAAATATGTTCACGGCGCACACCACTGCGACGTTGGTGACGCGCGCCGCACCCAGGGTGTTCGAGCCGTGCGTGACCGAGCAGGTCTCGGTGGCCGGCTGGCTCTTCACCGTCACTTGGTAGCGGCTTCCTTCGTCGACGGGTGTCGGGAACGTGAAGGCTCCATCCGTGCCGATGGACAGCGTGTCGCCGCCGTTGTCTTGCAGCACCACGGTGCCGGTCAGCCCCGAGACCGCGCCGCCGACGGTGAAGGCGTTGGTAAAGCAGGTGACGCGGATGTCGGTGATGTCGGCGGTTCCGACGACGCCGGACGCATTGGCCAGCGTGCATGTCTGGTTCGCGGGCTGGGCCTGGATCTTGACCGCGTAAGCGCTCTCATCGGCGACGGGCGTCGGAAACACAAAGGCGCCGTCCGCGGTGATCGTCAGGGTATCGCCGCCGTTGGCTTGCAGCACCAGGCTGCCGGCGAGACCCGACACGGTCCCTGCCAGGGTCTCGGTGTCCGCGACACAGGTCACGGACACATCAGTCACGTCCGCCGACCCCGCGGTGCCCGAGCCGTTGCTCACCGTGCAGGTCTGGCCGGCGGGTTGCGTATCGACGGTCACCGCATACGCGTGTCCCGCGGCGATGGGCGAAGTGAAGGTGAACGGCCCGTTTTGCTTGATGGTGAGAGGGTCCCACCCGTCGTTCCTGAGCACCACGGTACCCGTGAGGCCCGTCGTCGTGCCCGACACGCGTACCGCCAGGACCTGCGGGCCTTCGCCGCAACCGCTCAGCCCGGCGGCAGCGAGAAGGATCAGGGATGCAATCGGCGATGCAGTGGATCGTGTCATAACGCACCACATTATGACCGCGAGGGCCGGGACAAAAATGTGATCGGCACGTCGCTTTGCCGTGCTCCATCCCCTACACGAGAGCTGCGGATTCCGATGAGGCAGGCGCCGCGCCGGCCGCCTCACGCCGCGCCGCCGCCGCACATCTCCGTGCCGTCCGCGCCGCAGCGCACCGCCGTCGCGCCGCTCGCGCTACCCGGGCATCAACGGCGCCACCGACGGGCGCATCCAGGAGACGTGCTGCAGCGTGTGCCAGACGAAGCGCAGATACTTGGAGCGCAGCACCAGGAATACGATGCCGGTGAACACCGCGGCGACGATGATCGCGCTGCCCACGGAGCTGCCCTGTTCGCTCAAGTTGAGTGCGAGCATGAAGGCGAAGCTGAGCCCGAGCCGCAGCCAGCGGCGCAGCGCCCGGTAGCCCGCGTTCTGCGCCTCGATGCGGATGTCCGTGCGCATCAGCGCCACGACGCCGATGAAGCAGCTCGTCCACGCCCAGCCGTGGGTCATGTCATAGCCCCCGCCCAATGCTCGGGCGATCAGCCAACCGATGCCGCCGCCCGCGAGTCCCGCGGCTCCGGCGATCGGATAGAGCGCCGCCTCGACGGGCGCCGTCAGGTACACCCAAAAAAAGAACAGCACCCGCCCGATCGGCTTGGTGCACCAATCCGGCAGCCCAGGACCGGTGTAAGCAGGATTGAGCCCCGGCTGCGCCGTCGGCGCGGGCTCCCCGCCGCCGATGTTGGGGATCGGGGTGCCCGACACGTGTCCCGGCACCTGCGCATCGTGGCGCGGCAGTCCCGGCGCGGATTGACCGATGGGGTTGTAGCCGCGCGGCGTGTTCATGGGTCGTCCCTCGTCCTCAGGTCATGGTCGGAAATGGAAGCTCGCCTCAGGAAAGGACGCCGGACGAGCGCCACTGTCAGGACCGCTCGCGCCCGCCGACCGAAGGACTCCGGCGTCCGTCAGCACCGGACCTTCGGCGTACCGATGACGCCCGCCTTCTTCATCTTGGCCGCGAGATCCGGAGAGCCCATCATCGCCTCGGCCGACTTGCGATCCTGCATCTCGTAACGCCGGGCCGGTGCTCGGTGGCCGCGGCCCGCGGTGCCGCATGCTATAAAAGCGCCGTGACTTCATACGCCTCCCAATGGGCTCTGGCGATCGCCCTGCTCGCCCCCGCCGCGCCGTTGTTCGCGGCGTGCGATGCCTTGAAGCCGTTCGCGGGCGGCTCGACCGTCTACACCCACGATCAGCTCGTCGAGCGGGGCCGCCACGTCTTCGAGCAGAACTGCGCGGTGTGCCACGGCATGGATGCCAGCGGCGGGCGCGGCCCGAACCTTCGGCGCGCGCACATCGCCCGTGCCCCGGATGAGGCCGCGCTCTGCGACCTCATCGAGACCGGCATTCCACCCGAGATGCCCGACGGCGGATTCATGACGGACGAGGACGTGAGAGAAGTCGTGGCCTTCGTGCGCTCCGTCGGACGATCCGCCGCGACCGCCGTGACCGGCGACGCGGCGCACGGCGCGCGCGTGTTCGCGGCCGGCGGATGCGCCGCCTGCCACATCCTCGCAGGAGCGGGCAAAGGCTTCGGGCCAGAGCTCACGGATCTCGGCGACCGCCGGAGCGCCGCCTACGTGCGCCAGGTGTTGCTCGATCCCCCCTCGCGGCTGCCGGCCGAATTCCTCATGCTCCGCGCCACCAGCCGATCGGGAGCCGCCGTCGAGGGCATCCGGGTCAACGAGGACGACTTCAGCGTGCAATTGAAGGATGCCGCCGGAAATTTCCACAGCTTCGACAAGGCCGGGCTCGCCTCGCTCGAGCGGCTCGAGGGTCGAACGCCGATGCCCTCGTTCGCAAAGCTGCCGCCTGCGGACCTCGACGACCTGATCGCCTTCCTGCTCGCGCCGAGAGCGGCCCCATGACGAGCGCCGGCACCCGGCGCGTCCTCGAGCGGCCGCGCATCGCAGCCCAGGGGCGCCTGCCCCGCGCCATCCTCCGGCCAGTTGCGCTGCTGGCCCTTGGCCTGGTCGCGGCCGCGGCCGCGGCCGTTGCCCAGGTGCCTTACGAACGCATCGCGAAGGCCGACCGCGAGCCCCAGAGCTGGATGACCTACTCCCGCAGCTACACGGGCCAGCGGTACTCCCCGCTCGCGGAAGTGAACGCGGGCAACGTCCAGAACCTCCGGATGCAGTGGGCTTACCAGATGCCCGACCCGGCCAACGAGACCTCGCCGCTCGTGGTCGACGGCATCCTGTATCTCACGGGACCGAGCTCGGCGACCGCGCTCGACGCACGCACGGGCCGCGTGCTCTGGACGTGGAAGCGCCCGATACCGCCCGACTTTCACCTGATGCAGTTCGCCGCCGCCAACCGCGGCGCCGCCGTCCTGGGGGACATGCTCTACGTCGGCACGCTGGACTGCTACCTCGTCGCGCTCGATCTCAAAAGCGGCGCGGAGCGATGGGCCACCAAGGTCGTCGACTACTCGCAGGGCTACGGCATGACCGGCGCGCCGCTCGCCATCGACGGCAAGGTCATCACCGGCGTCGCGGGGGGCGAGGCCGGCATCCGCGGGCTGCTCGATGCGTACGATGCCGCCACCGGCAAGCGCCTCTGGCGTTTCTGGACCATCCCCGGACCGGACGACAAGGCGGCGTACAAAACCTGGGGCGGCGACAGCGCGAAGTCCGGCGGCGGGCCCACCTGGGTCACGGGCGCGTACGATCCCGCGCTCAAGCTCATCTACTGGGGCATCGGCAATCCCAGCCCGGACTGGAACGGCGACCCGCGTCCCGGCGACAACCTGTACACCGACAGCTTCGTCGCGCTGGACGAAGACACCGGCAAGATGCGCTGGCACTTCCAGTTCACGCCCCACGATACGCACGACTGGGACGCGGGCCACGTGCCCGTGCTCATCGACGCCGTGCTCAAGGGGCGCGAGCGCCGCCTCATCGTCAACGCCAATCGCAACGGCTTCTACTACGTGCTGGATCGCGTCACCGGCGAATTCCTCGCCGGCCAGGCGTACGCCCGGCAGACCTGGGCCAAGGGTCTCGACGCCAAGGGCCGGCCGATCGTGATCGCCGCTACCGATCCCAGCGACAAGGGCACGTTCATCTGGCCGAATGCGAACGGCGCGACCATCTGGTTCAGCCCCTCGTACGATCCCACGCGGCGCTGGATCTACGTCCCGGTGCGCACGCGCGGCGCCACGTACTTCAAGCGGGCGATGCAGTTCCGGCCCGGCCGCTACTATCCCGGCGGCGGCGAGACCGAGATGGCGAACATCGACGTCTCCGGCGAGGTGCGCGCGATGGACGCGCTCACCGGCGACGTGAAGTGGACCTTTCCGCTGCTCTCGCCGGCGACCTCCGGCGTCCTGTCGACCGCGGGCGGGCTCGTGTTCACCGGCACCGACGAGGGTGACTTCCTTGCGCTCGACTCGGCCACCGGCCGCCCGCTCTGGCACGTCGGCACGGGATCGAGGGTCCAGTCGAACCCGATGAGCTTCGGCATCGATGGCCGCCAGCTCATCGCCGTCAGCGCGGACCGCGTACTGTTCGTGTTCGGGTTGAAGTGAGCGGGTACCGCTCGGAGGCTCCATGAAACCACGTGCTCTCGGCAACACCGGAATTCAGATTTCCCCGCTGGTGCTCGGCGGAAACGTCTTCGGCTGGACCGCCGACGAGCCGCGCTCGCTCGAGCTCCTGGATCGCGCGGCCGATGCGGGGCTCAATACCATCGACACCGCGGATTCGTATTCGGCCTGGGCGCCCGGCAACGTCGGCGGCGAGTCGGAGAGCATCCTCGGCAAATGGCTCGAGCGCTCCGGCCGCCGCAACTCGACCGTGATCATCACCAAGGTGGGCTCCGCGGTGGGACCCTACGCGAAGGACCTGACGGCAAAGCACATCCTGGCCGCTGCCGAGGATTCGTTGCGCCGCCTCCGGACCGATCGCATCGACGTGTACTTCAGTCACTGGCCGGATGCCTCGACGCGCATCGAGGAAACCTTGGACGCCTATCGAAAGCTCATCGATCAGGGCAAGGTGCGCGTCATCGGCGCCTCGAACTACGACGCCCGGCAGCTTCAGGATGCGCTCGATGCCGCCGCGCAGAGCTCCCTGCCGCGCTACCGGGTGGTCGAGCCCGAATACAATCTCTACGATCGCGCCGGCTTCGAAGGCGCGCTGCGCGACACCTGCATGCACGAAGGCCTCGGGGTCATCACCTACTTCAGCCTCGCGTCGGGCTTTCTTTCGGGCAAGTACCGCTCCAAGGCCGATCTCGCCCAGAGCCCCCGCGGCCAGGGAGTCGAGAAATACCTCGACGCACGCGGCCTGCGCATCCTCGACGCGCTCGACGGCGTCGCCCGCGCGCACGGTGCGAAGCCCGCCGAGGTCGCGCTCGCCTGGGCCATGCGCCAGCCCGGCGTCACCGCCCCGATCGCGAGCGCCACCTCGCGCGAGCAGCTCGACAGCCTGGTGCGCGCGACCGAGCTCACGCTGAGCGATGGCGAGCTGCGGGCGCTGAGCCTGGCCTAACCGCGGCCCTGACGCGCTTCCGCCCTTTTGACGCACCGCCACAAAAAAATATTCTGCCCCCAGGGTATCCGATTCGACTAGAACCGCTCTTGGGTTTAATAGCGACGAGAATATGGGGGAGCTCCTGTTGGCGGAGGCGGAAGACGCTCGAGCTCAATGCTTGGTGACGGATCTCGTCGCCAGCCATGGCACGCAATTGCGGCGTTTCGTGTTCGCACGGGCGCGCAATCTCGCCGACGTTCCGGACATCGTCCAAGAGGTGTATCTGCGCATGCTGCGCATCCCCAACATCGACTCCGTGCGCTCCCCGGAAGCCTATCTCTTCACCGTGGCGCAGCACGTCGTCCAGCAGCACACCATGCGCCAGTCGGCGACCCCGCCGGCGGTCGAGGTCACGCACCTGCTCAATGAGCCGGCAACCACGCACGATACCGATCCCGCCCTGGCCTTGGAGGCGCAACAGTGCCTCGAGCGGCTCCAGCGCGCCCTCGAGGAGCTCTCGCCAAAGGCGCGCGCGACCTTCATGCTGCATCGACGCGATGGCTTATCCTTCGACGAGATCGCGTCCCGCCTGGAGACCTCGCGCCCCATGGTCAAGAAGTACCTCATGAAAGCACTGCTGCATTTGCGGCTGCGTCTGCAACAGGCCTGATCATGGACCCACGGCTCAAGCTCAACACCCAGATCTACGAAGAGGCCTGCGAGTGGTTCATGGACTGCCGCGCCGGCGATCTCGATGATGCGGCGCGCGCCGCACTCGACTGCTGGCTGCGCAAATCGCCGGAGCACCTGCGCGCATACCTCGAGATCGCCGCCATCTGGGACGAGGGCCTCTCGCTCGACCCCAAGGGAAAATTCGACCGCGACACGCTGATCGCGCAGGCCGCGCTGGACCACGACAACGTGGTCGAGCTGCCCCCGTTGCGGAGCGCGGAGCCCCCGAGACAGGATGTCGCGGCGCAGGGCATGCCCGACGCTTCCGTGCCCCTCGAGCGCACGGCCCGGCCGGAGGCGCAGTCGCCCCCGCAGGCGCCCACGCGGCGACGCTTTCGAGCGAGGCGTCTCGCCGCGATCGCGGCCTGCCTGCTCGCAACGGCCGGCGCCGCCCTCGTCTACCTGGACCTCCATCAACCGCCCACCTATTCCGCGGCGATCGGCGAGCAGCGCTCGCTCACGCTCGCGGACGGGTCGACCGTCGAGCTCAATTCCCGCTCGAAGATGGTCGTGCGCTACTCGCGCGGGGAACGCCGCGTGGAGCTCGTCCAAGGCCAGGCCCTCTTCCGCGTCGCGAAGGACGCCGCCCGCCCCTTCATCGTCAAGACCGGCGACACGCTGGTTCGCGCGGTGGGGACCGAGTTCGACATCTATCAGAAGCGCGCCGGCACCGTCGTCACGGTGGTCGAGGGCCGGGTCGCCATCCTCACCGACCACGCGATCGCCCTCGATCCGAGAGCCCGAGCCGCAGGCGCGGGCGCTCCCGCGGAGTCCAATCTCGCGTTTCCGTCGGTCGCGCCGGGACAGGTCGGCAACATCATGGTGGCGGCGGGCGAGCAGCTCATGGTCACGCCCAAGGTGATCCGGGTCGCCGAGCATCCGAACGTCGCCAATGCCACCGCATGGACCCAGCGCCGGCTGGTGTTCGAGTCCGCCTCGCTGGCCGATGTCGCCGATGAGTTCAACCGCTACAACGGCCGGCAGCTGGTCGTCGCGGATCCCGCGCTCGAGACCTTTCACGTGAGCGGCGTGTTTTCATCCACCGACCCGGCGTCGCTGATCCGCTTCCTGCGCGCGCGGCCCGAACTGCACCTCGTCGAGACGGAATCTGAGATTCGCATCGAGAAGAACGGCCTGTAAAGAACCAACGGATCGATCCTTCAATCCCCGGCATGAGACCGTTGCGATGTCAGACTGCGGCCGCGCGAGCCCTGACAGGACACAGGAAACAGCGGATGTGCCTGACTGCACTGGCCGCCGCCGTCGGTCTTTGCTTTGCGGGCGCTTCGATCGGCGAGGACGTCCGCGCGCCCGTCAGAAAGCCGACCAGCATCCCTCCCGAAGGTCTTTCCACGGCACTGCAGACGCTCGCCAAGGAGCGGAACTTCCAGATCGTTTACGTCTCCGAGCAGATCAACGTGCTGCGCACCAACGGTGTGAGCGGCGAGCTCACGCCCGAGGAAGCCCTGCGAGGCCTCCTCAGCGGCACCGGTTTCACCTTCAAGTACCTGGACGACAAGACCGTGACGATCGTTCCGATCGGCACGAAAACCGAGACAAAAAAGGCGGCGCCGCCCGCGGTGCCGGAGTCGGCCTCGTCCGCGACGGGCGAGGGAACGGCGCATCCGCCCAAGCGCGGCTTCTGGGACCGGCTCCGTCTCGCCCAGGTCTCGAGCGACGCGTCGGCGTCGGCACGCGCCGAGAGCTCCGAGAAGTCCCATGAGTCCGAGGCGGGCGGGGACGGGGCCAAGCTCGAGGAGATCGTCGTCACCGCCACGCGCCAGGCCCGGCCGCTCAGCACCGTGCCGATCAGCGCGAGCGTCTTCACCCGCAAGACGCTCGAGGCCGAAGGCGCCACGCAGATCGACGACATCGCCCTGATGACGCCCGGCGTCACCTTCACGCGGGGCAACAGCGGCACCGCGCAGATCGCCATCCGCGGGATCAACTCGGACAGCGGCGCCTCGACGACGGGCGTGTACATCGACGATACCCCGGTTCAGTCGCGCGTGATCGGGTTCTCCAGCACCACGATATTCCCGGACGTGTTCGACGTGGAGCGGGTGGAGATCCTGCGCGGACCCCAGGGCACCCTGTTCGGCGCGGGATCCGAGGGCGGCACCATCCGCTTCATCACCACGCAGCCCAGTCTCACCGACTACACCGACGACACGCGCGGCGAGCTCGCGTTCACCGAGCACGGCGACCCGAGCTTCGAGGCGCGCGCCGCCTTGGGCGGCCCGCTGGTCGAGAACGAGATCGGATTTCGCACCAGCCTCTCCTACCGGCACGACGGCGGTTACACCGATCGCGTCGACCGCTTCGGCGGCGGCCTGATCGCCCGGGACGACGACTGGCAGGACTCGTACAACGCGCGCCTGGCGCTCGCAGTCGAGCCCGTCGATCACCTCAAGATCACCCCATCGCTCTACTTCCAGAGCATCTACATCAACGACTCGCAGACCTACTGGGAGTATCTGTCGGACCCCGCGCGCGGCCGGTTCGACGACGGCGCACCCGTCACGGCGCCGTTCCGGGCCAACAGCTACCTGCCGGCGCTCAACGTGAACTATCGGGCGTCCTCGTTCACCGTCACGTCCAACACGTCGCTCTACGAGCAGGACAACCGCAACAACCGCGACCTCTCCGCGTTGATTCCGAACGACTTGGGCGTCGAGATCACTCCCACGCACCCCGTGCCGGGCGACCCCGGCTACGAGAGCCAGGATCTCTTCGTCACCTCGCAAAAAGCCTTCACGCAGGAGATCCGCATCCAGTCGAACGATCTCGAGTCGCGCTTCACCTGGGTGGCGGGCGTCTTCTATCAGCACGAGCATCAGTCCTCGGACCAGTACGTCCCCGATACCCCCGCTTCGTTCGACGCCCTGGTGGAGGCCGCGCTCGGCGAGTCGACCCAGCAGGCGTTCGGCATGGGCCTCGCCGACGGCGTGTACAGCTATCGCTCCATCATCAACTCCATCGACGAGCAGATCGCCGGTTTCGGCGAGATCAGCGTGAAGCCCGTCGAGCGGGTGACGCTGACGGCGGGTCTGCGCGTGGAGCGGTCGACGTTCAGCTTCACGAACTCGAGCGACGGTCCCTTCAACGGCGGGCTCACCGTCGTGAACGGCAACGAGTCGGAGACCCCGGTGATACCCAAGTACGGCGTGTCCTACCAGGTGAATCCCGGCAACCTCCTCTACGCGACGGCGGCCAAGGGCTTCCGCACCGGCGGCGCGAACGCGGCGATTCCGTCGCGCTGCGATGCCGATCTGGCCTCGCTCGGCTATCCGTCCGCACCGGACTCCTACAAATCGGATTCCGTCTGGAGCTACGAGATCGGATCCAAGAACCGCCTGCTCGACGGGCGCCTGCGCCTGCAGTCGAGCCTCTTCGAGGTGAAGTGGAGCGGCATTCAACAACAGGTCACCCTCGGCACCGGCTGCGGCCTGAACTTCGTCGCCAATCTCGGGCGGGCCACCAGCCGCGGATTCGACCTGCAGGGCGAGTATCTCGCCAACGATCACCTGACGACCGGGCTCGCCGTGGGCTACGACGATGCCGCCTTCGATCAATCCATCCTCTCGCCGCCCGATCCGGTGACGGGCGCGAGGCCCGTGCTCGTGCGCTCGGGAAATTCGCTCGGCGTCAATCCGTGGATGGCCGCGGTCAACGCGCAATACGACTTCACCGCCTGGGGCCGCGGCGCGTACCTGCGCGTCGACGATCAATTCGCCGGCCGGCAGTCCAATCCGACCCCGGCCGAGGACCCGCGCAATCAAACCTACGCATCGGGCCTGGTCGAGCTGCCGCAGACCAACCTGCTCAATTTCAGGCTCGGCACGCGGTTTGCGAACGGGCTGGACCTCTCGCTCTTCGTCAAGAACCTGCTGGACAGCCACCCCGTCCTGAGCCGCACCCAGGTGGGCTCCAACCTCGATCTGATCTACTCCGATCGCACGTTCCGGCCGCGCACCATCGGCATCACCATCAACTCCAAGCTTTGACACCCATGACTTCGAGCCCACGCAGCGCGTCGACCGCGCGCATCCTTGCCGCGAGCCTCGCCGGCACGGCCATCGAGTTCTACGACTTTTTCATCTATGGCACGGCCGCCTCCCTGGTGTTCGGCAAGCTGTTCTTCGCCGCCGCCCCTCCGTCCGCGCAATTGCTCGCGGCCTACGCTTCGTTCGGCGTCGCATTCCTCGCGCGCCCGATCGGCGCGCTGGCCTTCGGCCATTTCGGGGACCGCGTCGGCCGCAAGTCGACGCTGATCGCCTCGCTGCTCTTGATGGGCGTCTCGACCATGGCGATCGGCCTCGTTCCCACCTATGCCGACATCGGTTGGCCGGCGCCCGTGCTCCTCTGTCTCCTGCGCTTCGGCCAGGGGCTCGGGCTCGGCGGAGAATGGGGCGGCGCCGCGCTGCTCGCGGTGGAGAATGCGCCGCCCTCGCTGCGCGGCCGATTCGGCATGTTCCCGCAGCTCGGCGCCCCGGTCGGCTTCGTCGCCGCCAACGGCTTCTTCCTGCTGCTCGGGCTCTGGCTGTCGCCCGAGGAGTTCTCGGCCTGGGGCTGGCGGATTCCCTTCCTCGCGAGCGCCGTGCTGATCGGGTTGGGACTCTGGGTCCGATTGCGGCTGACCGAGACGCCGGCATTCGCCGCCGCGATCGCTCGTGCGCCGCCGCCGCGGGTGCCCGCCGCGGAGCTGTTCGCGGGCTTTGCGCGCGAGACGCTCGCCGGAACGCTCGCGGTGGTGGCCGCCTTTGCGATCTTCTACATCACGACCACGTTCACCCTGGGCTACGCGACCGCCCAGCTCGGGCTCGACCGGCGCGAGATCCTGGGCGTGCTGCTGGCCGCGATCCCCTTCCTCGCCGCAGGCATCCTCTGCTCGGGCCGCTGGGCCGATCGCAGCGATGCGCGCCGCGTCCTGATCATCGGTTGCGTCCTCGCCGTCGCCACGGGCTTTCTGCTCGCGCCGCTGCTCGGGAGCCGGTCGCTCCCGGCCATCTGGCTGTTTCTGGCCGTTGCGCTGTTCGTGATGGGCCTTGTGTACGGACCGCTCGGATCGTGGATGCCGGGGCTTTTTCCCGCCCGGGTCCGCTACACGGGCGTGTCCGTGGCATTCACCGTCGGGGGGATCCTGGGCGGCGGCATCGCGCCCGTGCTCGCGGAGTCGCTGGCACGCCGTGGCGGCCTGCCCTGGGTCGGGCTCTACTTCAGCGCCGCGGCGCTCATCAGCCTCGTGGGCCTCGCCTGCTACGCCTCGGCGCCCGCCAAGAATTGAAGCAGCTCGTCGAGCACCTCCCCGGGTGCCTCTTCGGCGAGGTGATGCCCCGCGCTGCATGCCCTTCCACGGCGCCGCGGCACGGCGACGTCCCGGCCGACGGTGCGGCGGCCTGCTACAGGGATGTCCTCGCCCGGGCTGCCGGGCGAGGCAGCAATTCCTGCTCCCGTCGATGGGCGTCGGGCGTTTCCACCAGCCCGTCAGCGCGCCGGCGCGCCGAGCGGAGCCAGCGAAGAAAGATGCCCGAGCACGGCGAGCAGGGTCACGAAGTAGGCCGTGACGCCGTAGCTCGGCGGCATGTCGGGTGCGAGCGTCTTGTCGAACGCCCGGTACACGGCGCCCGCCACCACGAGCAGCAACAGCGGCTGGGAGAAATACGCGGCGAACAGGACGCCGGCGACCGCGATGCCGATCCGCCCCGCACGATTGATCGCCGCCATCGCCTGCGCGCCGTCGAGTGTCCAGACGGGAATCAGGTTCATCAGATTGATGAAGGCCGAGAAGCTGGAGAGCGCAATCCACACCCGCTCCCGCGTCTGCATCCAGACGAGCGCGCAGAGCGCCGCCCCGAGCGCGCCGGCCAGAGGCCCGGCGAGGCTCACCATGGCCCGCGTATCCGCGGTCGTGCCCGCCGCGCTCCACCGTACGTACGCGCCGAAGCCGGGAATGAACATGGGCAGATGCGCGGTCAGTCCCCGCCGCCGCACCTCGATGTAATGGCCGAGCTCGTGCAGCAGGACGAGCGCGGCGATTCCGATGCCGAACTTGAAACCGTAGAGCGCCCAGTAGAGCGCGGCGAAGGTTGCGAAGCTGAGCAGGAACTTGAGCTTGAGGATCGACAGGATCGCCTTGCCCTTGAGCAGCAGCAGGGCGATCGGCGCGAGCGGGCCCAGCTTGCGGGTCCATGCCGGAGCCGCGTTCTTTGCCGTTTCACGCCGGATGGCTTCATTGAGCTCGTCGAGCTTGGCGCGGACCCACGCGGCCTGCGAAGTATCGGCGGGGATCAGCTTCAGCGCTTCCGCCCAGTCATCGCGCGCCGCGGCCCGCTCGCCGCGCTCCTCGTGGGCGCGGGCGCCCGCCGCGAGCTCCTCGATTCGAGCAGCGTGCACCAGGGCCTGGCAGTGACTGCACGCCAGGGAGTCCGGCGGCAGAAGCGTACCGCAGCGGCCGCACTTGTCAGGCGCGGTGGCGATGGGAATTCCCGGGCCGCCGCCTCAGGGGACCGCGGGCGTCGGCGCAGCGTGCGGCCCCGACACGGTCACCGTGCGGCCGGACGTGAAGCGCCACGCGAAGCGGATGCCGACGAACAGGATCACGAGACCGATGATGCCGTGGAGCGGGTCCTGCAGGTCGAGGAACGGCGAGGCAATGCCGATCAACGCCAGCGCGCCGGCGGCCTTGGCGTCGTTCAAGGCCCCGCCTTGCGGCGCAGCGGCCTCGGTGGATTGCACCTGAGCCCGGTGCTGTCTCATTTGATGGATGGCGATGGGCACCGCCGACAGGGAGACGGCAAGGTAGGTGAGCAGCACGGCCACGATCTGATAGCGGCGTCCGCCGACACCGCCCGACCCCACGCTCATCGCCTTGCCGACGATGAAGCCCACGGCGAGCGACACCCACCCGATCACGAGCCCGGTGATCAACGCGAAGCCGACGTAAAGAGCGAACCCCGCCAGCGCGCCGCCGATGCCGAAGAGCACGGCACGGACGAACGCCGCGTGCGAGTCCTTGGGGCTCTGATCCTGGATCTTCTTGGCGCATTCCGGACAAACTTTGGCGGCATTGATCTGGTAATACGGCCCCGCGATGGCCTTCCGGCAGGCGGCGCAAGCCATCGACGGGTTGCCGGGCGCGAATTCGGCGGTGGCGAATTGCGGCACTCCCTTGCTCGTGTCTTCCATGCGACCACTATAATCGAGTTGCCGCCGCGCGCAAATTCGCAACGCAGCCGATCGTCGATCGACGGCCGGATCTCTCCGCTCGCGCCCTGTCACGGGTAGCAGTATCCGCGTAGCTCTTACCCGGGCAGACCGCTCCCTCCGCTAGATACGCCCCGGATCAGCCGCCGCCGGCCCGGCGCTCCGCAGCTCCCGCCGGATGATCTTCCCGGTCGCGGTCATCGGCAACGAATCCACGAACACGATCTGCCGCGGATACTCGTGCGCGGAGAGGCGCGACTTCACGTGGTTCTGCAGCTCCAGGATCAGCTGCTCGCCCGGCTCGATGCCGCCGCGCAGGACCACGAAGGCCTTGACGGCTTCCGTCCGCAGGGGGTCCGGCACGCCGACGACCGCGGCCAGCCGAACGGCAGGATGTCCCAGCAGGCAATCCTCCACCTCGCCCGGGCCGATGCGGTAGCCGCCGCTCGTGATGATGTCGTCGTCGCGGGAGATGAAGCGGATGTATCCATCCGCATCGCTCTCCCCGAGATCGCCGGTGAGCAGCCAGTTGTTCACGAACTTGGCGGCCGTCGCCGCCGCATTGTTCCAGTAGCGCAGGAACATGACCGGGGAAGGACGCTCGACGGCGATCTGACCGGGGACACCTGCCGGTACCGGGTTGCCGGCCGCATCCACGATCGCGACCCGATGGCCGGGCACCGCCTTGCCGATCCGCCCCGGGCGCGCCGGCTCGAGGCGCGCGCACGACGAGATGACCATGTTGCACTCGGTCTGGCCGTAGAACTCGTTGATGTCGAGGCCGAACGTCCTGCGCCCCCACTCGAGCAGCTCGCGGCCGAGCGACTCGCCGCCGCTCGCGATGGTGCGCATGTCGAGCCGCCATCGCGCCTCGGGATTGGCGACGGTGCGCATCATCTTCAGCGCCGTCGGCGGGATGAACGCGTTGCGGATCCCGCAGTCGTCGATCAGCTGGAAGGCGGCCTCGGGATCGAATTTCGCGAAGCGATGCGCGACCACGGGCAGGCCGTGATGCCACGCGGGCATCAGCACGTCGTACAGGCCGCCGATCCAAGCCCAGTCCGCCGGGGTCCAGAAGCGATCGCCGCTCTGCGGGGCAAAATCATGCGACAGCTCGACGCCCGGCAGATGGCCGAGGAGCACTCGGTGCGCGTGCAGCGCGCCCTTCGGGGCGCCGGTGGTGCCGGAGGTATAGATGATGAGCGCCGGATCGTCGGCACGGGTCGATACCGGCTCGAAATGAATGCTCTGCCGCGCAAGTCCCTCGTGGAAGTCCACGCTGTCCGCGATCACGCCGTCGATCGTATAGATGATCTGGAGATCGGGCAGGCGGTGCCGGATCTCGCGCAACTTCGCGGCTCCGGCGAGGTCGGTGATCACCGCCCGCGAGCCGCTGTCGCGAAGGCGGTACTCGAGCGCATCGACGCCGAACAGGCTGAACAGCGGCACCGCGACACCGCCCATCTTGTAGATCGCGACGTGGGCGATCGCCGTCTCCGGCAGTTGCGGCAGCAGCACCGCGACACGGTCTTCCCGCGCCAGCTCGGCGCTGCGCATCAGGGCCGCCGCCTGGTTGGAGAGCAGGCGGATGTCGGCAAACGTGTATTCGACGTTGTCGCCGGCCGGCGGCTTGTAGATCAGCGCGACGCGGGCGGGCTCGTGCGCCCATTTGTCGCACACGTCCACGCCGATGTTGTAGCGCTGGGGGATCTCCCAGCGAAACCGGGCGGCGAGTTGCTCGAAGTCGTTTACGCCCCGCGGGTCCGGCAGCACCCTTCAGTCCACCGCGCAGGTGAAACTGGCGGCATCGGTCACCGCACCGCTCCCCTTGTACTTCGCCACCTTGGGGAACAGACACAAGGGACGGGTCATCGCCACGCCTTTGTCCTTGTCGTCCGCATGGTACTTGGTGGCGATCAGCCGTACGGGCGGCACGCCTTTCTCGACCCACTCCTCGAGAGCGACGACGAGGTCATGCTGCGCGTCTCCGGTGCCGCCGGCCTGGCCAAACTGATTGGGGCCCGGGCCACCGCCGCAGTGGCCCATGCCGGGCGCGATGAACAACCGGTAGAAGTCCTGGGTGCGCTCGAGCGCAACCGCGGCCGGCAGCTTTCCTTGAGCCGCGACCACCGACTGGTAGAACTTCACGGTGGCGAGAGGGGTGACGATGGAGTCGACCATGCCCCCGTACTGGATCAGCTTGCCCCCGTGCGCCTTGAACTTCGCGAAGTGCACGTCCTCGGCGTTCATGATGCTGCCGACGGCCTTGACGGCATCGGCGCGCCCCTTGTCGGGATCGAAGCCGTGGAAGGTCCAGCTCTTGTCCTGGTAGATGAAATTTCGGTAGTAGTTGGCGCCGTACATGCTCATCTGCGCCTCGGTCTGCGCGGCCTCGAAGCTCGTGGCGCTGATGGTGTCCTTCCACCCCGGGTTCTCGCTGCCGTAGGCCTGCCCCGCATAGATCGAGCGTCCTGCGCGATCCACCGGTCCCCGGTGAATGGCCTCGTAGGTCTTGAGCTTCGCCGGACTCAGGCCGAGGGAGGACGTCGCAACCTTGCAGCTGAGCGGATCGTTGACGAAGCCGGACTTGACGCCGCCGATGGTGTCGCAGGCGTCCGCGATCGCCGCTCCGATCTTGCCGAGATCGTCGGGCGACAGATAACCGTCGCGGCTCGCGAGGTTCAGGTTCTCGGTCCACATGAAGCTCGTGAACAGATCGGTCCACTGGTTCGCGACCGCCCCGCCGATGATGCCGTTGAAGTCCTGCGGGTAGCGCTGCGCTTCCATGAAGGCTTCCTGCCCGCCCTTGGAGCAGCCGACGAAGTAGTCGTGCTCGGCCGGCCGGCCATAGAACGCGGCGGTGATGGCCTTGCCGGCGAGCGCCGTGAGGTGCACGGCACGATAGCCGTGATCGATGACCTTCTCGCGATGGCCGAAGGCCCAGTCCGCGCTCGTCGGGCCGATGGCCGGGGCTTCGTGACCGTCGTCGGTCGAGGCGACGGCGGAGCCCGCGAGCAGCGGGTTGCGCAGGGAGTCATAGCGGATCGAGCCCGCGAAGCCGCCGTTGCCGACCGACTCGTAGCGGCCGGTCCAGCCGGTCTGCGGCAGCCACACCTCGAAGCGGATATCTGAGTCCGAGGTCGGGCGGATCTGCCCCGCGACCCGGCAGAAGGCGACGGGAATCGCGGCCGGGTGCATGAACTTCGTGGCCCAGGACGGCACGGGCGGGGTGAAGGCGCCGGCGGCAACCGATGCCGCCATCGTGATGGTCGTGTCCGGCAGCTTGAGCCGGGCGAGATCCTCGCAGCGGGTCGCGGCGGCGTGCGCGGCGCCGCACGCCAGCGCGGCGGACAAGAGCGAAGGAACCAGGATCTTGAGCGGCGCAGCGGTCATATCAGTGCCTCGAGGTGATCATGATGCCGATGGTACGCGGACGGAAGGTGCGGTCCACGTAAATCAAATCGATGTTGGACCCGGTCTGGTTGCGGCTCAGCACCGGGTGGCTGTCCAACAGGTTCTTGACGAAGAGCGAGAGATCCACTCCGTTCGCAAACCGCGTGCCGAGCCTGAAATTGAGCAGGTTGGTCTGCGGCAGCTCCACCAATCCGGGCGAATAGGTCTCGTTGGTGGGGTCCTCCGCCGGAGTCGGGGTCGACTGCCGGCTCGAGAACTCATCGTCGCCGCGCACGTAGCCGTTCCTTCCCCAGGCGACGAAGTCGTATTGCGCGTTCACCGCCACCGTCCACGGATTGACGCCGAGCGACTCGCCCGCGCGCACCAGCACCGGACGGACTCCCGTGACGGGATCGGGCGGCGACAGGATCGATTGATTGAACACGGCATGGTTGTAGCCGAGCGCGACGCCCGCCGTGAGGTGATCCACGGGGAGGAACTCGCCCTGGAAATCGAAGCCGCGGCTCGTGGCCTTGCCGAGGTTGGCGACGAAGTCGAGGCCGCAGCCCGTGCCGAGAATGACCTGCTGCTGGATGCCGCTCCACTTCACGTCGAAGATGCTGGTCTCGAGGCGCACGCGCCCGTCGGCCAGCCGGTTCTTCGACCCGATCTCGTAGCTCCACACGGAATCTGATTTGTAGGAGTCGGGCGCCGTCGTGTAGCCGAGCTCGGCGAGGTCCGTGTCGCAGCGGGCCGGGATGGCGGGATTCGCGCCGCCCGGACGAAAGCCCTTGGAGGCCGTCGCGTAGAACAGATTGGCCGGATCGAGCTGGTACGACACGCCGTACTTCGGAATGATCGGCGTCTCCGATTCGTTGCCGTTGACCACCGACAGGCCGCCGTTGAACGGGCCGTTGCTGGTATTGGTGAACGCGAACGTCGAGCGCTCCGCCCGCAGCCCGGCGGTCAGGCTGAGGCCCCCGACGACCCTGAAGCTCACCTCGCCGAAGCCCGCGACCTGCTTGTCGACGGAATCGATGAAGGAGGTATAGCTGTATTTGTTCTGATAGAGGCCCATCCCGAAGGCTTGCTGCGTCGTTTCGCCGAAGGCGGACTCGACCAGCGCATTGAACGAGGCCGGCGTGTCCGGCACGTATTGATTCGAGGACTGCAGCTCGTGCTGGTAGAAGACCCCGGCCAGCCACCGCAGGCGCGAGTCGAGGTCGTTCGACTGGATGCGAATCTCCTGCGTGAACGCTTTCTGCGAGGTCACGAAAAGATCCTGATCCTGATAGCTCGGATCGCCCGGCACGGGGTGCGTGGGCGAGACCTCGATGCCGAGGTCGTTCGGGATCAGCTCGGAGAGATCCCGGTTGTTCTGGTCATCCTGCTCGTAGTAGGAGGTGTTGGACGTGACGGTGAACGCGTCCGCGCTGTAGGCGACGTTGATCGCCGGCAGATAGCTCGTGCCCTGGAACGGCGCGGTCACCGGCGCGCCGTTGTTGAGCTCCCCGTTGCCGGGGTTCGACAGGTATTCCCAGTAGGTTTGCGAGTCGTTGATGTAGATGTTCTGATAGTAGAACGAGGGCGTGATGAGCAGGTGCTCGACGGGCTGGAAGGCCAGCGCCACGCGCGCCGTATAGGTGTTCTGCCAGTCGTCGTCCTTCGCGATCAGCCCGCCGCCGAAGCGGTCGACCCGGTCGGTGTACCCGCCGTCGCGGCGATACGACGCGCTCGCGCGAAATCCGATCTCGTTGTCGACGATGGGTCCGCCCACCGCGACGCCCGCCTCGAAGCTCGGGTCGCCGTGCTCGGTGAATCCCACTTCTCCCTTGGAGTAGTCGCTGTATTCGGTGAGGCTCGGCTGCGGCGTGATGAACCGGACCGTGCCGCCCTCGGATCCCGCGCCGAAGAGGGTGCCCTGGGGTCCGCGCAGGATCTCCACGCGCTCGAGGTCGAAGACGTTCGGGAACACCGTGGTGCTCGAGAAGCCGATGACGCGCGACTGCACCGGCGTGTCGTCGATGTACACGCCCGTCGTCGAGGCGCCGCTGTCCGAGCTGATGCCTCGGATGGAGATCGAGGTGCTGCCGCTGTTCCCCCGGGTGAAGGTCACGCCCGGCGTGATCAGCGCGATGTCGTCGATCTGGTTGACGCCCTGCGCATCCAGGTTCTTCTGGGAAAATGCGCTGGCGCTGATCGGCACCGAGCTCAAGAGCTCCTTCTGGCGCGTCGCAGTGACGACGATCTCCTCGAGCTTGGAATCGCCGTTCGCAGCGTTGGAGTTGTCGCCGCTCGCGGTCTGGGCGCGGACACCCGCGGCGGTGATGAGATTGACGGCGCAATAGGCGGCGATGGCGGCCACGCGGCTCGGACGCATGAGTTCTCCCCTGCCTCTCGCGAGGCTGCATTGGCCGCCGCGTGATTTGCGGCGGTCCTATGCCCGAGAAGAGCGGTTACCGACGAATCGGATACCCCACCATGCGAAAAAAATCAGTTGATGTGCTCGTCGAACTGATCCCCGAGCTTGCGATAGAGCTCCTTGGCGAGCGGCTCGTACCCGAAGAACTTCACCGCCGCGTCCGTCCACATGAGCGGGCGCGTACGGGTGAGCTCGCGCGCGCTGCGCAGCAGCTGCGAGGGCATCGAGGACGGCGACGGCTCGAATATCTCCGCCTCGTGCCGGTCCTCCTCGTCCGCCGCCACCGTGCGGTTCACCCTCGAAAAGACGTGCGTTCCACCGCTGGTCTCGTAGATCCGCAGCTCCTCCCACTTGCCTTTGCGCGCCGTGGTCGGCGCCGCCGAGGCGATCAGCGTGCCGGTGAATCTCAGGTCCGGCTTGCCGTCGCGGATGACGAGCTGCTCCTTCTGAACGCCGACGTCCGCATCGTCATCGAGAGCCGGCAGGCGGCTCTGCATCTGGAGCTTGGCCTCCGAGACTTTCCGCTCCGGAGCCTTTTCCTTGTCGTCCGCCTTGGCCTTGTCGTCCGTCTTGGCAGCCGCCCCGTCGCGCGTGGACCCCTTATCGTCATTGGACGCGTCGCGAAGCGTCTCGCCGCGCACCAAGATCGTGGGCCCCCGCGCGGCATCTTCGGAACGCTCATGGCCGGCACCCGACGCCTTTTCCGAGGGACCCCGGCTGCCCTCGGAAGCTTCGGATCGCTCGCGATCGGACCCTTCGGAACGATCGCGGGCCGCGCCACCTTCGTCGGAACGCTCACGGGACGCCGCGGCACCTTCGCGGGAACGATCACGGGCGGCGGGACTTTCGGCGGAACGCTCGCGGGTGGCAGCACCCTCATCGGAACGCTCACGGGGCGTCGCGGCGCCTTCGCTGGAACGCTCACCCGGAGCTCCAGCCCCTTCGAGTGAACGCTCGCTGTCCGCCGATGAGGCTGGATGGGCGGCCACGTCGTGGCTTCGAAGATCCCCGGGAGCTTTCCGGCTCGTGCCGGCCGACATCTCGGGCGATTGCCGCACCGGCCGGACCGTCCCTTCCGGGGATGGCGGCACGGCGCTCGCCGGTGCCAGAGGGGGTTGCCGAACCGTGCCGGCCGGCGCCGGATAGGGCTTGTCGAAAGATTCCGTGCTCATGGCTGAAGACCTCGCTTCCAAAGGCTAGGCCCAAGGCTGCGCCGGATACGCAGCCGGATCAGCCAGAGCGCGACCCGCCCCGTCGTAGGGGCGGTCTCACACAAAGGCCCCGCGGAACGCATTCCCACACGAGATCGGCGCGTTGACCGACCGGTGGCTCGGGCGAAATGTCCTAGCATCGAAGTCCCCGCTCGCGGCTAGCACGCCGCGGCTCCTCGAGGATGCCCGCCATGAAGATTCGCAAGGTCCGGATTCATCGCTTCGGCGGTCCCGAAGTGCTCCAGATCGACGAAGTCGAGCCTTCGCTGCCGGATGCGGCGCAGGTGCGCGTCGGCGTGAAGGCCGCCAGCATCAATCCCGTGGATTTCAAGATTCGCAAGGGCGGCTATCCGGCGGTCAAGGAAGACCGGTTGCCCTACACGCTCGGCCGCGACGTGGCCGGTATCGTCGAGATGCGCGGCGCCCAGGCCACGCGGTTCAAGGTCGGCGACGAGGTCCTCGGAATGGTGGGCATCGACGGCGGGGGATACGCCGAAAAGACCGTGCTCGATCAGCAGGCCCTCGCGTTGAAGCCTCCGCTCCTCGATTTCCCGCACGCCGCCGCGATTCCCCTCGCGGGGACGACCGCCTGGCAGGGATTGATCCGGCATGGCCAGCTGAAAAGCGGCCAATCGGTGTTGATCCACGGCGGCTCCGGGGGCGTCGGACACTTCGCCGTTCAATTCGCCAAGGCCCAGGGAGCACGCGTGCTCACGACGGTCTCGACCGCCAACGTCGAATTCGCCCGGGGTCTCGGCGCCGACGTCGTCATCGACTACGAGACGCAGCGCTTCGAGGATCACGCTCGGGATCTCGACATGGTGCTCGATCTGATCGATGGCGAAACGCGCGAGCGCTCCTGGAAGCTCCTGAAGCGCGGCGGAGTTCTGGTGTCGACGCTGTCCGAGCCGTCCCAGGAGACCGCGGCTCGACATGGAGTACGCGCCCTGCGGTACACGGTCGAGGCCAGCGGCAACGACCTCGCCGCTATCATCGATCTCGTGGCATCCGGGAAAGTGAAGCCGCACGTGCAACGAACGTTCCGGCTCGAAGAGGCGGCACAGGCCCTCGCCGCGGTCGAGCACGGCGGCACGGTCGGCAAGATCGTGCTCTCGCTCGAGTAGCCTCTCCGCTAGAGCCCCGCCGCCGGCAAGGGGCGGTCTCCAACCTCCGGCACGGGGGATGCTAATATCGACCGCCGCACGACGGCGATCACCGGATTCCGATTCCACGACCGGTAAAGGGAGTTCACATGAGGCTCAAGAGTCTTTTTGCCGCCTGCATCCTGGGGTTTGCAGCGCTCGGCGCCGCAGCCGTGTCGCACGCCGAGGACGTGAGATTGTTCGTACGCCACCGAGTGGCCTGCTACGCCACCTGGCGCAAGTCGTATGACGGGTTCGCCGCGGAGCAGAAGAAAGCCGGCGTCTTCTATCAAGCCGTCTATCGATCCACCGACAACCCGAACGACATCACGGTGATCCACGACTTTCACAGCCTGGAGGAAGCGAAGGCGTTTGCCGCCTCGCCCAGCCTAAAGGCCGCGATGGAAAAGAGCGGCGTCATAGGCACGCCGCAGATCTGGTACGCGGTGAAGGCGGCCACCAAGAAATGACCGGGTGCCTGGCGCGGCCGCCGGGGCCGCGCAGGCCGGCGGATGCGAAGGCGGCCTGCATCCGCCGAAAGGAGCTGGCAGTGCAAAAGACGATCTTGACGTTTTGTATCGCCGCGTCCTGGCTCCCGACCGCGCTCGCCGCCCTGCCACCACCGTCATCGACGACGCCGTCGCCGACGCTCATCATCCGCGACGTCACGCTCATCGACGGCACCGGCGCGCCGCCGCGGGCGCATATGACCGTGCGGATCGAGAACGGGCGAATCTCCGACCTGTCGCGCGCGGCCGGGAATCATCCGGACGGCGCCGTCGTGATCGACGGAGCCGGACGCTACCTCGTCCCCGGCTTCTTCGACAACAATGCGCATCTTACGGTCTACGGCCAGCCGTCGCGGCGCGACACCTCGGCGAAATACGGCGACCGCAACGAAGAGCTGGCGCTCGAATTCGCGCAACGCACGCTCAAGGCGGGCGTGACCACCCTGGTGGACAGCTACGGCGTGCTGCCTCCCTCCATCGTCGTGCGCGACCGAATCAACCGGGGCGAGGCGGTCGGCTCGAGGCTGCTGCTGGCGGGCAACATCCTCGGCTGGGGCGGGCCTTTTTCCATCACGTTCTCGCTCACCAAGGAAGCCGATCTGTCGATGTTCGAGGAAAAGTGGGACGACCTCCTCGCGCAGGGCATGGGCGAGGAGATCATGGACATGACGCCCGAGGAGCTGCGCATCGCCATGGACGGCTATCTCGACAAGGGCGTCGATGTCATCAAGTACGGCGGCACCAGCCATTTCATGCGCCCGTCGCTGATCGGCTTCTCTCCCCGTCAGCAAGCGGTCATCGTGGCCGAGGCACACAAGCGCGGCAAGCCCGTCCAGACCCACGCGACCAGCAGCGAGGGATTGCGGTTGGCCGTCGAAGCGGGCATCGATCTCATCCAGCACCCCGAAATGATGAGCCGCGATCTGCCGGACGATCTCATCCACCTGATCGTGTCCAAGGGCTCGTACTGCGGCATGCGGGCGAACCTGATCACCGGCGATGTGCGTCGACGTCATCTCGCAGAGCGGGCGGTGGCGGAGGCGCGCATCGCCAAGATGCCCGCCGCGACCACGACGGCGGAGCACTGGCGGCGATTCGACCTGCTGGAGGAGACCCAGGACATCCAGTACCGCAACGCGGTCAAGCTCATCGCCGCGGGATGCAAGGTCACCCCCGCCACGGACAGCTACCTCGGCGATGCGCCGGAATTCCGCCGTACCGTGAAGACCGAGGAGCTCGAGCCCGGCAGCGGCACCATCCGCGCGATCGAAGGCTTCGTCGAGCTCGGCATGACGCCCATGCAAGCCATCGTCTCCGCCACCGCGAACGGCGCGGCCGCGTCACTCCATTCCCGTGATCTCGGCACCATCGACAAGGGCAAGGTCGCCGACCTGGTGCTGCTCGACGCAGACCCGCTCGCCGACATTCACAACATCGAGCGCGTCGCCGCCGTGATCGCCCAGGGCCGCAAGGTCGATCGCGACGCCCTCCCCGAGCACCCGCTCTTTTTCCACAAGCCCTAGGGTCGCAGGAAAGAGGCCCCGGTTCCCTTCGACCTCCGCTCGGGCGTCCCGTCCCGTCTGGGTCAGAGCTACGCGGGCACTGCTCCCCGTAGGTGGGTCTCTAGGCCGCGGCTGGACCGCTGCTCATCAGGCGGCCCCCAGGTGGACGTCGGACCTTG